>CALIZF010000018.1 GCA_938028765.1 uncultured Paracoccaceae bacterium
GGGGGGGGGGCGCGCCCCCCCCGGCCCCACGCCAAAGGCAGGGCCGCCCGTAGCGGCCCCGCCACCCCGCCGATCCACGCCCGGGGAGGGGCGCATGGACACGAGCACCGGGGCGGTTGCGGCGTTCCTGCAGACCGTCCACCCCTATGACAGCCTGCCGCAGGACGAACTGGCGCGTGTCGCCGGTTCCTTCCGCCGCAGCACCGTCGCGGCCGGGACCGCGATCTACCTGCAGGGCGAGCCGCTGCCCGGCCTCTACCTGGTCGAGGACGGCGCAGTCGAGGTTCTGGACAGCACGGGTTCGCTGGTATCGCTGCTCGGCCCCCGCAACTCGTTCGGCGAACGGGGGCTGATGCGCGACGGCCTGGCCGTGACGACCGCGCGTGCGCAGGCCGACAGCACGATCCTCATGCTGCCGGCGCCCGAGTTCCGGCGCCTGATGGCCAGTCATGCCGCCTTCGAGCGGTTCTTCAACCGCGGCCGCGGGCACGAGCGGGGCGCGGATCTGGCCACCCGCAAGGTGGCCGACCTGATGGCGCAGCGCCCCGTGACATGCACGCCCGACACCACGCTGCGCGCAGCCGCGCAGGCGATGCGCGATGCCGGCGTGTCGTCGATCGGGGTGCTGGGGCCGGACGGGGGGCTGGCCGGCATCCTGACGGTGCGGGACCTTGCGAACCGCGTCGTGGCGGCAGGGCTCGACACGGACGAGCCCGTGACGCGCGCGATGACCCCCGATCCGGTCAGCCTGCCGCCCGATGCGCTGGGGTCGGACGTGCTGCACCTGATGCTGGAACGCGGGATCGGTCACCTTCCGGTGGTCGAGGGAAGGCGGCTGGTGGGCATGATCACCAAGACCGATCTCACGCGGTTCCAGGCGATCAGCTCGGCCCAACTCGTGCGCGACATCGCCGGTGCAGCCACGGTCGCAGAGATGGCGGCGATCACCGCGCGCATCCCCAAGCTTCTCGCGCAGCTGGTCGGCGGCGGATCGGCGCACGAGGTGACGACGCGCCTGATCACCGACATCGCGGATACGGTCACCCGGCGCCTCTTGGCGATGGCCGAGGCGGAACTCGGCCCCGCGCCGGTGCCGTTCCTGTGGCTCGCCTGCGGCAGCCAGGGCCGGCAGGAACAGACCGGCGTGTCCGACCAGGACAACTGCCTGTTCGTGGACGACAGCGCCACCGACGACGACATGGCCTATTTCGCGCGCCTCGCCGCGATCGTTTCGGACGGGCTGAACGCCGCCGGCTATGTCTACTGCCCCGGCGATATGATGGCGACCAACCCGCGGTGGCGCGCGCGCGTCTCGACCTGGCGGGGCTACTTCGACGGCTGGATCGCCCGCCCCGACCCGATGGCCCAGATGCTGGCGTCGGTGATGTTCGACCTGCGACCGATCGGCGGCGCGGCGCACCTCTTCGCCGACCTTCAGGCGGAAACGCTGGAGCGCGCCTCGCGCAACTCGATCTTCGTTGCGCACATGATCTCCAACTCGCTGAAACACAGCCCGCCCCTCGGGCTGTTCGGCGGGTTCGCCACCATCCGGTCGGGCGAGCGGCGCAACCACATCGACCTGAAGCTGAACGGGGTGGTGCCGGTGGTGGACCTCGGCCGCATCTATGCGCTGCAAGGGCGCCTGCTGCCGGTCAACACCCGGGCGCGTCTCCTCGCGGCGGAAGAGGCCGGCGTCATCTCGGTCTCGGGCGCGCGCGACCTGATCGAGGCCTACGACCTGATCGCCGAGACGCGGCTGAAGAACCAGGCCGCGCTGGTGCGGACGGGGCGCAAGCCCGACAACTTCCTTGCGCCGTCGGACCTCGGCGATTTCGAGCGCAGCCACCTGCGCGATGCCTTCGTTGTGGTGCGCACGATGCAGTCGGCCCTCGGGCACGGGAAGGGGGCGCTGACATGATGCTGGAGGTGATCGCAGCCTTCGTCGCGGCCGTGGCGGCCGCCGGCGTCGCGATGGCGCTGCGTGCCGCGACGCGCGGATGGCTGCCGCGCTGGATCGTGCCGGCGGCGGCGGGCGCGGGGATGATCGGTTTCACGGTGTGGTCGGAATACGGCTGGGAAGGCCGTGCACGGGCCGGCTTGCCGCCCGGCTTCGTGGTGGTCGAGGCGCCGCGCACCGCATCGGTCCTGCGCCCCTGGACCTATGCCGCGCCGCTGGTCGAGCGGATGCTGGTGATCGACCTTACCGCGACGCGCCGGCATCCGGTGGCGGGGGATCTCGCGCTGACGCGGCTGATCGCGCTGCACCGCTGGCGGCCGAACGCCGAGATGCGGGCAGTGATCGACTGCGCCGGGGGGCGGCGGATCGATGTAGTGGACGGGGTGGTGTTTTCCGAGTCCGGCGATCTGGTGCAGGGGGCCTGGTCCCGCGTGCCGCCGGACGATCCTGTGCTGACGGCGGCCTGCGACGGAGGATGAGCGATGGCGGGCGAGGGCGCGAAGAAGCGGGTTCTGGTGGTCGAGGACGAGGACAACATCGCCATCGCGCTCGACTACCTGATGACGCGCGAAGGATACGATCACGACCGGGTGGCGAACGGGGCCGAGGCGCTGCCGCGTATCCGCGCCACGCACCCCGATCTTGTGCTGCTCGACGTGATGCTGCCCGAGGTGTCGGGCTACGAGATCTGCCAGGGGGTGCGGCTCGACCCGACGCTGGCGGATGTGAAGATCCTGATGATGACCGCCCGCGGGTCGGCGATCGAGCGGCGCAAGGGCCTGGCGCTCGGCGCGGACGGGTTCATCTCGAAGCCTTTCGAGCTGAAGGAACTGCGCGCCGCGGTGCGGCGCCTCCTCGAGGACGGGCCGCCGGCCGAGGGCGCGGATGCTTGAACGCCTAAGCCTGAGGCTGCGGATCCTGATGTTCTTCGCGGCGCTGGCCGCGGGGGGGATCGTGGCGCTGATCCTCGGGCTCTGGGTCGGCTACCGCCGTCTGGGCGATCCGGCGCTGCTGCCGGCCTTCGTGCAGGGCGGCGTGATCGCCGGTTTCGTGGTCCTCGGCCTCGTCACCTGGGTCTGGTTCCTCTTCGACCTGAACGTGGCCCGCGCGATCGAGCGGCTGGCCGGTGCGATCCGCGCCCGCGCCCATGCCGAGGTGGGCGGCGAGATCGACCGCGCCACCGCGCGCTACCTCGGCGACCTTGCCCCGGCGGTCGGGGCGGCCTTGGCCAAGCTGGCCGAGACGCGCAACGCCCTGGCCGAAAGCGTTGCGCGCGAGACGACGCGCCTGTCGGCCGAGAAGGCGCGGCTGGAGGCGTTGCTGGCGGACGTGCCGGTGGGCGTCCTTCTCTGCACGGCGCAGCACCAGGTGGTTTTCTACAACGGGCTTGCGCGGGATCTCCTGGCCTCCGGCGCGGCGCAGCCCGGCCTCGACCGGCCGCTGTTCGACTATCTGCGCGACGGGCCGATCCGGCACGCGCTGGCCCGCCTACGCGAGACGGACGATCCCGATGCGGCGTCCGACATCCTGTGCGCCACCACCGGCGCGCCGCGGATGCTGGCGGCGCGGATGCGCCTGATCGCGGGCGGGGGCTATGTGCTGACGCTGCGGGACGTGACCGCCGACCTGGCGGGCCACGCCCGGCGCGAGGCGCTTCTGGCCGAGATCTTCGACCGGGTGCGCCGGCCTGCGGCGAACCTGCAGACCGTGATGGGCGTCATGGGCGACGCGCCCGAGGGGGCCGAGATCCTCGACGCCGCGATGCGGGCCGAGATCGGCAGCCTGACCGCTGCGATCACCGAACTCGGCCAGCGCTATGACGAGACGCGCAGCGACTGGTGGCCGCTGGCCATGACCCGAGCCTCGGACCTGATCGACAGCCTGCGGGCGCGTCTCGAGGCCGCCGGCCTGAGCGCGACGGGCGAGGCCGCGCCGCTCCTGTTGCGCTGCAACGGGTTCGAGATCGTGGCGCTGATCGCCGCGCTGGCCGAACGGATCGCGGCCGCCGGTCCGCGCGATTTCCGCCTGACGGTGGAGGAAGAGGGCACCGGCGCGCTGATCGTGCTGTCGTGGAGCGGCCCCGCGTTGCCTGTCGGCGACCTCGACCGATGGCTGGCCGCGCCACTGGAGGTCGGGGTGGCCGATGTCACGGGCCGGTCCGTGCTGGGCACGCACGCGACCGAGATCTGGCCCGAATACCACACCGGCCGTGCGATGCTGTGCCTGCCGATCCGGCAGGCCCGCCGCGCCGCCCGCCGTCCCCCGCCGATCGCGCGCGCGGTCGTCTACGATTTCGACCTTCTGTCGCGCGAACGGGCGGCAGGGGTGGCCGACCAGCCGCTCGATGCGCTGACCTGCGTCGTCTTCGATACTGAGACGACGGGCCTTCTGCCCCAGCAGGGCGACGAGATCGTGCAGATCGCGGCGGTGCGGCTGGTGAACGGCCGGCGGGTGGACGGCGAGGTGTTCGACACGCTGGTGAACCCCGGCCGGCGGATCCCGCCGGGCTCGACCGAGGTGCACGGGATCACCGACGCGATGGTGGCCGAGGCGCCGGGGGTGGTCGAGGCGCTGCGGCGGTTCCACAAGTTCGCCGAGGGCGCGGTGCTGGTCGCGCACAATGCACCCTTCGACATGACGTTCCTGCGCCGGCGCGAGGCCGAGCTTGGCCTGCGCTTCGACAACCCGGTGCTGGACACGGTGCTGCTGTCGGCCGTCGTGTTCGGGCAGGACGATGTCCACAGCCTCGATGCGCTTGCGCATCGCCTCGGCATCACCATCCCCGAAGAGGCGCGGCACACCGCCATCGGCGACACGCTGGCCACGGCCGACGCATTCCTCAAGCTGGTGCCGATGCTGAAGGCGCGCGGCCTCGTCACCTTCGGGCAGGCGCTGGCCGAGGTGCGCCGGCACGGCCGGCTTCTGAAGGACGCAAACCGCGAGAATGTCGCCTGACGCCCACGGTCAGCCAAGCCGCGCCTTGACCAGCGCGCCCGCCGCGGCGAAGTCCATCTGGCCGGTGTGGCGGGCCTTCAGGGCGGCCATCACCCGGCCCATGTCGCGGATGCCGGTTGCGCCCACCTCGGCCACCGCGGCGTCGATCGCCGCCGCCACCTCGTCGGGCGAAAGCTGCCGCGGCAGGAATTCCTCGATCACGCGGATTTCGCCCAGCTCCTTCTCGGCCAGTTCGAGCCGCCCGCCCTCTTCGTAGAGCCGCGCGCTTTCCTGTCGCTGGCGGACCATCTTGCCGAGGATCGCCATGATCTCGGCATCGCTGACGCCATCCTCGCCGCCGCCCTCGGTGCGGGCCGCGATGTCGCGGTCCTTGATCGCGGCGTTGATGAGGCGCAGCGTCGAGGTGCGGTCGGCCTCGCGCGACCGCATCGCGTCCTTCAGCGCGGCGGCCAGTCTTTCCCGGATCGGCATGGCGGCACCTTCCCCTCGGAACCAGGGCGTAGTCTAGCCCGTCCGCGGTCCTGCGGCAACCGCGGGCACGTCATCTAACCAATTGTTTTTCATTGAGAACGCATTCGTGTGCGGGCCTTGACCCCGCCTGCACGCCCCTCTAGGTTCCGCGCGCTTGTGCCGGAGTCGCCCATGTCCGCTGCCGCCCCCCGCCCGACCGGCTGCCTTACGCTTGCCGACGGCACGCTGTTCTTCGGCCGCGGCTTCGGCGCCACGGGCGAAACCGTGGCCGAACTGGTCTTCAACACCGCCATGACCGGCTATCAGGAGATCATGACCGATCCGTCCTACGCGGGGCAGGTCGTGACCTTCACCTTTCCCCATATCGGCAATGTCGGCGTCACGCCCGAGGACGACGAGGCGGCCCAGCCCGTGGCAGCCGGGATGGTGGTGAAATGGGATCCGACCGCGCCGTCGAACTGGCGCGCCGCGGGCCGTCTGGACGACTGGATGGCGAGATGCGGCCTGATCGGCATGGGTGGCGTGGACACGCGCCGCCTGACCCGCGCGATCCGCCGGCAGGGCGCCCCGCATGTGGCGCTGGCGCACGATCCCGCCGGGCGGTTTGACATCGAGGCGCTGGTGACAAAGGCGCGGGCGTGGCGCGGTCTGGTCGGCCTCGATCTGGCGCGCGACGTGACCTGTGCGCAGTCCTACCGCTGGGACGAGATGAAATGGGCTTGGCCCGGCGGCTTTGCCCGGCGCACGGGCCCGGGGTTGCGGGTGGTGGCGGTCGATTACGGGGCCAAGCGCAACATCCTGCGCTCGCTCGCCTCCGAAGGATGCGAGGTCACGGTCCTGCCTGCCAGCGCGACGGCAGAGGACGTGCTGGCCTTGAACCCCGAAGGCGTGTTCCTGTCGAACGGCCCCGGCGATCCGGCGGCGACCGGGGCCTATGCGGTGCCGATGATCCGCGGCGTGCTGGATGCGGGCCTGCCGGTGTTCGGCATCTGTCTCGGCCACCAGATGCTCGCGCTCGCGCTCGGTGCGCGCACGGTCAAGATGAACCACGGCCACCACGGGGCCAACCACCCGGTGAAGGATCTGGAAACCGGCAAGGTCGAGATCACCTCGATGAACCACGGTTTCACGGTGGACAGCCAGACCCTGCCGCCGGGCGTGATCGAGACGCATGTCAGCCTCTTCGACGGGTCGAACTGCGGCATCCGCCTGGCGGACCGGCCCGTGTTCAGCGTGCAGTATCACCCCGAGGCGAGCCCGGGCCCGCAGGATAGCGCCTATCTGTTCGCCCGCTTTGCCGCGGCGATGCGCGCCCGCCGCGCGCCCTGAGCCTGCCGGTTTCGGTTAAGCGTCCGTTAACCAAGCGACGCGAGAGTGCCGGTGCGGCAGTGGGGCCGCAGCGCGGGTGTGGGCGCGATGGCGCAGATCGGGGAGGCAAGGGCGATCCGGCGCCGGGCGGTTGCACCGCCCCCCATCCCGCCGGAAGCCTTGACCCAGCCCGACGCAGGGGCCCCGCCGCGCCGCCCGGCGCTCCCCCCGCCGGCCGCGCCGCCTGCCGTCGCGCCTGCTGCCGTCCGCCGCGCTGCGGCCCGGGTTGCCCGCGGCCTGCCGGCCCGGCCAACCGGCGATGCGACCGGCACCGGTCCGGCGCGGCCGGGGCCGGCGGCGCTTCGCCCGGACCCCCGCCTGATTGCGCGGATCGGTGCGGCGCGCTGCCTGGACCTGGGCGTGGCGCCGCTGGCCCGGCATGGCGGCACCGTGTCGGTCGCCGTCGCCGATGCGGGGGCGGCGGCGCGGGCGGGGCCGGTGCTGATGGCCGCTTTCGGCCCTTGGCGGGCGGTCGCGGCACCGCGCGCGGCGATCGACGCGGCCGTGGCGGCCGCCGCGGCCGGCGAGCTTGCCCGGCGGGCGGAAACGCGCCCGGACGCGCGCGACAGCTGCCGTGGCTGGCACAGCGCGCGGCGGCTGCGCTATCTGCCGTGTGCGGGTTTCGTGCTGGCGGTGGCGCTGCTGGCCGCGCCCGTCGGGCTCATGACCGTGCTGACGCTGTGGGCCGCGCTCGCCCTGTCGGCGACGGTCGCGCTGCGCGGCGCGGCGCTGGCGATGGCGCTGCGCGGGCCGGCGCCCGTCCGGCCGCCGGCGCTGCCCGACGCCGCCCTGCCGTCCGTGTCCGTGATCGTGCCGCTCTACCGCGAGGCCGACATCGCGGCGCGCCTCCTCGTGCGGATCGGCCGGATCGACTATCCGCGCGACCGGGTCGAGGTGATCCTCGCCGTCGAGGCGGACGACGACAAGACCCGCGCCGCGGTGGCCGCCGTGCCGCTGCCCGGCTGGATCCGCACGGTCGTCGTTCCGCCCGGATCGGTGCGGACGAAGCCGCGCGCGCTCAACTATGCGCTGGATTTCTGCCGCGGCAGCATCGTCGGCGTCTGGGATGCCGAGGATGCGCCCGCGCCCGACCAGCTGCGCCGGGCGGCGGCCGCCTTCGCCGCCGCGCCGGCCGATGTCGCCTGCCTGCAAGGGGTGCTCGACTACTACAATCCCCGCACCAACTGGCTGTCGCGGTGCTTTGCGGTCGAATATGCGGCGTGGTTCCGCATCGTGTTGCCGGGCCTTGCGCGGTTGGGCGCGCCGCTGCCGCTTGGCGGCACGACGATGTTCGTGCGCCGCGGCGTTCTGGAAGCGATCGGGGCCTGGGACGCGCACAACGTGACCGAAGATGCCGACCTCGGCATCCGCCTGGCGCGGCGCGGCTGGCGGACGCAGATGCTCGACAGCACGACCGAGGAAGAGGCGAACTGCCGCGCTGTCCCCTGGGTGCGGCAGCGGTCGCGCTGGATCAAGGGGCACCTGATCACCTGGGCCGTGCACATGCGCGACCCGGCCGCGCTGTGGCGCGACCTCGGGCCGCGCGGGTTCCTGCTGTATCAGGCGGTGTTCCTTGGCGCCCAGACGCCGGTGCTGCTGGCGCCTCTGCTGTGGTCATTCTGGGTGCTTGCGGCCGGGTTCGGCCATCCGCTGGCGCCCGTGCTGGGGGCCGGCGCAACCGCCGCGCTGATCGCGCTGTTCGTCCTGGCCGAAGGGCTGTCGGTGGCAACCGGCATTGCCGGTGCGCGCCGGACGCGCCATGCGGGCCTCTGGGCCTGGGCGCCGACCCTGCACCTCTACCACATGCTGGGCGCGCTGGCCGGCTGGCGCGCGCTGGCCGAGGCCATCATCCGGCCCAGCTACTGGGCCAAGACGGCCCACGGCCTTTACGATGCCGCGGCCCCCTTGGTCCCGCCGCGCGTCCTGACCTCGCCCGCGTCGATCTTCAGTCGCGTCTCGAACGCGCGGCTGATGTGGGTGCGCAGCGCCTCGTAGGCCGCCTGTCCGTCGCGCGCCGCGATCGCGCCGACGATCGCGGCATGTTCGGCCAGGGTTTCCTCGGCCCGGCCCTCGGCGGCGATCGAGGTGGTGGCCAGAAGCGCCATCGAGCGGTGCACGAGATCGAGCTGCTGGACCAGGTAGCGGTTGTGCGAGGCGAGATGGATCTGCTTGTGGAACCGCCGGTTGGCGCGGCTCATCGCGGCTGGGTCTTCGGCGAGGCGCCGGTCGTCCTCGACCATCTGGCGCAGCACCCGCACCTCTTCGTCGGTCGCGTGCCGGGCGGCCAGACGGGCCGCCAGCCCTTCCAGTTCCGCCCGCACGACGTAAAGCTCGGCTAGCTGGTTGTGGTCGAGCGAGGCAACGATCAGGCTGCGCCCGTCGCGGGCCAGCATCGACTGGGTCTCGAGCCGCTGGAGCGCCTCGCGGACCGGCGTGCGCGAGACGCCGAACCGCTCGGCCAGCTCCGATTCCACCAGACGGTCGCCGGGGCGGTAGAGGCCCTGGTCGATCGCCTCGAGGATCAGCGTATAGGCGTCCTTCTGCACCGGTCCCCCCATGCCCGCTCCGGGCGGCAAGCCTAGCGCCGGCCCGCTCGTGCAACAAGGCCGCGACAGCCGGGTGACCCGCCTGCGCCGTCCTGCCGCTCCGCGACAGCTTGCCCCGCTGCATCGCGGCCGCATCGCGCTAAGACGCCACGCATCGAGAGGAGACCCTTGCCATGACCATGACCGCCCAGCCCGTCCGCCGTCCCATCCACGCCGTTCCCGTGATCGGCTGGGTGATCCGCGACATCGAGCGCGACTTTGACAGCATCTGGTATCTGCTTGCCGCGGTGATCAGCCTTCTGGTCATCGCCGTGGTCACCTGGGGCGTGCAGGTCCTGTCGCTGGTCGCGCTGGCGGCGGTGCCGGTGATGTTCACGATCCTCATCCGCATCACCCGCGGCTAGGACTAGCGCGCTGCCGCGCGGAGCGCGACACCCGCGGCTGAGGGAGGCATGATGCACGACGCCGACATCCTGGTGTCCGGAGCGGGGCCTGCGGGTCTGGCCGCCGCCGCTGCCTTCGGCACCGCGGGCTTCCGCACGGTGCTGGTCGATCCCGCTCCGCCGGTCACGGACGAGGACGCGGTTGACGCCGACCTGCGCACGACCGCGATCCTGCAGCCCGGGGCGGATCTTCTGACGCGCGCCGGCGCCTGGGACCGCCTCGCGCCCCATGCGACGCCCCTGCAGGTCATGCGCATCGTCGATGCCGGGCCTGACGGCACGGTGCGCACGACGCGGGATTTCGATGCGGCCGACATTTCCGAACTCCCGTTCGGCTGGAACCTTCCGAACTGGCTGATCCGGCGCGAGCTGGTGGCGCGGCTCGCGGAACTGCCGGCCGTCGATTTCCGCCCCGGCACGGCCACGCTGCGCGTGACCGCGCGCGACAGCGCGGCGATCGCGGCACTGTCGGACGGCAGCAGCCTGCGCCTACGCCTTCTCGTGGCCGCAGACGGGCGCGACAGTCCGGTGCGCCGCGCCTTGGGCATCGGGGCGGCGACACGCCGCTACGGACAGAAGGCCCTGGCCTTTGCGGTGACCCACCCGATCCCGCACGACAACGTCTCGACCGAGATCCACCGCGAGGGGGGGCCATTCACGCTGGTGCCGCTGCCCGACCGCGACGGGCGGCCCTGCTCGGCGGTGGTCTGGATGGACCGCGGGGCCGAGACCCTGCGCCGGGCCGCCCTGCCGCCTGCGGCGTTCGAGGCCGAGGCCACGGTCCGGTCCTGCCACCTCTTCGGTCCCCTCACGCTTGTCACGCGGCGGATGGTCTGGCCCATCATCAGCCAAACGGCCGAGCGTCTGACCGCCCCGCGCGTCGCCCTGATGGCCGAGGCCGCGCATGTGGTGCCGCCGATCGGCGCGCAGGGGCTGAACATGAGCCTTGCCGATCTGCGGGCGCTGCTCGATCTGGCCGTCTCGGCGCCCGACCGGCTGGGCGATGCGGCGATGCTGGCGGCCTATCGCCGCACCCGCCAGGCGGATGTCGCGCTGCGGGTGAACGGCATCGACCTGCTCAACCGCGCCTCGATGCTGGGCCTGCCGGAATGGCAGGCGCTGCGCGCGCGCGCGCTGGCGGCGATGCACGATGCAGGGCCGGTGCGGCGGGCGCTGATGAAGGCGGGGCTGGGGTTGGCCTGACTGGTCAGCCGCGCCGCCAGCGGTCCAGCGCGGCCTCGTCGGCGGCCTTTGCCTCGACCCAGGCCGCGCCGGCCGCGCCGCTTTCCTTCTTCCAGAAGGGCGCGCGGGACTTCAGGTAATCCATCAGGAACTCGGCCGCGGCGAAGGCGTCGGCGCGGTGCGGGGCGGCGGTGGCGACCATCATGATCGCAGCGCCGGGCGCGAGCGGGCCGAAGCGGTGGATCACCAGGACGCCGGCCAGCCGCCAGCGGTCTCGCGCCTGTCCTGCGATGGCGGCAATGGCACGTTCGGTCATGCCGGGGTAATGCTCGATCTCCATCCCCGTCAGCTGCCCGCCCTCGTCCCGCACGAGTCCGGTGAAGGTGACCAGCGCGCCGGCACCTTGAACCGCGGCGGCGAAGGCGTTCGCCTCGGCGCCGGGGTCGAAGGGCGCAGCTTGCACGCGGACGTCGAGCACCGCCCCCAAGGCTCAACCCCCCGTCATCGGCGGGAAGAACGCAACTTCGCGCACGCCGGCCAGCGGCGCGTCGAAATCGGCAAGGTCCTGGTCGAGCGCGACGCGCAGGGCGCGCCGGTCCGCGAAGGCGGCGGCGTAGCGGGGTTCGCGCGCCGACAGCTCGTCCACCAGCGCGGCGACGGTCGGGGCGGCGGTCGTCACCCGTTCGCGCGGCAGCCCGATCCGTTCGCGCACCCAGGCGAAATAGAGCACATCGAGCGTGGTCATCGCGGAGCATCCTTCAGCAACGGCAGCGCTTTGCGGAAATAGTCGAGGCCCGTCAAGAACGTGAGCGTCGCGGCGATCCAGATCAGCGCAAGGCCCAGCATCGTCGCCAGCGCGGCCCAGGACACGCCGGGCGGCAGATCGCCCTCGCCCGCCCGCGGCGGCCGGCCGGTTTCGAGGAAGTGCAGGCCGGTGCCAAGGAACAGGACGGCAATCGCCACCATCTGCGCGGTCGTCTTCCACTTGGCAAGCCGCGTGACCTTCAGCAGATTCGCCCGGTCGCCGAGGTATTCCCGCAGGCCCGACACGAAAACCTCGCGGAAGAGGATAACGGTGGCGGGAAGGATCAGCCAGGGGTTCATCCCGGAATAGCCGGTGATAACCATGATGGCGATCACCACCATCGCCTTGTCGGCGATCGGGTCGAGCATGGTGCCGAAGGCCGACTCCTGCTTCCAGAGCCGCGCGAGGTAGCCATCGAACCAGTCGGTGACGGCGGCGCCGATGAACAGCGTCAGCGCCAGCCAGTCGGCCCAGGGCCGGTTGAAGTAGAGGAACATCACCGGCACCGCCGCCGCGGCCAGAAGGCGCAGCGTGGTCAGCGTGTTGGGGATGGTCCAGGTCATGCCCGGGTTCTAGACCATCCGGCCGGGCGCGGAAAGACGCCGCGGGTGCTGGCGCGTTGACCCGCAGCGCGCGCCGGCGCAGGATCGACCCATGGACCCGGATTTCTGGCACGAACGCTGGCGGCGCGGCGAAACCGGCTTCCATCTGCCGGCCGTGCATGACCTTCTGATCGCCCATGGCGCGGCGGTCGGGATCCGTCCCGGCGCGCGGGTCTTCCTGCCGCTGTGCGGCAAGACGCGGGACATCGGATGGCTGCTGGCGCAGGGCATCCGGGTCGCCGGCGTGGAGCTGAGCGCAATCGCGATCCGCGATCTCTTCGCCGGGCTGGGCGTCACGCCTGCGGTCAGCGTCGCGGGCGATCTCGTGCATCACAGGGCCGCGGGCCTCGACATCTTCTGCGGCGACATCTTCGCGCTCGATGCGGACCGTCTGGGCCCGGTCGATGCGGTCTATGACCGCGCGGCGCTGATCGCCCTGCCGCCGGCGCTGCGTGACCGCTACGCGCCGCACCTGATGGCCCTGACCGGCCGGGCGCCGCAACTGCTGATCACCATCGACTATCCGCGCGGTGCGATCGCGGGGCCGCCCTTCCTCGTGGACGAGGCCGAAATCCGCCGCCGTTACGGCGGCGCGTTCGCGGTTTCCTACCTCGGGCCGAGCGCCGTCGGCGGCTCTGTCAGGGGCCATCCAGCGCGGGACCTGGCCTGGGCGCTGCGCCGGGGGGGTGCGACCGCCGGTCAGCCCCTGGGATGAAAGAACCCGTGGATCCGCTCGGCCAGCGCGGACGAGATGCCGGGTGCAGCCTTCAGATCGTCGAGCCCCGCGCGGCTGACCGCCTTCGCGCTGCCGAAGTGCTGCAGAAGCGCGCGCTTGCGCGCTGCCCCGACGCCGGGGATATCGTCGAGCGGCGTTGCGCCGACCGCCTTCGCGCGTTTCGCCCGATGCGCGCCGATGACCCAGCGGTGCGCCTCGTCCCGCAGCCGCTGGATGAAGTAGAGGACAGGCGCGTTGCGGGGAAGCGCGAAGGGCGGGCGGCCGGGGCGGTGGAACTCTTCCTTCCCGGCGTCGCGGTCCACGCCCTTCGCGACGCCGACGAAGGGAATGTCGTCCACGCCGAGCGAGGCCAGAACCTCGGCCACCGCCGCCACCTGGCCCGCGCCGCCGTCGATCAGCAGAAGGTCGGGCCAGGTGCCGGTTTCCCGGTCGGGGTCCTCCTTCAGCAGGCGCTCGAACCGGCGGGTCAGCACCTCGCGCATCATGGCCAGGTCATCGCCGGCGGCGGCTTCGTTCCTGATTGTGAACTTGCGGTATTCCGACTTGAGCCAGCCGTCCGGCCCCGCTACCACCATGCCGCCGACCGCATCCCGGCCCATGATGTGGCTGTTGTCATAGACCTCGACCCGGCGCGGCGGCGCATCGAGCCCGAAGGCGTCGGCGAGGCCCGCCAGAAGCTTGCCCTGCGCGGCATTCTCCGCCAGCCGGCGGCCGAGCGATTCCTTCGCGTTGCGCAGGGCGTTTTCGACCAGCCCGGCCTTCTCGCCCCGCTGCGGCACGGCGATGTCCACCTTTCGCCCCAGCCGGTCGGACAGAAGCTGGCCCAGCAGGTCGGGATCCTCGACCGGGTGCGACAAGAGGATGAGGCGGGGCGGCGGCTGGTCGTCGTAGAACTGCGCGAGGAAGGCCTGCAGGATCTCGGGCTCCTCGGCCCCTGCGCCGGTCCGGGGGTAGAAGTCGCGGTTGCCCCAGGACTGGCCGGCGCGGATGAAGAACACCTGCACGCAGGCCTGCCCGCCTTCCAGATGCACCGCCACCACATCCGCCTCGGCCACGCCGGCGGGGTTGATCGACTGGCTGGCCTGCACCGCCGTCAGCGCGCGGATGCGGTCGCGCAGGGCGGCGGCGCGCTCGAACTCCATCGCCTCAGCCGCGGCCTGCATCTGGGCAGCGAGCGTTTCCTGCACATGCGTCGTGCGGCCCTCGAGAAACCGGCGCGCGTCGGCGACGAGGCCGGCGTAGTCGGCCTCGGACACAAGGCCGGTGCAGGGGCCGGCGCAGCGGCGGATCTGGTAGAGCAGGCAAGGCCGCGTGCGGCTTTCGAAGGTGGCGTCGGTGCAGGTGCGCAGCAGGAACACCTTCTGCAGCTGGTTCAGCGTCCGGTTGACGGCGCCCGCGCTGGCGAAGGGGCCGTAGTAGTGGCCCGGGTCGGACCGCCGCCCGCGGTGCTTCCTGATCTGCGGAAACGGGTGGTCGCCGGTGATCAGGATGTTCGGGAACGATTTGTCGTCGCGCAGAAGCACATTGTAGCGCGGCTTCAGCTGCTTGATCAGGTTCTGTTCGAGCAGCAGCGCCTCGGTTTCCGTCCGCGTGGTGAGAAACATCATCGACGCGGTTTCGTGGATCATCCGGGCGATGCGGGCGGAATGGCCCGAGGGGCGGGCATAGTTCGACACCCGCGCGCGCAGGTTGCGCGCCTTGCCGACGTAGAGCACCTCGTTCCGGGCGTTCAGCATCCGGTAGACGCCGGGCGAGCCGTCGAGGCTGCGCGCAACCTGCGCGATCAGGGCGTGGCCGGTCAGGCCGGGATCGGTCGGGGTTTTGCTGTCGTCCTGCATCGGCGATCCGGTGATTCCGGCCTCGTGGCTGCACCGAACGGGGGCTGCGGGCAAGGGGAATAGAATCCCCGGAATCTGTGGAAAAGTCTTTGGACAAGCTTCGGACCGGCGGAAATTCCCATGGTTTCCGGCCATGTTCTCTGGGCTGCACAAAAATTAGGCGAAATCATAAGACGCTGAAATCCTGGATGATTTTTGAGGATGCGCGCTATGGTCCTGACCTTCTTGACAGAATCGTGACGCTGCTTCGGCTGAACCGTCGGCAGTGGACAAGTCAAGTCCCGACGCTGCGGCAAGCGTCACTCGACGCCGAGGACGTCCGGCGTCTGCCAGGCCAGGTGCTGGCCGCCATCGATGCACAGAAGCTGCCCCGTGACCGCGGGCGCATCGAGGAAATAGCCAAGCGCAGCGCAGATGTCCGCCGGGCCCGCGCCGCGGCGCAGGATGGTCGCGGCGCGCTGGCGGGCGAAATGGTCGGCCGACTGCCGCGCCCCCTGCATCGTCGGGCCGGGGCCGATCGCGTTCACCCGCACATGCGGGGCCAGCGCCTGCGCGGCCGTCCGGGTGAAGGCCCATAGGCCCATCTTGGCGATCGTGTAGGACATGAACTCGGGCGTCAGCTTCAGCACCCGCTGGTCGATCAGGTTCACGACCAGACCGCGCGCCACGGGTTCGCCCGCCTCATCGAGGATCGCCTCGGGGCACTGCGCCCCGAAGGCCTGGGTCAGGACGACCGGCGCGCGCAGGTTCGATTCGATGTGCCGGTCCCAGCTTTCTCGGGTGATCGTGCCCATCCGGTCGTGCTCGAAGATCGAGGCGTTGTTGACCAGAACCGTCAGCGGCCCGCCGAGCGCGGCGGCAGCCTGCCCGACCAGCGGCGTCACCTGCGCCTCGTCGAGGAGGTCAGCCCGCAGGGTAACGGCGCGCCGCCCCAAGGCGCGGATCTCGGCCGCCGTCGCCTCGGCCTCGGCGGCAGAGCCGGCGTAATGCACGGCCACATCGAAGCCGCGGTCGGCAAGGTGCAGCGCCATCGCGCGGCCGAGGCGGCGCGCGGCGCCGGTGACGAGGGCACGGGTCATCGGGGAACCTCTCAGGCAGGCGGCGGGGCGCCGCAGGGGCAGGGGCCGCGGCCGATGCGCGGCCGGCCGCAGGCGGGGCATTTCTTCGGCGCTGCGATGCGCGGCGGGCCGCCGGGCAGGCGCAGCCGGCCGAACATCGCCAGCACCGCCATGAGGACCAGGAACGCCGCGACGATCTTCAACAGCATCAGAGGCCATAGCGGGCGCGCAGCGCCCGGTCCTCCGCCGCCGCAAGGGCCGCGTCCACCGCCGTCTCGCCAAGGGCCGCAAGGCCGAAGCGGCGCCAGAAGGGCCGCCGCCGGTCCTGCACGATGAAGCGTACCTTCGGACCGTAAAGCTCCTTCAGCTTCGGCGACGCATGGGCGATGCCGTCCGCCAGCCCGACATCCACCGCCGCCTGCCCGACCCAGACGTCGCCCTCGAACAGCGGCCCGGCGCCCTCGTTCAGGCGGTTGCCGCGGCGGGCGCGGACGTGATCGATGAAGCTGCGGTGGATCGGGTCGAGGATGCCGCGCAGGCGCGCCACGTCCTCGGGCCGTTCCGGCAGGAAGGGGTCGAGAAAGCTCTTGGACCGGCCCGCGGTATGCACGCGCCGTTCCACGCCCTGCCGGGCGATCAGGTCGTGCAGGCCGAAGGACGCCGCGATGACGCCGATCGACCCCACGACCGAACAGGAATCGATCCAGATGTCGTCGGCCGCGCAGGCCAGCCAGTAGCCGCCCGAGGCCGCCACATCCTCGACGAAGGCGTGGACGGGAATGCGCTTCTCGTCCGCGAGGCGGCGGATGCGCGCGGCGATCAGGGCCGACTGGACCGCCGATCCGCCGGGCGAGTTGACGATCAGCGCGACCGCCTTCGGCCTGCCGGCGGCGAAGGCGCGTTCGATGACGGGGGCCAGGGCCGCGTCGGACAGGCCGCCCCCGAGCCGCCCCGCAGCGCCGATGGCGCCGGTCAGGCGGACGATGGCGACACGCGGGCCGGCGGACAGGAACGGCAGGTTCGGGTTCATGCCCGGGATGTAGGCGCCCCGCACCCGGCGGGCAAGCGCCGCGGCGGCCCTGCATGCAGGGGCCCGCAGCCCGCGCCGTTGCGATGCGTGCCGGGCCGGGCGAGAGTGGTGCCATGATCGACCGGCTCGAGATGTTCGTGGCGCTGGCGCGCGAGCGCCACTTCGGCCGTGCCGCCGCCGCCTGCGGCGTGACGCAGCCCACCCTGTCCTCGGCAATCCGCGCGCTCGAGGACCAGCTGGGGGTGCAGCTCGTCTGGCGCGGCTCGCGGTTCCTCGGCCTGACGCCCGAGGGCGAGCGGGTGCTGGACTGGGCGCGGCGGATCACCGGCGACGCGCGCGCCCTGAAGGACGAGATGCGCGCCCGCCGGTCCGGCCTTGCCGGTGCCTTGACCCTGGGGGTGATCCCCACCGCGCTGCCGTGGATCGCGCGGCTGACGGGCCCTTTCGCCGCGCGCCATCCGGGGGTGCAGGTGCGGATCCTGTCGGCGACCTCGGCCGAGATCCTCGCAGGCCTCGACGATCACGCCTTCGACGCAGGGGTGACCTACCTCGACAACGAACCCTTGCCGCGGGTCGAGGCGGTGGACCTCTACGCCGAACGCTACCGCCTGCTGGTGGCGGGCGAGGCGCCGGCGCGCGTCGGCTGGGCCGACCTCGGCCGCTGGCCGCTGTGCCTTCTGACCGAGGATATGCAGAACCGGCGCATCGTGAACCAGCACCTTGCCGCGGCCGGGGTGGCGGTCGGGGCGCAGGTGGAATCGAATTCGGTGCTCGCGCTGATCGCGCATGTGCGCACGGGCCGCTTCGCCAGCGTTGTGCCCGAGGCGCTGGCCGAGGCGCTGGCCGGGGGAGGGCTGGCCTCGGTGCCGATCGATGCCCCCGCGGTCTCGCACCGCGTGGGGCTGGTCGCGTCGCAGCGGGGCACGCATACCCCGGCCGTGGCGGCGCTGATCGACACGGCGCGCCGGATCGCGCCCGCAGGCGGCGCGGCCCCTGCCGGATGACGGCCGGCCTGTGACGCTGCGGCGACACCGGCGCGGCGCAAATGCGGCGGATACGCCGCCGCGGTAGGCAGGCCGCGGATTTCGGGGCAGTCTGCGCCGCAATGACGAAAACCCGGGGCAGGGTTTCGCGGCCGTCGGGCAGGACGCGCCAGACCGACTCGATCCGTCAACCGCGATGCCGCCGGGCACCGCGGCGGGCGTGCGTGTGAGTGCCCCGGCAAGGTAGGGGGTGCAGGTGGCGACGGGCGCGGAACTGGGCTACAACATCAATGCGTCGGCCATGCAGATGGCCAACGCCATCTTCGGCGACGGTGTGACCGTGGTCAGCGCAAGCTACACCGGCCCGTCGATCTCGAGCGCGATCTACACGAACGGGCACCTTGCCGCCGGTGTGGCGCCATCGTCCACCGGGGTGATCCTGTCCACCGGCGACGTGCGCGACTTCACGCAGTCGAGCGGCGATCCGAACCGCTCGACCGGCACATCCACCGACACGTCGGGGCGCGACAACGTCGCGCAGCTGAACGCGCTGGCGGGCGCAAACACCTACGATGCCGCTTGGCTGGACGTGAACTTCGTCCCCACGGGAGACACGCTGACGCTGAGCTTCGTGTTCGCGTCGGAGGAATATCCCGAGTTCTCGAACACGATCTACAACGACCTGTTCTTCGTCTTCGTCAACGGCCAGCCAGCCACCCTCAGCTTCGGCAACGGGCTGTCGAGCGTCACGAACGTCAACCAGGACGTCAACCAGAACCTCTTCGTCTCGAATACCAACGACGCCTTCAACACCGAGATGGACGGCTTCACGCTGACCATGTCGCTGACGATGAACGTCAATCCGGGTGTCCTGAACTCGATCCGCATCGGCATCGCCGACGTGTCGGACGCGTTCTACGATTCGGCCGTGCTGATCGCGGGCGACAGCGCGCAGACCGTGCTGATCGCCGTCGACGACGCGCAGACGCTGCGCATGGGCAGCACCCGGACGTTCGACCCGCTGGCCAACGACATCAACCGCACCGGCGGCACGCTGACCGTCACGCACATCAACGGGGTGCCGGTGACGGTCGGATCGGTAGTGACGCTGGCGACCGGGCAGACGGTGCGGCTGAACGCCGACGGCACCTTCACGGTGACGACCGACAACGACCTCGACACGGCGGTGTTCACCTACACCGTGCGGTCGTCGAGCGGCGTCAGCGACGTGGGCATGGTCCGGCTGACCACGGTGCCCTGCCTCGTCGCGGGCACGCTTGTCCTGACGCCCGGCGGGCCGGTGCCGGTCGAGGCGCTGGCGCCGGGCGACCTCGTCCTGACGCTGGACGACGGGCCGCAACCCCTGCGCTGGTGCGGGCACCGGCGGGTGAAGGCCCAGGGGGCCGATGCGCCGGTGCGGATCGCGGCGGGGACCTTTGGCGCGCACGGGCGGCTGCTGGTGTCGCCGCGCCACCGGATCCTCGTGCGCGACCCGATGGCGGGCCTGCTGTTCGGCGAGGACGAGGTTTTGGTGGCCGCGCGCGATCTGGTGGACGGGCGGCGCATCACGCTGCGCAACGGGGGCACGGTCGATTACCATCACCTGCTGTTCGACCGGCATCAGGTGATCTTTGCCGCCGGGCTCGCGACCGAAAGCCTGCTGCCCGGCCCTGAGGCGCTGGCGGGCTTCGGCCCGGCTGCGGCGGCCGAGATCGCGGCGCTGTTCCCCGGTCTCGACCCCGCCACGGGGTCGGGCTACGGCCCGTCAGCGCGGCGGGTCTTGCGGGCGCACGAGGCGGCGGTGCTGGTCGGCAGGCACGCGCCGGCGGCAATTGCGGCCTGATCGCGGTCAGCGCGCCCGCCCGGTCAGGATCGGCGTCAGCTCGACCGGCCCGGCCCGGCCAGCGGCGCGGGCGCTGTAGATCACCAGCGCCTCGGCCACACGCATGATGTAGCTGCGGGTCTCGGCGAAGGGGACGCGCTCTATCCAGTCGATCGGGTCGGCGCCTTCGCGGCGCGGGTCGCCGATCTCGCCGATCCAGGCGCGCGCCCGCCCGGGCCCGGCGTTGTATCCGGCCGCGACGAGCGTCAGCGCCGGCCCGAACTCGGCCCGCAGCCGGGCGAGGTAGGCCGCGCCGAGGCGGGCATTGTAGGCGGGATCGGTGGTCAGCCGGGCCTCGGCATAGGGCAGGCCCAGGTCGCCCGCCATCAGCCTCGCGGTTCCGGGCAGCACCTGCATCAGGCCGCGGGCATCGGCGGGGCTGCGCGCGGCCGGGTCGAACTCGGATTCCCGGCGGGCGATGGCCATGGCCAGCGGGCGGGGAACCGGCAGGTCGGCGGGGATCAGGTCGGTGTCGGGATAATAGGCACGCGGCAGCACGATGCCGCGTTCGGCCGCCTGCCGCGCCACCAGGACCGCAAGGTTGGGCCAGCCCATCGAAAGGCCCATGTCGGCCAGCTTCTCGAGGTCGCTCGGCCCCAGCCCTTCGGCAAGATGCGTGAGGAACTGCCTTGCCCGGCCCGTGTCGCCGGCGCGGTAGAGCATCAGGCCCGCCTCGGCCACCGACGACCGCAGGAACGCCGCCCCGCGCCAGTCCGAGGGCCGCCCCGGCCCGACCAGCGCCGGGTCGAGCGGGATGCCCGCCCGTTCGGCGGCGGCAAGGCCGTAGAAGGCCGTCTGGTGCCGCGCGGCGCGCGTGTAGGCAGCCCGCGCGGCCTCGCGCCGGCCCGCCGCCTCGTCCGCGCGCCCTTCCCAGTAGGCGGCGCGCGACAGGCTGATCGGCGTCACCACGTTGTCGCCGAGGTGGCGGAAATGCCCGCGCGCCCGGTCCGGGTCGCCCAGCATCTTCAGCGCGATAAAGCCCGCGAGGAACTCGAGGTCGGCGAAGGGGCCGCCGCCCGACAGGTGGTGCCCGGCGGCGATCCGGTAGGCCCGCCGCCCCTCGCCCGCACGCACCGCCTCGCGCGCCAGCTGCGCGCGGCCGCGCGCCCAGGCGGAAGGCCGGCCGAGCGCCTCGGGCCCCGTCGAGCGTTCGAGCAGCAGCGCGGCGGCATCGGCGGAGCGCCCCTTGGCCAGCCGCCAGGCGAAGCGAGCATGGGCAAGGCCCGGATGTCCGGCCAGATCGGCGGGCACCGCGGCGATCAGCCGGTCCACCCCCGGCGTGTCGGTGGCAAGGCCCATGCGCGCCTCGGCCAGCCGCCGCCACCCTTCAGGCACGAGCGGCAGCATCCGCCGCGCCTCGGCGATCTTGCCGTCCCACAGCAGGCGGTCGAGGCGGGCGGTATGCCGCCCGGCGACCGCGCGCCCCTCGGCGGCGAGGAAGGCGGTCTGCTGCGCCTCGGAAAACGTCAGGGCCTCCCACGCCGCGGCCGCGATGCGGTCGGCCTCGCGCGTCTGGCCCAGCGCGCGCAGGGCGGCGGCCAGCGCCAGCGCGCCCTCGGGCGTGCGGGGCGCGTGGCCGGCGAAATAGGCGACGACACGGGCCGGCGTGGCGGACCGGGCCGCCGCCGCCTCGCCCTTCTCGCGCAGGAGGGCAAGCCCCGGCCAGTCGCCGCGGCGGGCGAGGAAGGCTTCGTAATCGGCCAGCCGGCCCTCGCCCGCGCGCAGGCGCAGCCATTCCACGATGTCGCGGCCGATGGCGCCGGCGGGGCTGGCGGCGTCCGCGGCGGCGGCCCAGTCCGCCCGCTGCGCCGCCGCGAGGGCAGCGCGCAGGGCGCCCGGATCGGCGGCGGCTGGCGGAACGCACAGCGACAGGGCAAGCGCGGCTGCGGCAAGGCGGATCAACATGGTGCCCTGATGCGGCGCGTCCGCCGGCTGGGCAACCCACAAGCCCGTGTGCGCTCCCGCTTGGCATCCCCGCGGTGCAGGATTATGACGTCGCGGCTTCGCACCACAGGAGGGCGCATCGTGTTCAGGGGCTCGATTCCGGCACTGGTGACGCCGTTCAAGGACGGCGCGGTCGATTTCGCAGCGCTCGAGGCCCTGGTGGACTGGCAGATCGCCGAAGGCTCGGCCGGCCTCGTCCCGGTGGGCACCACCGGCGAAAGCCCGACGCTGACCCACGAGGAGCACGAGCAGGTGATCGAGGCGGTGGTGACCGCCGCCGGCCGCCGGGTGCCGGTCATCGCGGGGGCGGGTTCGAACTCGACCGCCGAGGCGATCCGCTTCCTGCGCCACGCCGAACGGGTCGGGGCGGATGCCGCGCTGGTGGTCACACCCTATTACAACAAGCCGACGCAGACCGGGCTGGTCGCGCATTACACCGCGCTGCACGATGCCTGTTCGCTGCCGATCATCATCTACAACATCCCCGGTCGGTCGGTGGTGGACATGACGCCCGAAACGATGGGGCGGCTGGCGCAGCTGCCGCGCATCGTCGGCGTCAAGGACGCGACCGGCCGGCTGGAGCGCGTGAGCCAGCAGCGCATCGCCTGCGGGCCGGATTTCGTTCAGCTTTCGGGCGAGGATGCGACCGCCCTCGGCTTCAACGCGCACGGGGGCGTGGGCTGCATCAGCGTGACGGCGAACGTGGCCCCGCGCCAGTGCGCCGCGTTCCAAGCGGCCACGCTGCGCGGCGACTATGCCGAGGCGCTGGCCTGGCAGGATCGGCTGATGCCGCTGCACGAGGCGATCTTCCTCGAACCCGGGCTGGTCGGGGCGAAATACGGCCTGTCGCTGCTCGGCCGCTGTTCGGAAGAGGTGCGGCTGCCGCTGGTGGGCCTGACCGAGGGCACGAAGGCCCGAATCCGCGCCGCGATGGTCCACGCAGGCGTGATCGAGGGTTAACGCAGCGTTGCCGCGCGCGGCGCCGATGGCGGATCGCGAGGTGCGGGCGCGGATTGGCCGGGCCGCCGGGACAGTGCCGCGCCAGTGACTCGGCAGTGACCGAAAAATGGCAAAATCCCGCTCATTCTGGGGCTTATCGGCGGCGCTGCCCGCCAAGGCGAAACCAGAACCCGACCGGAGGATCCGACCCATGTTCCTGCATCCAGCCCGGCACTTTGCCAACGCCCTGCCCGCCGCCACCGTCGCCGCCGAGACGGCGCTGTCCGGCGGCCTTCTGATCGCCGGCACGCGGGTCGAGACCGCCGCCGGCTGGCGCGACGTCGCCGCGCTTGCCGCGGGCGATGCGGTCTGGACCTTCGACGGCGGCCTGCGCCCGCTTGCGGCGGTCGAGCGCGTCTTGCTGCCGCCCGAGCCCGGCCGCATGGCCGTCCGCGTGCCGGGCGGCGTTATGGGCGCTTGTGGCGACCTGACGCTGCTGCCGGGCACGGGCGTCCTTGTCGGCACCGGCGACCAGCGGCCCGAGATGACGCGCGCGCTGGTGCCGGCGGTTGCGCTGCGCAACCTGCCGGGTGTGACGCTGCGCCCCGCCGGCGGCCGGATCGCGGCGATCCGGCTGGTCTTCGACGCCGAGGAGGCGATCTGGGCCAACACCGGGGTCGTCGTCCACTGCCCGCAGGGCGAGGCGTCGCAGTTCCCCCGGCTCGACGCGGCCGAGGCGCGCGCGCTCCTGGCCCGGCCGGCGGCGCGGCCCCTCGCGGCCTGAGCCGCGGCGTCGCGCAGCCGCGGTTGACGGCGGTTGACGCGCGGCGCACGGCGGGGTTCGATGCGCCATGACCGCTGCCACCCCCGAAGCCCGCGCCTTCGCCGCCCTCGGCCACGATGCTCGGCTTGCGATCTTCCGCCTGCTGGTGCGCGCGGGCGACGGCGGGCTGCGGGTCGGCGAGATCGGGGCGCACCTCGGGCTTGCCCCCTCCACCCTCGCCCACCACATGGCCGCCCTCGTGGAGGCCGGCCTTGTCAAGCAGGAACGCCGCGGACGCGAGGTCGTGAGCCGGGCGGATTTCGCGCAGGCCCGCGCGCTTGGCGCCCTCCTGCTCGAGGCCTGCTGCGCCGGGGTCGGCGCGCCCCCGGACGCGGCCGGCGCGGCTTGACAGGGCGCGAGATCCCTGTTCCGATATTTCCGGTTAAATGGAGATATCTCATGTCCGTCGGTGCCGGCACCACCCCATCCCCCGCCCTGCGGCTGTCCGCCGGGCTGCGCCGGCAGGCCGTCTGGGCGGCCTCGGCCGCGATCGTCGGGGCGCTGGCCCTGCTGGACCCGGCGCAGGCACGCGAGACGGTCGGCTTCGTCCTGCGCGCCGTCGCGGGGGTTGCGCCGTTCCTGATCCTGTCGGTCGCGGTGGCGGCCTGGGCCGGGGCGACGGGGGCGGACAACCTTATCGCGCGGGCCTTCACCGGGCGGCCGGCGGCGATGATCCTCGCCGGGGCGCTGGCGGGCGCGCTGTCGCCGTTCTGCTCCTGCGGGGTGATTCCGCTCATCGCGGCGCTGCTGGCGATCGGCGTGCCGCTGGCGCCGGTTATGGCCTTCTGGCTCGCCTCGCCGGTCATGGACCCGACGATGTTCCTGCTGACGGCCGGGATCCTCGGCACCGGCTTCGCGATCGGCAAGACCCTGGCGGCGATCGGCCTCGGCCTTCTCGGCGGGATCGCGGTGCATCTGATCGTGCGGGCGGGCGGGCTGGCCGATCCCTTGCGCGCGGGGATCGGGAACGGCGGCTGCGGCGGGTCGCGGATCCGCGCGCCGAAGCCCGTGGTCTGGCGGTTCTGGGCGGACCCTGCGCGGCGGGCGAAATTCGGCGCCGAGGCGGGCAAGACCGGCCTCTTCCTTGCGCAGTGGCTGGTCCTCGCCTTCGTGCTCGAAAGCCTGATGGTCGCCTGGGTGCCGGCCGACACGGTTGCGGGCCTTGTCGGGGGAACAGGCCTCTGGCCGCTGGCAGCGGCAACGCTAGTCGGCGTGCCGGCCTACCTCAACGGCTATGCCGCGCTGCCGCTTGTCGGCGGGCTGATCGGGCAGGGGATGGCGCCGGGGGCGGGGATGGCCTTCCTCGTTGCGGGCGGCGTGACATCGGTTCCCGCCGCGGTCGCAGTCTGGGCGCTTGTCCGCCCGCGGGTCTTCGCGCTCTACCTCGCGCTGTCGCTCGGGGGCGCCTTCCTCGCCGGCCTCGCCTACGGGACGGTGGCGGGCTGAGCCGTCAGGGCACCCGCCGGGCGCAGAGGCAGCTGACCGTCAGGCCCGGATCGGCCCGAGCCGCCGCGCGGGCGAGGCGGGCGCGGACATGCGCCGCCTCGACCGTCTCGCCGCGCCGGTCGAGGCAGGTCATCAGGCCGCGCAGCGCCCAGACGTTGTCGGGGTGGACCTGCGCCCGCGGCAGGTCGCCCGACAGGCCGAGGTCCGCGCGATAGACCGCCTCGGCCTCGTCCACATGCCCCTGTTCGAGCAAGAGCGCGCCGAGCGCGTGGCGCGCGGGCTGCATCCAGCCCCAGGGTTCGTCGTAGGGCAACGCATCGTCGCGCCGCACCGCTTCGCGCAGGTGGTCGAAGGCGGCAGCGAAGCGGCCTTCGCGATAGGCGATCTCGCCCGCGATCATCGCCTCGGCGACGGCCAGAAGGTCGGTGCAGCGGTTGTTGTGCAGAAGCCGCGTGGGCGGGACGCGGCTCAGGGCGGCATGGAACGCGGTCTCGGCCGCCTTTGCCGCGTCCACCTCGCCGAGTGCGGCATGGCCGACCGCGCGGGCGTAGAGCGTCAGCGCGGTGCCCACGCGGAAGAGGTCGCGGTCCGCCGGCAGGGGGGCTGCCACGGCCTCGTCCCACCGGCCGAAGCGCACGTGCACGTGCGGCAGCAGCGCGAAATAGCTTTCGAAGTAGTCCGCCATCGGCGGGCTTTCGATGCGCAGGAAGGCCTCGGGCACGGTCGCCGTCAGCCCCAGAGCGGCGTCCCGGGCGGGCGCGAAGCGGCCCAGCATCATCGCGGCGTAGCAGGCGAAGTGGTAGTTGTGGATGCGGTAGCCGGTGTAGAAATCCATCCGCCCGGCGCGATCGGCATAGGCCTCGTCCGCCGCGATGGCCGCAAGGTTCCAGTCCAGCGCTGCGGCCCAGTCGCCCGTCAGCACGTCGATATGCGTCGGCATGTGGACGAGGTGCCCGAGGCCGGGGGCAAGCCGGCGCAGCCGGTCGGCCTGCGGCAGGGCGGCCTCGGGTTCGGCCGACATCTCCATCAGGTGCACCCAGAGGTGCAGGAGGCCGGGGTGATCCCAGGCACCGGGATCGTCACGGAAGGCCTCGGCCAGCACCGCGCGGGCGCGCAGCGTGTGGGGGCCTGCGGGGGCGGCGGTGCGCGCGTCCCACATCCGCCAGGGTGTCAGCACCATCAGCGCCTCGGCGAACACCGCGCGCACATCGCGGTCGTCGGGGTAGGCGAGGTGGACCGCCTCCATCGCGGCGGCGAAATCGGCGTCCCACGCCGCCATGTCCGGGCCGGGATCGCGCTGCGGGTACCGGCGGGCCAGCGCGCGGATCAGCGCCCGGTCGGGCCCTTCGGGCGGGGCCAGCGCGAGGGCTGCCTGCGCGGCGTCATGGGCTACCGCCAGCGCAGCCGCGCGGCCCGCATCATCGTAGAGCGGCCAGGGCAGGTTGTAGTTCGGCCCCGCCGCGTAGCCGATCCCCCAGTGCGCCAGCGCGCAGGCGGGGTCGGCCGCCAGTGCGCGGCGGAAGCAGGCGATCGCCTCGGCGTGGTTGTAGCCGTAGACATGCGCAAGCCCCTCGTCGAACGCCGCCTGCGCGGCGGGAACGGGCGAGGCGGGGCGGGAATGGGGGCCGAAGGCTCGGGTCATCGTCGGGCTTCTGGACAGGGACGGCGCGGGCACCTAGATCGCGGCGATCATGGCACAGAAATCCGACCCGAATTCCAGACTGATCGCCGAGAACCGGCGAGCACGGTTCGACTACCACATCGAGGACGACCTCGAGGCGGGCATCGTCCTGACGGGGTCCGAGGTCAAGGCGTTGCGCACCGGCCAGTCGAACATCGCCGATAGCTATGCCAGCGTCGAGGGGGGCGAGCTGTGGCTGATCAACGGCTATATCGCCGCGCTGAAGCAGGCGGGGGTGTTCGGCCACGAGGAACGGCGCAAGCGCAAGCTGCTGGTCAACCGGCGCGAGCTTGCGCGGCTGTGGAACGCCACGCAGCGCGAAGGGATGACCGTCGTTCCCCTGACGATGTATTTCAACGACAAGGGGCGGGTGAAGCTGAAGCTGGGCATCGCCAAGGGCAAGAAGGCTGCGGACAAGCGCGAGACCGAGGCCAAGCGCGACTGGCAGCGGCAGAAGGCGCGCCTGCTGAAGCAGGGCTAGGCCGGAAGCGCCCGCGCGGCCTGGCCGGTTGCGCCGCCTGCGCGCCGCCCGGAGCGGGACTGCGCAAGCCGCCGACCGCGCCGCCCCCTCGCCCTCGAGGGCGGAAGCGGTTAGGGAAAACCGATGGACGACGCCGATCCAGACCTTCGGCCTGATCCCGACCGGGTGATCCTGCGGCTGGCAGCGCAGCCTGCGCGCCGTCTTGCGGGTTCCGCGATGATCGCCGCGCTGGCGGCGATCCTGCTGTGGATCGCCGCCGCGCATCCGCCCGCGTCGTTCGGCTGGCGGCTGTTCCTCGCCGCGGCGGGCGCAGGGGCCCTGTGGCTGGCGCTGCGGCTGTGGCAGGCCACGGCGCCCGCGCTCGAGCTGACCGGGCGGGAACTGCGCGAGGCCGGGGGGCGGCGGCTCGCGCTGGTGGCCGACATCCGGGGCGTCAGCCGCGGGGCCTTCGCGCTGAAGCCGTCGAACGGCTTCACGCTGCTGCTGGCCGAACCGGGGCCGGCGGTCTGGGCGCCGGGCCTGTGGTGGCGAATCGGCCGGCGGGTCGGGGTGGGTGGCGTCACCGGCCGCCACGACACGCGCATGATGGCCGAGGCGATCAGCCTCGCCGTCGCCCGCGCCGGCGGCTGACGCAGCTCAGCATGCAGCTCAGGATGTGAGCGGGATTGGCGACAGCCAGCGGGGCCGCGTGACGGTGAACTCTCCGAAGATCCGCCGGCCGAGGCCGACGTTGAATACGGGTTCGTATTCGCGCCAGGTTTCGATCACGAGGATGGTGTCGTCGTTGGCCATCAGCGGCAGCCGCGCCCGCATCTG
This sequence comes from uncultured Paracoccaceae bacterium, assembly GCA_938028765.1. Taxonomy (GTDB): domain Bacteria; phylum Pseudomonadota; class Alphaproteobacteria; order Rhodobacterales; family Rhodobacteraceae; genus CALIZF01. The sequence continues at coordinate 27,987 of CALIZF010000018.1, forward strand.
GGCCAGCGTGGCGTGCGTCAGTTGCGGTGCGCGGGTGGTGTTCGTGGACCGCGACCACAGCACGCGATAGCTGTCGTCCGAGGCGCGATACTGCACGTTGGTGACGCGCATCCACGTCGGCTCGGACGTCTGCATCATGTAGCGGAAGACCGCGTGCATCCCGGTGATGTAAGCGGTGTTGATGCCCGTCATCTCGCGCGACAGCGTGTCGGCGACCGCGAAGGTCGCCTTCATCTGGGCGTTCTTGCTGCGGAACGTGTCCCAGTAGACGAAGCTCGCCATCAGCGCCCAGATCAGCACCGGCATCACGATCACGGTTTCCATCGAGATCGAGCCGCGGGTGTCTGCGGCGAAGCGGCGAAGGACCGCGGGCATCCGCATGGCTTACCTCGGCTCGTTCACGAAGGAGGACATGGCAAGAAGCTGGTAGGCGCCCGATGGGTCCAGCGGCAGGCGCAGGCCGAAGGGCGTGGTCGGGAACAGCGGGTCGAACAGGGCGCAGACGCGGATCAGCACCAGTTCGTTCTCGCCGCCCGGGATGAAGGTGGTCGCGGGCTGGATGGCGAGGCTCCGGTCGACGCAGGGTTGCCGTCCGGTCGGCAGCGCCCAGGTCGCGCGGCTGACGGGCCGCATCTCGATCATCAGGTCGTTCATGCAGTTCGGCATCACCACCGTGCGCGAACAGATGTCCCGCCGCAACTGCGCCGCCGTCGGGTTGTCGTAGCGGCCGAGGCGCAGGTCGCGCACGGTGATGTCGAGGGCGCGGTCCACCATCGTGTGGCGGACCATCAACATCCCCGCCTCGACCGTGCACAGCAGAAGCGTGACGAACAGCGGCACCACCAGCACGACCTCGACGGTCGCACTGCCGTCCTCCCGCATCGCGCGGCGCAAAAACCGCCCGAACCGCCGGATCATTGCGTCAACCTCAGTTTCGAGATCTGGCTACGGATCGTGCGGAAGGCTGTCGCGATCTCGAGCCCCTCCACGTCGTAGAAGAGGCCCGGCGAAGCGCAGTTGCGGATCGCGGTGATGCCGTTCGGCGGCGCCTCGAAGGCGATGCCGAAGATCAGGATGCCGTTGCTCTTCGCCATGGTGCACAGGTCGTTCAGCCGGGCATCCATCGTCGTCGTCGCGGTGCGGGTGCGGAACGTGTCCATCTGGCTGTTGAACCCGTTGGTCCGCGCCGTGCCGCTGGCGTAGAGCGCCCGGGCGTAAAGCTGCCAGGCCACCCATTGCACGCGCAGCTGCTGCCACACCTGCACCCAGGTGAGCTGCGTGCTGCCCGCGCTGTTCGAGGCCCAGGGGGTGGATTGCCAGGCGCCGCCGCAGGGCTGCGTGCCGCTGGACGACCAGCGGTGCGGCACCCAGTATTCGTTGGAACCCGCGCAGGAGGGCCGGCCGGAGGTGAACCGGATCGAGTAGTTACCGTCGCCGTTCGAGCGGTAGATGGGCGAGGTGCCGGACTTGAAGGCCGAGTTCACCCGCTCTTCCGGGAAATGCTCGCCGTCCGTCATCAGAACGACCACCTTCAAAACCTCGGGGTCGTGGTAGTCCAGCGGCCGGCCCGCGAAATGTCCGGGGACCACGCCCGCGGCGACCAGTTCGTTGATCACCGGCCGGGTGGCGGGATCGAGCAGGGCGATGCCCCAGCGCAGGCCCGCGTCGATCGAGGTCGCCCCGATGGCCTGCAGGTTCTGAACCTGCGCGCGCAGCTGCGTGATGTTGTTCGCCACCGGGCGGACGAAGTTGTTGGCGACGGCCGGGCACCAGATGTTTGCCGGGTTCGGTGCCTGCGGCGCGACCCATCCGTTCGACTGGCTGGTGGACGAGAAGGTGTCGGCCCAGGCCGTCTGCGGCATGGCCAGCGTGCGGCTGAGCTCGATCTGGTTGTAGACGGTGGACGGCATGTCCACGCAGTTGACGTTGGCGATGCCGTGCTTGTGCGTGACGTTGTAGCGCGCGGTCAGCGCGGGCCCGATGTTCACCTGCCCGTTGTAGGGCACGATGTTGATCGAGATCTTGTTGTCCTGGTCGTCCTCGAGGATCTTCAGGATGAATTCGTCGGCGGCGGCCCGCAGGTTCACGATCCGGCTGGGCGTGTTCTGCATCGACCCCGAGATGTCGAGCACGAGGCTGATCTCGACATTGGTGATTCGTTCCTCCGCGCCGCCCGACCCGACCGATTGCAGCCGGTCGATGCCGAACAGCTTCATGAAGAAGGTATCGACCGACGTGCGCGTGTTCACCCGGACGTGGCGGTAGTTCAGCCCCTCGTCCACGATCACGCCTTCGAGGTTGGGCTGAAGCCCCTCCAAGGCGAAGTAGTTCGCAACCACGACGTCGGGGTCGAGGTCCTGGCGCAGCGCTGCGGCGGCCAGAACGGCCCGGTCGGCCGTGTTCTGCACATGGGTGCGTTCCGCTTCGTGGCGCATCAGGTCCACCGCGAGTCCGCCCGCCATCAGCATGACGACGAAGATCATCAGCCCGAACACGATCATCATGCCGTCCTCGGACCGGACGAACCGGGACAACAGGCGGCGGAGCTTCAGGACGGAGCGGCGGGTCATGGTACGTCACCTCGGGCGCCCGGCGCGACGGAACAGGTCCGCGGAAAACGGGCAAACCCCACCTAATGAATCACTTGCGGCGGAATTGCGGCGGCGGGGCGTCGTGGGTGCGGGAAATCCGCAGGCGTCCGAAACACTTGCGCGGTCCGGGCCGGCATTGTTCCGCGGCCGGCGACGCCCCGGACAGCCATGATCCGCCGCCGGGGTGCGCGCGCCGGGCGATTCGCTGGTCCGGGCTTTGCGGCCCGGCGCAAGCGGCTATGCTGCGCGGCGGGGCCCCATGTCGCGGGCCGCGGGGAGGATGCCATGCAGCACGACGCCGAGCCCAGTTTCCGCCAGTCGGTGGACCTCATGTTCAACCGCGCCGTGGCGCTGATGGACCTGTCGCCGGGGCTGGCCGAGAAGATCCGCGTCTGCAATTCCACCTACACGGTCCGGTTCGGCGTCCGCCTGCGCGGCCGGATCGAGACGTTTGTCGGCTATCGCGCAGTCCATTCCGAACACATGGAGCCCGTCAAGGGCGGCATCCGCTATTCGCTCGCCGTCAACCAGGACGAGGTCGAGGCGCTGGCCGCCCTGATGACCTACAAGTGCGCGCTGGTGGAAACCCCGTTCGGCGGGTCCAAGGGCGGGCTCTGCGTCGATCCGAGGGCCTGGGACGAGCACGAGCTGGAACAGATCACCCGCCGCTTTGCCTACGAGCTGATCAAGCGGGACCTGATCCACCCCGCCCAGAACGTCCCGGCCCCCGACATGGGCACGGGCGAGCGCGAGATGGCCTGGATCGCCGACCAGTATGCGCGGATGAACACGACCGACATCAATGCCCGCGCCTGCGTCACCGGCAAGCCGCCCCACGCCGGCGGCATCCGGGGCCGGGTCGAGGCGACCGGGCGGGGCGTGCAGTTTGCGCTGCGCGAGTTCTTCCGCCACCCCGAGGACGTGGCGAAGGCGCGCCTCGCCGGCGGGATCGAGGGCAAGCGGGTGATCGTGCAGGGTCTGGGCAACGTCGGCTACCACGCCGCGAAGTTCCTGAGCGAAGAGGACGGCGCGCGGATCGTCGCCATCATCGAGCGCGACGGCGCGGTGCTCGATCCCGCAGGTCTCGACGTGGACCGGGTGCGCCAGTGGATGGCCGAGCACGGCGGGGTCAAGGGGCTGCCGGACGCACAGTATGTGGACGACGGCGCGGCGGTGCTTGAGGCCGACTGCGACATCCTTGTGCCCGCGGCGCTCGAAGGCGTGATCCACCGCGGCAACGCCGGCCGCATCCGCGCGCCGCTGATCGTCGAGGCCGCGAACGGCCCCGTCACCTTCGGTGCCGACGAGATCCTGCGCCACCGCGGCTGCGTCATTATCCCCGACATGTATGCCAACGCGGGCGGCGTGACCGTCAGCTATTTCGAATGGGTCAAGAACCTCAGCCACATCCGCTTCGGCCGGATGCAGCGGCGGGCCGAAGAGGCGCGCTCGCGCCTGCTGGTCGAGGAGCTCGAGCGGCTGTCGGCCGACAAGGGCCTCGGCTGGACGCTGGCGCCGGACTTCAAGGAACGTTTCCTGACCGGGTCGGACGAACTGGCGCTGGTCCGCTCGGGCCTCGACGACACGATGCGCATCGCCTACCAGGCCATGCGCGAGGTCTGGCACGGCCGCAACGACGTCGAGGATCTGCGCGTCGCGGCCTACATCGTCGCGATCGACCGGGTGGCCAAGACCTATCGGTCGAAGGGGTTGTGACGGCGGCCCCCGGCCCGCGCGGCACGCGCGCAGCCGCGGCCGCGTGACGTCCTGCGACGGCGCAGGCTGTTCGGCGGCCAGGCGCGACGGAAAAGCGGCCAGCCGGCCCTGCACAGGCGTCACAAATCCGTGATAAGCTGAGTCACGAAGGTTCGGTGTTGGAGTGTTGGAGTAGAGCGATGGCGCAGTTCTATGGCGGTCCGGGCGGCGATCTGTTCGAGGGCACGGACGAAGACGATTTCGCGCGCGGCTTCGGGGCAACGATACGCTCCACGGCCTTCTGGGCTCGGACACGCTCGGGGGCGATGAGGGCCGCGATCTGATCTACGGCGGGGCCGGGAACGACGTCCTGACGGGCGGGGCGGGCAACGACCAGCTGTCCGGCGGTGACGGTAACGACGAGCTGGCTGGCTACGAGGGCGACGATTTCATCGCCGGCAACGACGGCGACGATTCCGTGTTTGGCGGCACCGGCAACGACACGGTTTTCGGCCGCGCCGGACGGGACCGGATCTTCGGCAATGACGGCGATGACGTGTTGGACGGCGGCGGGGGCGGGGATTTCCTGCAGGGCGACGAAGGCAACGACCGGCTCTTCGGCGGCGAGGGCAGGGACCTGCTCTATGGCGGAAGCGGGAATGACGTCATCTACGGCGGCGCCGGAAACGACACCGTGATGGTCGATACCGGGACCGACACCGTCTATGGCGACGGCGGCAACGATTACATCTACGCGACATCCTTCGCGACGCGCGAACAGGTGTTCTACGGCGGCGATGGCAACGACCAGCTGGAAGGCGGGTTTGCCGACGATTCGCTGTTTGGCGGCACGGGACGCGACTACCTCTACGGCAACACCGGCGCGGACACGATCGAGGGCGGGGCAGGCGCCGACACGATCGGGGGCTGGGGCGGCGACGATTCGATCAACGGCGATGACGGCAACGATCTGATCCTCGGCGCCGATGGGCGGGACTTCATCCGGGGCGGCAAGGGGAAGGACACGATCAACGGCGGATTTGACAACGACACCATCTTTGGCGGCAACGGCGACGACACGCTGGAGGGCGACGCCGGTTCGGACTTTCTCTATGGCGGGGCCGGCAATGACCTGATCCTCGGCAACACACGGGCCGGTTTTTTCCTTAGCGAAGGGAGCTTCCTTGTCGGCGGCGAGGGCAACGACACGCTCGTGTCCGGGGGCGGGGTCGATATCATGGACGGCGGCGCGGGCAGCGATGTGTTCTTCTTCCAGTTCACGCCGAGTAACAACGGGTTCGACGGCGACGAACGCATCCTGAACTTCAATGCGTTCGAGGATGTCATCGCCTTCCGCCCCGGCGATCTCGAAAACCCGACCTTCATCTTCGACGAGGACTTCTCGGGCAAGAAATACGAGATCCGGTTTGCGGGCGGATATCTCGAGATCGACAAGACCGGGAACGGAGAGGCCGATTTCGTGATCAAAATCCAGCTCAATGCCGGCCTCATCTCCGAGCTGAACTTCATCTACAACTTCACGCTGTGATGGGGCAGGGTCCGCTCTGATCCGGCGCGCGGGCGGGCGATCCGCCATGAAGGCCGCGCCGGACGGGCACGGGCAACGGGGAGGGCGAGGGCATGGCGACGTTCAGCGGCGGGCCCGGGGGCGATCTCTTCCCCGGCACCGCCGAGCCCGACCTGGCCGAGGGCCTTGGCGGGGATGACACGCTTCAGGGCGGCACGGGCGGCCCCGACACGCTGTTCGGCGGGGGCGGGGACGACGTCCTGGGCGGCAGCCCCGGCAACGACGCGCTGCACGGCGGTGCGGGCGACGACCTGCTGGTGGGCCAGCTGGGCAACGACAGCCTCTACGGCGGCGACGGCAGCGATCGGCTCGACGGGGTTGCCGGCGCGAACCTGCTCGAGGGGGGCGCGGGCGACGACGGGATGTTGGGCGGCGACGGGCCCGACCGGATGTTCGGCGGCGCGGGGCGCGATGGCTTCCAGGCCTTTGGCGGGAACGATTCGATCTGGGGCGGCGCGGACGCCGACAGCGCCTACGGCGGGGCGGGGCGCGACGTGCTGCGCGGCGGGGCGGGGAACGATGTCCTGCACGGCGACGACGAGTTCGGCGATCAGGGCGCCGACCGGCTGTTCGGCGGGGGCGGGGACGACGTCCTGCACGGCCACGGCGGGGCCGACCGGCTGAACGGTGGCCCGGGGGCCGATGCGCTGCACGGCGGCGCGGACGGCGACGTGGCCGCGGGCGGGGCGGGGGACGACAACCTCTACGGCGGCGACGGCGGCGACCGGCTTCTGGGTCAGGCCGGCCACGACCGGATCGTGGGCGGGGCGGGCGACGACACCATCGCCGGCGGCGCGGGCGTGGACACGATGGACGGCGGCGCGGGGCGCGATACCTTCCTCTTCGCCGCGCCGAAGCGGCCGGGCGGCAGCCCCAACGACAGCCCGGCGGCGACGCCCGACACCATCCTGTCGTTCGACGCCGCAGCCGACGTCATCGCCATCACGGGTCTGCCGCGGGGCATCGTCTTCGTCGGCGGCGATCCCTTCGCGGGCGGCGGTGCCGCACAGGTGCGCCTCGGCGAAGGTCGGCTCTGGGTCGATATCGACGGCGATGCCGCCGCCGACCTGGCGATATGGGTGCAGATCGCGGGCGCCGATCCCTTCACGGCGGCCAACCTCGTGCTTCTCTGACCCTGCGCGACCCTCGTCGGATCTCGTCGCGGTGTCGCAGCCTGCGCCCGCGTGTCGCGCGCAGACTTGCCAAGCGTGCCACGGCGGCGTTCTGTCCCTGCGGAAGGGGAGCAGGATGCGTTATTCCGGATGGCAGGTCTTCCGGCAGGGGCTGACGGGCAACCGCGGCTGGCAACCGGCATGGCGCGAACCCGAACCGCGGCGGGACTACGATACCGTCATCATCGGCGGCGGCGGGCACGGCCTGTCAACCGCCTACTACCTTGCGAAGAACCACGGCATCACCGATGTCGCGGTGCTGGAGCGCGGCCTGATCGGGCAAGGCAACGTCGGGCGCAACACCACCATCGTGCGCGCCAACTACTTCCTGCCCGGCAACCAGGAGTTCTATTCCCATTCGCTGAAGCTGTGGGAGGGGCTCGAGGCCGAGCTGAACTACAACGTCATGCATTCGCAGCGCGGCCTCATCAACCTGTTCCACTCGGACGGCCAGCGCGACGCCTTTGCCCGGCGGGGCAACGCGATGCACTTCCAGGGCGACGACGCCATCCTGCTCGACCGCGAGGGGGTGCGGCGGCACCTTCCCTACCTCGATTTCGAGCAGACGCGGTTCCCGATCTACGGCGGGCTTCTGCACCCCCGCGGCGGGACGGCGCGGCACGACGCGGTCGCCTGGGGCTATGCCCGCGGCGCCGACCGGCAGGGGGTGGACCTGATCCAGCACTGCGAAGTGACCGGCATCGACATCCGCGACGGCCGCGTCACCGGCGTTCAGACGACCCGCGGCCCGATCCGCGCGCGCCGCGTCGGCATCGTCGTGGCGGGCCGGTCGGGGCAGGTGGCGGCGATGGCGGGGATGCGCCTGCCGATCGAAAGCCACATCCTGCAGGCCTTCGTCACCGAGGGGCTGAAGCCCTTGATCCATCATGTCGTCAGCTTCGGGATGGGGCATTTCTACATCAGCCAGTCCGACAAGGGCGGGCTTGTCTTCGGCGGTGACCTCGACTTCTACGCCTCCTACGCGGCGCGGGGAAACCTGCCGATGGTGGAGCATGTGATGGAGGCGGGGATGGCGCTGATGCCGATGATCGGCCGGGCGCGCGTCCTGCGCAGCTGGGGGGGCATCATGGACATGACGCCCGACGGCAGCCCGATCATCGACCGGACGCCGGTCGAGGGCCTGTTTCTCGATGCGGGCTGGAACTACGGCGGGTTCAAGGCCGTGCCGGCCTCGGGCTGGTGCATGGCGCATCTGATGGCCACGGGCGAGAGCCACCCCGTCGCCCGCCGCTTCCGCCTCGACCGGTTCCGGACCGGCCACGTCATCGACGAGGAAGGCACGGGCAGCCAGCACAACCTGCACTGACGATGGCTGCCGCGCCCGCTCGCACCGAGCCCCTCCACCCTCCCCGCCCCACCGGGGCGACGGGAAGGAGGTGGCCGGTCCTCATCCTGGAGTATCCATGCGCCTGACCTGTCCGCTCTGCGGCCCCCGCGACCGTCGCGAGTTCACCTACTACGGGTCGGACGATTACCTGCGCCGACCGGCGCTGGATGCGCCGGCAGAGGACTGGGACGCATACCTGCACCTGCGCGACAACCCCGCCGGGCCGACCCGCGATCTCTGGTATCACGATCCCTGCCAGTCCTGGCTTGCCGTCCGGCGCGACACCGTCACCCATGCCGTCCATTCGGTCGAGGCGCTGGACCCCCCGCCCGCCCCGGCGCCCGCTGCCGCGACCCCGGCGCCGAAGCGCCGGCGGAGGTCCGCATGACCGGGTTCCGCCTTCCCGCCGGCGGTCTGATCGACCGTGCGGCGCGGCTTCGCTTCACCTTCGACGGCGCGAACGTCCCCGCGCATCCGGGCGATACCGTCGCCTCGGCGCTGATCGCGGCCGGGCACCGGGTGGTCGCGCGGTCGTTCAAGTATCACCGCCCGCGCGGCATCGCGTCGGCCGGGTCGGAGGAGCCGAACGCGCTCGTCACCGTTGTCGAGAAGGGCCAGCAGACGCCGAACGTCCGCGCCACCGTGCAGGAGGCCTTCGAGGGCCTGCGCGTCGAAAGCCAGAACCGCTGGCCCTCGCTGCGGCTCGACCTTCTCGCGGTGAACGACCTTGCCGCGCCCTTCATCGGCGCGGGCTTCTACTACAAGACCTTCATGTGGCCCCCGGCCTGGTGGGAACGCCTCTACGAGCCCCTGATCCGCCGGGCAGCCGGCCTTGGCGCGCTGTCGGGGCGGCACGACACCGCCGAATACGAAAAGGCCTGGGCGTTCTGCGACCTCCTCGTGATCGGCGCGGGGCCGGCGGGGCTGGTCGCCGCGCTGGCGGCAGGGCGCGCCGGGGCGGACGTGATCCTCGCGGACGAGGATTTCCGCATGGGCGGCCGGCTGCTGGCCGACCGCACCGAGGTGGACGGTCGGCCGGGCCCGGACTGGGCCGATGCGGTGCTGGCCGAACTGGCGGCGATGCCGAATGTCCGTCTGATGCCGCGCACGACCGTCACCGGGGCCTATGATCACGGGGTCTACGGCGCGCTCGAGCGGGTGGCGCTGCACCTCGCGGACCCCGCAGGGCGCCCGCGCGAGGCCTTCTGGCGGATCGTCGCCCGGCGCGCGATCCTGGCCGCCGGGGCGCTGGAGCGCCCCGTCGCCTTCCCGATGAACGACCGGCCCGGCATCATGACGGCGGGCGCGGTGCGCGCCTATGTCAACCGCTGGGGCGTGGCGCCGGGGCGGCGGGTGGCGGTGTTCGGCAACAACGACAGCGCGCACGCCACCGCGCTGGCGCTGCGCGCGGCGGGGGTCGAGGTGGCGGCGGTGATCGACAGCCGGCCGGATGCCGCGATCCCCGACGGCTTCCGCGCCTTCCGCGGCGCGGTCGTCACCGGGACGAAGGGCCGCCGCGGCCTGCGCGCGATCGCCCTGCAGACCGACCGCGGCGCGATCGGGGTCGAGGCCGATTGCCTTGCCGTGTCGGGGGGATGGAACCCGACGCTGCACCTGACCTGCCACCTCGGCGCGCGCCCGGTCTGGGACGCGGGCATCGCCGCCTTCGTGCCGCGCGACGGCGCCGTGCCCGGCCTTGCGCCCGCCGGTGCCTGTCGCGGGCTGTTCTCGACCGCCGACTGCCTGCGCGACGGCCTTGCCGCCGCCGCCGCCGCACTGGCCGACCTTGGCCTGACGCCCCCGGCGATGGCGGCCCCGCAGGCGGCCGACGATGCCGGCGGCATCAGCCCCCTGTGGGAGGTGAAGGGCAGTGGCCGCGCCTGGCTGGACCTCGGCAACGACGTGACGACCAAGGACGTCCGGCTGGCAGCCGCCGAAGGCTACGGTGCGGCCGAGCACATGAAGCGCTACACCACGCAGGGCATGGCGCCCGACCAGGGCCGCACCGCGAACGCCGCCGCCATCGCCGTGCTGGCCGAGGCGACGGGGCGCGGGATCGCGGATACCGGCACCACCACCTACCGCCCGCCCTTCACCCCCGTGCCGATCGCCGCCGTCGGTGCGGGCGGCCGGGCCGAGGGGTTCGCGCCGCAACGCTTCACCACCTCGGACGCCGCCAGCCGCGCCCGCGGCGCGCCGATGATCGAGGCGGGGCTGTGGTATCGCCCGTCCTACTTTCCCGCGCCCGGCGAGACGGGATGGCAAGCCGCCTGCGATCGCGAGGTGCGGATGGTGCGGTCCGCGGTCGGGGTGATCGACGTCAGCACCCTGGGCAAGATCGACGTGCAGGGGCCGGATGCGGGGGCGCTTCTGGACCTTCTCTACACCAACACGATGTCCACGCTGCCCGTGGGGCGCGTCCGCTACGGCCTGATGCTGCGCGAGGACGGCTTCGTGATGGACGACGGCACCTGCGCCCGTCTCGGCCCGCAGCACTTCCTGATCAGCACCACCACCGCCGCGGCGGGGCAGGTGATGCGCCATCTCGATTTCGTCCAGCAGGCGCACCTGCCCGGCCGCGCCGTGCGCGCCATCAGCACGACCGAACACTGGGCGCAGTTCGCCGTCGCGGGGCCGCGCGCACGCGACCTGATCCGCAGCCTCGTCGATGCCATGCCCGACCTGCCGTTCATGGGTTGCGCGCCGGTGACGGTAATGGGCGTCGGGGCGCGGCTCTTCCGCATCTCGTTCTCGGGCGAACTCGGTTACGAAATCGCCGTGCCCGCGCGCTATGGGGCGGCGCTCTGGCGCGATCTCGTGGCCCGGGCCGAGACGCTCGGCGGCGGACCCTACGGGATGGAGGCGCTGAACGTCCTGCGGATCGAGAAGGGCTTTGTCACCCACGCCGAGATCCACGGCCGCACCACCGCCTTCGACATCGGGATGCAGGGGATGATCAGCGCGAAGAAGGACTGCATCGGCAAGGCCGCGTCGCAGCGGCCCGGCCTGACCGGACCGGACCGGCAGCAACTGGTGGGTCTGCGCCCGGTGCGGGCGGGCGATCGGCTGACCGCGGGCGCGCACCTCTTCGCGCCGGGCGAGCCGCTGACGGCCGCGAACAGCCAGGGCTATGTCACCTCGGTCGGCCCTTCGCCCACGGTGGGGTCGTGGATCGGGCTGGGCTTCCTGACGAACGGCCGCGCGCGGGTGGGCGAGATGGTGCGGCTGGTCGACCGGCTGCGCCGCCTCGACCTGCTGGCGGAGGTGTGCCCGCCCTGTTTCGTGGACCCGGACGGAGGGCGGATGCGTGGCTGAGCTGATTGCAACCACCCCCTGCGATGGCCTTGGCCTGCCGCTGGCCGCGGGCGGCGCGGCGCTGGACGAATGGCTGCCCGGAGGGATCTGGTCGATCGCGCCCTATGGCGAGGGGCCGCAGGTGGCACAGGCCCTGGTGCCCCTCGGCCTCGCGTGGCCCGAACCGGGCCGGATGACGCAGGCGGGCGGCGCGCGTCTGGCCTTCGCGGGACGCGGGACGGCCTTCCTGATCGGTGCCGCGGCGCCCGATTTCGACGGCGCCGCCGCGGTCACCGACCAGTCCGACGGCTGGGCGGGGCTGCGCCTGACCGGCCCTGCCGCCGCCGAGGTGCTGGCGCGGCTGGTCCCGCTCGACCTGCGCCCCGCGGCTTTTCCGGAGGGGTCGGCGGTGCGCACGGTGCTGAACCACATGCCCCTGTGCCTGATGCGCGCGGCCGAGGGGTTCGAGCTTCTGGTGTTCCGCTCGATGGCTCGCACGGCGGTGCACGAAGTCGCCGCGGCGATGGCGCGCGTCGCGGCCCGGAGCTGAGGGACATCAGGCCCTTGCAAGCTCCTGGCGGACGAAGTCGGCGATCTGCGCTGCCGGCCGCGCCCCGGTCAGCCGACCGACCTCGCGCCCGCCGCGGTAGAGCACCAGCGCCGGGATCCCGCGAATGCCCGCGCGCGCCGCGACCTCGGGGTGGTCCTCGGTGTTGAGCTTGGCAAGGCGGACGGCGGGTGCCAGTGCCCGGGCGGCCTTCTCGAACTCGGGCGCCATCATCCGGCAGGGGCCGCACCAGGGCGCCCAGTAGTCGATCAGGATCGGCAGGCCGTCGCGCGCCACCGCATTGTCGTGCGTGGCGGCGTCGAGCTCGTGCACGCGCCCATCAGCGAGTGGCGCCCCGCAGGCGCCGCACTTCGGCCCGGCCCCCAGGCGGTCGGCCGGGATCCGGTTCGTCCGCCCGCAGGCGGTGCAGGTCAGGGTGATGCCGTCGGTCATGGCGGGATCCACATATTCGCGTTTACGCATATATTGGGGACGAACCGTCTCGGTGCAAGGATCCCGCTGCGATCGAACTGGTCCGCTTCCGCGACCTGGCCGGCGGCTGTCCGGTTGCGCTGCGCAACGTCCGGCCGGACGCGGCGATGCGGCGGCAGGGAACCATCCGCGCGCCTCCCGGCAAAGTGGCGCGCCGTGCCCGAGGGCTGGCGCCTCGAGGCACCGGCATCGACCCGCACGACCCGCCGCGCCGCTGATGGCGGTGACGACGGCGCGGCGGTGTCGCTGTCCCGCCGTTCAGGTGCCGGTCGGCGCGGCCGGTCGCGGTGCCGGCCAACGCGAGAAAGGCCCGTTCCCCAGCATCAGGATCTGGAACTGGTTGAACATCAGCCTGTCGAGCGGCGACGCCCAGTCGGCGTCAAGGAGCACGCCGGACACGATCAGCGCCGCCCCCGCCCCCCGCGACCCGGGCGGCCAGATCGCCGTGACTGCCGCGAAGGAATCCGCCGGCAATGAGAAGGATGCCGGCCGCGATCTCGCTAGCAGCGGCGAGCATCCCGAGCGCGACCGGGACGCCGAAGCCGGCCGCCTCGGCCGCCGAGATCGGGAAACTTGTCGCAGCCGTAACGCAGAAGCACGCCGGCAAGCGGCCGACGGATCAGCCAGTGGGTAAAGGACAGGCGCGGCAGCGCGCGCGACGCACGGTCGAAGGCGGACGTCGCGCGGTCGATGGCGTCGAAGGTCTGGGCTATGGGGCACTCCGTTCGGAAACCGTTCGGTGGGCTTCATGGGCGCCCCGCCGTGCGGGTTTACCCACGGGCGGTCGCATCGCGATAACGCTTTCGCGGCCCTCGCGTCAGCAGCGGTGCCCCTATTCGGCCGCCTCGGCGTAGGACCCGAGCGGCGGGCAGGTGCAGACTAGGTTGCGATCGCCATAGGCGTTGTCCACCCGGCCCACGGGGGGCCAATACTTGTCCACCCGGAAGGCCCCGGGCGGGAAGCAGCCCTGTTCGCGCGGATACTTGCGCATCCAGTCCGCCACCAGATCCTCGACCGTGTGTGGCGCGTGGCGCAGGGGGCTGTCTTCGGCCGCGATCTCGCCCGCCTCGATCGCCGCGATTTCCGACCGGATCGCCAGCAGGGCGGTCACGAAGCGGTCGATCTCGGCCTTGGTCTCGCTTTCGGTCGGCTCCACCATAAGGGTGCCGGCCACCGGCCACGACATGGTGGGTGCGTGGAAGCCGTTGTCGATCAGGCGCTTGGCGATGTCGTCCACGGTGACGCCATGCGCGGCGAAGGGGCGCGTGTCGAGGATGCATTCGTGCGCCACCCGGCCCTTGTTGCCCATGAAGAGGATCGGGTAGGCCCCGCGCAGGCGCGCGGCGATATAGTTGGCGTTCAGGATCGCCACCCGCGTCGCCTGCGTCAGCCCCGCGCCGCCCATCATCAGGCAATAGGCCCACGAGATCAGCAGGATCGAGGCCGACCCGTAGGGCGCTGCCGACACCGCGCCAGCTTCGCCCGTCTGCGGGTCGGCGGGCAGGTGCGGGGCAAGGTGCGCGCGCACGCCGATCGGCCCCATGCCGGGCCCGCCGCCGCCGTGCGGGATGGCGAAGGTCTTGTGCAGGTTCAGGTGGCTCACGTCCGCCCCGATCTCGCCGGGTTTGACGAGTCCCACGAGCGCGTTCATGTTCGCCCCGTCGAGATAGACCTGCCCGCCGTGGTCGTGGGTGATGCGGCAGATCTCGCGCACCGTTTCCTCGAACACGCCGTGCGTGGAAGGGTAGGTGATCATGCAGGCCGCCAGACGGTCGCCGGCCTGCGCAGCCTTGGCGCGGAAATCCTCGAGGTCCACGTCGCCGTTCGGCGCAGTGCCGACCACCACCACCCTCATCCCCGCCATCTGCGCCGACGCGGGGTTGGTGCCGTGCGCCGAAACCGGGATGAGACAGATGTCGCGGTGCCCCTCGCCCCGCGCCCTGTGATACGCCCGGATCGTCATCAGCCCCGCGTATTCCCCCTGCGCGCCGGAATTCGGCTGCATCGAGAAGGCGTCGTAACCGGTGATCTCGCACAGCTTGGCCGACAGATCCGCGATCGCCTCGCGGTATCCGGCGGCCTGGTCGGCGGGCGCGAAGGGATGCAGGCTGGCGAACTCGGGCCAGGTGACGGGCATCATCTCGGCGGCTGCGTTCAGCTTCATCGTGCAGGACCCCAGGGGGATCATCGCCCGGTCGAGCGCGAGGTCGCGGTCGCTGAGGCGGCGCATGTAGCGCATCATCTCGGATTCCGCCCGGTTCATGTGGAACACGGGATGGGTGAGATAGTCGGTCTGCCTGATCAGGGCGTCGGGAAAGCCGATGGTCGCCCGGTGGGGCGGCACGCCCTCGATCCCAAAGGCGCGCAGCACGCGCACCAGCACCTGGTCGTCCGTGGTCTCGTCCAGGCTGATGCCCACGCGGTCGTTGCCGACCTTGCGGAAGTTCAGCCCCTCGGCCCGCGCGGCGGCAAGGATGCCGGCCTGCCCGACGCCCACCTCGACGGTGATCGTGTCGAAGAACGCCTTCGGCGAGACCTTTGCCCCCGCCGCCTTCAGCGCGCGGGCAAGGCGCACGGTCAGGAAATGCACCCGTTCGGCGATGGCGCGCAGGCCCTTCGGCCCGTGGAACACTGCATAGAAGCTTGCCATGACCGCCAGGAGCGACTGTGCGGTGCAGACGTTCGAGGTCGCCTTTTCCCGCCGGATGTGCTGTTCGCGGGTCTGGAGGCTCAGCCGGTAGGCCTTGTTGCCCCGCGCGTCGATGGAAACCCCGACGATCCGCCCCGGCATCTGGCGCTTGAAGTCATCCTTGCAGGCCATGAAGGCCGCATGCGGCCCGCCGTAGCCCATCGGCACCCCGAACCGCTGCGACGAGCCGATGGCGATGTCGGCCCCCATGGCGCCGGGTTCCTTCAGCATCGTCAGCGCCAGAAGGTCGGTCGCCATCACCGCGATCGCCTTCGCGGCATGGAGGCGCGCGATGACCTCGGTGAAGTCGGTCACGTGCCCGTAGGTGCCGGGATACTGGAAGATCGCGCCGAACACCTGTGCCGGGTCGAGGTCGGCCGCGGGATCGCCGACCGTCAGCGGGATGCCGAGCGGCTCGGCCCGCGTGCGCAAGACCGCGATCGTCTGCGGGTGGCAGTTGCGATCAACGAAGAACCCCGCCGCCTTCGACTTCGCGACGCGCTGCGCCATCACCATCGCTTCGGCCGCGGCCGTGGCCTCGTCGAGCAGGCTCGCGTTGGCGACGTCGAGGCCCGTCAGGTCGCAGACCATCGTCTGGTAGTTCAAGAGCGCCTCGAGCCTGCCTTGCGCGATCTCGGGCTGATAGGGCGTGTAGGCGGTATACCAGGCGGGATTTTCCAGGATGTTGCGCTGGATCGCCGGCGGCGTGACGGTGCCGTAGTAGCCTTGCCCGATCAGGCTGGTCATGACCCGGTTCTTCGACGCGACCGCGCGCATCCGCGCCAGCAGCTCGTGTTCGGCAAGTGCAGGCCAGGACAGCGGCGCCTTCTGGCGGATGCTGGCCGGCACCGTCTCGTCGATCAGCGCATCGAGTGTCGGCGCACCGACGACCTTGAGCATCGCCTCCATCTCGGCCGGGCTGGGGCCGATGTGGCGGCGGTTGGCGAAATCGTAAGGGTCATAGGCGACGGGGGTATAGGGCATGGCGTCCTGTTCCTGATGGCGCTGCGCCGCGGTCAGTCCGCGGCGACGGCTTCGATCTCGATCGTCCGGCGCGGATCGGCGAGGCCCGCGATGATCGTGCTGACGGCGATGCGGCGGCCGGCGAGCATCTCGTCGAAGACCGCAGCGCTTGCGCCGCGAGAGGCCCGGTCGGCGAGGATCACCGTCACCTTCACAAGGTTGTCCGGCGCCATCCCAGCCGGGGCGAGCTGCGCAAAGAGGTTGCGCCACACAAGCCGCGCCTGCGCATCGAATCCCTCGGCCGGCACCCAGTCGCCTTCGGTCGGGGTCAGCCCGCTCGTGAAGAGGAGCCGCCGCGCCCCGGTGATCTCGACCGCCTGCGCGAAGAAGGGCGAGGACGGCGCGTCGGCGGCGTCGATTGCGCGGACTTCCATCGGGTTCCTCCCTACGGGCGCGGTCAGGCGATCAGGTCGGCGTATTCGTCCTCGTCCATGAACTCGTCGAGCGCGCCCATGTCCTCGATCCGCATCTTGAAGAACCAGGCCTCGCCGGTCGGGTCCTCGTTCACCAGCCCGGGGTTGTCCACGAGCTTCTCGTTGACCTCGACGATCTCGCCGTCGAGCGGCGCGAGAATGTCGGAGGCCGCCTTGACGCTTTCGATGACGCAGACCTCGTCGCCCTTCGTCACCATCGCCTCGACCTCGGGCAGCTCGACGAACACCACGTCGCCCAGCTGCCGGGCCGCGTGTTCGGTGATGCCGACGACGACCAGATCGCCCTCGACGCGCAGCCATTCGTGATCCTCGGTATACTTCATGGTGTCCTCAGCGCAGGTAGGAAGGGGGACGAAAGGGCAGGCGGACGACCGTCGCGGGCAGTCGCCGCCCGCGCACCGCGCCCCAGACGGTGGCGCCTTCGGGAATGCCGACGGGCAGACAGGCCATCGCCACCGGCGCATCGAGCGAGGGCGCGAACCCGCCCGAGGTGACGACGGCGACCGGATCGCCGCCCGCCTCGGCGGCAAAGACCTCGACCCCCTCGCGCCAGGGCGCGCGGCCGGCGGGGCGCAGGCCGATCCGCCGCCGCGCCGGCCCCCGGTCGATCTCGGGAAGGATGCGCGCGGCGCCCGGAAATCCGCCCGCCCGCGCCCCGCCGGTTCGCCGCGCGCGGCCGACGGCCCAGGACAGCCCCGCTTCCGCCGGGGTCGTGCCGGTATCCATGTCGTGACCATAGAGCGGCAGTCCCGCCTCGAGCCGCAGGCTGTCGCGCGCGCCGAGCCCTGCGGGCGCCACGCCCGGCTGCGCCAGAAGCGCGCGGGCGAAATCCGCCGCGGCATCGGCGGGCACCGAGATCTCGAAGCCGTCCTCGCCGGTGTAGCCCGACCGCGTCAGCCACAGGTCGGTCCCGCGCCAGGCCAAGACGGCGGCATCCATGAACCGCATCGCCGCGGCGCCGGGCACCAGCGCGGCCACCGCCGTCGCCGCCGCCGGTCCCTGCACGGCAAGAAGCGCCCGGTCCGTCACCGGCGTCACCGTAAGGCCCGGAAGCCCGGCGCGCAGATGGGCCAGGTCGTGCTCGGCGCGTGCGGCGTTGACGACGAGGAAGAGGTGATCCGCCCGCATCGCCACCATCAGGTCGTCAAGGATGCCGCCGTTCGCGTCGGTGAAGAGGCCATAGCGCTGCCGCCCCTCCGGCAGCCCGACGAGGTCCGCGGGCACCAGCCGCTCCAGCGCCGCCGCGGCGTCCGCGCCCCGGCCCGAAGGTGCGCGCAGGATCACCTGCCCCATGTGGCTCACGTCGAACAGCCCCGCCGCGGCGCGGGTATGCAGGTGTTCCTTCAGGATCCCCGCCGGATACTGCACCGGCATGTCCCATCCCGCGAACGGCCCCATCCGCGCGCCGAGGTCGGCGTGCAGGTCGGCCAGCAGAAGGCGCTTCGGATCGCCCATCCCAACCCTCCTAGGCCGGGACACACCCGGACACCACGCGCGCGGTTCCGTCCGCGCAGCCGTGCCCCCTCTGTCCTTCCGCCTGAGATCGTTATCCCTTCGGCGGGCGGGGTTGCCCGCCTCTCTCCAGAGTCCGCGCGCCAGGACGGTCCTTTCGCCTGAGAGTTTACCGGGGCGGTTGCTCCTTCGGCACCGCCGGGGGGTGCCCTCCCGGCGGGTTCTCCCGATCCTGACGCGCAAACCCTAAGCGCGCCGCGCGGCGGCTGGCAAGGGGGTGCCGGTCGGAACGCGGGCAGAAGGGGCGCGGGATGCCGGGCGGGGGGGCGGCCCTCGCAGCCGTGCGGATGCGGCGACCCCGGCCGTGCACCCGGTGGCGCGCGTGGTGCCGCCGGACTGGCGGCGCGTCCGGCTGCGCGCGGCTGGTTGCGCCCTGCGCCGGCCTCACCGACGCAGGTTGAACAGCGACAAAAGCCGCCCCTCGCGCCCGAACGGATCGCGCCCGCCCGGACCCGGCCGGTCGATCACCCGAAGCGCCAGCCACACCGCGAATGCCCCGAACAGCACGCCCCCCGCGGCCTGCCCGATCAGCACGCCTTCCGCACCGTAAAGCCAGCCTCCCAGCATCACGAAGGGCACGGTCCCGACCGTGTGGCGGGCCCAGTTCGTCCAGGTCGAATAGTAGGGATGGCCAAGGTTGTTGAACGCCGCGTTGGCGACGAACACCGCGCCGTTGAAGAACCACAGAAGCGCAAGCGGCCCGCAGAACAGGAAGACGATCGCGCGCGCCTCGCCGGTGGCCGAGAACAGGTCCGCGATCGGCCCGCGCAGCGCGAACAGGGCCGCCGACACCAGCACCGTCACCAGCCCGCAGAACAGAAGGCTGTCGAGGAACCCGCGCCGCACCCGGTCCATCCGCCGTGCGCCGTAGTTCTGCCCGATGATCGGCCCCACCGCTCCCGCCAGCGCGAACAGCACGCCGAAGGCGACCGGCGTCAGCCGCGAGACGATGGCAAGGCCCGCCACCGCCTCTTCCCCGTAGGCGGCCATCGCCCGCGTCACCCAGGCCTGCCCGACCGGTGTCGCCACCTGCGTCAGGATCGCCGGAACCCCGATCGCCAGCACCGGGCGCAGGTCGGCCGCAAGGCCGCCCACCGTCGGCCGGTCGAGCCCGCCGTGCCGCAACAGGATCGACCGCAGCGCCACGCCGGCGATCGCGATCCGCGCCGCAACGCTGGCCAGCGCCGCCCCGGTCAGTTCGAGGTCGAACCCGAAGATCAGGATCGGGTCCAGGATGGCGTTCACGACGCCGCCGATGATCGTCGTCATCATCGCCAGCCGCGCATCGCCGTGCGCGCGCAGGATCGCGCCGCCGATCATGCCCACCATCAGCAGGGGCTGCGAGGGGGTGATGATCGCCAGATACAGCACAGCCAGGGTCGCGGTCCGTCCGCTCGCCCCCATCAGAGCGACAAGCTGCGGCAGGAACGCCCAGACCACCGCCGACAGGACCGCGCCGAAGACCACGCCGAGGATCAGCCCGTTGGTGGCCCGCGCCCGCGCGCCGGCCCGGTCCCCTGCGCCGAGCGACCGCGCCACCAGCGCGCCCACGGCGATTCCAAGGCCGATCCCGACCGAGGCGGTGAAGAACAGGATCGCGCCGGCATAGCCGACCGCGGCCGCAAGCTCGGCCTTGCCCAACATGGCGATGAAGACCATGTCGGCGAAATCGACGAGGAACACCGCCATCAGCCCGGCCGAGGCCGTCAGGCTCATCACGGCGACGTGGCGGAAGAGGTTCCCCGTCAGGAACTTGGCCGGAGGCCCGCCGCCCGGCCGCCCGTCGGGTTTCCAGTCGCCGGCGCTTGGGTTCACGGGGCCGCCGGCCGCCGCAGCAGCGGCATCAGCGCGGCCATCTCGGGCCCCGCCTCGCGGCCCGTCAGCGCCAGCCGCAGCGGGCGGAACAGGGCGCGGCCCTTCCGGCCCGTCGCCTGCGCCACGGCGCGCGTCCAGTCGCCCCAGGTCGAGGGCCCCCAGGGTTCGGGCGGCAGCATGGCCAGTGCCGCCGCGACGAACTCGGCATCCTCAGGGGCGACCACGGGTGCCGCGCCGTCTCGGACCAGCGCAGCCCAGGGCGAGATGTCGTCCATCACCGTGATGTTGCCCTTCACCGCGGCCCAGAAGGCCTCGGCCGCTTCGGCCGGAACGCCCGCCGCCAGCACCCGGTCCCGCACCGCGGCGAAGGGTTTGCGCGCGTTCTCGGCCTTGGTCAGCGGCATCAGGTCGTCCGCGTCGAACTTCGTCGGTGCAGCGTTGAAGGTGCCGATGTCGAAATCCGCGATCAGCTCGTCGAGCGACCCTGCGAGTTCCACCGGCTTCGACGACCCCAGCCGCGCCATCAGGCTGAGCAGCGCCATCGGCTCCACCCCCCGCGCCCGCAGGTCGCGCAGCGACAGGGTGCCAAGCCGCTTGGACAGCGCCTCGCCCTGCGGGCCGGTCAGCAGGCTGTGGTGCGCGAAGGCGGGCGGGCTGCCGCCGAGCGCCCGCATGATCTGGATCTGCGTTGCGGTATTGGTGACGTGGTCGGCGCCCCGGACGATGTGGGTGACGCCCATGTCAACGTCGTCCACCGACGATGCGAAGGTATAGAGAACCTGCCCGTCCGCCCGTATCAGGACCGGGTCCGATACGCTGGCCGCGTCGATCGACACCGGCCCCATGATGCCGTCGTTCCAGTCGATCCGCTGCCGGTCGAGCAGGAAGCGCCAGTATCCGCCCCGCTCGGCGCGCAGGCGCGCCTTGTCGTCGGCGCTCAGGTCCAGAGCGGCGCGGTCGTAGACCGGGGGGCGGCCCATCGTCAGCGCCTTCTTGCGCTTCAGGTCCAGTTCCGCCGGCGTCTCGAAGCATTCGTAGAGCCGCCCGGCCGCGCGCAGCGCCTCGGCCGCCTCGGCGTAACGGTCGAGACGCGCGGACTGCGCCTCTTCGCGGTCCCATGCGAGGCCGAGCCAGGCCAGGTCGGTGCGGATGCCCTCGGCGTATTCGGGCCGCGACCGCTCGCGGTCGGTATCGTCGAGGCGCAGGATGAACGTGCCCCCGGCCTTCCGTGCGATCAGGAAGTTCATCAGCGCGGTGCGCAGGTTGCCGACATGCAGCCAGCCGGTCGGCGATGGGGCGAAGCGGGTGACGACGGACATGCGCAGGGCCTACCGGTGCAACCCCGCGCATGTCGCACAGGGGCCGCGGCTTGTCCAGTTGGCCGGGCCGCCGTTCAGTCCGGATCGATGCGCCACAGCGCGCGCAGGCGGCCGACGCCGGCGCGGATCAGGTCGGCCAGCGCGCCTTCGTCCACGCCCTCGAGGCTGCGCAGGTAGATGCAGGTCCTTCCCCTGCGGTGCGGACCGAGGCGCGCGAGGATCGGGCGGAAATCGACGCCGCCGGGCATGATGTAGAGCGCGATCTCGCGCCCGCGCAGGGCAAAGCCGGTTGCCAGGCCTTCGCCCGTGCGGCCGCTGGCAAAGCGGTAGGCATAGCGCCCGAAGCCGAGGATGCCTCCCGGCCACAGCCGCGGCCCGAACCCCGTCACCTCGGCAAAAAGGCCGGTCAGCCGCCGCGCCTCGGCCGCCCGCGGGGCCGGTCTGATGGCCGCCAGATACGCCTCGACCACGTCCATATACGCCTCGACCGCGTCCACGCGCATAGGTTAGCACGGATTTCGCCCGTGACCGAATGCCGCCCGCTGGCGCGTCGGCGGCGGTCGGCCTATAACGATAGCCATGCCGCTTGAAGCCGTCGCCAGCCTGACCGCCCCCGGACCCGAGGCGATCGCCGCCCTGGCCAGCGCCGCGATCGCGCGCCTGCCCGCGCCCTTCCGCGACGCCGCCCGGGCGGTTGCCCTGCGGGTCGAGGACTTTCCGACCGATCCGATGCTGGACGACCTCGGCGCCGAGGACCCGTTCGAGGTGACCGGGCTTTACGAGGGCGTGCCGCTGACCGAGAAATCGGTGGCCGACCAGCCGAACGGCCCTGACGTGATCTGGCTGTTCCGCCGCCCGATACTCGACGAATGGTGCGAACGGGGCGACGTGACCCTGGGCGACCTTGTCGCGCATGTCTTGGTGCACGAACTGGCCCACCACTTCGGGTGGAGCGACGACGACATTGCCCGGATCGACCGCTGGTGGGAATGACCCTGCGTCAGCGTGCAATGGTCGCGCACCGCACGGCCCGACGCGCCTCCGCCGCCCGTGCCGCCGGGCGGGCCGCGCTCGGTCCCCGGGCGGCCGCAGCGAACGCGGGGTTCTGAGGTGGGGGCGCTGTCTGCCCGCCGGCCGGGTCGGCGTCGTCGGGGACGGCGCATCGCCCCTCGCCGGAACCGCCGCCGCGGCGACGCACGGGCGCAGACCCGGGCGCGCCTGTCGGGTCGCGGACAGCGCGTGGCAGTCTCCGACGGGCATCGGCGATCCGGCCGATCATCCCGTCCGGTCGCCGGCACCTCCCGCCCTTGAGCTGCGCCTCGACAGGGGCACGCCCGGGGCCGCTGTGGCGCGGCGGCGCCGGCCGGAGCCGCTGGCAGCCGAACGGGGCGGCGCTGCCGGCCGACATGCCGGGACATGCCGCGCCGACGGCGAAGGCGCGCGGCGAGGCGGTGCGGCCGGCGGCGCGGGGCGCCGCCGCCCGGCCCGAGGAAAACGGAGCGGCGGCGCCCTCTTGCGTTTCCGGCGAACCGGCCGCCGTCAGGCCGCGATCTTCGCCGCCATCCGGACGAGCCGGGTCGCCTGGTGCCCGATCGCTGCCGTCTCGGCGTCGCCGAAGTCCTTCCCCTGCGTGTGGGTGTAGCCGTAGGGATTGCCGCCCGCGGCGAAGATCGACGGGTCGGTGAAGCCCGGCGGCACGATCACGGCGCCCCAGTGCATGAAGGTGGTGTAGAGGCCGAGGACGGTCGCTTCCTGGCCGCCGTGGGGGTTCTGGGCCGAGGACATGGCGCTGACCGCCTTGTTCGCCAGCTTGCCCTGGAACCAGAGGCCGCCGAGCGTGTCGATGAACGCGCGCATCTGGCTGGCGGCGCTGCCGTAGCGGGTCGGCGTCACGAACAGGTAGGCGTTCGCCCATTCCATGTCGTCGTGGCTGACCACGGGAACATGCGCCTGCCGTTCGGCCGCGGCCTTCCACGCCTCCTGGCTGTTCACGACTTCGGTCGGGGCGGTTTCGGCCACGCGCAGAAGGCGCACCTCGGCGCCCGCGGCGCGGCCGGCGTCGGCCGCGATCTCGGCCATGCGGTGGTTGGTGCCGTAGGTGGAATAATAGACGATGGCGAGCTTCACGGTCATCGGAGTTCCCCGCGCGATTGCACTGCCGCCAGGATACGCACGCACGACAGGCTGGCGAACCCCGCGCCGCCGCAAGGGCGCTGTGCGCGCGCGCACCTGCCGGCCGTCAGGCCCGGTGATACGGCGTCCCGGCGAGGATCGACGCGGCGCGGTAGAGCTGTTCGGCCAGCATCGCTCGCGCCAGCCGATGCGGCCAGACCATCGGCCCGAACGACAGGACCAGATCGGCCCGGTCGCGCAACGCCGGGTGAAGCCCGTCGGCCGCCCCGATGGCAAAGGCGGCGGCCGGAACCCCGGCGTCGCGCCAGCGCGCCAGCGCCTGTGCGAAGCCGGGCGAATCCAGCGCCTGCCCGCGTTCGTCCAGCGCGACGAGGCGCGCGCCGGCGGGAAGGGCGCGCAACATCGCCGCGCCGGTCGCGGCTGCGCCGCGGCGGTCGTCCACCTCGACGACGTCGCAGGGGCCGAGGCCGAGCGGCCGCCCGGTGCGCGCCGCGCGGTCGAGCCAGTCTTCGGTCAGGCTGCGCTCGGGCTCGCCCGAGGCGATCCGGCCCGCGGCCAGCACGATCAGGCGCATCACGTCGGGGGCGCGCGATCAGGCCCGCGCGGGGG
Source organism: uncultured Paracoccaceae bacterium (assembly GCA_938028765.1). Classification (GTDB taxonomy): domain Bacteria; phylum Pseudomonadota; class Alphaproteobacteria; order Rhodobacterales; family Rhodobacteraceae; genus CALIZF01. The sequence continues at coordinate 52,248 of CALIZF010000018.1, forward strand.
CCCGCGCGCCCGAGGGCAGCCACATCTTCTCGAGCTGGTAGAACTCGCGCACCTCGGGCCGGAAGACGTGCACGATCACATCGCCCGCGTCGATCAGCACCCAGTCGGCCGCATCCTTGCCCTCGACCTTGCAGATCAGGCCGAACTCGTCCTTGAGCCGTTCCACCAGCTTGTCGGCAATGGCGGCGACTTGGCGCGTGGAACGTCCCGAGGCGATCACCATGTGATCGGCCATGTCCGATCGGCCGCGCAGGTCGATCGGCACCACGTCCTCGGCCTTGTCGTCGTCGAGGGAGGACAGGATGCGCGCCAGGAGCGCGTCGCTGCCCCCCGCTGCAGGGATCGCGGGCGCCCCGGTCACGGGCGCGCGGCTGTCTGCCGGAGGCACACCGGCCGGTATTCGGATGGACAGGGCATCGTCCCCCTTCGCTGCGCGCCGCGGGCCCCGGCGCCGGATCTGTGGCAAGGGTAGCAGCTTCCGCCCCCCGCCACAATTGGCGCACCCCGGCACCGCGCTTGTCCTGCGGGCGATTCGCGCGTAAAGCCGCGCGCATGTGTCGCTCACCGCGCCGCCCCGTCCGCCTCGACGACCGCACGCGCCTGCCGTGGCGGTTCCACGGCCGGCGACGGTCGGCGCGCCCGCAGGGTTGACCGGCCCCATCCGCCCCCCCCTGCACGCCACCCCCGCATTCTGCGAGCGAAGCCATGACCGCGCCAAGAACGCTCTACGACAAGATCTGGGACGACCACGTCGTTCATCGGGACGAGGACGGCACCTGCCTTCTCTACATCGACCGCCACCTCGTGCACGAGGTGACCAGCCCGCAGGCCTTCGAGGGGCTGCGGATGGCCGGCCGCAAGGTGCGGTCCCCCGAACGCACCATCGCCGTGCCCGACCACAACGTGCCGACCACGGCTGGGCGGGACAAGCACATCGACAACGACGAAAGCCGTCTGCAGGTCGAGGTGCTGGACCGCAACGCGCGCGAATTCGGCCTGAACTACTATCCCGTCAGCGACGTCCGGCAGGGGATCGTGCACATCGTCGGCCCCGAACAGGGCTGGACGTTGCCGGGGATGACGGTGGTCTGCGGCGACAGCCACACCGCGACGCACGGCGCCTTTGGCGCGCTGGCGCACGGGATCGGCACAAGCGAGGTGGAGCATGTGCTGGCCACCCAGACGCTGATCCAGAAGAAATCGAAGAACATGAAGGTCGAGGTGACCGGGCGCCTGCCTGCCGGGGTCACCGCCAAGGACATCACGCTGTCGATCATCGGCCGCACTGGCACCGCCGGGGGCACCGGGCATGTGATCGAGTATTGCGGCGAGGCGATCCGGTCGCTGTCGATGGAAGGCCGGATGACCGTCTGCAACATGGCGATCGAGGGCGGCGCCCGCGCCGGCCTGATCGCCCCGGACGAGACGACCTTCGACTATGTCCGCGGCCGTCCGCACGCGCCTAAGGGCGCGATGTGGGAAGCCGCGCTCGATTACTGGAGGACGCTGCGGACCGACGAGGGCGCGCATTTCGACAAGGTGGTGACGCTCGATGCCGCCGAGATCGCGCCGGTCGTGACCTGGGGCACCAGCCCAGAGGACGTGCTGCCCATCACCGGCGTGGTGCCCGATCCCGAAAGCTTTGCCGGCGGCAAGGTGGCGGCGGCGCGGCGCAGCCTCGACTACATGGGCCTGACCCCCGGAACCAAGCTGACCGATATCGCCATCGACGCGGTGTTCATCGGATCCTGCACCAACGGCCGGATCGAGGATCTGCGCGCCGCCGCGGCGGTGCTGAAGGGCCGCCGCCTCGCCCCCGGCGTGCGCGGGATGGTGGTCCCGGGCTCGGGGCTCGTGCGGCTGCAGGCCGAGGAAGAGGGTCTTGCACAGATCTTCGTCGATGCGGGGTTCGAGTGGCGGCTCGCGGGCTGTTCGATGTGCCTTGGCATGAACCCCGACCAGCTTGCCCCGGGCGAACGCTGTGCGGCGACGTCGAACCGCAACTTCGAGGGGCGGCAGGGCTACCGCGGCCGCACCCACCTGATGAGCCCCGCGATGGCCGCCGCGGCGGGCGTGACCGGCCGGCTGACCGACGTGCGGGAGCTGATGGCGGAAACGGTCTGATGCGAATTCAGTCGATCAGGGTAAAGAACTTCAAGGCCCTGCGCGATGTCGCGATTCGCGAGCTGCCCGGGTTCGTCGTGTTCGTCGGGGCCAATGGGACCGGCAAATCCACCCTGATCGACGTGTTCAGCTTCCTGCGCGATTGCCTCAAGGACAATGCCCGTGCCGCCTTTGACCGGCGCGGGGGGTTCCATCAGGTGCGGTCGCGCGGAACAAACGAGCGCGATACGGTTCTGATCGAACTCAAGATCGACCTGGACTTCAGGACCGAAGAGAAACGTCGGCTTGTCACCTATGCGGTGGAATTCGCTGCGGACGGCCCGAAGGTGGTGGTCGCACGGGAAATCCTGAGCTGGAAGCGCGGCAGCTACGGCGCGCCGTTCCACTTCATCGACTTTCAGCGTGGCCAGGGCGTGGCAATTGCCGAAAGTTTCGATGCCTTCGATGCAGACGTGAAAGATGCCGACCTCAGACGCGAGGACCAGGCGCTTGACCGCCCAGACCTCCTGGCATTGAAGGGGCTTGGGCAGTTCCGCCGTTTCGATGCCGCGAGCCAGTTGCGCGACCTGATCGAGAACTGGACGGTGAGCGATTTTCACATTACCGAGGCGCGCCGCGAACCGGAGGCGGCCCCTGCCGAACATCTGTCGGCCTCGGGCGACAACCTTGCACTTTATGCGCAGTATCTGCAGGAATATCACCCCGCCACCTACGCGTCGATCGTCCAAGCGATGGCCGAGCGGGTGCCTGGGATCGGTGATGTTATCGCCGAGCCCACCGGCGACGGGCGGGTGCTGCTGAGGTTCCGTGACCGCAGCTTTGCCGACGGCTTCATCGCCCGCCTTGTGTCGGACGGCACGATCAAGATGTTCGCCTATCTGGCGCTGCTGCACGATCCAAACCCGCATCCGCTGCTGTGCATCGAGGAGCCCGAGAACCAGCTTTACCCCAGCCTGATGGGGGTTCTGGCCGAGGAATTCTCGGCCTATGCGGATCGGCGCAAAGGCCAGGCGCAGGTTTTTGTGACAACCCATTCCCCGGATTTCCTGAACGCCGTGCCGCTTGAGTCCATCTACTGGCTGAACAAGAAAGACGGATACACCACGGTCACAAGGGCAGCAGACGACCCTCAACTCGTCGCGTTTGTCTCCGAGGGCGACAAGCCCGGCTGGCTGTGGCGGCACGGCCTGTTTGCGGGTGCCAATCCCTGATGCTGGTGATCTTTACCGAGGAAGAATCGATGGAGGTCACCTTGCGCGCGCTGCTGCCGCGTCTTGGGGTGACGGCCTTTCAGATCGTCACCTTCCAAGGCGTCGGCGATCTGGAGGCGTCGCTGACCCGGAGGCTCAGGGGGTGGCGCGACCCGAATGCGCGCTTCCTCATCCTTCGCGACAACGATAACGGCGATTGCGGGAAGAGAAAACAGCGGCTCCTCGAGCACGTGGCGGCATCCGGCTGCACCAGACCCGTCAAGGTCCGCATCGTGATGCAAGAGCTGGAGGCGTGGTTCCTCGGTGAGCCGCAAGCGCTGGTCAAAGCTGGTTTGTTGCGAGGTCAGCAGCGCCCCGCCTATTTGCGGTTGCCCGAGGCCGAGGCGCAACCGGAACAACGCCTGCGCAGCCTTGATCCCGGTTATCGCAAGATCAGCGGCGCGCGCCGCATCGCGCCCCACCTCGATCCGTCCCGGAACACAGCCCCGAGTTTCCGTTCCACGATCACTGCCATCCGCCATCTGGTGGATGCCACCGGAGCCTGACCCATGACCCCCTTCACCACGCTGACCGGCATCGCCGCGCCGATGCCGCTCGTCAACATCGACACCGACATGATCATCCCCAAACAGTATCTCAAGACGATTCAGCGCACCGGGCTTGGCCGGGCGCTGTTCGACGAGCTGCGCTATGACCGGAACGGCAACGAGATCCCCGATTTCGTGCTCAACATGCCGCAGTATCGCAACGCCCAGATCATCGTCGCGGGCGACAACTTCGGCTGCGGGTCGAGCCGCGAACATGCGGCCTGGGCGCTTCTGGACTTCGGGATCCGCTGCGTGATCTCGACCTCCTTCGCCGATATCTTCTACGGCAACTGCTTCAAGAACGGCATCCTGCCCGTCGTGCTGCCGCAGGCGGCGGTGGACCACCTGATGGAGGATGCGCGCCGCGGCGCCAACGCGCGGATCACCGTCGATCTGGCCGCGCAGAGCGTCACCGCATCCGACGGGACGGCCTTCGCCTTCGAGATCGACCCGTTCCGCAAGCACTGCCTGCTGAACGGCCTCGACGACATCGGGCTGACGATGCAGAAGGCCGCGGCCATCGACGCGTTCGAGGCGCGGGCCGCGGCGGCGCGGCCCTGGGTCTGACGCGCGCCTGCCGCGGTGCCGGCCGCAGCGGCGGTGCCGGGCGCATCGCCGCAGCATTGCCACGCATTTGATGCAAACCGGCGACACCTGCACCCGGATTTCGCCGGATTCCCGCCGCTTACTGCCATCAGCGTTGCCGGGCAGCGGGAAAGCGGGCAAAACTTGGGCAAGATCGAGGCAATCCGCCACAAAGTGCGGTCAATGGCAGGCAGCGGTTCCCGACACGCGCGGGCAACCGCCAACGGGCAGGGGAAGGGTTTGATCTACTCGCGGTTCGCGGGCGCGCTGATGCGCGCCGCGCTGGCGGTTCTGCTGGTGGCCACGCCGGCGTTGATCCTGCCCGAAGTCGGGGCGGACAGCCGCCAGGCGGTCGCGCTGGTCGCGGTGTTCGTCGGTGCCTTCGTGCTGGTCGAATACGCCTCGACCTATCCTGGCCTGGTCGAGTTCCGCCATGCCCCGCCCTTCAACCGCCTTCGCTTCCTGTCGCTGATGGCGACGGTGGCGGTGGTGTCGCTCCTCGTGCGCGGGGCGACCGATCCGTCGCCCCTGACGGCCGGGGTGGCCGCGGTCGGCGCGGCCGTGGGGCAGGCGATCGACTTTCCCTTCAGCCCCGTCCGCCTCGTCCTGTTGATCCTGCCCGCGGACGCAGGCCCGGTCGAGGTGTTCGTGCTGCGCGCCGCCTCGGGGCTGGCCCTCCTGATCTCGCTCATGACGCTGGGGGTCTTCGTCGCGCTGACGCGTGCGGGCCACTGGCCCGGACCCCGGGCCGCCTTCAATGTCTGGGTGAACCTGCCGACCTTCGACCCCACGGCAGGCGCCGACGTGGTGGCGCGGCTCGAACGCGACGCCCGCATTAACATCGCGTTAGGGTTTCTGCTGCCATTCCTTGCGCCGGTGGCGTTCAAGGCGGCCTCGGCGGGGTTCATCCCGGTGTCCCTGTCCGCGCCGCAGATGCTGATCTGGACGATGGCGGCATGGTCGTTTCTTCCGGTATCGCTCTTCATGCGCGGGATCGCGATGGGGCGGGTGGCCGACATGATCCGCGCCTCGCGCGCGCGGGCCGAGGGCGGGTCCGGCGCGCGGTTGCAGCCGGCCTGACCCTTGCGCTGGCCGCACCCGCGGCTGCCGACACGCTGCGCCTTGCGGTCTGGACGGCGGGCCTGACCCGGCCCGGGCCGGGGCTTCTGCTGCGCGACATCCGCGCGGGCGATCCGCAGGTCGATGCGGCGGCGGCGGTGATCGCGGCCGCCGCGCCCGACGTGGTCGTGATCGCGGGGTTCGACCACGACCTGCACGGCGTGGCGCTGGCCGCCTTCGCCGACCGGCTGGCGGCTGCGGGGGCGGCCTATCCCGTGCGGATCGCGCCCGCCGGCAACCGCGGCCTGCGCAGCGGGGCGGATCTGGACGGCGACGGGCGGCTCGCGGGCCCCGGCGACGCGCAGGGGTGGGGTCGCTTTGCCGGGGCTGGGGCTCTGGCGGTGCTCTCGCGCCTGCCGGCGGCGGGCGAGGGGCGCGATTTCTCGGCCTTCCTCTGGCGCGACCTGCCGGGCGCGGACGATCCCGCGGCGGTGCTGCCCCCTGCCGCGCTGGCGGTGCAGCGCCTGCACGCCTCGGGCGCCTTCGAGATTCCGCTGGCCCTGCCGGGCGGCGGCACCCTGGGCATCCTGACCTTCCACGCGACGCCCCCGGTGTTCGACGGGCCCGAGGACCGCAATGGTCGCCGCAACCGGGACGAGGCGCTGTTCTGGGCGCAGCTGATCGACGGCGCGCTGCCGGGCCTCGCGCCGCCTGCGCCGCCGTTCGTGCTGATGGGGAACTTCAACCTCGACCCCGCCGACGGCGAGGGCCGGCGCGACGCGCTGGCGGCACTTCTGGCGCATCCCGCCCTGACCGACCCCGCCCCGCGCAGCCAGGGGGGCGCGGCCGCCGCCGCCCGACAGGGCGGCGCGAACGCCCGCCACGCGGGCGACCCCGCGCTCGATACCGCAGATTTCCGCGACGACCCCGGCCCGGGCAACCTGCGGGTCAGCTACATCCTGCCCTCGTCGGGTCTGCGCGTTACGGCCAGCGGCATCCTCTGGCCGCTGCCTGACGACCCCTTCGCCGAAACGGTCGCGGCGGCCGCACCCCACCGGCTCGTCTGGGTCGATCTCGCGCTCGACTGACCCCCAAGGGCAAGAGACCCGCCGCCGCAGTTCCGGCGCGCGTCGCCCGTCCAGCGCCTGCGCGGGGGGGCACCTTGACCGGCCCGCAGCCAGAGGCTAGGCGCGCCACGTCACGCGGCCCGGAGGATCCCATGCCCAACCCGTCCCTTCTCATCCTCGCCGGCGACGGCATCGGCCCCGAGGTGATGGCCGAGGTGAAGCGGATCATCGCCTGGCTGGGGGACCGGCGCGGGATCCGCTTCGACGTGAGCGAGGATCTGGTCGGCGGCTGCGCCTACGACGCGCACGGCACGCCGCTGACCGATGCGACGATGGAAAGGGCACAGGCCGTTGATGCCGTGCTGCTCGGCGCCGTCGGCGGGCCGAAATACGACGGCCTGCCCTTCGCGGTGAAGCCCGAACGCGGCCTTCTGCGCCTCCGGAAGGAGATGGACCTCTACGCCAACCTGCGCCCCGCCCGGTGCTTCGATGCCCTGGCCGACTTCAGCTCGCTGAAGAAAGAGGTCGTGGCAGGTCTCGACATCATGATCGTCCGCGAACTGACCTCGGGCGTCTACTTCGGCGAGCCGCGCGGGATCTTCACCGAAGGCAACGAGCGGGTCGGGATCAACACGCAGCGCTACACGGAAAGCGAGATCGCGCGGGTGGCGCGGTCGGCCTTCGAACTCGCGCGCAAGCGGTCGGGCAGGGTCTGCTCGATGGAGAAGGCCAACGTGATGGAATCGGGCGTCCTGTGGCGCGAGGTGGTGACCGAGGTGCATGCCCGCGAATACCCGGATGTCGCGCTGTCGCACATGTATGCCGACGCGGGCGCGATGCAGCTGACGCGCTGGCCCAAGCAGTTCGACGTGATCGTGACCGACAATCTGTTCGGCGACCTCCTGTCGGACCTCGCCGCGATGCTGACCGGCAGCCTCGGGATGCTGCCCTCGGCCAGCCTCGGGGCGCCGATGGCCAACGGTCGGCCGAAGGCGCTCTACGAACCCGTGCACGGCAGCGCGCCCGACATCGCGGGGCAGGGCAAGGCCAACCCGATCGCCTGCATCCTGTCCTTCGCGATGGCGCTGCGTTATTCGTTCGACCTCGGGGCCGAGGCCGACCGGATCGAGCGCGCGGTAGAACGGGTGCTGGCCGACGGCGTTCGCACCGCCGACCTGATGGGCCCCGCTGGCGGGACGCCGGTCGGCACGTCCGGTATGGGCGACGCGATCCTCGCGGCACTCGACGCGAGCCTCTGAGGGTCAGCCGACGCTCCGCGCCGCCTCGGCCGCCCCCGGCGCGTCCTTGCCGGCCGCCACGGCATAATGCGTGATCCGCTCGGCGTGGCGCAGGCTGCGTTCCAGCCAGCGGGCGGCGTCGGTGATCACGAAGACGTCGCCCAAGCCGATCATCCCGGCGTGTTCGCGCAACAGGACCGACCGGCGCAGCCGCGCCGCGCGCCTGGCGACGAGGTCGTGAAGCCGCTCGAGCCGCGCCGCCGAGGCGGCATCCGGTCCGTGGGCCGCCACCCGCTCCAGCATTGCGGCCATCGCGCGCGCGGGCCGGCGCAGCGGGGCTTCGGTGGCGAGGGTGGCGATCCGGTCGGCCTGACCGGCCCTGTGCGTCAGGCGGTGCAGGTGGTCGGCCAGGTGCATCAGCGCGGCGAGGCGCCGCCGCCCGGCCTCGTCCGGCGCGGGCGGGGCCAGCATGATGAGGAAGGCTTCGAGATCCTCGATCGCACGGTGCACCTCGGCCTCTTCGCCGCGCGCCGGTGCCCCGCCACGCAAGACGACCGCGAGGCCCGCGAAGGCCGCGCCCGCGATCCTGACCGCGACCGCGCGGGCGGTATCGGTCGCTGCGGCCGGGTCGGCCGCCAGCGCCGGCGACAGAGCCTCGGCCAGCGGACCGTCGCCGGGCACCAGCCGCCCGATCGCGCGGGCGAAGAGCGGCAGCACCGGCAGAAGGACGACCACGCCCGCGACGTTGAAGGCGGTGTGGAAGAAGACGAGCGCGGTCTGCGCATCCCCGGCGGTCAACTTCGGCAGGAACGGCACCAGCCCGAGCGCGGCGAAGGCCAGCATGGCCGTGGCGATGTTGTAGCCGACATGCGCCCAGGCAGTGCGCCGCATGTCGCGCGATCCGCCGAGCGTGGCCAGCAGCGATTTCAGCGTGGTGCCGAGATCCATCCCGATCACCAGTGCCGCGGCCTGCAGCAGGCCGATGGCGCCGGATGCCATCAGCACCAGCGCCATCGCCACGCCGACGCTGGACGATTGCACCACCGCCGTCACCGCGCATCCCGCCGCCACCAGGATCAGCCGCCCCGCCAGCGTGTCGGCCGGCACCAGGACGCCGGCCAGCAGCGGCTCCACCGCCGGCGCGGCGGCCTTCATCATGTCGAGGCCGAGGAACACCAGCGCGAACCCCGTCGCCATCCGGCCCCACGCCGCCACGGCCCGCCCGCCTGCCGCCGCCGCCAGCGCGCCGAGGGCCGAAAGCGGCATCGCCAGCGTCCCGAGGCCGACCTTGAGCCCCAGGACCGCCACCATCCAGCCGGTGACGGTCGTGCCGATGTTCGCGCCGAACACCACGCCCAGGGCCTGCGGAAACGTCAGAAGACCCGCGCCGACGAAGCCGATCACCGTCAACACCGTGGCCGAGGACGATTGCAGCACCGCGGTCGCCGCCGCCCCCGCCAGCACCCCGCGCAGGGGCGAGGTGGTGAAGCGCGCCAGCACCGCGCGCGTGCGTCGTCCGGCCAGCGCGGTCAGCGCCGCCGTCATCGTCTGCATCCCGAACAGGAACAGCCCGATCCCGCCCAGGGCCGCCAGAACCGCCTCGGTCATCCCGTGCCCGTCCCTTTGCCGCCTGTCATAAGCCGCAGCGCCGCGGCGCGACAGTGGCGGCGGCGATGAAGGGTTGAGGCCGCCGGCGGCGCGGGTATGGTGCGCGCGCAGCAGACGACAGGCGGCGCATGACGACGATCGGCCCCAACGCCCGCGGCGCCTCGCTCGCGCTTCTGGGCTTTGCCGTCTATTCCAGCCACGACGCCGTCATCAAGGCGCTGAGCGCGACCTATTCCACCTTTCAGATCATGTTCTTCGCCACGATCCTGGGGTTTCCCCTCCTCGTCGTGATGATGCTTGCGGACCGCGCGCCCCTGCGCCTCGTCCCGAGGAATCCGGGCTGGATGGCAGTGCGGTCGGGCGGCGTGGTGCTGTCGGGGCTGTCGGGGTTCTACGCCTTCAGCGTGCTTCCGCTGGCGCAGACCTACGCCCTGCTGTTCGCCGCCCCGCTGCTGATTACGCTTCTGGCCATCCCGGTGCTGGGCGAGACGGTGGGTCTGCGCCGGGCGCTGGCGGTGCTTGCGGGGTTCGCCGGCGTGATGATCGTGCTGCGCCCCGGCGAGGCGCCGATCGGCCCGGGGCATGTCGCGGCGCTGTGCGCCGCCTTCTGCGCGGCCATCGCCGCGGTCGCCTCGCGCCGGATCGGCCGCGAGGAACGGCCGGCGGTGATGGTCGTCTGGCCGATGCTGACCACCTTCGTCGTCATGGGCGCGGCGCAGCCCTTCGTCTATGTGCCGGTCGCGCCCTTCGACCTTCTGCTGCTTGCCTATGTCGCGGTCTGTTCCTTCGCGGCGCTTCTCTGCATCGTGATGGCCTACCGGCTGGCCGAGGCGGCGGTGGTCGCGCAGATGCAGTATTCGCAGATCGTCTGGGCGGCACTCTTCGGCGCGCTGTTCTTCGGCGAGACGCCCGATCTCTGGACCTTTGCCGGCGCGGGCGTGATCATCGCCTCGGGCGTCTACATCGTCTGGCGCGAGGCGCGCGGGTCGGCCTCGGCCAACCGGCCGGTGATCACCACGCGCGCCCGCCCCCAGACCGGATCGGATCCGGGCGCGGGGCCGCTGCCCTGACCGGCCGCGGCTCTTGCCAAGCCGGCACAAAACCGCTACGCCCCCCGCCACGGTCGGAGCGTAGCGCAGCCTGGTAGCGCACCTGCTTCGGGAGCAGGGGGTCGGAGGTTCAAATCCTCTCGCTCCGACCAGTCCCGTCATGCTCATCTTGACACGCTTGACGCGCCGGCCTCAGGCGGGTTCCTTCGTCTGCATGGACTGGCGGGGCGAAGGCATCCTTCTGGCCGCGCGCCCGCACGGCGAGGTGGCGGCCATCGTTGAGGCGTTCACCGAGGCGCAGGGGCGGCACGCAGGCGTGGTGCCCGGCGGTGGCGGGCGGCGCATGGCCGCAGTGCTGCAACCGGGCGCCCAGGTGGCGCTGGCCTGGCGGGCGCGGACCGACGGCCAGATCGGCACCTTCGTGGTCGAACCGCTGCGCCCCCGCGCGCCCGCGCTGATGGCCGACGCTCGCGCGCTGGCGGCCCTGTCGGCCGTCTGTGCGCTGTGCCAGCGCGCCCTGCCGGAACGCGAGGCGCACCCGGGCCTCTACCGGGCGACGCTGGTGCTGCTCGAGTCGCTGGCCGCGCTGCCGGATTGGCCGGTGCTCTACCTGCACTGGGAACTGCGGTTGCTGGCCGACCTCGGCTTTGCGCTGGATCTTGCGGAATGCGCGCTGACGGGGGCGCGGACGGGCCTTGCCTGGGTCAGCCCGCGGACGGGGCGGGCGGCGACGGCGGCGGCGGCCGGCGCCTGGGCCGACCGTCTGCTGCCGCTGCCCGCCTGCCTGACCGCAGAGGGCGGCCCGGCCGATCCGGCGGCGCTCGCGCAGGGGTTGGCGCTGACCGGGCATTTCCTGACGCGCGCGCTGGCCGAGGGCCCCGGCGCGCGGCCGCTGCCCGAGGCGCGCGTGCGGCTGGCCGCCCTGCTGGCGCGGGGCTGACGGTTCCCGAACCACGACCCGCAGCCCCCGGTGGCGGCCCCGGGGCGCTGCCCCGGACCCCGGAGTATTTGGGACAAGATGAAGTCAGGGTCGATGCCCGGTCCGGCCGGGCCGTGTCCGTTTGTGCCGGACGGCGGCGCAGGCGCGGCACTTGGCCGGCACATGGCCGGCGTGCGGCCGCGGTCCTGGCCTGCCGGCTGTGACGGCGCCCGGGCGGCCGGGCGGAACCGGCCGGGCGGGTCGGGTCGGGCGGTGCGTCCCGGCGAGGACCGTTTGCGACACCTGCACGTCGCCGCGGTGACAGACGCCCGTTGCGGCCGGCGCGACCCTCAACGCTGCCGGCCTGCGCCGAACCCTGCCGGGCGGCGGCGGGGCGTGTGCAGGTCGGCCGCCCGGATGGACCGTCTTGGACCGCAGCCCGATCATCGCCCCGGTTCCCGCGCCCGGCGCCCATGCCTTCGCCTTGCTGTCCGGGCTGGAGGCGGGGGTGCGGGGCGTACTTGTCTCGGTCATGCCGCTGGAGATGTATCGCGCCTATGGCGATGCGGGCACCGTGTCGGTCATCTATTTCGCCATCGGCTGCCTCGCGCTTCTGGGCGGCCTGTCGGTGCCCTGGGTGACCGGGCGCGTGCCGCGGCGCTGGACCTTCACGGGGGGATGCGTGCTCTTCCTTGCGGGGCAGGCGATGGCGGTCGCCGGGGGGCCGCTGATGGGGCCGGCGGTCGCGGTCAACGCGCTCGGCACGGTCACGGTGTTCGTCTGCCTCAATGCCTATGTGCTCGACTACATCGGCAGGGCGCAGCTCGGCCGGACGGAATCGCTGCGGATGTTCTATGCCGCCGCGTCCTGGACGGCGGGGCCCGTCTTCGGCGTTCTGGCGCTGGAATGGTGGCGCCCGCTGCCGTTCCTGACAGCCGCCGCGCTGACCGGGGCGCTGATCGCGGCGTTCTGGATCCTGCGCCTCGGCAATGGCAAGGCGATCGCGCGGGCGAAGGCGCCGACGCCGAACGCGCTGGCCTACCTTGCCCGCTTCGTCGCGCAGCCGCGGCTGGTGCAGGGCTGGACCTTCGCCGTCATCCGGTCGTCGGGGTGGTGGGTGTTCGTCGTCTACCTGCCGATCTTCGCCATCGAGGCGGGGCTGGGCGACCGGGTGGGGGGCATCACGCTGTCGCTGGCCTCGGCGATGATGTTTCTCACGCCCTTGATGCTGCGCTGGATGCAGGCGCGCTCGATCCGCCATGCCGTGCGTGCGGGGTTCCTTGCGGCCGGCTTCCTGTTCGCGGCGGCCGGTGCGCTGGCGTGGTGGCCCTGGGCGGCGGTGGCGGCGCTGCTGGCGGCGTCGTTCTTCCTCGTGCTGCTCGACGCCTGCGGGGGGCTGCCGTTCCTGCTTGCGGTCAAGCCGTCGGAGCGGACCGAGATGGCGGCGGTCTATTCCAGTTTCCGCGACGTGTCGGGCATCCTGACCCCGGGCCTCGCCGCCGCGGTGCTGCTGGCGGCGCCGCTGCCGGCGCTGTTTGCAGTCACGGGCGCGATGCTGCTGGGCTGCTGGGGCCTTGCCGGCCGGCTGCCGCGGCGCCTCGGGACGCCGCGCCCCTCGCACGGACGGCCGCTGCCGGCGGCATAGGGCGGCCGGCCGCGCGCGGCGGATCCGGCGCGACGACCGACGGTTGCGCGCCGGCGTGGCACGGGGCGAGGCAGGATGCGCCTTGGGAACGACGGTCTGCACGGGGCGCGCGCCGTCCGGGCGGATCGGTTGCGGCCCTAGGCGGGGGCGCTGTGGCGCGTCTTCCCCGGCCGGGGATCATCCTGCGGCTTCGGGTTGCGCCAGCACCCAGGCCTCGAACACCGGATCGGCCAGGCGCCAGGCCCCCGCCACCTGGTCGGCCAGTCCGTTGCGCACCAGCCAGCGCAGCGCGGCCTGCCGCTGGGCCGGTGCGGGGGCGGCGGGCGCGCCCGTCAGGGCCGCCAGACGCGCGCCGGCCGCCTCGCCGTAGGGCGCCTCGGCCCGCTCGGCCAGGAGGCGCGCCATCGCGCGGCGCAGGGGCGGCCAGCCGCGCCACATGTCGGCCAGCCCCAGTTCGGCGGCAAGACGCGCCGCCGTCTCGTCCGCCGCCGCGGCTTCGGTCATCGCGGGGTTCAGCCCCAGCGTGACCAGCCAGCGCTGGAAGAACATCGGGTTGGCCCCGAACTGCGCGAAGAAGTCGAGCGCCACCGCCCGGTCCAGCCGCCGGCGATAGACGGCGTGGAAGACGCCCAGCTGGTGGTCCACGAAGGCCGCATCGAAGGGCGGCAGGTCGAGCGGCCCTGCGAAGCGGAAGAACGGTGCGTCGCGCTCGGTGAAGACCCGGTCCAGCCCGACGCGGGACGATCCCGTGAACACGCTGCGCAGGCCGTCGCGGTGCCGTGTCAGCTGGCTGCGCAGCGCCGCCATGAAGCCGGCCCCGCCGGGATGCCGCCCGATTTCCTGGAACTCGTCGAGCATCAGGATCGCCGGCCGGGCCGGATTCGCCAGCCGGTCGAGCACGGCGCCGAGGCGACCGACCGCCGCCGCATCGGGCGCGCCGCGGGGCGGGCCGAGCTCGATCTCGGCCCCGGCGATGTCCGCCGTCATCGACAGCCGCGCCTTCAGCGGCAGCGCCTCGGCCCAGGCGGCCAGCCGGGCGGCGTGGCTGGCGCGCCGCAGCGCGCGGTCGGCCTCGTAGATCAGCAGCGCCAGCGGATCGGCCGGCGCGCCCCAGAAATCGGCATAGACGACACGATGTCCGTACTGCTCGCCCGCGACGAAGGCGAGGTCGCGCGTCAGGAACGCGGTCTTGCCGGTGCGGCGCGGGCCGAACAGCGTGAGGGCCGGCAGCGGGCCCTGCGTCAGCGTCACGAAGACCGACCGCGCGAGATCCCGCCGCGGAAAGTGCCAATCCTGCGCCATAGCCACGATTGGCCGCCGGTGGCTAATTAGTCAACGGCGGCTGAAACCGGCTAGTCGAGCAGCCGCCGCGCGATGACCTGCGCCTGGATCTCGGCCGCACCCTCGAAGATGTTGAGGATCCGCGCGTCGCAGAGCACGCGGGAAATCGCATACTCGAGCGCGAAGCCGTTCCCGCCGTGGATCTGCAACGCATTGTCCGCCGCCGCCCAGGCCACCCGCGCGCCCAGAAGCTTGGCCATCCCCGCCTCGAGGTCGCAGCGCCTGTCGTGGTCCTTCTGCCAGGCGCTGAAGTAGGTGAGCTGCCGGGCCACCATGATCTCGACCGCCATCATGGCGAGCTTGGAGGCCACGCGCGGGAAGGCGATCAGCGGCTTGCCGAACTGCTTGCGGTCCTCGGCGTAGCGCAGGCCAAGCTCGAGCGCGTTCTGCGCCACGCCGACCGCCCGGGCGGCGGTCTGGATACGCGCGCTCTCGAAGGTCTGCATGAGCTGCTTGAAGCCCTGCCCCTCGACGCCGCCCAGAAGGTTCTCGCCCTTCACGCGGAAACCGTCGAAGTTGACAGTGTATTCCTTCATGCCGCGGTAACCCAGCACCTCGATCTCGCCGCCCGAGAGGCCAGGATCGACAAAGGGGTGCTCGTCCGTGCCGGGCGTCTTTTCGGCAAGGAACATCGACAGGCCGCGGTAATCGGTCGTGCCGGGGATGGTGCGGGCAAGCACGGTCATCACATGGGTGCGCGCGGCGTGGGTGATCCAGGTCTTGTTGCCGGTGATCACCCAGTCGTCGCCCTCGCGCGCCGCGCGCGTCCGGAGGCTGCCGAGGTCGGAGCCGGTATTGGGCTCGGTGAAGACTGCCGTCGGCAGGATCTCGCCCGAGGCGAGGCCCGGCAGCCACTTTGCCTTCTGCTCGGGCGTGCCGCCGCACAGGATCAGTTCCGCCGCGATCTCGGACCGGGTGCCGAGGCTGCCGACGCCGATGTAGCCGCGGCTCAGTTCCTCGCTGACGACGACCATCGACGCCTTCGACAGGCCTAGGCCGCCGTATTCCTCGGGGATGGTCAGGCCGAACACGCCCATCTCGGCGAGCTTGCCGATCACCTCCATCGGGATCAGCGCGTCGCGCAGGTGCCAGCCGTGCGCGTGGGGGATCACCTCCTCGTCGGCGAAACGGCGGAACTGAGCGCGGATCATCTCGAGATCGTCGTCAAGCCCCGTGGCCCCGAAGGTCGCCCGCCCGCCGTTGTCGCGCATCAGCGCGACCAGCCGCAGCCGCGCGGCGTCGGAATTGCCGGCCAGCACCGGCGCGGCGTCGGCGTCGAAGGCCGCGGTTTCGGCCGCGGTCAGGCCGAGGTCGGCGGGGCGCACCATCTCGCCCTGGCTCATGGGGATGCCGCCGGCGATCTGGGCGCAGTATTCGCCGAAGGCGATCTGCAGGATGAGCCGTTCCATCTCGCCCAGCTGACCGGCGGCTTCCAGCCGACCGGCCCAGGCCCGCATCTGGCGCAGCGCCTCAACATAGGTCGCAAGCCAGGCAAGACCGTGCGCTTGGGTCTGGTGACGTTCCAGAAGGCCCGCCTGCACCTTGCCGTCCGGCGCGACCGTGTCGCGCAGCCGCCCGAGCGCGACCGCGTAGAGCGTCTCGGCCGCCGCAAGGGCCGCCTCGGCGGTGCCCGTCAGGTCGGGAAGAACGGCGGTTGCGGTGCCGGTCGCCGGCAGGTGCTGTCCATCATGGGCCATTCTCGCTCTCCCTCTCGATCCGTCTCGCGCCTCCCGCCAGACCTGTCGCGGCTTAGGCAGTTTGCAAGTGCAGCGCAACAATAATTCGCCCGCAGCCGGCCCGCAGATCAAATCTGTCGCAGCCGATTGGCCCGTGCACGGGGCCGTGGGGCGCAGTATAGCACCGGCCGGGCGCGGCGGCGAGACGGGCAGGCAGAGGTGGTCGAGGTGGTATCGGGCGGGCTGTCGCCCGCGGCGTTCCTGGCGGCGGTGGCGGTCACGCTGTTTGCGGGTTTCGTTAAGGGCGCGCTCGGCTTCGCGATGCCGCTGATCATGATCTCGGCCTTCTCGGCCTTCATGGCGCCGCCCTTGGCGCTGGCCGCGCTGATCCTGCCCACGGTCACGACCAACATCCACCAGGCCTTCCGGCAGGGCTGGCGCGAGGCCTGGGGGTCAGTCCGCGCCTACCGTCGTCTGATCGGCACGATCGTCGTGTTCATCGTGATCTCGGCGCAGTTCGTCGCCGCGATCCCGCAGCCGGTGATGCTCGGCCTTCTCGGCGTGCCGGTCTGCCTCTTCGCGGGGGTGCAGCTGCTGGGCAGGTCGCTTGCGCTGCCGCTCCGCCACCGCAAGCCGGCGGAATACGGCCTTGGCATCGTCGGGGGGCTTTACGGCGGCATATCGGGCGTCTGGGGGCCGCCGGTGCTGATCTACCTGGTGTCGGTCGGGGCGGGGAAGGCCGAGACGGTTCGGGTGCAGGGCGTGACCTTCCTGATCGGCGCCGTCGTGCTGCTGGGCGCGCACCTGCGTTCGGGCGTGCTCAACGCGGCGACGCTGCCGGTCTCGGCCGCGCTGGTGGTGCCGGCGGCCTTCGGGATGTGGCTGGGGTTCCGGCTGCAGGACCGGCTCGACCCCGTTCGCTTCCGCCGCTGGACGCTGGTCCTGCTGCTGCTGACCGGCCTCAACCTGATCCGGCGCGCGGTCTTTCCCTGATCCGGCGCCCGGTCCGGGAGGGGCGGCCGGGGCCGAACCCGGCACCCCACCCGTTTCCGCGTCGCCGGGACGGCCTCAGCCGATCGCGGCCGCCTTCACGTCGGCGTCGATGTAGGGCACATACTGGGCGAAGTTGTCGGCGAACATCTTGACCAGCTTCGCCGCCTGCGCGTCGTAGGCCGCCGCATCGGCCCAGGTGGAGCGGGGATCCATCAGCCCCGCCTCGACCCCCGGAACCGCCACCGGCACCTCGAACCCGAAGTTCGGGTCGCGCCGGAACGCGACGCCCGCCAGCGACCCGTCCAGCGCCGCCCGCAGCAGGGCGCGGGTGGCCCGGATCGGCATCCGCCGCCCGGTGCCGTAGGCGCCGCCGGTCCAGCCGGTGTTGACCAGCCAGCAGGTGGCGCCGTGCCGGGCGATCTTCTCCTGCAGAAGCTTGCCATAGACCTCGGGACGGCGCGGCATGAAGGGCGCGCCGAAGCAGGTCGAGAACGTCGGCGTGGGCTCGGTCACGCCGCGTTCCGTGCCCGCGGTCTTGGCGGTGAAGCCCGACAGGAAGTGATACATCGCCTGAGCCGGCGTCAGCCGCGCGATCGGCGGCAGGACGCCGAAGGCATCGCAGGTCAGCATGATGATATTCTTCGGGTGCCCGCCGAGGCCCGTGGCCGAGGCGTTCGAGATCGCCTCGAGCGGGTAGGCGCAGCGCGTGTTCTCGGTCAGGCTGGCGTCGGCGAAGTCGAGCTCGAAGGTCTCGGGGTCATAGACCATGTTCTCGACCACGGTCCCGAAGCGGCTGGTGGTCGCGTAGATCTCGGGCTCGGCCTCGGGCGACAGGTTGATCGTCTTGGCGTAGCAGCCGCCCTCGAAGTTGAAGGTGCCCCGATCCGACCAGCCGTGCTCGTCGTCGCCGATCAGCGTGCGCGAGGGATCGGCAGACAGGGTGGTCTTGCCGGTGCCCGACAGGCCGAAGAACACCGCCGCCTCGTCCGGCCGGCCGGGTGCATGGTTGGCCGAGCAGTGCATGGGCATCACGCCCTTTTCCGGCAGAAGGTAGTTCAGCAGCGTGAACACCGCTTTCTTGTTCTCGCCCGCATAGGCGGTGTTGCCGATCAGGATCAGCCGCTTGTCGAAGTTCAGCGCGATCACGGTCGCCGTGCGGGTGCCGTGGCGGGCCGGATCCGCCTTGAACGAGGGGACGTTGAGGATCGTCCAGGCCGGATCGAAAGTGTCGAGTTCCGCCCGCTCGGGCCGGCGCAGGAGATGGCGGATGAAGAGGTTGTGCCAGGCAAGCTCGGTCACCATCCGCACGTCCAGCCGGTGCGCCGGATCTGCCCCGGCGTAGAGGTCCTGGACGAAGAGGTCGCGCCCGCGGACATGCTCGAGCATGTCGGCATGGAGGCGGTCGAACGCCTCGGCGGACATCGCGCCGTTGTTCTCCCACCAAATGTGGGCTTCGACCGAGGGAGTGCGGACGACGAACTTGTCCTTCGGGCTGCGCCCGGTGAACTGGCCCGTGGTGCACAGGAACGCCCCGCCGCGGCCGATCTGCCCCTCGCCCCGCGCCACCGCCGCGCCGACCAGCGCAGGCTCGGTCAGGTTGTAGTAGACATGGCCAAGCCCGGTCATACCCTGCGAAGCCAAGGTACGGGCCGGGTTAACGCGTCCATGCTGCATCTCGGGCTCCTGTCGCCGCGATTCGGCGTTTTGTTACCTCTGCGCGCCGGTCAGAGCAATTTTGTGGCGCAGGCGTGCCCGTCCGGGTCCGCACGCGGCGTATAGCACGCAGGCTTCGCGGAGGAACAGAAGCCTCGGCGGCGTTAGCGCAACCATCGGCAGATTGTCCCGCCGCGCCGTCGCCGTTGCACGATCCGCCGCAGCCCGGACCTGCCGCGGGGTGAGGCATATTAGCCATTCCTTCGGATTTTCGGCGCCTTCATGGCGTGGGGCACAGGCCCGATTCGTACTTGGCGGTTGATTCGAAGGGCCGGAAACACGAAGATGTGGCAAAAAACAGGCAACCCGAGCAGCACAAGGACACCCCCCATGTCGCGGATCGCGCTGGTGGACGACGACAGGAACATCCTGACGTCCGTTTCGATGACGCTCGAAGCCGAGGGCTTCGAGGTGGAGACCTACAACGACGGTCAGACGGCGCTCGACGCCTTCAACCGACGCCTGCCCGACATGGCCGTTCTCGACATCAAGATGCCACGCATGGACGGCATGGATCTGCTGCAGCGCCTGCGGCAGAAGACGACGATGCCGGTGATCTTCCTGACCTCGAAGGACGACGAGATCGACGAGGTTCTGGGCCTGCGCATGGGCGCGGACGACTACGTGAAGAAGCCCTTCAGCCAGCGCCTGCTGGTCGAGCGGATCCGCGCCCTTTTGCGCCGGCAGGAGGCGATCGCCACGGGCGAGATGCCGACAGGCGACGATTCCAAGGTCATCGAACGCGGCAGCCTGCGGATGGACCCGCTGCGCCACTCGGTGACGTGGAAGGGGCACGACGTATCACTGACGGTGACCGAGTTCCTGCTGCTCCAGGCGCTTGCGCAGCGGCCCGGCTTCGTCAAGAGCCGCGACCAGCTGATGGATGTGGCCTATGATGATCAGGTCTATGTCGACGATCGCACGATCGACAGCCACATCAAGCGGCTGCGCAAGAAGATGCGCGCGGTCGATCCCGATTTCGCGGCAATCGAGACGCTCTACGGAATCGGTTACCGCTACAACGAAGAATGACCATCGCCCGCCGCATCCCGACCGGGGACGCAGGGCCTGCACCGCGCGCCGCCGGCGAGGTGCTTCTGGGCGAGGACTGGGTTGCGCCGGAAACCTCGGATGCCGCCCTGCGCGACACCCGGGCGCGGCGCAGCGTGTTCACGCTGAACCGCTCGCCGCTTGCGCGCAAGATCGTCGTGTTCAACCTGCTTGCGCTGATCGTCCTGGTGGCGGGCGTCCTGTTCCTCAATCCGTTCCGCGACAGTCTGGTGGCGCAGCGCGAACGCGCGCTGGTGACCGAGGCGCGGTTGATCGCGGCCGTCGTGGCCCGCCCCGCCCCCGGCGAGGGGCTCGAGGAACGGCTGGCGACCATCGACCTCGCGCCGGGCTCGACGCTCATGGTCTACACCGCCGACGGCGAACGGGCGGCGGTGCAGGTGGGCGATACGGCGCCCGATCCGGTCATCCCGCCGGGCGGCGGCGCGCGGCCGACCGTCATCACGGACCTTCTGAACGCGATCTGGGAGGGGATTTCCACCTTGCGCGCGCAGCCGGATGCGGCCGGTGCTGCGCTCGATGCCGAAAGCCTCGCCCGCGCGCTGCTGCCCGGCGCCCTGCGCGGCGAGACGGTCGTGCGCACCGGCCGCGATGCCGAGGGGGCGACCCTGTTCGCCGTCGCCACCCCGGTCCTGTCGCAGGGGGCGGTCGTGGGGGCCGTGGTCGTGTCGTCGGCCGCCGGCGAGATCGACAACCTCGTGCGCGACGAACGCGAACAGGTGCTGCAGCTGTTCGTGATCGCGCTTCTGGTGTCGATCGGGCTGTCGCTGGTGCTGGCCTCGACCATCGCCAACCCCCTAAGCGACCTTGCGGCGGCGGCGGAACTCGGCCGCGACCGGAACGCGCGCAAGATGGCGCCGGGCCGCATCCGCATCCCGGACCTGACCGCGCGCCCGGACGAGATCGGGCGGCTGTCGATCGCGCTGCGCGGCATGGTGGCGGCCCTCTACGACCGGATCGACGCCAACGAACAGTTCGCCGCCGACGTCGCCCACGAGATCAAGAACCCGCTGGCCTCGCTGCGATCCGCCGTGAACACGATGCGACATGCCAAGCGCGAGGACCAGCGCGAGAAGCTTCTCGATGTGATCGAACACGACGTGCGCCGCCTCGACCGGCTGGTCAGCGACATCTCGAACGCCTCGCGGCTCGACAGCGAGCTGGTGAAGGAGGTCGAGGAAGAATTCGACCTCTTGCGGACGATCACGAACCTCGGCGAATACCTTGGCAAGCAGGCGGCCGAGAAGGGCGTGGACTTCATCACCGACCTGCCGCCCGAACCCATCCGCATCAACGGGCTGGAGGCGCGGCTGGCGCAGGTGTTCGTGAACCTGATCAGCAATGCGATCTCGTTCTGCGAGGAAGGCGATGCGGTGCGCGTCTGGGCGCGCCGGCGAGAGAACCGTGTGCTGGTCGTGGTGGAGGACACGGGGCCGGGCATTCCCGAACAGTCGCTGACGAAGATCTTCAACCGGTTCTATTCCGAGCGGCCGCCGGGTCAGTTCGGCAACCACTCGGGGCTGGGCCTTTCGATCTCGAAACAGATCGTCGAAGCCCATGGCGGCGTGATCTGGGCCGAGAACATCCGCCCCACCGACGACGACGCGACGTCCGAACCGCTCGGCGCGCGGTTCGTGGTGGGCCTGCCGGTGTGAGCGGGGCGGTCCACGCAGCGGGCGGCGCGCCTGCGGCGGCGGACGCGGCCGCGGTGCCGGGCGGGATCGGTCCGGGGCCGTCGGCCGTTGCGGCGGCGGGCATCGTGCACGCCAGTTGTGTGGCCTTCGGCGGCGCGGGCGTCCTGATCCTCGGCCCGTCGGGGTCCGGCAAGTCGGCGCTGGCGCTGGCGTTGATGGGGCTCGGCGCGGCGCTGGTGGCCGACGACCGTGTGCTGCTGACGCTGCCGTCCGCGCCCGCTTCGCGGCGGCCGGACGCGGGCACCGAACCCGACGACGCGGTTGCGCGCGGGGGCCGCATCGAGCGGTCGCCGGGGCCGGGGGCGCCGGAGGCGCCGGACGCGGGGGCCGCGGCGGCCGGCAGCGCGCCGGGCGATCCGCCCGATGGCGGACCGCGGGGCGCGATCCTTGCCCAAGCGCCGGAGGGGCTGCCGCGCTGGATCGAGGCGCGGGGCATCGGCCTTCTGCACGCGCCCGTCCTGCGGCAGGCGCAGCTCGCGCTGGTGGTCGATCTGGGTCGGGCGGAAGCGGACCGCCTGCCGCCGCGCCGCCTCTGGCATTGGCGCGGTGCTGCAGTCGCCTGCGTTCACGCCGTGGCGACGGGGCATTTCCCCGCCGCGATCCGGCACTATGTGCTGTGGGGCCGCGCCGCATGAGCCGGCCGGGGCCGATCATGACCGATGCCACCCGCGTCCCCCATGGCGCCGACCGCAGCGCCCGCCTGATCCTTGTCACCGGCCCCTCGGGCGCCGGGCGGACGACGGCGATCGGCGCGCTGGAGGATCTGGGCTGCGAGACGATCGACAACCTGCCCCTGCGCCTCGTGCCCCGGCTGCTGGACGGGCCGCCGCTGGACCGGCCGCTGGCGCTCGGCCTGGCGGCGGCGGGGCGCAGCTTTTCGGCCGCCGGGCTGATCGAGCTGATCGACACGCTGACGCGCGACCCCGGCGTGCAGATCGAGGTGATCTATCTCGACTGTCGGCCGGACGTGCTGGTGCGGCGCTATTCCGAAACCCGCCGCCGCCACCCCATGGCCCCGGCCGAGGATCCGCAGGCCGGGATCGCGCGCGAGGCCGACCTTCTGGCCCCGATCCGCACCCGCGCCGACATGCTGATCGACACCTCGGACATGACGCCGCACGACCTGAAGGCCGAGATCGCGCGCTGGTTCGGGGCGACGCCGCAGGGCCGGCTTGCGGTGTCGGTGCAATCCTTCAGCTACAAGCGCGGCCTGCCGCGCGGCGTGGACATGGTGTTTGACTGTCGCTTTCTGAAGAACCCCTACTGGGATCCGGCCCTCCGGCCGCTCGACGGCCGCGCCCCGGCGGTGGCGCAGGCCGTGGCGGCCGACCCGCGCTTCCGCCCGTTCTTCGACCGGGTCGCCGACCTGATCCTCATGCTTCTGCCGGCCCAGACGGACGAAGGCAAGGCCCACCTCGCCATCGGGTTCGGCTGCACGGGCGGCCAGCACCGCAGCGTCGTCGTTGCGGAAATGCTCGCGGGTGCGCTTGCAGAGGCGGGCTGGCAGGTGTCTAAACGTCATCGCGAGCTGGAACGCCGCAGTGCAGAGGGCGCACGTGACCATGCTGGCTGAGGGGCTGGGCAAGGGGCAGTCGAATGGCATGGGCAGGGCGCCCGTCATCGGCGTCGTGATCGTCGCGCACGGCGGGCTGGCGCGCGAGTATCTGGCCGCGGTCGAGCACGTTCTAGGCCGCCAGACCGGTATCCGAACCGTCGCCATCGAGGCCGACCACGATCGCGCCGCCAAGGAAGCCGAGATCCGCGCCGCCGCCGATGCGGTGGACGAGGGCGCGGGGGTGGTCGTGGTGACCGACCTCTTCGGCGGCTCGCCCTCGAACCTGTCGATCCTTGCCTGCGCCCGCGACAACCGGCGGATCCTCTACGGCGCCAACCTGCCGATGCTGATCAAGCTCGCCCAGTCGCGCGACCTGAGCCTTGTCGAGGCGGTCGAGGCTGCCGCGACGGCCGGGCGCAAATACATCGACAGCCGCGAGATCCGGCGCTAATCAGTCGGGATGACGACCCGAACGCTCAGGATCGTGAACGAAAAGGGGCTGCATGCCCGCGCATCGGCCAAGTTCGTGGCGGTCGTCGAGGCGCACGATGCCACGGCCGTCGTCAGCCGCGACGGCATGCGGGTGTCGGGCGATTCGATCATGGGCTTGCTGATGCTGGGCGCCGCCCGCGGCACCACGATCGAGGTGGAAACCGCCGGTCCCGAGGCCGCGCAGCTGTCGGCCGCGCTCGAGGCGCTGGTCGCCGGCCGCTTCGGCGAGGATTGCTGATGCCCCCGACGCCCCCCCTGCGCACCGGGGCCGCGGCCGAGGCCTTGCCGGCCCTGACCGAGAACCCCGAATACGTCGCCTACGACGGGCGCAACCTTAGCTACGCTGGCACCTTCGAGGATCCGCGCAAGGCCGCGACGATCCGCACGATCGAATGGCTGACCGGCAAGCTGACGCTGATGCGGCTGGTGCGGAAGTTCGAGCGGACAGGGCGCCGGCCCGGTCAGAGCTTCTGGGGCAAGACCTTGGAGCTGCTGGAAATCCCGCTGCTGACCCCGGACGAGGAGGTGCGCCGCATCCCCGCCGAGGGGCCGGTCGTGGTGGTGGCGAACCATCCGCACGGCCTGGTGGACGGGCTGATCCTGGCCGAGCTGATCGGGCGGGTTCGGTCGGATTTCAAGATCCTCACCCGGTCGCTGCTGACCAACGTGCCCGATATCGGCTATCACATGCTGCCGGTCGCCTTCCCGCACGAGACCGACAGCGTGCGCAAGAACCTCGAGATGCGCCGGCTGGCGATGGAGCATCTGAAGGACGGCGGCGTGGTGGTGCTGTTTCCGGCCGGGCAGGTGGCCAGCGCGCCCTCGTGGTTCGCCCCCGCGGTCGAGGCGGACTGGAACCCCTTCACCGCCAAGATGCTGCTGCGGTCGGGCGCGCAGGTCGTGCCGGTCTATTTCCCCGGCCAGAACAGCCGCCTCTACCACTGGGCCAACCTCACATCGCCGACGTTGCGGCAGGGTCTTCTGCTGCACGAGATCGTCCATGCGATGCGCAAGCCGCAAAAGCCCGTCATCGGCCATGTCGTGCCGCCGGACGAGATTGCGGCGCGCGCGGGCAACACGACCGCGTTGATGGCCTGGCTGCGCGCGCGCACGCTGGCGCTGGCCGAGGGCTGAGCGCCGGGCACCGGCCCGGGCCCTGCGGCGTCCGCGCGGAAAGGCGCGGGCAGAGGGGCGCGGCGGCGCCGGCGGACGGTCAGCGCGTCGGCACGGGCGCGTCGCCGCGGTAGTCGTAGAAGCCCCGCTGCGTCTTGCGGCCGAGCCAGCCGGCCTCGACATATTTCCCCAGAAGCGGGCAGGGGCGGTATTTGGTGTCGCCGAGGCCGTCGTGCAGCACGTTCATGATCGCAAGGCAGGTGTCCAGCCCGATGAAGTCCGCAAGTTCGAGCGGCCCCATCGGGTGGTTCGCGCCCAGCTTCATCGCCTGGTCGATGGACCGGACGTTGCCGACGCCCTCGTAGAGAGCATAGACCGCCTCGTTGATCATCGGGATCAGGATGCGGTTGACGATGAAAGCCGGGTAATCCTCCGCCGAGGCAGCGGTCTTGCCGAGGCGCTCGACCACGGCAAGAAGGGTGCGGTAGGTTTCCTCGTCGGTGGCGATCCCGCGGATCAGTTCGACCAGCTGCATCACCGGGACGGGGTTCATGAAGTGGAACCCCATGAAGCGCTCTGGCCGGTCGGTGCGGCTGGCCAGCCGCGTGATCGAGATCGACGAGGTGTTGCTGGTCAGGATCGTATGCGGCTTCAGGTGCGGGGCCAGCGCGTCGAAAATCTGCTGCTTGACGGCTTCGCTTTCGGTCGCGGCCTCGATCACGAGGTCGGTCGCGCCGGCCTCGGCCAGGGACAGGGTGGGACGGATGCGGGCGAGGGCCTCGGCCTTTCCTTCGGGCGTCACGGCGCCGCGCTTGACCTGACGGTCGAGGTTGCGGTCGATCGTGGCCATAGCGCGGTCGAGCGCGTCCTGGCTGACATCCGTCAGCACCACGTCATACCCCGCGAGCGCGAAGACATGCGCGATTCCGTTGCCCATCTGGCCTGCGCCCACGACACCGACCGACCGGATCTCCATGCCCTGCCTCCTTGCCCCCGATGAGAATTGGCACCCCGCGCCGGGCGGCGCAAGGCTGCAGCGTGCGGCAAGCCGGCGGCGGAATCGTGTCGACTTTGCGCTTTAGCGTTTCGGAAACCTGCACGGTCCACCGTTTCCTCCGGGTGAATCGAAACACGGGTGGGTGTGATGGCCTACGAGGCGCCGGGCGCGGGGGTGCCCGATTATTTTCCATGCCGATACGGCGGGTCTCGGCTGACCTTCCGGGGGCCGCGGGCGCGGCTTGACGGCCCCTATGTGGCGGCGCTCGGCGGGACTGCGACCTATGGCAAGTTCGTGGACGACCCCTGGCCCGCGCAGCTCGGCCGGCGGACGGGGGCGACGGTGGTCAACCTCGGCTGCGTCAATGCAGGGCCGGACGCGTTCCTGTCGGATCCGGCGGTGCTGCGCGTTGCCGCGGCGGCACGTCTGCGGCTGGTGCAGGTGCCCGGGGCGCTGAACCTGACGAATCCGTTCTACACGGTGCATCCGCGCCGCAACGACCGGTTCGTGGCCGCGCTGCCCCCGCTGCGGGCGCTTTTCCCCGAGGTCGACTTCACCGAGTTCCACTTCACCCGCCACCTCTGCCTCGCGCTCGCGCGGCGGTCGCCCGACCGGTTCGGCGTGGTCGCGCAGGCGCTGCGCCTTGCTTGGACCGACCGGATGCTGGCGCTGCTGTCGGCCATCGGCGGGCCGACGGTGCTGGTCTGGATCGCCGCGGGTCCGCCGCCCGTCTCGGCCGGGCCGGGCAACGAGCCGGCCCTGGTCGATGCCGCGATGATCGCCGCCTTGCGGCCGGCGGTTGCCGAGGTGATCGAGGTCGCCCTGCCCCCGCACCATCACCTGCCGGATGCGCCGATGTCCGCCCTGGGCCTGCCGGGGCCTGAGGCGCATGCCCTCGTTGCGGGGCGGCTGGCGCCCGCGGTGGCGTTTCGGCACTGACCCGCGCGACACGCCGGACGGCGGCGGATGCCGCCGCCCGGCCCGAGGTCAGAGCTTCTCGATCATCTCGGGGACGACGGCGAAAAGGTCGCCGACCAGGCCATAGTCGGCGACCTGGAAGATCGGCGCCTCCTCGTCCTTGTTGATCGCGACGATGACCTTCGAATCCTTCATCCCGGCCAGGTGCTGGATCGCGCCCGAGATGCCGACCGCGACGTAGAGCTGCGGCGCCACGACCTTGCCGGTCTGGCCCACCTGCCAGTCGTTTGGGGCGTAGCCGGAATCGACTGCCGCCCGGCTGGCACCGACAGCGGCGCCCAGCTTGTCGGCCAGCTTCTCGATCAGCGCGAAGTCCGCCTGCGACCCCACGCCCCGGCCGCCCGAAACGACGATGCCCGCCGAGGTCAGCTCGGGCCGGTCCGAAGACGCCACCCTGTCCTCGACCCAGGACGACAGCGACCCGTCCACGGCGACCGACACCGCCTCGACCGGCGCCGACCCGCCTTTTCCCGCCGCCGCGAAGGTCGCGGTGCGGATCGTCATCACCTTCTTCGCGTCCGAAGAGGTGACGGTCTGCACCGCGTTTCCGGCATAGATCGGCCGGTCGAAGGTCGCGGCGTCATGCACCGCCACCACCTCGGAGATCACCATCACATCGAGCAGCGCGGCCACCCTGGGCAGAACGCTTTTCGAGAAGGCGCCCGAAGCGGCCGCGATATGCTCGTAATCCCCCGCAAGCGACACGACCAGCGCCGCCACGGGTTCGGCCAGCCCGTGGTCGAACACCGCATCGTCGGCGAGGATCACCTTGGACACGCCCGCATAGGACGCCGCCTCGGCCGCTGCCGCCGCCCCGCCGGGGGCCGCGACCAGCGCATGCACCGGCCCGAGCGGCGCAACCGCCGTCAGCGCCTTGGCAAAGCCGTCGGCGACCAGCGCACCCTTGTTCACCTCGGCCAGAAGAAGAACCGCCATCAGAGCACCCCCGCCTCGTCCTTGAGCTTCGCGATCAGCTCATCCACCGACTTCACCCGGACGCCTGCCTTGCGCCCTGCCGGTTCCACCGTCTTGACCACCTTCAGCCGCGGCGCCACGTCCACGCCGTACTCGGCCGCGGTCTTTTCTTCCAGCGGCTTCTTCTTCGCCTTCATGATGTTGGGCAGCGAGGCATAGCGCGGCTCGTTCAACCGAAGGTCCACGGTCACGATGGCGGGCAGCTTCACCCTTACCGTCTGAAGCCCGCCGTCCACCTCGCGCGTCACCGTCGCATGGTCACCCTCGACCTTCACCTCCGAGGCGAAGGTTGCCTGCGCCCAGCCCAGCAGCGCGGCCAGCATCTGGCCCGTTGCGTTCATGTCGTTGTCGATCGCCTGCTTGCCGCACAGGATGAGCCCCGGCGCCTCGTCCTTTGCCACCGCCGCCAGCAGCTTGGCCACTGCCAGGGGTTCGATGTCCTGGTGAACGTCGTCGGCCGCAACGATCAGGATCGCCCGGTCGGCCCCCATGGCGAGCGCCGTCCGCAGCGTTTCGGCCGCCTGCTTGACGCCGATCGAGACCGCCACGATTTCGGAGGCCACGCCCTTTTCCTTCAGCCGGATCGCCTCTTCCACCGCGATCTCGTCGAAGGGGTTCATGCTCATCTTGACGTTGGCGAGATCGACCCCGGACCCGTCCGCCCTGACCCGGACCTTCACGTTGTAGTCGATCACCCGCTTCACCGGCACAAGAACCTTCATCCGGCCCATCCCCCTGTCATGCGTGCGAAACATTCCTGCGCGCGGAGATAACCCCAAAGCGGCGGCCGGGACAGTGCGAATCCGACTCCGGCCGCTGCCGCGACGTCACGTCGTTCCGGGGGCGGCCGGCCGCGTCAGGCCCGGCACCCACAGCACGTCGCGCGCGCCGTCCTCGTTGGCGATGCGCCCCGCGACGAAGAACCAGTCGCTGAGACGGTTGAGATACCTGACCGCCTCAGGGTTGATCGCCTCGACAGTGGCAAGCTCGACCACCAGCCGTTCCGCCCGGCGGCAGACGGTGCGGCAGAGGTGCAGGTGCGCGGCCAGCGGCGTGCCGCCCGGCAGGATGAAGGACCGCAGCGGTTCAAGCCGTGCGTTCATGGCGTCGATCTCCGCCTCGAGCCGGGCGACCTGGGGCGCGATCATCCGCAAGGGCGTCCATTCGCGCGCCCCGTCCTCGTGCATGTCCGGCAGGCACAGGTCTGCGCCGAGATCGAAGAGGTCGTTCGAGATGCGGGCGAGCGCGGCATCCAGCTCGTCCGTCGCATGCAGCCGGGCGAGGCCCAGGGTCGCGTTCGTCTCGTCCACGGTGCCGTAGGCCTGCACCCGCAGCGCGTGCTTGGCCACCCGCGCGCCGTTGCCGAGTGCAGTTTCGCCGGCGTCGCCGGTCCGCGTGTAGATCTTCGACAGCACGACCATCCGTCATCCCCCCCGCCGCAGCCAGACATATCCCACGATCAGCACGACCGCCACGAACTGGGCCGCGATACGATACCGCATGATGCGGTTGGCGTGCTTTCGGTTGAACTCGCCGCCGCGCGCGAAGCCGCCGATGCCGACGAGCAGGATCGCCAGCACGGCTAGCGTCGCGACAGCGACGACGATGAAAAGGGGGTCGTTGATCATGGGGTGCACTCCGCCGTTCCGGGGCGACATAGCGGGCCTCGCGAAAAAGGCGAAGGTCCGGGCGACAAGCGGGGCGCCCGCCCCGCTGCCTCATCCGCGGGCGAGGATCGCATCCAGCGCACGGGTCGGCAGCACCCGCCGGAGCCCGGCCATGATCCAGGTCGGCGCGGTGACGAAGTAGCGCGGCGCGGGGGTGCGCGCCTCGACCGCGCGGGCCAGCACGCGCGCCACCGCCTCGGGCGGCAGTTCGAACCGGTCGGGGCCGCGGTCCTCGTAGAGCCGGCGCAACAGGCTGCCCTCGTACTGCGCCCGGCGGGGCGAGGCGCGCCAGTCGATCCAGCGTTCGAAATGCGGGATCGAATTGGCGCGGATCCGGCTGGTGATCGGCCCCGGCTCGATCAGCACGATCTTCACCGGCGTGTCGCGCATCTCGAGCCGCAGGACATCGGTCAGCCCTTCGAGCGCGTATTTCGAGGCGACATAGGCCCCGCGCCATTTCATCGGCACGAGGCCGAGGACGGACGAACAGTTGACGATGGTGCCCCTGCCCTGCGCCCGCATCAGGGGGATCACCCGCCGGGTCAGGTCGTGCACGCCGAAGAGGTTCGTCCGGAACACCGATTCCAGCGCCTCGCGCGGCAGGTCCTCGACCGCGCCGGGGCAGGCGAAAGCGCCGTTGTTGAACAGCGCATCGATCCGCCCGCCGGTGCGCGATGCGGCCTCGGCCACTGCGGCGGCCAGCGAATCGGGATCGGCATAGTCCAGCGGAAAGCTTTCCAGCCCTTCGCCCTGCAGCCGCGCGCAATCGGCCGGCCGGCGGCAGGTCGCCAGAACCCGCCAGCCGCGCGCGGCCATGACGCGCGCCGACGCAAGACCGATGCCCGAGGAACAGCCTGTGATCAGGATCGTCCGCCGCATGCCGCCCCCGCGATGGCCCGCGCCGGCACCTAGACGCCCGGCGGGCGGCCGACAAGCCGCGCGGGCGCAGATCGTGCTTTCCGCGGCGCACGAGATGTGGCATCGGGATCTTGTTGACGACGGAGATTTTCGATGCTTGGCGCCGGATTGGGTTTGGCTGCGCTGCTGGCGCTGGTGATCGGGCTGGCCTTCACGGTCGATTTCGGCGGTCCGTCGGGCGGCGGCGGGGATCCGGGCAGCCTCTGACCGCGCGTGCCGCGGCTGTCCGTCATCATTCCGTTCTACGACGAAACCGCATTCCTCGGGGCAGCCGTCCAGTCGGTTCTGGCGCAGGGGATCGCGGATACCGAAATCGTCGTCGTCAACGACAATCCCGAACGCTTCACGGCCGGCGCCGTTGCGGCGTTGTGCCCGGCGCGGTCGGTCACGGTCGTGCAGCACGACCGCAACGCGGGCCTGTCGGCGGCGCGCAACAGCGGGATGGCGGCGACCTCGGGCGCGCGGATCGCGTTCCTCGATGCCGACGACTACTACGTGCCCGGCGGGCTTGCCGCGCAGCTCGAGCTGGCCGAGGCGGGCGGGGCCGACATCGTGCAGGCGCAGACGTATTTCACCGCCGCGGGCAGCGTTGTGCCGCGTCTGCTGCAACGGGACGCGGCGCTGTTCTGGCAAGCCCGGCGCGGCGCCGGCCTGCGCGGGATCGAAGAGGCGCAGTTCATCACCTCGTCCTGGTCGAGCCTCTACACCCGCGCCTTCCTGACCCGCGCGGGCCTGCACTTCGACCCCGCGCAGACCCGGTTCGAGGACCGGCTGTTCGTCCTGCAGGCGGTGACGGCGGCCCGGTCCATCGCGGTTCTGGGCGCGCCGGTGCGCGTCTGGCGGCGGCGGGCGGGGTCGATCTCGGTCACGCCGCCCGATGCCGCGACGCACCGCCTGCAGGTGCAGCTGCTGGAAAAGTGCATGCGGCACATGCGCCGGTGGGTGGCCGAGACCGGTGCGCCGCCGCGGTTCCTGCGGCGCGAGCTGTTCAACACCGTGTCGCGGCTGATCTGGGACATGGAGGTGATCGGTGCGCTGGCCGCGGCAACCGACGATGCCATCGCCGACCTCGGCCCGCGGATCGTCGCCCTTCTGGGCGACGACCGGTTCGGCCCCGCGATCTTCGATGATCCGGTGCTGGCCCGCATCGGGCGGGTCGGCCGGCCGAGCCGGCACGGGGTGATCCGGCAGGTCGATTTCTTCGCGCTGCACGCCGCCCTGCGGGGGGGCGACTTCGCCGCCGCGGCCGCGATCCTTGCCATGCGGCGGGCTGCGGCAGCACCCGCCCTGCGCCGCGCCGGCGGGCGCGTTCCGGCCCGGCTGGTGCTGCACCTCGGAATGCACAAGACCGGCACGACAGCGATCCAGGCGGCGCTGGCGGCGGGCGCGCCCGCGCTGGCCCGGCGGGGCGTGCTGTTTCCCGTGGCGGGCCGGGCGGCGGGGCACGCCCCGGTGCGGCCGGGCGGCAACCCCGGCCATCAGGCGCTGGTCGCGGCGCTGCACCGCGACGACCCTGCGCCGTGGGACGCGATCGCCGCCGAGGCGCGGCGGGCGGGTGCCGCGACCGTCGTCGTCTCGGCCGAGAACCTCTTGCTGCCCAGGGCCGAGGACCGTGCGATGCTGGTGTCGCGCCTCGTCGCGCAGGCCGCGCGGTTCGATGCGGTCGCGGTCGTGGCGATGGTCCGCCGTCCCGATTCGCTGGTCGAGGCCTTCCTGCGCGAGGCCGCCTGCAACGGCGAGCGCGGCGCGGGCCGGGGGGCGGCTGCGATGGCCGTCGATCTGGCGCCGGTGCTGACCGACCTGCCCGCCCTCTTCGCGCCGTTCGAGGCGGCGGGGGCCGCGCTGCGCCTTGGCGATTTCGACGCCGCGCGAGCCGCGGGTGCGCTGTGGCCCGCCTTCCTCGGCCTTGCGGGGATCGAGGCGGCAGGGCTGGACCCGCCCCCGCGCGTCTATCCCACCCCGCACCGGGCCGAGGTCCTGGCCGCGCAGACCGCCTGCGCCATGATCGCGTCCGAGGATCTGCGGCTGCGCACGCTGCGCGCCTTCTTCGCGGTGCAGGCGGCCGCCCCGCTTGACCTCGGCCCCGACGCGCCCCTGCTGTCGCCGGCGGACCGGCTGGCGACCCTCGACCGTTTCGCCGCCGTCTCGGCCGCCTGGGCGGCGGCGCGCGGTTATGCGCCCGACCTCGACGCCGCCCGCGCCGCGGTGGCGGCCGAAGCGTGGGAGCCGCCCGCCGGCCTGCCTGCGGCGCTGGTCGAGCGTCTGGCGGTCGCGCGGATCATGGCCGAACGTCCGGCCGACGATGCGGGCCCCGCCGTCGCCGGCCCGCCGCCCGCAGCGCAGGACGATCGCGCCGTGACGATCCGCATCCGCCCGCGTCCGTGGCTGGCCGCGCTGATCGACCGCGCCCGCCGCGCCCGCCGGGTCTGACGCACTGGACCCGCGGCCCGCCCGCCGATACATGCCACCCATGACCGATGCGCCCGACGACGACGCCCCCGGCGGCCTTTCCACCGAACCGCTCGGCCGCGCCATCGGCGCGCGCTACCTGCAATACGCGCTCAGCACGATCATGCACCGCGCGCTGCCCGACGCGCGCGACGGTCTGAAACCCGTGCACCGGCGCATCCTCTATGCGATGCGCGAGCTGCGTCTGACCGCGGCGGGGGGGTTCCGCAAGTCGGCCAAGATCTCGGGCGACGTGATGGGCAACTACCACCCGCACGGCGACGCCGCGATCTATGATGCGATGGCCCGCCTCGCCCAGCCCTTCGCCATGCGCTATCCGCTGGTGGACGGGCAGGGCAACTTCGGCAACATCGACGGCGACAACCCCGCCGCCAGCCGCTACACCGAGGCCCGCCTGACCGCCGCGGCCGAGGCGCTGCTGGACGGCCTCGACGAGGATGCGGTCGATTTCCGCCCGAATTACGACGGCACGCTGACCGAGCCGGTGGTGCTGCCGGCGGCCTTCCCCAACCTTCTGGCGAACGGGGCAAGCGGAATCGCCGTGGGCATGGCCACCAACGTGCCGCCGCACAACCTAGGCGAGCTTCTGGCCGCCGCGCGGCACATGATCGACCGGCCCGACGCCGACGACGCCGCGATCGCGGCGCTGGTTCCCGGCCCCGACTTTCCGACCGGCGGCGTGCTGGTCGATCCGCCCGAGGTGATCGCCGAGGCCTACAGGACGGGCCGGGGGTCGCTGCGGCTGCGGGCGCGCTGGCAGGTCGAGGATCTGGGCCGCGGCCAGTGGCAGGCGGTCGTCACCGAAATCCCCTACCAGGTGCAGAAGGGCAAGCTGATCGAGAAGCTGGCCGAGATCGTTCAGACGAAGAAGCTGCCGATCCTCGCCGACATCCGCGACGAAAGCGCCGAGGACGTGCGGATCGTGCTGGAGCCGCGCGCGCGCACCGTTGATCCTGAGCAGCTGATGGGCCAGCTCTTCCGCCTGTCGGATCTCGAGACGCGCTTCGCGCTCAACATGAACGTGCTGATCGACGGGCGCGTGCCGAAGGTCTGCTCGCTGGCCGAGGTGCTGCGCGCCTGGCTCGACCACCGGCGCGCGGTGCTGGTGCGGCGGGCGCGGCACCGGCTGGCGCGGATCGACCACCGGCTCGAGGTGCTGGACGGCTTCATCACCGCCTATCTGAACCTCGACCGCGTGATCGACATCATCCGATACGACGCCGATCCGAAGGCCGCGCTGATGCGCGAACGCTGGGGCCGCCGCTTCCGCCGCGCCGCGTCCGAGGCCGACTATCAGCCGCCGGGCGCCGGGCCGGGCACCCTGACCGAGGTTCAAGCGGACGCGATCCTGAACATGCGTCTGCGGTCGCTGCGGCGGCTGGAGGAAATGGAACTGCGCGCCGAACGCGACCGGCTGGCGGCGGAAAAGGCGGGGATCGAGGCGATGCTCGCCGATCCCGCCCGCCAGTGGGCCGCCGTCCGGGTCGAGATCGACGAGACCGACCAGCGCTTCGGCCTGCGCAGCCCCGGCGGCGCGCGCCGGACCACGCTGGCCGTGGCCGGCGAGGCCGAGGAAGCCCCCGCCGAGGCGATGATCGAGCGCGAGCCGATCACCGTCGTCCTGTCGCGCATGGGCTGGATTCGCGCGCTGAAGGGGCATGTGCCCCTCGATGCGGACCAGAAGTTCAAGGACGGCGACGGGCCGCACATCGCGCTGCACGCCGAGACGACCGATCGCCTGATGATCTTCGGCACCAACGGCCGGTTCTACACGCTTCTGGGTGCGGCCCTTCCCGGCGGCCGGGGGATGGGCGAACCCCTGCGGCTGATGATCGACCTGCCGCAGGAGGCCGGCGTGGTCACCATCCTGCCCTGGCGGCCGGGGATGCGGATCCTCGTGGCCTCGTCGGATGGCGACGGATTCGTCGCGGCGGCGGACGACTGCCTCGCGCAGACCCGCGCGGGAAAGACGGTGCTGACCTTCCGCGACGGCGCGCGGGCGCTGCTGGCGCGCCCGGTGGCGGGCGATCATGTCGCCTGCGTGGGCGAGAACCGCAAGATGCTGGTGTTCCCGCTGGCCGATCTGCCAGAGATGGCGCGCGGCAAGGGCGTGCGGCTGATGCGCTTCAAGGACGGCGGGCTGGCCGACGCCACCACGCTGGTGCTGGCACAGGGCCTGTCGTGGAAGGACCCGGCCGGCCGCACCCGGCACGAGCCCGACCTCACCGAATGGCTGGGCGCCCGCGCCACCGCAGGCCGCATGGCGCCCCGCGGCTTCCCGCGCGACAACCGCTTCGGCTGATCCAGGCTGCCCGCGCGGATG
Source organism: uncultured Paracoccaceae bacterium (assembly GCA_938028765.1). GTDB lineage: Bacteria > Pseudomonadota > Alphaproteobacteria > Rhodobacterales > Rhodobacteraceae > CALIZF01. The sequence continues at coordinate 87,312 of CALIZF010000018.1, forward strand.
CGCGGACGGATGCGCGGAGCGCGGGCCGATCCGCGGGCGCACGGATGCGCAGGCCGGCGCGCCGCTGGCGCGGGGCCGCGGACGCGCTAGGATCCCCGGCATGTCGCGCGAGCCCGTCCTGACCGTGACCGAACGGGGCATCTGGTGCCCTGCCGGCGGGTTCTTCATCGACCCCTGGCGGCCGGTTGATCGGGCCGTGATCACGCACGGCCACAGCGACCACGCCCGGCCGGGCCATGCCGCCTACCTCTGCACCCCCGCCGCCGCGCCGGCGATCCGCGCGCGGCTGGGCGACGTCGCGGTGCAGGTGCTGGACTATGGCGTGCCGCTGACCATCGGCGGGGCGACCGTCTCGCTGCACCCCGCAGGACACCTGCCGGGATCGGCCCAGGTGCGCGTCGCGGCGGGGGGCGAGGTCTGGGTCGTCTCGGGCGACTACAAGACCGAAGCTGACGGGCTTTGCGAGCCGTTCGAGCCGGTGCGGTGCCATACCTTCGTCACCGAGTGCACCTTCGGCCTGCCGGTGTTCCGCTGGCCCCCGCAGGCCGCGGTGGCGGCGTCGATCCGTGCCTGGTGGGCGCAGGCGGCGGCCGAGGGGCGCGTCGCGCTGGTCGGCGCCTACAGCCTCGGCAAGGCGCAGCGGCTGATCGCGGCGCTCGGCGGCCCGGACGCGCCGGGGCCGATCCTGACCCACGGCGCGGTCGGCGCGATGACGGACGTGCTGCGCGCCCAGGGCCTGCCGCTGCCGCCGACCACCGCCGCCGCGGCAGCGGCAGACAACCCGTCGCGCAGCCGCGGCGCGCTGGTGGTGGCGCCCCCGGCCGCCCTCGGCAGCCCCTGGGCGCGCCGCTTCGGACCGGCGCCGATGGCGATGGTGTCGGGCTGGATGCAGCTGCGCGGGGTGCGGCGACGGCGCGGGCTCGGCAGCGGGTTCGTCCTCTCCGACCACGCAGATTGGGACGGGCTGAACGCTGCCGTGGCGGCGACGGGGGCCACCCGGGTGCTGGCCACCCACGGCTACACCGCCGCTTTCGCCCGCTGGCTGACCGATCGCGGCCTCGAGGCCGGCGTGCTGGCGACCGAGTTCGCGGGCGAGCCGGAAGAGGCGCCATGACCGCGGCCGCAGATCGCGCCCCGGCCGGAGCAGGGGGGCCTCCTGCCCCCCTCGCCGCAGCGCGGCTCACCCCCCGGGAGTATTTCCGACAAGATGAAGTGGCCACGG
>CALIZF010000019.1 GCA_938028765.1 uncultured Paracoccaceae bacterium
GGCACGGCAAGCCCCACCGGGAGCAATGCCGCATAGGGGCCTCGCGCCGCCCGGCAACGGTCGGCAGGGACGCTTCAGCCCGAGAGGCCCGGGTTGGCAGCCAGAGCCTGCGGGCGACCGCAGGCCCAGAGGAATGGCCGCACGACGGGGGGCAACCCCCGGGACAGAATCCGGCTTACAGGCCCTCCGCGCACGGCCCTTGACCCGCCGCGTTCCGCCCGGGGCGCGCGCGCGGTCTGGCGCGCAGCCTGCCGCGCGGCAATCCGCGCGGCCGCGCTTGCGGCGGGTTTCCTGCTGTCATGGTTTTCCCCTACACTCGGCCCGCGCATCGAGGCGCGACAGGGAGGACGGGATGAGTTTCGTCAGGACGCTGGCCGCGCTGGCCGCCGGTTTCGCCGCCGCCAAGGGCTGGGACAGGTATCAGAAGATGGGCGGCATGGACGGCGTCGCGCAGGCGATGAAGGCCAATCCCGCGCTGGCGCCGGTGGCCGAGGCGATGGCGAAGCTGACCGGGGCGGGCGGCAAGCCCGCGGACGTCTCGGGCGGCCTCTCGGCGATGATCGGTGCCATGGGCGGGGCGGCGGCGGCCGGCATGACCCAGCTCGGCCAGATGCTCGACCAGGCCACCGGCACCGGCGCCGCGACCGCCGCAATGGAATCGAACGCTCGCCTGATGATCCGCGCGATGATCATGGCGGCGAAGGCGGACGGCGTCATCTCGGCCGAGGAACGGGCGACGATCGAGCAGCACCTCGGCGATGCGACACCCGAGGAACGCGCCTTCGTCGAGGCCGAGCTTGCGGCCCCGGTCGATCCCGTCGCCTTCGCCCGCGACGTGGCCGAGGGGGCGCGCGGGCAGGTCTACGCCGCAGCCGCAGCGATGGCGCGGGCCGACACCGACGCGGAACGGCAGTTTCTCTCGGTGCTCGGCGGCGCGCTCGGCCTCGACCGGAACGCCCGGGCGGCGATCCACGCGACCGTGGGGATCGCGCCACCCGCCGCCTGAGGCACGGCCGGAATCGGCTTGACAGCAAGGCGCGCGCGGATAGAAGCCGAGGCTCAGGGTTTTCCGGGCGGCCCCCGCTGGCGCGCCCGTCCAAGGGAGTGCGGGGCATGGCCAAGCCGACGACGATCAAAATCCGCCTGAATTCGACGGCGGGCACGGGGCATTTCTATGTGACCAAGAAGAACGCCCGGACGATGACCGACAAGTTCTCGATCACGAAGTACGACCCGGTCGTGCGCAAGCACGTCGAGTACAAGGAGGGCAAGATCAAGTGATCCTGTCGGCCCCCGGGGCCGTGGTTTGGGGGGCCGTCCGCAGGGGCGGCCCGTCGCGTTTTCGGGGCTGGCGTCGCGGACGGTGTGGTCATCCCTCAACCGATTGTGACGCCGGGGCGGCGTCCGGCTTGCCTTTCCGCTTTCCCCCTGTCGGTCCTGCCCTAGTGTCCCGGTGGCGGCGCGACCGGCGGCGTCGGGGAGCGGCATGGGCGGTCTTCTGAACCTGATCCGGCAGGCGGCGGTGGCGGCGGCGGTCGTCGCCGCCGGCGTCCTGCTGTGGGCGCGCTTCCTGCCCGCGTCGCACCCATGGCTGGATCGGGCTGGGCTGCTGGCGCCGCTGACGGCCGCCGGGATCGTGCCCGCGCCGGACCCGGCGGGGGCACCCGTGCCGGGCGCGCGGCCCGGCGGCCCTCCGGGCTTCGGTCCGCGCGGCCCGGTCGCCGTGCTGGCAGAGCCCCCGGGGCAGGCGCGCGCCTTCGATCGCGTGGCGGCGATCGGCACGGGGCAGGCGCGCCATGCTGTGACCGTGACCGCCGAGGTCGCCGGCCGCGTCGAGGCGGTGCCGGTCGCCTCGGGCAGCCGAGTGCTAGCAGGCGCGGTGATCGCGCGGCTCGACCGCGAGGCGCAGGACATCGGCGTGGCGCGCGCGCGCCTCGTGCTGGAGGATGCCCGCGCCCGGCAGGACCGGGTGGTGCGACTTCTGGAAACCGGCGCGGCGACCGACCTGCAGATGCGCGAGGCGGCGCTGGCGGTGGCGCAGGCCGAACTCGCGCTGCGCGAGGCCGACTATGCCCTGTCGCGCCGCGACATCCGCGCCCCGATCACAGGGCATGTCGGCATCATCGCGGTCGGGCCGGGCGAGCAGGTGACGGCGGCGACCGAGATCGCGCGGCTCGACGACCGGACCCGGCTGTTGGTGGACTTCCGCGTGCCCGAACGCTTCGTCGGACGGATCGGGCCGGGTGACCGGGTCGCGGTCCGGCCGTTGGCGCAGGCGGACGGGCAGGCGGTGCCGGGCATCGTCGCGGCCATCGACAACCGGGTGGACGCCGCAAGCCGCACCATCCGTCTGCAGGCCGAGGTGGACAACGCCGCCGACACGCTGCGCCCCGGCATGGCGTTCGAGATCGCGCTGGACGTCGAGGGGCCGGCCTTCCCTACCGTGCCGCCGCTGGCGGTGCAGTGGGGCACGCAGGGCGCCTTCGTCTGGATCGTGCGCGAGGGCCGGGCGGCGCGCCTGCCAGTCAGGATCGTGCAGCGCACCGCGGACGCAGTCCTCGTGCGGGCCGAGTTCCAGCCCGGCGACCTTGTGGTGCGCGAGGGCGTGCAGGCACTGCGCCCCGGCAGCGAGGTGGTGCCGGGCGGCCCTGCGGCCGACGCCGGCCAGCGGCCGCGCACATGACGACAGCGCCGGGGCAGGGCCGGCCGACGGCGGCCGACGGTGCGGTCGATCCGGTCGCGGCGGCGCGGTCGGGTGCGGCGCTGTTCGTGCGCCGGCCGATCCTCGCCTTCGTGCTGAACGCGCTGATCGTCGTTGCGGGCCTCGCCGGCCTGATCGGCGCCGAGGTACGAGAACTGCCGGATGTCGATCGCCCGGTGGTGACGATCACCACCGCCTTCCGAGGTGCTGCGCCCGAGACGGTGGATCGCGAGGTGACGGCGCTGATCGAGGGCGCCGCGGGCCGGGTGAGCGGGGTCAAGGCGATCTCGTCCTCGTCGCGCTTCGGGACCAGCCAGGTGACGGTCGAGTTCGGCGACGGCGTGAACCTCGATGTGGCCGCCACCGACCTGCGCGACAACGTGGCGCGCATCCGCAACAGCCTGCCCGCGGGGGCCGAGGATCCGCGCGTGGTCAAGGCCGATGCCAACGCCGACGCGGTGATGCGGCTGGCGCTGACCTCGGCCACCCGCTCGCCCGAGGCGCTGACCCTGATCGTGGACGACATCGTGCGCGACCGCCTTCTGTCGGTCGAAGGCGTGGCGGACGTGCAGGTGTTCGGCGACCGGGGCGAGGTCTATCGCGTGGACATCGACCTGATGCAACTGGCCGGCCGCGGCCTTACGCTGGCCGACGTGCGGCGCGCGCTGGCCTCGGTCGCGTTCGATGCGCCGGCCGGGGCGATCTCGTCCGCGGACCAGAGCATCGTCGTGCGCACCACCGCCGCGGTGACGACGCCGGCGCAGTTCGAGGCGCTTCAACTCGCCCCCGGCGTCAGGTTGGGCGATGTGGCGATGGTGACCCTCGGCCCCTCGCCCGGTCAGAGCATCCTGCGTGCCAACGGGCAGGCGGGGGTGGGCCTCGGCATCATTCGCGCGGCACAGTCGAACACCCTGCGGATCTCGGACGCGGTGAAGGCCGAGGCGGCGGCACTCCAGCGAATCCTGCCTGACGACGTGCAGCTTTTCGTCACCTCCGACGATGCAACCTTCGTGCGCGGGGCCATCGCCGAGGTGGCGACCAGCCTCGGCCTCGCTGCGCTGATCGTGGTGGCGGTGATCTACCTCTTCCTGCGCGACCCAAGGGCAACGCTGATCCCCGCCGTCACGCTGCCGGTGGCGCTGATCGGCACCATCGCCGCGATCTGGCTGGTCGGGTTTTCGGTCAATGTCCTGACGCTTCTCGCGCTGGTGCTGGCCACCGGCCTCGTGGTGGATGACGCCATCGTGGTGCTCGAGAACATCGTGCGCCGCCGCGCCGAGGGGATGGGCGCGCGCGCGGCCGCCGTCCTCGGCACGCGGCAGGTCATCTTTGCCGTCATCACCACCACGGCCACCCTGGCCGCGGTGTTCGTGCCGCTCAGCTTCCTGCCCGGCCAGACCGGGGGCCTCTTCCGCGAGTTCGGTTACACGCTGGCCATCGCGGTGCTGCTGTCCTCGACCGCATCACTGACGCTGTGCCCGGTGCTGGCGGCGAAGCTGCTGCGCGCCGCCCCGCCCGGCCCGCCGCGCCGGGGCCCGCTGGTGCGGCTGGGCGAGGCGCTGGCTGCCGCCTATGCCTGGACGCTGCGCGGCGCGCTGGCCAACCCGCTGGCGGTGCTGGCCGCGGCGGCGCTGTTCTGCGCCACCGCCGTGCTGGTGGCGCAGGGCATCCGGCAGGAACTGACCCCGCGCGAGGACCGGGCAGTGGCACTCTTGTCGGTCTCGACACCGCAGGGCGTGTCGCTCGACTTCACCGATGCGCAGATGCGCGCGCTGGAGGATGCCATCGCGCCGCTGGTCGCTGCGGGCGAGGTGCGCAACGTCTTCGCCATCGCCGGCACGGGCGGGCGGGCCAACCGGGGCTTCATGGTCCTGACGCTGGCGCCCTGGGACGAACGCGCCCGCAGCCAGGCCGACATCGCGGCCGAGCTGCAGCGCCGCATCGCGCCGGTGATCGGCGCGCAGGCTTTCGTGATCCAGCCCAATTCGCTCGGCATCCGTGGGGCGGGGCGGGGGCTGACCTTCGCCGTTGCCGGCGGCACTTACGAGGCGCTCGGTCCCGTTGCGGCAGAGCTTGTCCGCAGGCTGGAGGCCGACCCGCGCATGGGCGCGGTGCGGCTGAACTACGACACGACGCAGCCGCAGCTGTTCGTTGCGGTGGACCGCGCGCGCGCCGAGGATCTGGGCGTGGCGATCGAGGGCCTGGGCGAGGCGCTGCAGGCGGTGCTCGACGGCCGCACCGTCGCGCAGGTCTTCGTGGGCGAACGCGCCTACGACGTGACGCTCGTGTCGACCGCGGAACCGGTGGACGATCCGGGTGACCTCGACCGCATCTTCGTGCCGGCGCAGGGCGGGCAGATGGTGCCGCTCAGCGCCTTCGTCACCCTGACGGAACGCGCCGTCGCGCCCGAGCTTGGCCGCGAGGGGCAGGCGCGCGCGGTCGAGATCACGGCAAGCCTGACGCCCGCGCTGCCGCTCGGCCAGGCGCTGGCCGAAGTCGAGGCGATCGCGGCCGGGGTGCTCGAACCGGGAATGCGGATCGTGCCGCTGGCCGAGGCCGCCACGCTCGAGGAAACCTCTGCGGGCCTTCTGATCACCTTCGGTTTCGCGGTGCTGGTCGTGTTCCTCGTGCTGGCGGCGCAGTTCGAAAGCTTCGTTGCGGCGGTGATCGTGATGGCGACGGTCCCGGTCGGCCTTGCCTGCGCGGTCTTCGCGCTGGCGCTGACGGGGGGCAGCCTCAACGTCTATTCGCAGATCGGGCTTGTGCTGCTGGTCGGCATCATGGCCAAGAACGGCATCCTGATCGTCGAGTTCGCAGGCCAGTTGCGCGACACCGGCGCCAGCGTGCGCGACGCGATCGCACAGGCGACGGCGATCCGCCTGCGCCCGGTGATGATGACCATGGCCTCGACCGTGATCGGCGGGGTGCCGCTGGTGCTGGCCGCGGGGGCGGGGGCCGAGGCGCGCATCGCGCTCGGCTGGGTGATCGTGGGGGGCCTCGGCCTTGCAACGCTCGCCACGCTCTACCTCACGCCGGTGGTCTATCTGCTTCTGGCCGGCCTGTCCAAGCCGCGGGCCGAGGAAGAGGCGCGCCTGATCCGCGACCTCGACGCAGCGGCGGGGCGCTGAGGCGAAAGGCCGGCGGTCGGTCGGGGGGCACGGTCCGGCAACGCCGCCGCGGCGGCACGCTGGGCCGCGAAGCCTCCGCGCCCGGCGGACGCCCGAAGCGGACCGTGCTGCGGGACGCAGCAGCTGTTGCCGCGCTGCCGGGGCGGCCGCGCGCACGTCGCAGCGGCCTTTCGCTTGCCCGCGGGCCGCGCTAAAGGGGCGCGTCGTCCGAAGGAGGGCCAGATGGGCTATCGTGTCGTCGTCGCGGGGGCAACCGGCAACGTGGGCCGCGAGATGCTGAACATTCTCGCAGAACGGGAATTCCCCGTCGACGAGATCGCAGCGCTTGCCTCCCGCCGCAGCCTCGGAACCGAGGTGAGTTTCGGTGACCGGACGCTGAAGACGAAGGACATCGAGACCTTCGACTTCAAGGGCTGGGACATCGCCCTGTTCGCGATCGGGTCCGAGCCGACCAGGACCTACGCCCCGCGGGCCGCGGCGGCCGGGTGCGTGGTGATCGACAACTCGTCGCTTTACCGCTACGACCCCGACGTGCCGCTGGTGGTGCCCGAGGTGAACGCGGCCGCGGTCGAGGGATACCGCGCGCGGAACATCATCGCCAACCCCAACTGCTCCACCGCCCAGATGGTGGTTGCGCTGAAGCCGCTGCACGACCGCGCGCGCATCAAGCGCGTGGTGGTGGCCACCTACCAGTCGGTGTCGGGCGCTGGGAAGGAAGGGATGGACGAGCTCTGGGACCAGACCAAAGCGATCTACAACCCAACCGACAGCGTGCCCCCGAAGAAGTTCCAGAAGCAGATCGCCTTCAACGTCATCCCGCACATCGACGTGTTCATGTCGGACGGCTACACCAAGGAAGAATGGAAGATGGTGGCCGAGACGAAGAAGATCCTCGATCCCGCCATCAAGGTCACCGCGACCTGCGTGCGCGTGCCGGTGTTCGTCGGCCATTCCGAGGCGGTCAACGTCGAGTTCGAGGATCACCTCGACGAGGACGAGGCGCGCGACATCCTGCGCGAGGCGCCGGGGGTGATGGTCGTCGACAAGCGCGAACCGGGCGGCTATGTCACGCCGGTGGAATGCGTGGGCGACTATGCGACCTTCGTCAGCCGCATCCGGCAGGACCCGACCGTGGACAACGGCCTGTCGATGTGGGTCGTCAGCGACAACCTGCGCAAGGGCGCGGCCTTGAACGCGGTGCAGATCGCCGAGGTGCTGGGCGTCCGCTGCCTGAAGAAGGGCTGAGGCGGGCCGCCGGCGCGGCGCCCCCTTCCCCTGGCCACGGCGCGGGCGGCATCGGGCGGCAGTCCTGCCGGAGCGCCGCCGCGAGCGGCCCAGCCCAGAAGCCCCTGACCGCGCGCGCGAACGCGCGGAAGGCGCCGATGGCCTCGGCCGCGTCGGCCGCCACGATGTCGACCTGCCCGAATGCTGCGGGCGCGGCGAAATCCTCGAGGAGCGCCGCGCGCTCGGCCTCGATGGCGTCGGGCGCACGGGGGTGCGGCGTCCAGATCGCCACGGCGCGCGCGATGGCGCGCAGGACCGGCGGCGCCGGTGCGGCGAACGGCAGCGCGGGGCGCGCAGCAAGATGCGCGTCGCTCCGCGCGTCGGTGCCGGCGAGCGCGAAGCGCTCGATCGTGATCATGGGCGTCCCCGTCCTCGCGCCGCTTGCGTCGCCGCATGCGCGGCACTATCGACTAGTCTCGTGCAGCAAAAACTCCCGGCAGATGCTGAAGGGGCGCGTGACCCCGAAGGTTGGCCAGGACCTTGACTTGCCGGGGCGCGATGCGCCCTCGCGGTGGGGAGGGAAGCCACCGGGCGCGACCCACGGGGCCGATCAGGCGAGGCCCCATCCGCCGTTCCTCAAGATTGCCGGGATCGCGGCGTCGCGCTCTGCCTCGGGCGTGTTTGCGCCGACGACCAAGCACGAACAGCCCCAGCCCTTCGGCGGGCTGTGGATCGCCCGGAACGGGTGATCGCACTGCAGCGCGAGCCCGTCCCGCACCAGATGCTGCGTCTGGGGCGCGCGCGAGCCGCCGTGGCGGGAGACCCAGAGCCGGAAGCCGCCCGCCCACGGTCTCTTGCCAGCAGTCGATCACCGCCCCGTTCGCGCGCAGCTTTGGCACGATCGCATCGACGGCGCAGACCCGCCGAAGGCCCCCGCCAGCGCCGCCCCTGTCCCCGTCTCCGAGAACCGGTCCCGGACCCTGGGAAGGTCCCCCGAAGCGCCCTCGAAGACGCTTCGACCGAGGTTCCGGGGCCGGTCCGCTGGCGGGGCACGCCCCCCGGGACGCAAACTCAAGTCGTCAAGATATGCGCTGGGCCCTATGCCCGGGGCCGGGCAGCGAAGTCATGCGTCAAGAGTGGCGGCACGCGGCGGGTTCGTCCGTCCGGCTCCAATCGCAGGGGGCGCGACGGCTGAGGGGGCGGGGCGGCGCTGGGCCCGGCCGGGCCGGGGCAGCTGCCGCCCGCGGGGTCGGTCGTCGGCCAGCGGCCGGACCGGGCGCTGCGCTACCGGCACATGCGGGCGCACACGGCGCTGCGTCTTCCTTCCGTGGTCGCACGGCCCGTCACCGCCGGGCAGACCGGGCCTGGCGGACGCGGGCGGCGCGATGTCGACATGCCCGAACCGCCCGATCCGGCGGCGGTCCGGGCGGCGGTTAACGCCCTTGTCGCTTGCGACCTGCCGGTGACCGAGGACCCGATCGCGGACAGCGATCTGGCCGCGGATCCCGGACCGGTGCGCACCATGTCGGTCCGGCCGCCGGTCGGGCAGGGGCGCGTGCGGCTGGTGCGGATCGGCGCGTGGGCGGACCAGGTGGACTGCAGCCCTGCGGCGGCACCCGCGTCGCCCGGATGGGCGAGACCGGCCCCGTCACGTGCGGCCGGATCGAGACGACGGGCCGCCGGGACCGCCGCCTGCCGCTTACCCTTTCCGGCTGACCCGCCCGGCGAGGTCGAGGTCCGTGTCGGGCAGCCCCTCGCGTGAGAGGATCACCGCCATCGGCCGAAGGGCGGGAATGTGCGACGACACGATCATGATGGCGACCATGATCGGCACCGCGAGGAACATGCCCGCCACGCCCCAGACCGCGGCCCAGAACGCCAGCGACACGATGATCCCGAAGGACGACAGGCGCAGGGCCCGGCCGAGCAGCAGGGGATCGATCACCTGGCCCACGGTGAACTGGATCGCCGTGATGATCCCAAGGATGCCGAGCGCGAACCAAGGATCGCCGAACTGCACGAAGGCGATCAGCGCGCCGATCACGGTGGCGGCGATCGATCCCACGTTGGGGATGTAGTTGAGCACGAAGGTCAGGATGGCGAGCGGCCCCGCCAGCTCCAGCCCGAAGAACCGCGCCACCGCCCAGACCAGCAGCGCGGTGACGACGCTGACCAGCGTCTTGACCAGCAGGTAGCGGTTGATGCGGTGGATGATCGACCCCACGATGCGTTCTGCCCGCGCCGCCCGGTCGGCATCGCCGAAGAGGTTCACAAGCTTGGTCGAGAAGCGGATCCGCTCGGCGAAGAGGAACCCCACGAACAGCGTGATCAGGATCGTCGCCGACACGACCTGTCCGGCCTGGCCGGCCGCGCCGCGCAGCCAGGGCGCGATCTCCACCTGCCGCAGCATCCCCCGGGCGGCCGCCTGCGCCTCCGGACCGAAGATCCCCGCAAGGTCGATCACGGCGCGCTGCACCTGATCGGCATAGACGATGACGGACATCACGACCGTGTTCGCCTGCGACACGACCAGCGCCGCGATCACGAAGAGGCCCGCCGCGATCATGGAGAAGGCCACGATGGCCGCCAGCGACAAGGGGATGCGCAACCGGCCGAACTGCACCCCCGCGACCCAGTTGATCGCGTCCACCGTGAGGCTGAACAGGATGATGGCGATGACCAGCGAGATCAGGATGAACTTCGCCTGCACCAGAAGGAACAGGACGACGGCAAAGGCGATGATGCCGAGGAACCAGGTCTGCGCCGCCTGGCGGCGCACCGACTGGACCTGCTGCGCCTGCGCGATGTCCCGTTCGGCCCCGTCCGCCACGCCACACCCCATCCGTTGCCGCGCGAACCCTAGGGGCAGGGGGCGCGCCGATCAACCGCCGCCGGCGGCGGCGCTGCGTTGCGCCGCAACCTGGTCGCGCAGCGCCTGCAGGTCGTCGATCGCCGCCTGCAGCTCCGCCTTCTGCGCGGCCAGCGCGACAAGCTGCCGGTCGGCCAGTGCGATCCATGCCGCCATCTGCGCGTCAGTGCCCTGCTTTTGGTAAATCTCCAGCCATTGCCGGATCTCCTCGAGGCTGAAGCCGAACCGGCGGCCGCGCAGGATGAGGGTCATCCGCGCCACCTCGCGCGGGCCGTAATAGCGGGCGCGCCCTTCCTTCTCGGGCTGCAGAAGCTCGATGTATTCGTAATAGCGAAGGGTGCGCGGCGTCACGTCGAACTTCGCGCACATCTCCTTGAAGCTCAGCCGCGTGGCCGTTGTCATGCGCCATTCCTCCGGACGACGCGAAAGTAAGGCCGCCCGCACCGGTCGGCAACCGCGGCGGGCGATTCCGCCTTGCGGGCCGCGGCGGCCCGTCGCATCAATCCGCCCGGAGGGCAGGGCATGACCGAGGCGAAGGCCAAGATCGCGCGCCAGTTCGTCGAGGCGATTCCGCACGCCCGCGCACTGGGGATGCGGATCGACGACATCGGCGAGGGGCGCTGCCTCTTGTCGATGGACTACGACCTGCGCTTCGTAGGCGATCCGGCGACGGGGGTCATCCACGGCGGGGCGGTGTTCGCGCTGCTCGACACCGCCTGTGGGGCGGCAGTGATGCTGCACCCGGCCGCACCCGCGGGCACCGCGACCCTCGACCTGCGGGTGGACTACATGCGCCCTGCGACGCCCGGCCAGCGGATCTTGGCCGAGGCGGTCTGCTACAACATGACCCGCACCGTCGCCTTCATCCGCGCGAACGCGCGCGACGAGGATGCGGGACGGCCCGTCGCCACCGCGACCGGCGCGTTCACGATCGAAAGCGCCCGCGGCCCCGAACGGGCGGCGCGCCGATGAAGCGCCCCCGGCCAGAACCCGTGCAGGTCGTCAAGCAGCGCCGCGACGGCGCCTTGCGCGCGCTGGTCAGCGGTGTGCCCTACATCCAGTATCTGGGCATCTCCTTCGACCGGCGGGGGGACGAGCTGACGGCGGTGCTGCCCTATCGCGACGATCTGATCGGCAACCCCCTGCTGCCGGCGCTGCATGGCGGCGCGACGGCTGCCTTCCTCGAGACGACGGCGATCATCGAACTCGCCTGGTCGCTCCTCTGGGAAGAGATGGAGGAAGGCGCGCTCGATCCCACGACCGTGCTGCCCACCCATCTGCCGCGCCTGCCCAAGACCATCGATTTCACGGTTGACTATCTGCGGTCGGGCCTGCCGCGCGATGCCTATGCGCGGGCGCGGATCAACCGGTCCGGCCGCCGCTACGCCAGCGTCCATGTCGAGGCCTGGCAGGACAATCGGGCGCGCCTCTTCGCGCAGGCGACCGGCCACTTCCTGATGCCCGAGCGCGACGCCTGACCGATGCCGGAGATCACCGACCGGCGGGTGCTGCGCATCGCCGCGCCGATCGTGCTGTCGAACGCCACGGTGCCGCTGCTCGGCGCGGTCGATACCGGCGTCGTCGGCCAGATGGGGATGGCCGCCCCGATCGGCGCGGTCGGGATGGGGGCGATCATCCTCGCCTCGGTCTACTGGATCTTCGGCTTCCTGCGCATGGGCACCTCGGGCCTTGCCGCGCAGGCGCATGGGGCGGGCGACACGGCCGAACGGGGCGCCATCCTGATCCGGGCGCTCGCCGTCGCCGGGGTGGCGGGGGCGGCGATGATCCTTTCGCAGGCGGGCATCGTCCGGTGGGCCTTCCGCCTTGCCCCCGCCTCGGCCGAGGTCGAGGCGCTGGCGCGCGACTATCTGGACATCCGCATCTGGGGCGCGCCGGCGACCATCGCGCTCTACGCCGTCACCGGGTGGCTGATCGCAGTCGAACGCACACGGGGCGTGCTGACGCTGCAGCTGTGGATGAACGGGCTCAACGTGGCGCTGGACTTCGGATTCGTCCTCGGCCTCGGCTGGGGGGTGCAGGGGGTGGCCGCGGCGACGCTGATCGCCGAATGGACCGGGCTTGCGCTCGGCCTGTGGTTGTGCCGGGCGGCCTTCGCGCGGGCCGCGCTGCGCGACCGGGCGCGCCTGCTGGCCGCCGCGCCGCTGCGGCGGATGCTGGCGGTCAACACCGACATCATGATCCGGTCGGTCCTGCTGCAGGCCGCGTTCACTACCTTCCTGTTCCTCGGGGCGGGGCAGGGCGACGTGACGCTGGCGGCCAACCAGGTCCTTCTGCAGTTCCTCGAGATCACGGCCTATGCGCTCGACGGGTTCGCCTTCGCGGCCGAGACGCTGGTGGGACAGGCGGTGGGCGCGCGGCGGCCGGCCGACGTGCGCCGCGCCGCGGTCGTGTCGTCGCGTTGGGGGGCGGGCGGGGCGGTGGCGCTGTCCATGGCCTTCTGGCTGGCCGGACCCGCGATCATCGACCTGATGGCGACCGACCCCGCCGTGCGGGCCGCGGCGCGGATCCATCTGCCCTGGCTGCTGGCCGCACCGGCGATCGGGGTCGCCTCGTGGATGTTCGACGGCATCTTCATCGGCGCGACCCTGACGCGCGAGATGCGCGACGCGATGCTGGTCTCGGTGGCGGTCTACGCCGCCGCCCTGGCGGTCCTTCTGCCCGCCTTCGGCAACCACGGGCTGTGGGGGGCGCTGATGGTGCTGAACGCGGTGCGCGGTCTGACGATGGCGCGGCTCTACCGCCGGGCCGAGGCGGCGGCCTACAGCCAATCGCCCCGCCCGCTGCCGGCCGCGTCGGCGGGCGAGGCATAGCCGCCCGCAGCCAGCCGGTCCGACAGGCCGCGCGCGATCGCCGCCACGAGCGGCAGGCCCTGCCAGACGAGCGCGGTGTAAAGCTGCACCGCCGAGGCGCCGGCGCGCAGCTTCTGCCAGGCCTCTTCCGCGGACCCGACCCCGCCGACCCCGATCAGCGGGATCCGGCCGGACGTGGCGGCATGGAACCGCGCCAGCACCCGCGTTGACTGCTCGAACAGGGGCGCGCCGGACAGGCCGCCGGCCTCGCGCGCATGGGGGCTTTTCAGACCGTCGCGCGACACCGTGGTGTTGGTGGCGACGATCGCGTCCACGCCGGCGGCCTCGGCGGCCTCGGCGATGGCCTCGATCGCCTCGCCGTCGAGGTCAGGGGCGACCTTCAGGAACACCGCGACCGGCCGCGGCAGCGCGGCGCGGGCCGCCATCACGCGCGCCAGAAGCGAGCCGAGCGCGCGGCGTTCCTGCAGGTCGCGCAGGCCCGCGGTGTTGGGCGAGCTGACGTTCACGGTGGCGAAATCCACATGCGCGCCGCAGGCCGCCAGCACGGCGGCGAAATCGCCCGCGCGGTCCGCGCTGTCCCGGTTCGCGCCGAGGTTCAGCCCCACCGGCACCGGCTGCCGGCCCGCCGCGGCTAGGCGCGCGGCCACCGCCGCGGCTCCGTCGTTGTTGAAGCCGAACCGGTTGATCACCGCCCGGTCCTCGGGCAGGCGGAAGAGGCGCGGCCGGGGGTTTCCGGGCTGCGGCCGCGGCGTGGCGGCACCGACCTCGACGAAGCCGAATCCCGCCCGCGCCAGCGCCGGCACCGCGACCGCGTTCTTGTCGTAACCGGCCGCGAGGCCGACCGGGTTCGGCAGGTCGATCCCGGCGATGCGAACCGCCAGCGCGGGCCCCGCCAGCGGCCCCGGCCGCGGGGCAAGCCCGGCGCGCAGCGCGGCCAGCGACAGGGCGTGCGCGCGTTCGGGGTCGATCCGATGCAGGACCGACAGCGCGGCGCGATCCGCGAGGCTCACCAGACGCCTTCAGGGAAAATGTGGCCGGTGGCGCCGAGCGGCAGCGACTTGTCCCAGACCACGTCGGTCATCCGCAACTCGCGGTAGAGGTGCGGAAACAGCGCCCCGCCGCGCGCGGGTTCCCACCGCAACGCCTCGCCCAGACCCTCGGCCGACACGGCCACCAGGACAAGGTCGCTTTCCGCGCCGAAGTGCCGGGCAGCCGTTTCCGCCACCTGGGCCGAGGTCGAGAAGTGGATATAGCCGTCGGCCAGATCGACCGGCGCGCCCGCCGTGCGGCCGGCGGCGCGGAACGCATCCCATTCGGAGCGGCGGAAGATCTTGTAGATCAGCATGGGCCGTTCCTGCACCGGCCCGCGCGGCCGGTCAACGGTCCGGCCCTGCCGCGTCGTCATCGCGCCGTCATGCGGCGCGGCGAAGCTGACGCCGGCGCGTGCGTGCAAGCGCATGGTTTGTAGCGCGAATGTAACGATACTTCGGCACGGAGGTATGCCATGCTGACCCGACTGCTGGCCGGTTCCGCGGCCATTGCGCTGATGGCGGGGGCCGCGCAGGCCGACTACACCCTGCATGTCCTGCACATCAACGACTTCCACAGCCGGATCGAGCCGATCAACCGTTTCGATTCCACCTGCTCCGCGGCCGAGGACGCGGAGGGCAAGTGCTTCGGCGGGGCGGCGCGGCTTGCCAGTGCGATCAATACCTTGCGCGACCGGCTGCGGGCCGCGGGACAGAACGTGATCGTGCTGGATGCGGGCGACCAGTATCAGGGATCGCTGTTCTACACGACGTACAAGGGTGCCGCCGAGGGCGAGCTGATGGCGGCGATCGGCTTCGATGCGATGGCGGTGGGCAACCACGAGTTCGACGACGGCCCCGACGGGCTTGCCGTTCTGCTGGACAAGGTGAGCTTTCCGGTGATCTCGGGCAATATCGACGTGGAACGGGCGGCCGCGCTGAAAGGCCGCGTGCGCGACCATGTGGTGCTCGAGGTCGGGGGCGAGAGAATCGGGATCGTGTCCGCCCTGACGGTGGATACGATCGAGATCGCGAGCCCGGGCCCCGACGTGACGTTCACTGCGGCGATCGAGGCGCTTGGCGCCGATGCGGCGGCGCTGACCGCGGCGGGCGTCAACAAGATCATCGCGCTGACGCATGTGGGCCTGCCCACGGACCTGCAGATCGCGGCCGCAGTGCCGCACATCGACGCGGTTGTCGGCGGGCATTCGCACACCTGGCTGTCGGCATCGGACCCCGGGCGCCAGGGCGCCTACCCGACCTTCGTCACCGGGCACGACGGCGCGCTGGTTCCGGTGGTGCAGGCCTATGCCTATGGCAAGTACCTCGGTCATCTGGTGTTGACCTTCGACGATGCGGGGAACCTCCTGCACGCGCAGGGGGACACGATCCTGCTTGATGCCAGCGTCGCGCCCGATCCTGCCATCGCGGCGCGGGTCGCCGACCTCGCCGGACCGATCGAAGAGGTGAAGGCGCGGGTGGTGGCGGAAACGGCGGCCGAGATCGACGGGTCGCGCGACAGCTGCCGGCAGCGGGAATGCGCGATGGGGAACCTGATCGCCGAAGCGATGCTGGATCGGGTGCGCGCGCAGGGCATCCAGATCGCGATCCAAAACGGCGGCGGCCTGCGCGCCTCGATCGATGCCGGCCCCGTCACCATGGGCGAGGTGCTGACGGTGCTGCCGTTCCAGAACACCTTGTCCACCTTCCAGGTCACCGGCGCCACGATCCTTGCGGCGCTGGAGAACGGGGTGGGCCGGGTCGAGGAAGGGTCGGGCCGTTTTCCGCAGGTCGCCGGGCTGCGCTACACATTCGATCCGGCGCTGCCGGCCGGGCAGCGGGTTTCGGACGTGATGGTGAACGAAGGCGGCACCTGGGGGCCGATCGATCCGGCAAGGGTCTATGGCGTGGTGTCGAACAACTTCCTGCGGCAGGGCGGCGACGGGTACCGCATGTTCCTGCAAGCCGAGAACGCCTACGACTACGGTCCCGACCTTGCCGACGTGACGGCCGCGTTCCTCGCGAAGTCCGGCACCTACGCCCCGGTTCTCGACGGGCGGATCACCCGCAAGTGACACCCGCAAGCGACGGGCAGGGGGGCGCGCCGGGTTGCGGCGTGCGGGCCTTCCCCCCCGGCGACAGACGGCCGCCGGGCGGCGACCGGCCGCCCGGCCCGCGCACTCAGTAGCCCGCGCCGTCGTCCTGCCAGCTCTGCACAAGGTTTCCGAAACGGGTGAAGCGCGCCTCGAAGCTCAGCGCGACGCTGCCGATCGGGCCGTGGCGCTGCTTGCCGATGATGACCTCGGCCTTGCCGTGGACCTGTTCCATGATCTGCTGCCACTTGGCCATCGCCTCGAGGTCGTGGTCCCCGGGCTTCTCGCGTTCCCGGTAGTATTCCTCGCGGAAGACGAACATCACCACGTCGGCGTCCTGTTCGATCGACCCGGATTCCCGCAGGTCCGCCAGCTGTGGCCGCTTGTCGTCGCGCGCTTCGACCTGGCGCGACAGTTGCGACAGCGCGACCACGGGGATGTTCAGTTCCTTGGCGATGGCCTTCAGACCCTGGGTGATCTCGCTGACCTCGTTCACCCGGTTCTCCTTCGCGCTGCCCGCGCGCAGAAGCTGCAGGTAATCGACGAACAGCACGTCGAGCCCGTGCGTCCGCTTCAGCCGCCGGGCGCGCGCCGCCACCTGCGAAATCGGCAGGGCGGGCGTGTCGTCGATATAGAGCGGGCAGGATTCCAGCGCCTTGGCGGCTTCGAGGAAGCGGCGGAATTCGACCTCGGTCATGTCGCCGCGGCGGATCTGTTCCGAGGGCACCTCGGAGGCCTCGGACAGGATTCGCGCGGCCAGCTGTTCGGCCGACATCTCGAGGCTGAAGAACCCGACGACACCGCCGTTCACCGTGCCTTCGGTCCCGTCCGGGCGCAGGCCCCGGCGGTAGGCGCGGGCGATGTTGAACGCGATGTTGGTGGCGAGCGATGTCTTGCCCATCGAGGGCCGGCCGGCGAGGATCAGAAGATCCGACGGATGCAGGCCGCCCAGCTTCTTGTCGAGGTCGGCAAGGCCCGTGGAAATCCCGGCAAGCCCGCCGTCGCGCCGGTAGGCGGCGTTGGCGACATGGACCGCGGCGGTGACGGCGCGCAGGAACGACTGGAACCCCCGTTCCGTCGCCCCCTGTTCGCCAAGCTTGTAGAGCCGCTGTTCGGCCTCCGTGATCTGGTCGGCCGGGTCGGAGGCCACCTCGACCTTGCCCGCGCGGCTCGCGATGTCGCGGCCGAGCGCGATCAGCTCGCGCCGCACCGCAAGGTCGTAGATCATCTGCGCGAAGTCGCGCGCGGCATAGGCCGAAATCGCCGCACCCGCGATCCGCGCGAGGTAGGCCGGCCCGCCCAGCTCGCGCAGGCCCGGGTCGTCCTCGAAATAGGCCTTGAGCGTGACGGGCGAGGCGAGCTGGTTCTTCTGGATCCGCGCCGCGGCGACCTCGAAGATCCGCTGGTGGACGGGGTCGAAGAAATGCCCCGCCTTCACCAGCGACGCGATCCGGTCGTAGACGTCGTTGTTCGTCAGGATCGCGCCCAGCAGCTGCTGCTCGGCCTCGATGTTGTGGGGCAGCACCTCGTATGCCGGGCCGGCTGCCGCGCCGGGGGGCGTCAGTTCGTTCATGCCTGCCTCTTCCCGTTTCTTGCTGCGGACGGTCTGGCGGTCTTACAGGCCCGCGGCCGGGCTGCGCAATCTGGATATCTCAGTGGGCAGACCGGTGGATGCGGCCGCCATGCCTGCATCCTGCGGTCAAGCTGGGTGATGCGTCAAGATGTGGTGCGGCCGCGGCCGACGACTGCCCGGTGCCGCGGATCAGCCCGCTCCGTTCACAGGGTTGCCCACAGGATTCTGCGGCACATGCCCGCGTGCCGCCCGCCAGCCCGAGGGATCGTTCAGGAAACGTTCCACCTCGGCCAGGGTCGCGGCGTCGAACCGCTCGTGCGCCTTCGCCTCGGCCAGCACGTCCCACCAGGTGGCCAGAGCATGCAGCGTGACGCCGGCCGCGGTCAGCCGCGCGATACCCTCGGGGAAGATGCCGTAATGGAAGACCACGGCGGTATGCGCGCAGGTCGCCCCGGTTTCGCGGATCGCCTCGACGAAGCTCAGCTTCGATCCGCCGTCGGTCGCCAGATCCTCGACCAGAAGGGCGCGCATCCCCGGCTCCATCACGCCCTCGATCCGGGCGTTGCGGCCATGGCCCTTGGGCTTCTTGCGCACATAGGTCATCGGCAGCGCCAGCCGCTCGGCGATCAGGGCGGCGAAGGGGATGCCGGCCGTCTCGCCCCCCGCTACGGTGTCGAAGGCCTCGAAGCCCGCATCGCGCAGGACGGTGGCGGCGAGGAAGTCCATCGCGGCCGACCGCACGCGCGGGAACGAGATCAGCCGGCGGCAATCGACATAGACCGGCGAGGGGGCGCCCGAGGCGAAGACGAAGGGCGTCGCGGCGTTGAAGTGAACCGCGCCGACCTCCCACAGCATCCGGGCGGTCAGGCGGGCGATCTCGGCCCTGGGCGGGGCGGCGGGTGTCACGGGGCGTCTCCTTCCGGGGCGGGGGCGGCGGCCCGGCCTGCGCACAGGCGGACAGCGGCCGCGGGGTTGACGGCGGCGGCCGTCGCGTTGAGCCGCGCGACCCTGCCGCGCGGCGCGGCAGCCCCGGCCCGCGCGGCGGCCCGCACCGGACGCGGGGTCGCGGCCGGTCGCGCGCCCGAAGGGTGGGCAGGCGGCGCGCCGGAGGTGCGGCCGGTCACGCCGCGTCCCCGGTCACGTGCCAGCCGAGCGGGATCATCGGGTCGAACAGCGTCACCGGGCCGCCGGGACCGTCGAGCTTCGCAGGCAGCCCCGCGGGCGCGCCGCGGGCGAGCGTGATCGTGCCCGCGTTCGGCGGCAGGCGGTAGAAGGCGGCGCCGTGCAGGCTGGTGAACCCCTCCAGCTGGTCGAGCGCCCCGGCCGCCTCGAACACGGTCGCAAGAAGCGGGATCGCATGGGTTGCGGTGAAACAGCCCGCGCAGCCGCAGGCCTGTTCCTTCAGGCGGTCCGGGTGCGGCGCCGAATCGGTGCCGAGGAAGAACCGCGCGTCGCCCGACGTGGCCGCTGCGACCAGCGCCTGGCGGTGCGTCTCGCGCTTGGCGACCGGCAGGCAGTAGTAATGCGGCCGGATGCCGCCGGCGAGGATGTGGTTGCGGTTCAGGACCAGATGGTGCGCCGTGATCGTGCCCGCGATGTCGCCGCCCGCGCGCACATAGGCCACGCCTTCGGCGGTCGTGACGTGTTCCAGCACCACGCGCAGGCCGGGCACGGCGCGGCGCAGGGGGTCGAGCACGCGGTCGAGGAACACCGCCTCGCGGTCGAAGATGTCCACGTCCGGGTCGGTGACCTCGCCGTGGACGCAGAGCGGCACGCCGGCCTCCGCCATCGCCTCGAGCACCGGGCGCACGCGGTCGATGGCGCGCACCCCGGCCTGGCTGTTGGTGGTCGCCCCGGCGGGGTAGAGCTTCACCGCCGTCACGATGCCGGCGGCATGGGCCGCAACGACTTCGGCAGGGTCGGTCGTCTCGGTCAGGTAGAGCGTCATCAGCGGACGGAACCCGCTGGCGGGCGGCAACGCGGCGCGGATCCGGTCGCGGTAGGCGGCGGCATCCGCCCCGGTCACCACCGGCGGCACGAGGTTCGGCATCACCAGCGCCCGCGCGAAATGCCGGGCGCTTTCGGGCGCCACGAGCGCCAGCATCGGCCCGTCGCGCAGGTGCAGGTGGAAGTCGTCGGGGGCGCGGATGGTGCGGCGGTCCATGCCGCAGGCCCTAGCGCGACCGGCGCGCGGGTTCCAGCGGGATCGTGAATGGTCCGGGGGGGCGCCGGTCCCGCCGACAGGGCGCGGGGCGGTCCTGCCGCCGGCGCCCGCGCCGGCCTCGCGTCGCCCCTGTCCCGGGAAGAGGCGGAACCACCTCGCGACGCAGATCGCGTCGGCATCGCTTGCCGCGCTGCATCCCTGCCCTTCCGGTCGCGGCCGATGTCGCGGGCGGCGCGCGGGGCGGCGCAAACGGCCGCGACCGGGCGCGCAGCGGCGGGCGTCATGGCCGGGCGGGCGGGGTGCGAGGGGCAGGCCATGCGCATCGTGACGGAGTTTCCCCATGCGATCGCAGAGGTGCCGCACCTCACCATCCCGATGCCCGACGGGGTGCGCCTCGCCGCGCGGCTGTGGCGGCCAGCCGGTGCCGGGCGCGTGCCCTGCATCCTCGAGATGATCCCCTACCGCAAGCGCGACGGCACCGCGGCGCGCGATGCGCTGATGCATCCCTGGTTCGCCGGTCACGGTTATGCCGCGCTGCGGGTGGACCTGCGCGGGTCGGGCGACAGCGAGGGCGTGCTGACCGACGAATACACCGCGCAGGAACTGGCCGACGCCTGCGCCGTCATCGCCTGGGCCGCGGCGCAGGACTGGTGCGATGGCGCTGTTGGGATGATGGGCAAGTCTTGGGGCGGGTTCAACTGCCTGCAGGTGGCGGCCCTGCGCCCGCCCGCGCTGCGCGCGGTGATCAGCGTCTGCGGCACCACCGACCGCTTTGCGGACGACATCCATTTCAAGGGCGGCTGCCTGATGGGCGAGAATGCGGGCTGGGGGGCGGTGATGCTGTCCTATTCCTCGCGCCCCGCCGATCCGCTGCTGCGGCCCGACTGGCGGGCGGACTGGCTGGCGCGGCTGGCGGCCGACGTGCCGCTGGCCCCCCGGTGGGCAGGGCACCCGGCACGCGACGGCTACTGGCGGCACGGGTCGGTCTGCGAGGACTGGGGCGCCATCGTCGCGCCGGTGCTGGCGGTCGGGGGGTGGGCGGACGGCTACCGCAACACGCCTTTCGCGCTGGTGCGCAACCTGCGGACGCCGGCGCAGGCGGTGGTGGGGCCCTGGGGGCACCAGTATCCGCACGAGGGCGTGCCCGGGCCCGCGGCGGGGTTCCTGCAGATCGCCCGCCGCTGGTGGGACCGCTGGCTGAAGGGCGCGGCCAACGGGGCCGAGGCCGACGCGCCCTTTCGCCTCTACGTCCAGGACAGCGCGCCCCCCGACGCTTGCGCGGCGCATCGGCCGGGCCGGTGGCTGGCGCTGCCGGCGGTGGCCGAAGGCGGTGGCCATGCGCTGGCGCTGTCGCCCGGCGGGGTGCTGGGCGGTGCCGGGGGCGCGCTGGCCGCGGCGGTGGCAACGCCGCAGGACCACGGCCTGATGGCGGGGGAGTATTTCCCGATGGGGGCCGACGGCGAGATGCCGTGCGATCAGCGGGCGGACGACGCGCTGGCGGTCTGCTTTGACGCGCCACCCGTGGCGGCGGCGGTCGATCTGATCGGGCGGGCGGTTTTGCGGCTGCGGCTGCGGTGCGACCGGCCGCGGGCGTTCCTCGTCGCGCGGCTGTGCGACGTCGCCCCGGACGGCGCCTCGCTTCTCGTTGCGCACGGGATGCTGAACCTCTGCCACCGCAGCGATATGGCCGATCCGGCGCCGGCGCCCCCGGGCGACGCCTTCGATGTGGCGATCGCGCTCGACTGGATGGCGCATCGGCTCGCCCCCGGCCACCGGCTGCGGCTGGCGCTGGCGACCAGCTGCTGGCCGTTCCTGTGGCCCTCGCCCGAGGCCGCGACGGTCACGGTGCTCGAGGGGTGGCTGGACCTTCCCGCCGATCCCGGCCCGGCCGCTGTCTGGTCGCCGCCCGAACCCGAAGGCGCGGCCCCCTGGGCGCACCGCAAGCTGGGGCCCGACCGCGCCACCCGCCGGATCGAGCGCGACCTGATCGCCGGCACCGTGACGCTGACGGTCGAGGGCGAGACCGGCGACCGCGAAGATGCGGCGCATGGCCTTGTCACCGGCGCGTCGCTGAAGGAGCGCTGGACGATCCACCCCGGCGACCCGCTGTCGGCGGCGGCCCGGATCGTCTTGGAACAGCGGCTGTCGCGCGGGGACTGGCGGGTGCGCACGCGGGCCGAAACCGCGATGACCGCGACGTCGGCCGAGTTCGTGATTCGCTCGCGCCTGACGGCGTGGGACGGCGACGCGCAGGTGTTCGACCGGCAGGACGAGGACCGGATCCCGCGCGCCTTCGGATGAGGACGTTCATGAAACGGTTGCCGTCCCGGCGCTACCAACGTTATTGAGGCTGCAATCAACAAAAACGCCCGTCGATCCGGCGGGTGCAGGGAAGGGAGAAACCGATGTCCGACGAACTGCGCCATTACCTTGGCCTGACGGTGCTGGGCCGGATGCCCCGCCGGGCCTTCCTCGGCCGCGCTGCGGCGCTCGGCCTGACGGCGGCTGCGGCGAACGCGATGCTGGCCTCGGCGGTGCGCGCGGCCGGGCCGGTCCGGGGCGGCACCCTGAAGCTGGGCATGCAGGGGGGCGAGTCGACCAACAGCCTCGACCCCGCACTGGCGGCCAGCCAGGTGCCCTATTCCATCCTCTTCTCGATCGGCGAGCCGCTGGTCGAGGTGAACCCCGACGGCAGCCTCGAGATGCGGGTCGCCGAAGCGGTCGAGCCGACGCCGGACGCAAGGACCTGGATGTTCCGCATCCGCAAGGGCATCACTTTCCACAACGGCAAGCCGCTGACGGCCGAGGACGTGCTGGCGACGCTGCAACGCCATTCGGACGAGAACGCGAAGTCCGGCGCGCTCGGCATCATGCGCGGGATCGAGTCGATGCGGGTGGACGGCGACATGGTGGCGGTGACGCTGACCACGCCGAACGCCGACCTGCCCTACCTGATGGCCGACTACCACCTGATGATCCAGCCGGACGGCGGGCGCGACAACCCCGCGTCGGGGATCATGTCGGGCCCCTACATCATGGAGGTGAACGAACCCGGCGTGCGGCACGTGATGCGGCGCAACCCCGACTACTGGGATTCCAGCCGGGGCCACGTCGATGCGGTGGAACTGACGGTGATCAACGACCCGACCGCGCGCATGGCCGCGCTGCAATCGGGCCAGGTTCATATCGTGAACCGGGTGGAACCGCGGACGGCCGGCCTGCTGGCCCGCACGCCGGGGGTCACGGTGGCCAACGCCGGCGGGCGCGGGCACTATGTCTTCATCATGCACTGCAACACCGCGCCGTTCGACAACAACGACCTGCGGCTGGCGCTGAAATACGCCATCGACCGGCAGGAGATGGTCGAGAAGATCCTCGCAGGCTACGGCACCATCGGGAACGACATCCCGATCAACGCGGCCTATCCGCTGTTCGACGACAGCTTGCCGCAGCGCGTCTACGATCCCGACAAGGCGGCGTTCCACTACAAAAAATCCGGCCACGACGGCACGCCGATCCTGCTGCGCACCTCGGAGGTGGCCTTCCCCGGCGCGATCGACGCGGCACAGCTCTTCCAGCAGTCGGCCGCCAGGGCCGGCATCCCGATGGAGATCAAGCGCGAACCCGGCGACGGCTACTGGTCCGAGGTCTGGAACAAGCAGCCCTTCTGCGCCTCCTACTGGGGCGGGCGGCCGGTGCAGGACCAGATGTATTCCACGGCCTACCTCAGCACGGCCGACTGGAACGACACCCGGTTCTTCAATGCGCGGTTCGACGAATTGCTGCTCGCCGCGCGGGCCGAGCTCGACCAGGCCAAGCGGAAGGGGATGTATGCCGAGATGGCGCGCATCCTGCACGACGAGGGCGGGCTGATCTGCCCGATGTTCAACGACTTCATCGACGCCCACGGGCCGGCCGTGCAGGGCTTCGTCGCCGACCCCTCGGGCGAGATGATGAGCGGCCTTGCCGCCGTCAAGTGCTGGCTGGCCTGACGCGGCGCGCATGACGGCGGTGCACCCCGTCGTGCGCCTTCTGGCCCAACGCATCGCGTTGGGCCTAGTCCTTCTCTGGGCGGCCTCGGTGCTGATCTTCGTAGGTACCGAGATCCTGCCGGGGGACGTCGCGCAATCGATCCTCGGGCAGGCCGCGACGCCGCAGGCGCTGGCCAACCTGCGGGCGGACATGGGCCTCGACCGGCCGCCGCTGGAACGGTATCTGTCCTGGCTCGGCGGCGCGGTGCGGGGCGATCTGGGCACCGCGCTGTCGAACGGGCAGGACATCGCCCGCGCGATGGGGCAGCGGCTGTCGAACACGCTGTTCCTTGCGTTCTGGGCGGCGGTGGTGGCGGTGCCGCTCGCCATCCTCCTCGGCCTGGTCGCGGTGCGCTACCGCGGGCGCTGGCCGGACCGGCTGATCTCGGGCGTGACGCTGGCCACGATCTCGATCCCCGAGTTCCTGCTCGGCTACATCGTCATCTTCTTCCTCGCGGTCGAGTTCCGGCTGTTCCCCTCGGTCGCCACGATCCATTCGGGCATGTCGCTGGCCGACCGGCTGAACGTGATCGTCCTGCCGGCGCTGGTCCTCGTGCTGACCGTGCTCGGGCACATGATGCGGATGACGCGGGCGGCGATCCTGAACGTCATGCAATCGGCCTACATCGAGACCGCAGAGCTGAAGGGCCTGCCGCCCTTCGCGGTGATCGCGCGGCACGCCTTTCCGAACGCGATCGCGCCGGTTGTGAACGTGGTGATGATCAACCTCGCCTACCTCGTCGTCGGCGTCGTGGTGGTCGAGGTGGTGTTCGTCTTTCCCGGCATGGGCCAGTATCTGGTGGATCACGTCTCCAAGCGCGACGTGCCGGTGGTGCAGGCCTGCGGCCTCGTGTTCGCGACGGTCTACATCGGCCTCAACCTGCTGGCCGACGTCATCGCGATTCTCGCCAACCCGCGCCTGAGGCACCCGAAATGAGGATGCCGCTGTCCGCCGCGATCGGCCTTTTCATGACCGCGCTGTTCTTCGCCGCCGCGATCCTCGCGCCCCTGATCGCGCCCTACGGCATGGCCGAGATCGTCGGGCAGGTGTGGGAGCCGATGAGCCGCGACCACTGGCTGGGCACCGACAACATCGGGCGCGATCTTCTCACCCGGATGATCTACGGCGGGCGGACGACGATCTTCGTGGCGACCGCAGCCACGCTTCTGTCCTTCTCGCTCGGGTCGTTCCTCGGGTTCACGGCTGCGGTGGCGGGGGGCTGGGTCGATCAGGTGCTATCGCGCTTCGTCGACCTGATGATGTCGATCCCCTCGCTGATCTTCGCGCTGGTCGTGCTGTCGGTCATGCCGGTGACGCTGCCGGTGCTGATCGCGGTCATGGGTCTTCTCGACGCCACGCGGGTGTTCCGCCTGTCGCGCGCCGTGGCGGTGGACATCACCGTGATGGACTATGTCGAGGCCGCCCGCCTGCGCGGCGAGGGGCGCGGCTGGATCATCTTCCGCGAGATCCTGCCCAACGCGCTGTCGCCGCTGGTGGCCGAGATGGGGCTGCGGTTCATCTTCATGGTGCTGTTCATCTCGACCCTGTCGTTCCTCGGCCTCGGGGTGCAGCCGCCGCTGGCCGACTGGGGCGCCATCGTGAAGGAGAACCGCGAAGGCATCGTCTACGGCATCCCCGCCGCGCTGGTTCCGGCGGTGGCGATCGCGGCGCTGGCGATCTCGGTCAACCTCGTCGCCGACTGGATCCTGAACCGCACGGCAAGCCTGAAGGGGGGCCGCGGTGACTGACGCTGTGCTGGATGTGCGGGGCCTGAGGATCGAGGCCACCGTCTGTCCGCCGGGCGAACAGCCGCGGGATGCGGTGCTGGTGCACGACGCTACGTTCCGGCTGGGCAAGGGGCGCGTCCTCGGGCTGATCGGGGAATCGGGCGCAGGCAAGTCCACCATCGGGCTGGCCGCGATGGCCTACGGACGCGGCGAGGTCCGGATCACGGGCGGGCAGATCCTGCTGAACGGCCGCGACCTGCGCGCCGCCGGGCCGGCCGCGCTGCGCGGGGTGCGGGGCCGGCAGGTGACCTATGTGGCCCAGTCGGCCGCCGCCGCCTTCAACCCGGCGATCCGGCTGATGGACCAGGTGATCGAGGCATCGCTGCGCCACGGCCTGATGGGCCGGGCCGAGGCCGAGGCGCGGGCGGTCGCGCTGTTCCGCACCCTCGGCCTGCCAGACCCCGAGACCTTCGGCCGGCGCTACCCGCACCAGGTTTCGGGCGGCCAGCTGCAGCGGGCGATGACCGCGATGGCGCTGTGCCCCCGGCCCGGGCTCGTGGTGTTCGACGAGCCGACGACGGCCCTCGACGTGACGACCCAGATCGACGTGCTGGCGGCGATCAAGACTGCGATCCGGGAAACCGGGGTGGCGGCGCTCTACATCACGCACGACCTTGCGGTGGTGGCGCAGATCGCCGACGAGATCCTCGTGCTGCGCCACGGGCGCATGGTGGAACACGGCGAAACCAGCCGGATCCTGCACGCCCCGCGCGAGGCCTACACCCGCGCGCTGGTTGCGGTGCGCCGCGCCGGCGGGCCCGGCCGCCCCCCGGCAGCGCCCATCCTGTCGGTCGAGGGGGTGACGGCGCGCTATCCCGGTCTGCGGCAGGACGTGCTGTCGGACGTGTCGGTCTCGGTCGCGCCGGGGCGGACGCTGGCGGTGGTGGGGGAATCAGGGTCGGGCAAGTCCACGCTCGCCCGCGCGATCACCGGCCTTTTGCCGCCGGCGCAGGGCAGGATCCGTTTCGCCGGGCGCGACCTTTCGCCGGCGCTGGCCGGGCGCAGCCTGGACGACCGGCGCGAAATCCAGATGATCTACCAGATGGCCGATGTCGCGATGAACCCGCGCCAGACGGTGCGCACCATCGTCGGCCGGCCGCTGGAGCTCTACTTCGGCTTGCGCGGCGCAGCGCGCGACGCCCGCGTGCAGGAGCTGCTCGACGCCATCGAACTCGGCGAGGGCTATGGCGACCGCTACCCGGCCGAACTGTCGGGCGGGCAGAAGCAGCGGGTCTGCATCGCCCGCGCGCTGGCCGCGAAGCCGCGGCTGATCCTGTGCGACGAGGTGACCTCGGCCCTAGACCCCCTGGTGGCGGACGGCATCCTGCGGCTTCTGGCCGACCTGCAGGCGCGCGAAGGCGTCGCCTACATGTTCGTCACCCATGACCTTGCAACCGTTCGGGCCATCGCGGATTCCATCGCCGTGATGCACCGCGGCCGGGTGGTGCGCCAGGGCGCCAAGGAGGCGGTGCTGTCGCCCCCGTTCGACGACTATACCGACCTTCTGCTGAAGTCGGTACCGGAGATGCGGACGGGTTGGCTGGAAGCGGCGCTGGCGACGCGGCGGATGGGCTCGGCCGGGCATTGAGGGCCCGCCCGGCGGTGGCGGCGCCGGCCGGGGCCGCGGGGGCCGGGTCGGATCGGCCGGCCCCTGCGGCGCGCAACCCGGCCGCGCCCCGGCGAGAGGCCGACGCAGCGGAGGCCGTCGCAAGGGGGGCCGCCGGCCCCCCTCGCCGCTGACGCGGCTCACCCCCCGGGAGTATTTTCGACAAGGTGAAGCAGCACGGCGCCGGATGACGCGGCGCGCGGGCGCGGCGGCGCGACCTTGCGCCTCCGGTCGGCGTGCCCGGCGTGCAGCCGGGGGCTGCGCCGCCTTAGACCTGTCAGGGTGCGAAGGCGGGCTTGCGCTTGTCGAGGAAGGCGGCGGCGCCCTCTGCCTGGTCGGGGTGGCTGAAGCATTGGGCGAAGGCCTGGATCTCGAACTCGAGGGCGCTTTCGGTCTCGGCGCTGACAGCGGTGTTGAGGCTGGCCTTGAGCTGCGCCAGCGCGAAACGCGGCAGGGCGGCGAGGCGGGCGGTCAGGTCGGCCACGGCCGCATCGAGCGCCTCGGGCGCGTGGACGGATGCCACGAGCCCGAGCGCGTGGGCGCGGGCGGCGTCGATGGGTTCGCCCGTCATCGTGAGGGCGCGCGCGACCGACGACCCGGCGATCTTCGTCAGCCGGACGGTGCCGCCGCCGCCGGGCAGGATCCCCAGCCTGATCTCGGGCAGGCCGAGGCGGGCGGTATCGGCGGCCAGGCGGATGTCGCAGGCCAGCGCCAGCTCGAGCCCGCCGCCGAGGCAGAAACCGTTGATCCGCGCCACCACGGGCTGCGGCGCGCGCACCATCGCGTCGGTCACGCGGCGGATGCGCCGGCCGAGGGCGATCGCGTCCTCGGGCGTGGCGCCGACGAACTCGGCGATGTCGGCCCCGGCGACGAAGCTGCGGTCGCCCGCGCCGGTCAGCACGATGACCCGCACCGCGCGGTCGGCCGACAGCGCCGCCATCGCGCCGTTGAGCGCATGCAGGACCTCGGCGTTGAGCGCGTTGAGGCTTTTCGGCCGGTTGACGGTGACGGTGGCGACCGGCCCTTCGCGGGCGACCAGCACGACGGCATCGGACATCGGTTCCTCCTTCTTTCGCGGCAGCCTGGGGGCGCGCCGGGCGGGGCGTCAAGCCGTGCGCCAGCCCGGCCGGCCGCGCCCGCCGGTCAGCCCCGCCCGAACCCGCGCCTTGAGGAGGGGTCGGGGGCGGAAGCGTTCGCCATAGGCATCGAACATGATTTCCTGCGCCTGGAGGCAGAGGGACGAGGTGGTGGCGTCCATCAGCTCGAACGGCCCCATCGGGTGGCCGAGACCGAGGCGGCAGGCGATGTCGATATCCTCGGGGGTGGCGACGCCTTCCTCGACCAGCCGGACCGCCTCGATCATCAGGACGTGCAGGAGGCGGTTCACCGCAAAGCCCGGCACGTCCTTGACGGTGACCGGGGTCTTGCCGATCGCGGCCATCCGGGCGCGGGTGGCCTCCACCGTTGCGGGCGCGGTGAAGTGGCCGGGGATCACCTCGACCAGCCGCATCCGGCTGACGGGGGAGAAATAGTGGGTGCCGATGAACTGGGCCCGCCGCTCGGCCCGGACATGCGCCGCCAGCGCGGTGATCGGAATGGTCGAGGTGTTGGTGGCGAGGATCGCCCCCGGCGCCATCGCGGTGTCGGCGGCGGCCAGCACCTGCGCCTTCACGCCCTCGTCCTCGTAGACCGCCTCGGTCACGAAGGCGCAGGGGGCGACGGCGGCAGGATCGGTCGCGGTGGCGATACGGTCCAGCGCCGCGGGCGCGTCGGCGGGCATCAGGCCCCGCGCGACCGCCTTGCCCACGATCTCGGCCAGCCGCGCGCGGGCGGCATCGAGCGCGTCCTGCGTCAGGTCGATCAGGATCACGGGGTGGCCGGCGAGGGCGAACACGAGGGCGATCTCGCGCCCCATGAGGCCCGCTCCGAGGACGCCGACGGTATCGGTCATGGCACGGTCACTCCGCCAGATAGTCGTGGATCACCTGCCCCGGCCCGTGGCTGAAGTCCAGCCGGGCGAAGGTGGCGCCGGTCAGGCGCGCCGGGCGCAGGCGGTAGAGGGGATCGGCCTCACTGGCCGCGTCGAAGGACAGCGCGGGCCGGCCGGCGAAGAGGAACGGCGCGCCGTCCGCCGACCGGTGCAGGGTGGCGTGGCCGTCGATCCGGATCAGCTGGGCGAGGGCGGGCCGTTCGTTCGCCGCGTCGGGGACGACCTTCAGAAGCAGCGTGGGCAGCGCCGCGCCGGAGGGGGCGGGCACCGGCCGGTCGAGCGTGACCCCCATCGTCATCAGCCGCAGGCCCGCCGGCCGTTCGAGCGTCATCGTCAGCATGTCGGCGAAGCCGCCGCCCAGCCCTTCCCACGACCGGGCCATGCGGCCGAGCTTCTTCGGCGTGCCCCAGATCTCGCGCCCCGCGATCAGCGGGCTTTCGTTGTCGGTCCAGGCGAGCAGCAGGAAGCGGAAGCGGTCGCCGCGCCAGCGGACGGTCGCGCTGACATAGGCCTCGTGGTAGGGGCCATGGGCGGACAGCGGCGTCCAGCGGACCTTGGCCTCGGCCGGGCAGGGGTCGGCGTCGGGCTCCACCCCACGCGGCAGGAACGGCGCGACGGCGGCGGCCGGCACCTCGAATGCCACCAGCGCGTCCTCGACGCCGCGGTAGGCGTGGGGAAACGGCGGATAGGGGCGCGCCGCACCCCAGGGCAGCCCGCAGTCATCGAACCCGAAGGTCATCGGCGCAGCGTCGTCGCGCTGGCGGCAATCAGCGCGAGGATCAGGAGGAGGCCCTGCACGATGTATTGCCACCAAGACGGCACGCCCATCACGGACAGGCCGTTGTTGATGACCCCGATCATCAGCACCCCCACGGCGGTGCCAACGACGTGGAACTTGCCGGGCCGCAGGGTGGAGGCGCCGATGAACACGGCGACGAAGGCGTTGAGAAGGTAGGTCTCGCCCACGCCCTGGGGTCGGCCGGCGCCGAGGTTCGCCGCCGCCACCATGCCCCCGAGCGCGGCACAGGCCGCGCAGATGCCCATGGCCACGAGCGCGTAGCGGCGCACCGCGATGCCCGACAGGCGCGCCGCCTCGCGGTTGCCACCGATGGCGTACATGTTGCGGCCAGGCTGCGTGTGTTCGAGGAACAGCCACAGGAGGATCGCCACGCCGATCAGGTAGAGGACGGGCGCGGGGACGCCCCAGACGGCGTGCTGCCCGAGCATCTTGAAGGCGGCGGGGATCTCGGTCGGGCTGATCGTGCGCGAGTTCGAGATGCCGAGGATGAAGCCGGTCACGATGAAGGACATCGCCAGCGTCTCGACGATGGCCGAGATGCCGAGGTAGCTGACCAGCGCCCCGTTCAGCATCCCGATCAGCGCCGCCATGACGAGGACGAGGATGCAGACCGCAAGCACGATCGTCATAGTCGCGTCGCGCGGCCCGTATTCGAGCAGAAGCCGCGTGGCGATGTAGCCGCCGAAGGTGGCCAGCGCGCCGATCGACAGGTCGAACTGCCCGATCACGAGACAGACCGTCAGGCCAAGGGCGATGATCCCGAGGATCGCCACCTGGTTCAGCACGTTGAAGAGGTTGCGCAGGGTGAAGAACACCTCGGGTCGGGCGAGGCTGAAGAAGGCAACCAGCGCCACCAGCGACAGGATCGTGCCCCAGCGGGCGACGAAGCCCAGAAGGTCGAAGGTGCGCGCGGCCCCTGCCCGTGCGGTGTCAGCCATGCGCGCCCTCGTGGTCGGCGGTGGACTCGGGCGGCCCGCCCGCAGCGACCGACATGATCGCGGCCTCGGTCAGCGCCGGGCCGATCAGTTCGCCCGCGATGCGCCCCTGGTGAAAGACGAGGACGCGCGCGCAGACATGCGGGAACTCCTCGACCTCGGTCGAGGAGAAGATCACGCCCGCGCCCTCGGCCGCGAGCGCGCCGATCAGGTCATAGATCTCGGCCTTGGCGCCGACGTCCACCGCGGCCGTGGGCGAGTTCAGCAGGAACACGCGCGCACCCGTCGTCAGCCAGCGGCCCAGCACCGCCTTCTGCTGGTTGCCGCCCGACAGCGCGTCGATCGGCGTCTCGATCCCCGGCGTGCGCACGCGCATCCGGTCCACCACGCCCCGCGCGGCCCGGTCCTCGACGCGGCGGTTGACGAAGCGGGCTACGGGATCGCGCAGGAAGCGGGCCAGCGAGGGCAGGGTGATGTTCTCGCGTACCGAGGCGCCGAGGATCACCGCCTCGGCCAGCCTTTCCTTCGGCACCAGCGCGATGCCGGCGGCGATGGCGGCGGCGGGCGACGACAGGCGCAGCGGCCGGCCAGCGAGGCTGACCCGGCCCGCCGTGGCGGGCATCCGGCCGAACAGAAGGTCGATCGTCTCGTCCGCGCCGGAACCGGGCAGGCCCGCGATCCCCAGGACCTCGCCGGCGTGGAGCGTGAAGCTGGCCCCATGGACGCGGGGTCCGGCCAGGCCCTCGACCTCCAGAAGCGGCACGGCATCGCGGCCGGCCGCGGGCGCGCGGGCGCGGGCGGACTTGTCGCCGCCGACGATGGCGCGGATCACGGCGCGGCGGTCCATGCCTGCGCGGTCCCAGACGCCGGCGTTCCGTCCGTCGCGCAGGACGGTCACACGGTCGGCGATCTCGAACACCTCGGTCAGGCGGTGGCTGACATAGACGAAGGCCTGCCCGCGGGCCGACAGGCGGCGCATCTGGGCGAAAAGGGTTGCCACCTCGTGCGGCAGAAGGGCGGCGGTCGGTTCGTCGAGGATGATGAGACGCGCGCCCGAGGCCACGGCCTTGGCGATGGCGACCATCGCGGTCTGGTCGGGGCGCAAGTCGGCGCAGATCGTGTCGGGCGCGATGTCGAGATCGACCGCCGCCAGCCAGTCGCGCGCCTTCGCCCGCACCCGTCCCCAATCGACCAAAAGCCCCGCGCGCCGCGGTAGCGGTGTGCCGAGCCACAGGTTTTCCTCGACCGACAGGTTCGGGATCAGGGTCGAATGCTGATGCACCACGGCGATGCCCGCCGCCTGCGCGGCGTGCGGATCGGCGAAGGACACCGGCCGGCCGTCCAGCCGGATTTCGCCTGCGGTCGGCTGGTAGGCGCCGCAGATGCACTTGATGATGGTGGACTTGCCCGCCCCGTTCTCGCCCAGAAGGGCGTGGATCTCGCCCGCGCGCACCGTCAGGTCCACATGGTCGAGCGCGCGGGTGCCGGGAAAGTCCTTCACGATCCCGCGCGCCTCGAGCACCGGGGGCGCGGCGTCGGCGACGGCAACGGGCGCGGCGGCGGTGGCGGCTGCGGTCATGGGCGGGGCGTCTCTTCGTGGTGTCGCGGGCAGGGCGAGGGCCGGGACAAAGCGCGCGCGGGCGGCCGCGGCCGG
>CALIZF010000020.1 GCA_938028765.1 uncultured Paracoccaceae bacterium
CTTCTCGCCGTCCCCCGCCCCGCCATCTGACAATCGCGCCGCACCGCAGAAATCACGCAAGCCACTGAAACACCGCGCAATCACGCCTTTTCCCACATTTTCCCGCTCCCCGCCCCCAAAGCCCAACCGTCTGACAACTCACACGGGGGGCCTGTCGGCCGGGGCCCGTTGCGGCTGACGGCGGAGGGGCCGCCGTCCCGTCCGAACGGATGTCGGCCGGACCGGCTACCCGGTCTCCCGGCCCTGCGGACCCGCCTCGGGCCGCTGTGCCGGGACCGTCAATCCCCGACCGCCACCTCGACCAGCCGCGGCCCGCGGCCCCTGCGCAGCTCCGCCGCCAGCGCCGCCGGGTCGGCCGGCACGCGGGCGAAGGGCAGGCCGCAGGCTGCGGCGAAGGGTTCCATCGCGACCGGGCGGGGATCGCAGCCGATGATCGGGGCGCCCGCACCTGCCATCGCCTCGGCGATCTCGCGGAAGCCGCGGTTGTTCCAGACCACAAACACCACATCCGTCCCCAGTTCGGCCGCTGTCGCCACCTCGCCCGGGCCGAACATCAGCCCGCCGTCGCCGACGAGGCAGGTCACCGGCACGCCGGGCGCGGCCAGCGCCGCCCCGACTGCCGCGCCGGGGCCGTAGCCGAGCGCGCCGAAGCCGGTCGCGGCGTTGAACCAGCCCGCCGGCCGGTCGTGCGCGTAACAGAGGTTCGCGGCATAGACCGGCTGCGTGCTGTCGCCCACGAGGATCCCGCCGGGGCGCGCATCGCGGATGGCCTCGACCACCGCCACCTGCGCGGCCATCGCCGGTCCGATCTCGAAGCGCGCCCGCGCCCGCGTCCGCGCTGCCCGCGCCGCCCCCTCGCCCGCCTTCGCCGCGACGGTCGCGGTCAGCGCCGGCAGCGCCGCCGCCGCCTCGCCCCGGATCGCCACCGCCGCCGGGTGGCGCGCGAGCTGGCCGGGGCAGCGATCGATGCGGATCATCCCCGACAGGTCCGGCAACCCGCCCCGCCCGTACATGTCGTAGTCGGTCGGGCCGAGTTCGGTGCCGATCGCCAGCACCCGGTCGGCCTTGGCGATCAGGTCGCGCACCGCGGCGAGGCTGGGCGAGGCCGGAACCGCCAGCGGGTGCCCGGCCATCAGGCCCCGCGCGTTGACCGTCTGCACCACCGGCGCATCGAGCCGCTCGGCCAGCGCCGCGAGGGCGGCATCCGCCCGCGCGGCACCGCCGCCCGCGAGGATCACCACCCGCCCTGCCGCGTCCAGCAGCGCCGCCGCCGCCGCGACCGCCGCCGCGTCGGGCGCAGGATCGGGCGCGGGCGCGACAGGCGGCGGCAGCGCGGGACAGGGCATCGCCAGCACGTCAAGCGGCAGCTCGAGGTGCACCGGCCCCGGTCGCGGTCCGGCCAGAGCGGCGAAGGCTGCATCGAGCGCGCCGGCAAGGTCGCCGGGGCCATCGACCCGCAAGCTCGGGCACAGCGCCGCCACCAGCGCGCGCTGGTCGGGCATCTCGTGCAGGTGGCCCATCCCCCGCCCCAGCGTGCACCGCGCGCCGGTGGACGACACCACCAGCATCGGCACGCTGTCGGCCCGCGCCTGCGCCATCGGGGTCAGGATATTGGTGATGCCCGGCCCGGTGATGACGAAGGCCACGCCCGGTCGCCCGGACGCTCGGGCATAGCCGTCGGCCATGAAACCCGCCCCCGCCTCGTGCCGGGCGGTGACGTGGCGCAGGCCCGACCCTGCAAGGCCGCGGTAGAGCTCGATCGTGTGGACGCCGGGAATGCCGAACACCACATCGACCCCGCGCGCCGCCAGCCCCGCCGCCAGCGCCTGCCCGACCGTCCGCATCCGCACCTCCGCCGTTTCCCTCTCGCCGGTTCCGAACTGCGCCGGCAGGCCGGCCGGAACGGCCGGCGGGCGCCGTGGCCCGTGCCCGCAGCTCAGGCCGCCCGGGCGGCGACATGCGCCGCGATCCGGTCGCAGGCCTCGGCGATGCGCGCGTCGGGCTGCGTCAGCGCCAGCCGCAGCCAGCCCGCCAGTGCAGGGCCGAAGCTTTCGCCCGGCATCGCGGCCACGGCCGCGGCCTCGAGCAGGCCGATGGCGAAGGCCTCGCCCGACAGCCCGCTTGCCCGCACGTCCAGCAGCGCGAACATCCCGGCCTCGGGGACGTGCACCGCAAGGCCCGACACGCCGTGCAGCCGGTCGCGGATCAGCCGCGCGCGGCGGGCGAAGCGCTCGGCCATGCCCGACGCCACGGGCGAGGGGGCCGCGACCGCGGCCGCGGTCATGTCGGCGATGAAGGGCTGGCTGCCGAACAGCATCGTCTCGGACAGGGGCAGGAGACGGGCGCAGAACTCGGACGGTCCGACGCACCAGCCGGATCGGAAACCGGGCGCGGCATGGCTTTTCGAGATCGACGCGGCCACCACCGTGCGCTGGCCGAGATGGGCGAGATCGAGCGGCGACGCGAAGGGGACGTCGGGAAAGACCAGATCCTCGTAGACCTCGTCGCAGACGATCCACAGGTCGTGCGCCTCGGCCACCGCGCCGAGCGCCGCGATGTCGTCCGCGCGCAGGACGGCGCCGGTCGGGTTGTGCGGGCTGTTGAGAAACAGGACGCGGGCATCGGGCGCCGCCGCGGCGGCAGCGGCCACGTCGGCGGGGTCGATCCTGAAGCCGCGGTCGGGGCGCAGCGGCACACGGACGATCCGCGCGCCGGTGGCGGCGATCAGCCCTTCGTAGGTGGCATACATCGGATCGCCCACGATCACCGCGGTGCCGGGCTCGGCCAGCGCGGTCAGCACGGCATAGAGGGTCGTCTGCGTGCCGGGAAAGCACATGATCTGGTCGGTCCCTATGGGCCTGCCGCGCCTGGCGCTGTAGCGGGCGGCAAGCGCCGTCACGACGCCCGGCTCGCCCCGGCCGTTGGAATAGCCCGTGCGGCCCGCGCGCATTGCGGCGGCCGCGTTCTCGACCAGCGGGGCGGGCGTTGGCACGTCGGGTTCGCCGATGGTCAGCTCGATGACGTCGCGCCCCTGCGCGGCCATCGCGCGGGCGCGGGCGTGCACCGCCCACTTCGCCCCGCCCAGCCCTTGCAGCCGCTCGGTCACCGCAGCATAGCGCATGGGTCCTCCGTTTCGTCGAGGGTCAGTCCCGTCAGCGCGCCGACGGAGGCAAGTCCGATCCCGACCGCCTCGGCGGTCGGCAGCGCCTCGGGCAGAAGCGATGCCTCGAGCCACAGGCCATCGATCACCGCGTTGCAGGCGATGGCGAGGCGCCGCAGGCGGGCGGGATCGTTCACGCCCGGCAGGGCGGCGGCGATCAGCGCCTCCAGCTGGTCGCGGTAGGCCAGATAGCCGGCGTGGTGCGCGGCCTGCAGCGCCGGATCGGCCTGCACCCGCGCAAGAAATCCGGCCCAGAGGCGGACGCGCGATGCCGTCGCCACGGGCGGACGCAACGACGCGGCGACAAAGCGCGCTAGACGCGCCGCGGGCCGGCCGTCGCCGGCGGCCGCGACGCTTTCGGCGACCATCCGCTCCATCAAGGCGCGGAAGGCGGCCGCGATCAGCGCATCCTTCGTGGCGAAGTAGTGGCGGATCAGACCCGGCGTGACGCTGGCGCGGTCGGCGATGGCGCGCACCGTCGCCGCCTCGATCCCGCCTTCGGCCACCAGCGCCAGCGCGGCCTCGACCAGCGCCTCGCGCCGCGTCTGCTCGCTGGCGCGCACGAATTTCCGCCGCTCCGCGACCGCCACTACGCCCCTCCAATTATACGCTTGCATAATTGCACGGCGCAGGTTTTGCTGCAAGTCGTTGGGCGACGGAGTGGCGATGCCGCGCGAGATGGAACCGGCCCGCATGGCCGATGCTGTCCGGCCCGAGGCGATCCGGGTCGAGGGGCTGCGCAAGGCCTTCGGCCCGCTCGAGGTGCTGAAGGGCGTGGACCTGACGGCGCGGCAGGGCGATGTGGTGGCGATCATCGGCGGGTCGGGGTCGGGCAAGTCCACGCTGCTGCGCTGCATCAACTTTCTCGAGACGCCGACGGCCGGGCGGATCGTCGTCGCGGGCGAGGAGATCCGCTGCCGCGCCGACGGCACGCCCGCCTCGCGCCGGCAGATCGAGGGGGTGCGCCGCACCCTGGGTATGGTGTTCCAGCAGTTCAACCTCTGGTCGCACCGCACGATCCTCGAAAACCTCATCGAGGTTCCCGTCCACGTCCTGGGCGTGCCGCGGGACCAGGCCGTGGACCGCGCCCGGCGGCTTCTGGCGCGGGTGGGTCTGGCCGACAAGGAAGCCGCCTATCCCGCCTTCCTGTCCGGCGGGCAGCAGCAGCGCGCGGCGATCGCGCGGGCGCTGGCGATCGAGCCGCGCGCGATGCTGTTCGACGAACCGACCTCGGCGCTCGACCCCGAGCTTGTGGGCGAGGTGCTGGCGGTGATCCGCGATCTTGCGGCCGAAGGGCGGACGATGATCCTTGTCACGCACGAGATGAAGTTCGCCCGCGAGGTGGCCAGCCACGTCGTGTTCCTGTCGAAGGGCGTGATCGAGGAGGAGGGGCCGCCTGCGCAGGTGTTCGGCGCCCCCCGGTCGCCGCGTCTGCAACAGTTCCTGAAGAGCGTCGATTGAGACGCCTTAGCAAGACAGAGGGGTAAATCCATGAAGACACTTGCACTTGCCGCCGCCGTCGCGCTGGCCGCCGGGGCTGCCGCGGCAACCCCGGTCAAGGTCGGGATCGCCGCCGAGCCCTATCCGCCCTTCGCCTCGCCCGACGCCGCGGGCAACTGGGTGGGCTGGGAGATCGAGATTATCGGCGCGGTCTGCGCCGCGGCCGAGATGGACTGCCAGATCGTGCCGGTCGCCTGGGACGGGATCATCCCCTCGCTGACCTCGGGGCAGATCGACGCCATCATGGCCTCGATGTCGATCACGGCCGAACGGATGCAGACCATCGACTTCTCGGACAAATACTACAACACCCCGACCGTGATCGTCGGGCCGAAGTCGATGGCGATGACGGCCGATCCCGAGGGGCTGAAGGGCAAAGTG
The DNA here is from genome assembly GCA_938028765.1 of uncultured Paracoccaceae bacterium. GTDB lineage: Bacteria > Pseudomonadota > Alphaproteobacteria > Rhodobacterales > Rhodobacteraceae > CALIZF01. Next base: position 5,042 of record CALIZF010000020.1, read on the forward strand.
CTGGGCGTCCAGGTCTCGACCATCCACCAGACCTATGCGCAGACCTATTTCACCGGGTCCGAAATCAAGCTCTACCAGACCCAGGACGAAGCGAACCAGGACCTGGTCGCCGGCCGGATCGACGCTACCCAGGCCGACAGCCTGGCGATGGAGGCGTTCCTGGCGACGCCGGAAGGCGCGGCGTTCGAGATCAAGGGGGCCGTCAAGGACGATCCCGCGATCCTCGGCCTCGGCGTAGGGGTCGGCCTCAGGAAGGGCGAGAGCGACCTGAAGGACCGCTTCAACGCCGGCATCGCCAGGATTCTGGCCGACGGCACCTATGACGCGATCAGCGCGAAGTATTTCGCCCAGTCGATCTACGGCGGCTGACGCGCGGTGGTCGAGCAGACGCTGGCGCTGCTCGCGCTTGAACCGCCCGGCTGGGGGGGGAACCTCCTGCGCGGGCTCTGGGCCTCGCTCGTCATCGCGGGCGGGGCCTTCGGGATCGGGCTCGTCATCGGCACTTTCGGCGCCTTCGGCAAGCTTTACGGCGGGCCGGTCGCGCGCGACCTGCTGGCGGTCTACACGACCGTGGTGCGGGCGGTGCCCGAGCTGGTGCTGATCCTGATCCTCTACTTCGCCGTCACCGACGCGGTGAACCAGCTCCTTGTGTCCTTCGGCTACCAGCGCATCCAGATTTCGGGCTTCGCGGCCGGGATCGCGGTCCTCGGCGTGGTGCAGGGCGCCTATGCGACCGAGGTGATCCGCGGCGCGATCCTGGCCGTGCCGCCGGGGCAGATCGAGGCGGCGCGTGCCTACGGGATGCCGCCGGGCATGACGGCGCGGCGCGTCACGCTGCCCCTTGCCCTGTCGTCAGCCATTCCGGGGCTGGCGAACCTGTGGCTGATCGCCACCAAGGACACGGCGCTGCTGGCCATCGTCGGGTTCGCGGAACTGACGCTGACGACGCGCCAGGCGGCCGGGGCGACGCGGGCCTATTTCACCTTCTTCCTTGCGGCCGGCGCGCTTTACCTTCTGGTCACGCTGGTGTCCGGCTGGGGCTTCCGCCTGCTGGAGCGCCGCGCGCGGCGTGGGCTGCCGTCGGCCGGGGGCGCCCGATGACCGGCCTTCGCGCCTGGGCGCAGCCGCACCGCCTGGTCCTGCTGGCGCTGGCGGCCGGCATCGTCGGCCTCTGCGCGTTGACCCTGCGGTGGGACTGGGTGCCGCGCTATCTGCCGCTCGCGGCCGAGGGGCTGTGGCGCACGCTGTGGCTGCTCGCGCTGTCCTGCACCTTCGGGTTCCTGATCGCCGTGCCGCTTGGACTTGCGCAGGCGGCGGGGCCCTGGTGGCTGGCGGCACCCGCGCGCGCCTTCTGCACGGTGATCCGCGGCACGCCCCTCCTGTTGCAGATCTGGCTGCTCTACTACGGGCTCGGGTCGCTCTTCCCGCAGTTCCCGTGGATCCGCGAAAGCGACCTCTGGCCCTATCTGCGGCAGGCCTGGCCCTATGCGCTGCTGGCACTGACGCTGAGCTTTGCGGGCTACGAGGGCGAGGTGATGCGCGGCGCCTTCCGCGGCGTGCCGCAGGGACAGCTCGAGGCGGCGCGCGCCATGGGAATGCCTCGGGGCACGATCTTCCGCCGCATCTGGTTGCCGCAGGCAATCCACCGCGCGCTGCCGACCCTCGGGGGCGAGACGGTGTTGCAGCTGAAGGCAACGCCGCTGGTGGCGACGATCACCGTGATCGACATCTATGCGGTGGCCGGCCGCGTGCGGCAGGACACGTTCATCGTCTACGAGCCGCTGCTGCTGCTGGCGGTCGTCTACATGGCGATCACGGGGGCGATCGTGCTGGCGTTCCGTTGGCTCGAACGTCGGGTGCCGTCGCGGCCGGGATAGGCGGGCGATGCGCCCTTGGGGTGACGCATCGCCCTTCCGGTCGGCAGTCCAGCGGCCAGGGGACGGGCCGCGGCGGGACGGGCGCGCGACCAGCGCGCGACAGGATGCCGCTGCAAGATCGCGGCGCGATGACGCCGCGATGACGGCTGCGCAAATGTTGCGCGACAGGGCCCCGGCGGCGGGGCTTCAGCCGCGCGAACGCACCATGCCGATGATTTCGAACGTGCGTTCGAGGATCGGCCGCGCGATGGCTTCGGCGCGGTCGGCGCCGCGGGCAAGGATGCGGTCGATCTCGGCCGGGTCGGCCATCAGGCGCGCCATCTCGCGGCTGATCGGCGCAAGACGGTCCACGGCAAGGTCGGCCAGCCGCGGCTTGAAGGCGCCGAAGCCCTGCCCGGCGAATTCGTCCAGCACCGCGGCGGGCGTCGAACCGGCCAGCGCGGCATAGATGTTGACGAGGTTGCGCGCCTCGGGCCGCCCCTCCAGCCCCTCGACGGCGTCCGGCAGCGGGTCGGGGTCGGTCTTGGCGCGGCGGATCTTCTGGGCGATGGCGTCGGCGTCGTCGGTCAGGTTGATCCGGGAGGCATCCGAAGGATCGGACTTCGACATCTTCTTCGTGCCGTCGCGCAGGGACATCACGCGCGTTGCCGCGCCCTCGATCACCGGAGCGGGCAGGGGGAAGAACTCCACCCCGTAGTCGTGGTTGAACTTCGCGGCGATGTCGCGCGTCAGCTCGACGTGCTGTTTCTGGTCGTCGCCGACGGGAACCTCGGTCGCGTGGTAGAGCAGGATGTCGGCCGCCATCAGCGCCGGATAGGCGTAAAGGCCAAGCGACGCCGCCTCGGCGTTCTTGCCGGCCTTGTCCTTGAACTGGGTCATCCGGTTCATCCAGCCGAGCCGGGCGATGCAGTTGAACACCCAGCCCAGTTCGGCATGCGCCCCGACCTGGCTCTGGTTGAAGAGGACCGAGCGTTCGGGGTCGATCCCGGCCGCGATGAAGGCCGCCGCCGCCTCGCGCGTGGCGTGCCGCAGCTTCGCCGGATCCTGCCAGACGGTGATCGCGTGCATGTCGACGAGGCAGTAGATCGTCTCGATCCCCTCGTCCTGCTTCTCGACGAAGCGCTTGAGCGCCCCCAGGTAATTGCCGAGCGTCAGCCCCCCGGACGGCTGGATCCCCGAGAACACGCGGGGTGCGAAGCGGGGCTTCGGGGCGTTATCGTCGGTCACGGGCGGGCCTCGCTCTGGCGTCGTGGGCCGCGTTGGCTTATCGCTGCCCCCGGCCAGCGTCAACGGAGCCGCCCGTGCAAAGCCTGATCCAGCCCCCCCTGAACCCGCTGCCGCCCATCGTCTGGATGCTGGCGCTGCCGATCGTGGCGATGGAGGTCGTGCTGGCGCTTGGGTCGGCCGGCCTTGCCGGCGGGCCCGAAGCGATCGGCTGGCGACTTCAGGCGCTGGAACGCTTCGCCTTCTCGCCGCGGATCCTCGTGTGGATGTGGGAAACCGGTCGTTGGCCGCCGGATCAGGCCATCCGCATCCTGGCCTATCCCTTCGTCCACGGCAGCCTGATGCACGCGGTGTTCGTGCTCGTGTTCCTTCTCGCACTCGGCAAGATGACGGGCGAGGTTTTCCGCTGGTGGGGCGTGCTTCTGGTATTCTTCGGGGCCGCCGCGACCGGGGCGCTGGTCTATACCGCGGTCGGCGTGCAGGCGCCGCTGATCGGCGGGTATCCGGCGGTCTACGGCCTGATCGGGGGCTTCACCTTCCTGATGTGGCTGCGGCTCGCCGCGGCCGGGGCGAACCGGCTGCGGGCGTTCAGCCTGATCGGCCTTCTGCTGTCGGTGCAGCTCGTTTTCTCGCTGCTGTTCGGGGGCGGCCAGGAATGGATCGCCGATGTCGCGGGCTTTGCGGCGGGATTCCTTCTGTCCTTCCTCGCGGTCCCTGGCGGCGTGGGCAAGGTGATCGCGCTGTTGCGGATGCGCTGAGGGTGGGCACCTCCGCATCGAGGGCGGCTTGTTGTCCGGCATGACCGTCGTGCAACCAGCCGGACGGGCGCGCAGGCCGCCTCTGCCGCAACCTCGGGGAGTTCCATGTCCGGGATCACCCGTCAACCGGTGGCCGCGAACGGCCCGCGGCCGCAGATCGCCGAGGCCGCCCCCGACCATCGCGCCGCGGCGCCCGGCCGGGCGGGCTTTGCCGCCGCGCCGAACGGCTCCCGCGCCGCCGACCCGACCCCGAGCGGGATGACGCCACGGCGCGGCGGGGCGCGGATCACCCTGCCCGCGGGCTTCATCGCGCGCGATCGCGGTGTGGGGTGGTGGAGGCGAACCCCGACATCCTCGCGAGCTTCCCGGCCGAGGTGCCGGACCTGCGCGCCGGCGTCATCCTGCCCGGCGGCGGCCGCTCGACCCAGCAGGAACGGGCCGACCGGACGAACCGCCTTCTGCTGGCTTTCCTCGCCGACGTGACCGCCGACGGGGTGACGGGCCACCAGGCAGCTCAGGGTACCGGGGCCACGCGCTTGAGGTAGGCGGCCACGGCCGCGCGGTCGGCGGCGGGCAGGCGGGCGAAGTTTTCCACCACCGCCGCCATGTGGCCGCCCACCACGTCGAAATCGGGGGTGAATCCGGTTTCGAGATAGGCCGCGATCTCGGCCTCCGACCAGGTCAGTGCGGCGGGCGTAATGTTGGGGATCCGTCCCTCGCCTGCCGGGTTCGGCGCGCCGGCCAGCCAGCGGTCGCGGACGAGCCCGCCGAGGACGTCCCGCGGCGTGTGGCATTCGCCGCAATGGCCGAGCGCCTCGACAAGGTAGCGGCCGCGTGCCTCGGCCTCGGTCAGGTCGCCCGCCACGACCGGCGCGGGATCGAGGTAACGCCGTTTCCACAGCCCAACCGCCCGCCGGATCGAGAAGGGGAAGGCCAGGGCGTGCGGACGCGAGGGCGTGACATCGGGCGGCAGCGTCATGAGGAAGGCGTGCAGGTCGGCCACGTCCTGCAGCTGCATCCGGGTATAGGCGGCATAGGGGAAGGCGGGGTAGTAGTGCCGACCATCGGGCGCGGTGCCGGTCAGCAGCGCGTTTCCGAGGTCGGCCACCGTCCAGCCGCCGATGCCTGCCGCCGGATCGGGCGAGATGTTCGGCGCGGCGAAGGTGCCGAAGGGGCTGGCGAAGGTCTGCCCGCCGGCGAGGACCAGCTTCGCCTCGCCCCTGGCCCCCGGCGCATGGTGGCACGAGGCGCAGCCGGCGGCGTGGAACACCGCCTCGCCCCGCGCCGCGTCGCCCGTCAGCCCGGCGAAGGTGCCCGCCGCATAGGGCCGCGGGGCCGAGGCCACCCAGAGGACCGCCGCCACGACGGCGGCGGCGGACACGAGAAGGACAAGCAGGCGGCGCATCGGGCCTTCTCCCTGAGGGTCGCGGCAGGGGCGCCGCGCCGGCAGAGGATGCCGCACGGCAGCGGCTGCGGACAACCCTGCGACCGCGCACGGGCGCGTGAAGCCGTCGCGCGCGGTCCCTTGGCAGGCGGGCCCCGAGCGTTCATATCCTGCGCATGACCGACGCGCCCGCACCCGGCGAAGCCGAGCCCTGCCGCCGCCTCTACCGCATTACCGGGGCGGACCGGGAATCGTTCCTGCAAGGCCTGATCACGAACGATGCGCGCCGGATCGCGGCTGGGCCGGTCTATGCCGCGCTGCTGACGCCGCAGGGCAAGTATCTGGCCGATTTCATCGTCGTCCCCGCCGGCGACGCCTGGGTTCTCGATATCCACGAGGCGGTGGCCGAGGCGACGGTCAAGCGGCTGATGCTCTACCGCCTGCGCGCGGATGTCGCCATCGCCGCGGCCGAAGGGCTGCACCTGCACCGCGGCACCGGCGCCCCGCCCCCCGACGGCTGGGCGGATCCGCGGCATCCCGCGCTCGGCTGGCGGGCTTACCGCGCGGTGCCGCCGGGGCCGGCCGCGACCGACTGGACCGCGATCCGCGTCGCCAACCTGATCCCCGAGACCGGGATCGAGCTGATCCCGGGCGAGGGCTACATCCTCGAAGCAGGGTTCGAGCGGCTGAACGGGGTCGATTTCCGCAAGGGCTGCTACGTCGGGCAGGAGGTGACCGCGCGGATGAAGCACAAGACCGACCTGCGCAAGGGCCTTGCCGCCGTGGCCGTCGCGGGGGCCGCGCCGCCGCCCGGAACGCCGATCCTGACCGCGGACGGGCGCGAGGCAGGGGTTCTGCACAGCCGGGCCGGCGACCGGGCGATCGCCTTCCTGCGGTTCGACCGCGCGCAGGGCGCGCTGGCCGCCGGCGATGCCGTGGTGACACTGGCCTGAGGGTGCCTCACGCCGGACGGCGGGCGCGGACATGCCAGCCGAAGGTCTGCAGTTCGGACGACCGCCGCGCGTCCCGCGGGCCGTCGAGTGCAGCCAGGCCCAGCATCGCCAGCCGCGCTGTCTGGGCGAGAAGGAACGACACCGGGTCGAGCGGCCATCGCGAATATCGCCCGCGCACCTGAGCGGTGCGGCCCAGTTCCTGCGCCATCGCGTCGAACCAGCCGCCGTTCGGCGTCATCTCCTCGACGACCAGGCCCGCGCGGGTCAGGTGCCAGTCGTAGAAGTGCCGCGACAGGCCTGTGGCGTAGTGGTAGGGCGCGAAATGCGTCAGCGAGTTGAAAGGTGCCGTGACAATCACCTGCCCGCCCGGCGCCACGAGGCGGGTGAGCTTCGCCAGCGCGGCGGCGGGGTCGGGCACGTGCTCGAGCACCTCGGTGCACAGGACGGTGTGCCAGGGGCGGTCCTCGGGGATGTCCAGCAGGTCGCAGACGAGGTCGATCTGCGCAAAGCTCCACGCCCCCGTCTGCAGGCCCCGCCCGTCGCCCTTGCCGTCGTATTGCGCGATGTCCTGCGCCGTATAGTCGAGGTGCGCGCAGAATGGCTTGAACTGGCATTCCCCCGCGCCGACGTCGAGGATGCGCGTGCCCGCGGGCAGGGCGGCCAGCGTGCGCTTCAGCCAGGCGCGGCGGAAGGATTCGTTGTCCATCAGTCGCCCCGGAACAGCGCGGGCCGCTTGTCGCGGAACGCGGCGAGGCCTTCGACGAAATCTGCGCTGCGGCCGCGCCCGCCCTGCAGCCGAGCCTCGAGCGCAAGCTGCGCGTCGAGGTCGTTGGTCCAGCTGGCGCACAGCGCCGCCCGCATCGCGCGGTAGGCCCCGGTCGGGCCGGCGGCCAGCGCCGCGGCCCGCGCGGCGACCGCTTCGGCGAAGACGTCGTCGGGCACCGCTTCCCAGATCATGCCCCAGTCGGCCGCCTGCCGCGCCGGAATGCGCTCGGCCAGCATCATCGCGCCGGCAGCACGCGCGTGGCCCACCCGGCGCGGCAGCGTCCAGGTCGCGCCGGCATCGGGGATCAGGCCGATCCTGGCAAAGGCCATCAGGAAATAGGCGCTCTCCGCAGCCACTACGATGTCGCAGGCCAGCGCCAGCGAGGCGCCCGCACCCGCCGCCGCGCCGTTCACCGCCGCCAGCACCGGCACCGGGCAGTCGGCGATCGCGCGCACCAGGGGCGCATAGTCCTCGGTCAGCGACTGCTCGAGGTCGAACGCGGTTCCCGGCGCGCGGTCGCCCAGATCCTGCCAAGAGCAGAAGGCGCGCCCCGTCCCGGTCAGCACCACGGCGCGCGTTCCAGCCGGCAGGCCGGTCAGCGCCGCGCGCAGGCCGGCCCGCATCGCGGTGTCGAGGGCGTTCATTACCGCGGGTCGGTTCATGGTGATCGTGACGACGCCCGCAGCCTCGGTCACGGTGATCGTCTGGTAGTCCACAAGGCCCCTCCGCTCGCGCGACGCAGCATAGGGGCTCGGACGGCGGGTGGAAGGGGGGGCGCGCGTCAGTCCTTCAGGATCTCGGCCAGCCGCGCCCGTTCGGCGGCGTCGAGCGGCGGGGTTGGGTCAGCCGCCGCCCGGCGGCGGCGAACATAGGCCCCGGCGAGGGCAAGCCCGCCCGCCAGCATCGCCGGCCCGGCGACCCACAGGATCAGGTTCGTGCCGTCCGCGGTCGGCCGCAACAGGACATATTCGCCGAAGCCTGCGAAGGTGTCGTCGCCGTGCACGATATAGGCGAATACCTCTTCGTCGGTATCCCCGGCCAGGATCCGCTCGCGGACCAGAAGGCGCAGATCCCGCGCCAGGGGTGCGTTCGATTCGTCGATCGATTCGTTGCGGCAGACGAGGCAGCGCAGGTTTTCCGAGATCGCGCGCGCCCGCGCTTCCAGCGCGGGGTCGGCCAGCATCTCGTCCGGCTGGACCGCTGCCGCAGGCAGGGCGGCGACGGCAAGCGCCAGCGCTGCGACCGCGGCGCGGATCATTCCGCAGGCGCCATCGCCCGATGCGCCCGCCGCGCCCCGGCCGCGATGCGGTATCGCCGGTCGGACAGGCTGACGACGCCGCCGAGCGCCATGATGATGCACCCCGCCCAGAGCCAGCTGGCGAAGGGCTTGATGTAGCTGCGCACGGCAAAGCCGCCCCCCTCCTGCGGGTCGCCCAGCACGAGGTAGACGTCGCGCCAGAACCCGTAGTCGATCCCCGCCTCGGTCGTCGGCATGCCGGCGACCGGGTAGATGCGCTTTTCCGGGTTCAGCACGAAGTCCTGTCGGCCGCGCTGCACGCGCATGTCGGCCATGGTCGAGATGTAGTTCGGCCCTTCGACCCGGCGCACGTCCTGCAGCGTGACGGTGTAGCCGCCTACATCGAAGCTGTCGCCGACGCGGGCCACCCGGATGTCCTCGGTCTGCCAGGCGAGATGGCCCGCAATGGCGAAGATCGTCAGCCCGAGCCCCGCATGCGCCACCGCCTTGCCCCAATCGGCCCGCGGCAACCGCGCGAGCCGCCGCAGCCGCGATCCCAGGCCCTCGCGCCCGGTCCGCAGCCAGAGGTCCGAACCCGCCCCGAGGATCACCCAGAGGCCGAGCGCCAGCCCGACCGGCCCGAGGGCCGATCGCCCGGTCTGCATCGCCCAGACCAGCACCCCCGCGGCCGCCGCGAGCACCGCCAGCCCGCGAAGCGGCCGGAACGTTCGCGCGGCGTCCCCCCGCTTCCACGGCAGCATCGACCCGAACGGCAGCAGAAGCGCCAGCGCAATCGCGAAGGGCGTGAATGCCATGTCGAAGAATGGCGGGCCGACCGACAGCTTGCGCGCCCACAGCAGCTCGGCCAACAGCGGCCAGATTGTGCCGACGAAAACGACGAAGCACGACACCGTGAGCAGGACGTTGTTGAGCACGAGGGCCGATTCCCGGCTCACCGTGGCGAAGATCCCTTTCGCCTCCAGCGCGCCCGCGCGCGCGGCGAAGAGCATCAGCGCGCCGCCTGTGAAGAGCGCGAAGATCATCAGGACGAACACGCCCCGTTCGGGGTCGTTGGCGAAGGCGTGGACCGAGGTGATGATTCCCGACCGCACGATGAAGGTTCCGATCAGGCTGAACCCGAAGGCCATGATCGCCAGAAGGATCGTCCAAGCCTTCAGCGCCTCGCGCTTTTCCACTACGATCGCCGAATGCAGCAGCGCCGCGGCGATCAGCCAGGGCATGAAGCTTGCGTTCTCGACCGGGTCCCAGAACCAGAACCCTCCCCACCCGAGTTCGTAATAGGCCCACCAGGACCCGAGCGCGATGCCGATCGTCAGGAACACCCAGGCCGCCAGCGTCCAGGGCCGCACCCACCGGCCCCAGGCGGCATCGACGCGGCCCTCGATCAGCGCCGCGACGGCGAAGGAGAACGCCATCGAGAGACCGACATAGCCGAGGTAGAGGAAGGGCGGATGGAAGGCGAGGCCGGGGTCCTGCAACAGCGGGTTGAGGTCGCGCCCGTCCATCGGCGGGATTTCGAGCCGCAGGAACGGATTCGAGGTCAACAGCATGAAGAGAAGGAACGCAACCCCGATCGAGCCCTGCACCGCCAGCACGCGCGCCTTCAGCGTCGCAGGCAGGTTGCCCCCGAACCAGGCCGCACAGGCCCCGAAGAGCGCGAGGATCAGCACCCAGAGCAAGAGCGAGCCTTCGTGGTTCCCCCAGACGCCCGAAACCTTGTAAAGCATCGGCTTGAGCGTGTGGGAATTCTGCACGACGAGGCGCAGCGAGAAGTCCGACACCACGAAGGCCCAAGTCAGTGCCGCGAAGGCGAAGCCGATCAGCAGCAGCTGCGCCGTGGCCGCCGGCTCGGCCACCGCCATCCAGCCCCGCCAGCGGTAATGCGCGCCGATCAGCGGCACGACGGTCTGCACCAGCGCCACCGCCAGTGCGAGGGTGAGGGCGAAGTGTCCAAGCTCGACGATCATGCGTCACACGATAGTCGTCCGCCGCGCCGCCGCCAATTCCCTGCGCCGCCGTGCCGCGGTCACACCTGCGTCACGCCGATGCGGCACGTCGCCTGCGACCGGCCCAAACGACCGACGCAGCGACCGTGCGGGGCAAGTCGGCCGGCCTGCGGCCCTCGGCCCGCGCGGGCGCGTGGTCGCCCGGGGCACGCGGCAGGGGCGGCGCGGTCCGGTCAGCCGCGCGGGGACGGGCCGTACAGCGCGACGGCGCGCGCCTCGAAGGCGCGGACGATCCGCAGCATCGCGTCGTTGAACACGACACCGATGACCCCCTGCAGGATGGCGTTGCGGAACTCGAAATCGACCCAGAAATCGACCGTGCAGCCGCCGCCCGCGTTCTCGCGGAACGCCCAGGCCGACCGCATGTGGCGGAACGGGCCGTCGATGTATTCGGTCTCGATCCGCCGCGCGTCGGGGCGCAGCACGACGCGGCTGCCGAACCTCTCGCGGAAGACCTTGAACGAGACGACGAGGTCGGCCTCCATCAGCTCGGCGCCGTCGCCCAGGGGGCGGCGGCTGCGGATGCGGGCGGCCGCGCACCAGGGCAGGAACTCGGGATAGCGCGCCACGTCAGCCACCAGCGCATACATCTGGTCGGCCGACCAGGTCAGGCTGCGGGTTTCGCGGTGTTGCGGCATCGTCCCCTTCCGGCCCGGGCGTGTGTCAGACCCGTGACTCGGACGCGCCAATTGGCTAGACGGGGCAGGAAATCAAGGGGGCGGCCCGTCGCATGAAACCCTATGTCATCGACCAGATGATCTCGGCCAAGTCCATCGCCGCACGGGTCGAGGCGCTGGCGCGCGAGATCACGGCGCATTTCGCAGGCACCGACAAGCTGGTAGTGGTGGGTCTTCTGCGCGGGTCGTTCGTGTTCATCGCCGACCTCGTGCGCGAGATCGACCTGCCGCTGGAGGTCGATTTCCTCGAGGCGTCCTCCTACGGCAATGCCACAGAGTCGAGCCGCGAGGTCCGCATCCTCAAGGACCTGCGGGGCGAGATCGCGGGGCGCGACGTGCTGGTGGTCGAGGACATCGTGGACACCGGCCACACGCTGCGCCATGTGCTGACGCTGCTGGCGGCGCGGGGGCCGAAACGGCTCGAATCCTGCGCGCTGCTCGACAAGCCGTCGCGGCGCGAGGCGGATGTGCGCGCAACCTGGGTCGGCTTCACCATCCCGGACGAATTCGTCGTGGGCTACGGGATCGACTTCGCGCAGCGCAACCGCAACCTGCCCTACATCGGAAAGGTGCGCTTCATCGATGCCGGTGCCTGACCCTTCCCCGGCCGCCCAGGCGTTCCCACATCGCGGCAGAGGCTCGGGCAGGGAGGGCGGCGGATGAACCCGATGTGGCTGATGCGGATGGCCCGGTGGGCGCGCAACCCGCCGTCGATGCGGCAGGTGCGGGGCCTTCTGGCGATCCTGGCGGTCTGCCTTGCGCTGGTCGGGATCGAGGCCCTGGGCCTCTGGCCGGACTGGGCGACCGTGCAGGGCGGCGGCCGCCCGCTGAAGCCGTGACGGTGGGCGCAGGGCGAGCCTGCGCGTGCCGCGACGGCGCGGCCGGCCGTCAGGGATCGGCGAACTGCAACCGGCAGAGATCGGCGTAAAGCCCCCCGCGCGCCAGCAGTTCGGCATGGGTGCCCTGATCGGCGGCCCGGCCGCGGTCCATGACCACGATCCGGTCGGCCCCCTGCACCGTCGCCAGCCGGTGCGCGATCACCAGCGTCGTGCGCCCGCGCGACAGCCGGTCGAGGGCCGCCTGCACCGCCGCCTCGGTTCCGGCGTCGAGCGCCGAGGTCGCCTCGTCCAGCAAAAGCACGGGCGCGTCGCGCAGGATCGCCCGCGCGATCGCCACCCGCTGGCGCTGGCCGCCCGACAGTGCCGACCCGCGCGGGCCCACCGGCGTATCGAGGCCGCGGGGCAGGCGCGGCAGGAACTCGTCCACCGCCGCCGCCTCGATCGCGGCGCGCAGCTGCGCCTCGGGCACGTCAGAGCGGCCCATCAGGATGTTGTCCCGCAGGGTTTCGTCGAACAGCGCCGCCTCCTGGCTGACGACCGAGAAGAGGGCGCGCAGGTCTTTCAGGGCGAGGTCGCGGACGTCGGTGCCGCCCAGGGTGATGCGGCCCGCCTGCGGGTCGGCCAGCCGGGTCAGAAGCGTGAACACCGTCGTCTTGCCCGCGCCCGAGGGGCCGACCAGCGCGGTCGTGCGGTCGGCCTCGGCCAGCATGTCGAAGCCGCGCAGCGCGGGCGCGTTCGCGCCGCCGGCATAGGCGAAGGTCACGCCTTCGAACCGGATCGGGCCCGCGCGGTCCACGGCCGGCGGTGCGGCGGGGCGGGCAGGGTCGGTGACGCGCACCGGTTCGTCCATCAGCGCGCGCACCCGTTCGAGGCTGGCTAGCACGATCTGCAGCTGCGCGGACACCCCGCCGAGGCGTCGCAGGGGTTCGAACACCAGCGCGATGGCGGTGAAGAACGACAGGAAGGCCCCGAGCGTCTTTTCCCCGCCGATGATCTCGGCCCCGCCGTAGAACAGCACGCCGATGAGCCCGATGGCGGCGATCACGTCCATCATCGAGGGGATGGCGGCCCCGCCCGCCGTCGCCCGCACCATCGCGCCCACATAGTCGTCCACCGCGCGGCCGTAGCGGCTGCCCTCGCGCGCCTCGGTGCCGTTCAGCTGCACCGTGACGATGCCGTGGAAGATTTCGTCCAGCCGGGTAGCCGCCCGCGCCGCGGCGTCGCGCGCCGCGCGCGAGGTGCGGCGCACGAGGCGCTGCATCACCAGCACCGGCCCGATCATCAAGGGCGCGCCGAGGATGGCGATCAGCGTCCAGACCCAGTCGATCGACAGCGCGACGCCAAGCAGCGCGATCACCGACACGAGGTCGCGGCCGAAGGGCGCGACGACGCCGCCGAAGAACTGCACCACCGCCCCGGTGTCGCCCCGCACCCGCTCGATCAGCGTGCCGGGGGCGTGGGTGCGGTAGAAGGCATGGTCGAGCCGCATCAGATGCGCCAGCGTGTCCTTCTGCATCTCGCCCGCCGCGCGTTCCGAAATCACGGCGACCAGCACCTGCTGGCCGAGGCCAGACAGCGCGCGCAGCGCGAAGATGCCGCCGATGGCGAGCGCGCCCCAGCCGATGGCGGCGGCATTGCGCGCCACGAACACGTCGTCGAAGAGCGGCTTGACCACGAAGGACAAGGCGCCCAGCATCCCGCCCTCGACCGCCATCAGCACGACGGCGGCCAGCATCATCGGCCAGCGTTTCCAGAGGTAGTCGCGCCACAGCCAGCGGATCAGGCCATGTCGCGCGGGCGCCTGACCGGCGGGGGGCGGGTGCGTGTCTGTCATCGCGGCGGCGCATAGCAGCGCGGACGCAGGGCGGCAAGGAACCGCCGGTTGACCCGGCGCGGCCGCCCGCCTAAGCCGTCACCGTTCGTGATCGGAGACCGCGATGCCGCTTGCCGCCGGCCGTCCCTATGCCGCGATCCCCGGCCCTTCGGTGATCCCCGACCGGGTTCTGGCCGCCATGCACCGCGCCGCCCCCAACATCTACGCCGGCGAGGCGGTCGAGATGGTGCCCGCCATCGCTGCCGACCTGCGCACGGTGGCGCGCGGGGCCGACCATGTGGCGATGTACATCGGGAACGGCCACGCCGGCTGGGAGGCGGCGAACACCAACCTGTTCTCGCGGGGCGACCGGGCGCTGGCGCTGGTCACCGGCCGGTTCGGCGAGGGCTGGGCGGCGTCCGTCCGCGCACTCGGGGTCGAGGTTGAGGCCATCGACTTCGGCCGCCGCGCGCCGGTCGATCCTGCCCGGGTGGAGGACGCGCTGCGCGCCGACCGCGCCGGGCGCATCCGCGCCGTGCTGCTGACCCATGTCGATACCGCAACGAGCGTCCTGAACGACGTGGCGGCGGTGCGCGCGGCGATCGACGCGGCGGGGCACCCCGCGCTTCTCGCGGTGGACTGCATCGCCTCGCTCGGCTGCGACCGCTTCGAGATGGCGGGCTGGGGCGTGGACGTGATGGTGTCGGCCAGCCAGAAGGGGCTGATGGTGCCGCCCGGCATGGCCTTCGTCTGGCTGTCGGACAAGGCGGCGGCGGCGACGGCGGACAGCGGCCTGCGCACGCCCTACTGGGACTGGCGGCCCCGGATCGCCGCGACCGAGGCGTGGATGTACTGGTTCGGCACGGCGCCGACCCATCACCTCTACGGTCTGCGCGTGGCGCTCGACATGATCCTGCGCGAGGAGGGGCTGGAGGCCGTCTGGGCGCGCCACCGGGCGCTTGCCGGCGCGGTCTGGGCCGCCGCCGAGGCCTGGGGGCGCGGGTCGGCTGTTGCGCTGAACATCGCCGACCCCGCCGCGCGGTCCTGCGCCGTCACATCCCTGCGGTTCGCCGCGCCGGACGCCACGCGCCTCAGGGACTGGTGCGACCGCGAGGCGGGCCTGACGCTTGGCGTGGGGCTCGGGATGGCAGATCCGGCGGACCCGGCCTGGCACGGGTTCCTGCGGGTCGGGCACATGGGGCATGTGAACGCGCCGATGATCCTCGGCGCGCTGGCGACGATGGAGGCGGGGATGGCCGCGCTCGGCATTCCGCACGGCGCCGGCGGGGCGGCCGCGGCGGCGGCCGCCGTCGCCGCGGCCGCACCCGGCCCGGGGGCGCCGGCGCGGGCGGCGGAATAGCCCCGCGTCAGTAGCCCTTGGCGGCCAGCCAGCCGCGCATCCAGGCGATCTCGGCCTCCTGCGCCGCGATCACCTGTTCGGCCAGCGCCCGCACCGCGGGGTCGCTGCCGTGTTCGAGCACGATCCGCGCCATCGCCACCGCGCCCTCGTGGTGCGGGATCATGCCGCGCACGAAATCCACGTCCGCATCGCCGGTGAAGGGAACGTCCATCGCGGCGTGCATCGCCGCGTTAGAGGCGCGGAAGGCGGCGGTCGCCGGCGTCTCGGCCGGGGCCGCGCCGTGGCCGGTGTGGCCGGCGTGACCGGTGTGTTGCGTCTGTGCGGGGGCGGCAGTGGCGAAGGCCGCGGCAAGGGCGGCAGCGGCAAGGATGTGCGTCGGGCGCATGGTCGTCTCCGGTCTGGGCGGTCCAGCCGCGGGGCTGCAGGGTTCCCGCAGCGGGAAGGCAAGTCACGCCGCCGTGTGCGCGGCGGCGTCCGCCAGCGCCCCCGGCAGGGCGGCGGCGAAGGCGGCGTGATCGGCGGGGCGGCCGCAGGTCACGCGGATGCAACGGTCGTGCGGCGGCACGAAGGGCATCCGCACGAACACGCCCCGCGCCACCAGCCCGTCGCGCACTGCCCGGGCGAAGGCCCCGTCGCGGCCGCAGTCGATGGTGACAAAGTTCGTGGCCGAGGGCAGGGGGGTCAGCCCGTGCGCGCGGGCGATGCGCGCAAGGTCCTCGCGCGCCGCCGCCACCTGCGCCTGCACCGCCGCGAGATGCCCCGCGTCGGCCAGCGCCGCCAGCGCCCCGGCCTGCGCCACGCGGCCGACGCCGAAGTGGTTGCGCACCTTGTCGAAGGCCGCGATCAGCCCGGGCGCCGCCAGCGCATAACCGACGCGCAGCCCCGCTAGACCGTGCGCCTTCGAGAAGGTCCGCAGCCGGATCACCCGCGGGTCGTCCGCGTCCACCGGCGCCGCGGTGCCTGCGGGTGCGAGGTCCACATAGGCCTCGTCCAGCGCCAGCAGGGTGCCGTCCGGCAGCGCATCCAGCATCGCCGCGACCGCCGCGCCGGGGTGGTGCGACCCCATCGGATTGTCGGGATTGGCGAGGTAGACGAGCTTCGCCCCCGTCGCCGCTGCCTTTGCAGCCAGCGCCGCCGGATCCTCATGCTCGCCCGCATAGGGCACCTTGTGCAGGATGCCCCCGAAGCCCGCGACGTGGAAGTTGAAGGTCGGATAGGCGCCGTCCGAGGTCACCACCGCATCGCCCGGGCCCACGAGCAGGCGCACGAGGCAGCCCAGCAGGCCGTCGATCCCCTCGCCCACGGTGACATGGGCGGGCGTGGTGCCGTGGTGCGCGGCGAGTGCCGCGCGCAGATCGTGGACTTCGGGGTCGCCGTATTTCCACGCCTCGGCCGCCGCCGCGGCCATGGCCGCGACCGCGGCGGGCGAGGGGCCGAAAACGCTTTCGTTGGCACCGATCCGTGCGGCGAAGGGGGCGCCGCGCGCACGCTCCTGCGTCTCGGGCCCGACGAAGGGCACGGTGGCGGGCAGCGCGGCGGCGAGGGCGGTGTAGCGGGGTCCGGTCATGACGGCGGTGTGCCCGAGGCCGCGCCGCGCGGCAAGGGCCGGAAGACGCGGCGGCGGGAACGGCCGATGCCCCCGGGGCGCTGCCCCGGACCCCGGAATATTTCCGGCACGATGGAGCAGGCACAACGCCCGGCGCGCAGGCGCGGCGTCCGTCGGGGCGACGGGGCGCGCTGCGTCAGCGCCGCCGCAGCGCGCCGAAGTCGCCCGGCCGGAACGCGCCGAGAAGGGCGCCCGTGCCGAAGTAGACCGCGATCCCGAGCGCGATCAGCGCGGCGAGGGCGCCGTAGCGCAGGCCCGGCGCGGCCAGGACCGGCGCAAGCGGGATCGCGGCGGCCCAGAGGGCGGCGCCCATGATCGCGCTGGCCGCCGCGATGCGGGGCAGGCGGGCGCGCAGCCGGTCGTCGGCGCGCGTCACGTCGCCGAGGCGGCGCACGCCCCACATCAGCTGCCCGAGCATCACCCAGGCGGCCACGGTGGTGGCCAGCGCCGCCGCCGCAAAGCCGATGACGGGCATCAGGCCGATGGCGATCCCGGCGTTCACGACGATCGAGACCAGGGCATAGTGCATCGGCCGCCGCGTGTCCTCGCGCGCGTAGTAGAGGGGCTGCCACACCTTCTGCAGCACGAAGGCGGGCAGGCCCGCGCCGTAGATAGCGAGCGCCAGCGCAGTGTTCGCAGTGTCGGCGGCGGTAAAGGCGCCGCGTTCGAACAGCACCCCGATAAGCGGCCCCGCGATGACGACCAGCGCCACCGCCGCCGGCAGCGTCAGCGCCAGCCCGAACTCTGCCCCGCGCGAGAAGGCCCATCGTCCGCCCGCACCGTCGCCTGCGCGCAGCCGTCGCGACAGGTCGGGCAGCAGGACCGTGCCGATCGCCACGCCCACCACGCCGAGCGGCAGCTGGTAGAGCCGGTCGGCATAGGCGAGCCAGGCGACCGCGCCTTCGGTAAAGCTCGCCACCTGCCGGCCCACGATCAGGTTCACCTGCACCACCCCGCCCGTCAGCACCGCGGGCGCGGCGATCACCGCCAGCCGGCGCAGCCCGGGCGTCAGTCGCGGCAGCCGCGGCCAGAGGACGAACCCCGCCCGCGCCGCCATCGCCCAGGTGAAGAGGAACTGCACGATCCCGGTCAGCGGCACCGTCCAGGCGAGCGTCAGGCCCTGATCCCAGCCCATGCAGTCGGCCGCCAGCATCGCGGCGATGAACATGAGGTTCATCAGCACCGGCACCACCGACGCCTCGGTGAACCGCCCGAAGGTGTTCAGCACCCCCGACAGGAGCGCCACGAGGCTGATGAACAGGATGTAGACGAAGGCGATCCGGCCGTAGAGCACGGCCAGCGCGAACCGCTCGTCCCCGGCGAACCCCGCCGCCATCGCCCAGACCAGCCAGGGCATGGCGAGCGTGCCGAGGACGGTGAAAGGCACCAGCACCGCGGCAAGGCCGGAAAAGGCGTCCCGCGCGAAGCCCTTCGGATCCTCGCCGGCCTCCACCCGCTTGGCGAACATCGGCACGAAGGCCATGTTGAAGGCCCCTTCCGCGAAGAAGCGGCGAAAGAGGTTGGGCAGCGAGAAGGCGATCAGGAAGGCCTCGGCTGCCGGGCCCGCGCCGAGGTAGGCGGCCATCATCACGTCGCGCGCAAAGCCCGCGACGCGGCTGGCCATCGTCCAGAGGCCGACCGTGAGAAACCCCCGCAGGAGGCGGATCGGACCGGACGCCGCTGCCATGGGATCAGCCGGTCGCCCGGGCCGCGCCGTCGGCGATGGCCTGGCGCAGCTTGCGCTCGAGGCTGTCCTGCTTGGACTTGGCGTAGAGCTTCAGGCCGAACATGTCCTTGACATAGAACGTGTCCACCGCTTGCGCCCCGTAGGTCGCGATCACCGCGCTGGCGATGTAGATGTGGCTTGCGGCCAGCGTCCGCGTCAGGTCGTAGAGCAGCCCCGGCCGGTCGCGGGTATCGACCTCGATCAGCGTGTAGATGTCGGACGCGTCGTTGTCGAAGGTGATCGTCGTCGGGAAGCGGAAGGCGCGGTCGCGCTTCTTCTGCCGGTCGCGGTCCTTCAGCGCCTCGCGCGCCACCACCTCGCCCTTCAGCGTCCGCTGGATCATCCGCGTCAGGCGCGGCAGCCGGGCGGTGTCGTAGGGGTGGCCCGCCTCGTCCTGCACCCAGAACACCGCCGTGGCATAGCCGTCCTTCGAGGTGTAGGTCCGCGCGTCCACCACGTTGGCCCCCACGAGCGCCAGCGCACCGGCGAGACGCGAGAAGATGCCGGGGTGGTCCTCCAGCACGAAGGCGGCGCGGGTGGCGTCGTGCGCCTCGTCGGGGTGCAGGTCGATGGCGATCTCGCCCGGCTTCGCGTCGCGCAGCAGGCGGGCGAACACCGCCTGCGTTTCGGTCGGCAGGCCCTGCCAGTAGGGGCCGTAGTGGCGGGCAAGCTCGCGCTCCAGCACCTCGGGCGGCCAGTCCTTCAGCGCGGCGCGCAGCGCATCCTTGGCCTCGTCCTCCCGGCGCTCGCGATTGACGGCCTCGAGCCCGTTTTCCAGCGCATCGGCCGTATCGCGGTAAAGGCGGCGCAGCAGCATCGCCTTCCAGTTGTTCCAGGTTCCGGGCCCCACGCCGCGGATGTCGCAGATCGTCAGCACCGTCAGCAGATCGAGCCGCTTCTTGGTGCGCACCGCGCGGGCGAAGTCGCGCACCGTGCGGGGGTCGGCAATGTCGCGCTTCTGCGCCGTGTCGGACATCAGAAGGTGATGGCGCACCAGCCATTCCACCGTCTCGGCCTCGTCGGGCGGCAGGCCGAGGCGGGGTGCCACGCGCCGGGCGATCTGGGCGCCCAGCACCGAATGGTCCTCGGGGCGGCCCTTGCCGATATCGTGCAGGAAGAGGGCCAGGTAGAGGACGCGCCGGTTGACGCCCGCCTTCAGGATGGCCGAGGCGATCGGCAGTTCCTCGATGAGTTCCCCCCGCTCGATCCGCGCCAGCTGGCTGATGCACTGGATGATGTGCTCGTCCACCGTGAAGTGGTGGTAGACGTTGAACTGCATCATCGCGACGATCGGCTCGAACTCGGGGATGAAGGCAGCGAGCACTCCGAGTTCGTTCATCCGGCGCAGCGCCCGTTCGGGGTTGCCGTGATCGAGCAGCAGCCGCAGGAAGATCTCCGCCGCTTCCGGGGCTTCGCGCAGGCGGTCGTCGATGAGGTGAAGCCGCGCCGTGACCTGCCGCATCGCGTCGGGGTGGATCAGAAGGCCGGTGCGCAGCGCCTCCTCGAAGATGCGCAGAAGGTTGATCGGCTCGGCGAAGAAGGCGGCGGGATCGGCAACCGACAGCCGGCCGTGGACGACGGCATAGTCCGGGTTCGGCCTTGGCCGATGGCGGAACAGCCGTTCGAGCGGCGGTGCGCCCTTGACGTGCCGCGCCTCGAGCGCGGTCAGGAAGATCCGGGTCAGCTCGCCCACCCGGGTGGCGTGGCGGAAGTAGTCCTGCATGAAATGCTCGACCGCCCGGCGCCCGCCCGCGTCGCGGTACCCCATCCGCTCGGCCACCTCCACCTGCAGGTCGAAGGTCAGCTGGTCCATCGCGCGGCCGGCCGCGAGGTGCAGATGGCAGCGCACGGCCAGCAGGAAATCCTCGGCCCGGCGGAACACCGCGTATTCCTGAGGCGAGAACAGCCCTTCGCCCACAAGGTCCGCCGCGCTGTTAACGCCATGCAGATACTTGCCGATCCAGTAGAGCGTCTGCAGGTCGCGCAGGCCGCCCTTGCCCTCCTTCACGTTGGGTTCGAGGACATAGCGCTGACCGCCCTGCTTGCGGTGCCGCTCGGCCCGCTCGGCCAGTTTCGCTTCGATGAAGGCGGCGCCGGTGCCGGCGAAGACGTCGCTGCGCAGCCGGTCGCGCAGCTCGACCGCGAGGGCCGCGTCACCGCAGACATAGCGGTGTTCAAGAAGGGCGGTGCGGATCGTCAGGTCCTCGCGCGCCAGCCGCAGGCAGTCGCGCAGGGTGCGCGTGGCATGGCCGAGCTTCAGCCGCAGGTCCCACAGGATGTAGAGCATGGACTCGACCACGCTTTCCGCCCAAGGTGTGAGCTTCCAGGGCGTCACGAACAGCAGGTCCACGTCCGAGAAGGGCGCCATCTCGGCCCGGCCGTAACCGCCGACCGCGATCACCGCAAGTCGCTCGCCCTCGGTCGGGGCGGGCGCGGGGTGCAGCGCCTGAGCCGTGCGCAGCGTGACCTGCACCACGGCATCGGTCAGGCGCGTCTGCGCCGCGACCAGCGCGCGGGCGGACAGGGGCGAGGCGGCGAAGGCCGCCTCGATCCGCGCCAGTTCCGCAGCCCGGGCGGTCGTGATCCGGCGCACCGCGACGGCGCGGCGCTGGCCGGGGTCCGCGGCGGCGGGCAGCGCGGCGATATCCGCCGCGATCAGCGCGCCGACCGCGGCGGCGTCAAAGAGCGATCCGGCAGCGTCGAACCCGGCCCCGGCCAGCTCGACCTCGGGCGGCATCTGCAGGGGTGCGGCGTCAGAAACCGGCACCGCCGAAGCTTCTCGGGGCGGGGTCGATGATGACGGCCTGACCGCCGCGGACCTCGGCCACGGCGAGGGCACGCTCGTTCGTGCCGTCGGCGAGGAAGCGGAAGGTGCCGTTGACGCCGGCAAAACCCGCGGGCTGCGTCAGCGCGGCGGCCGACAGCGCATCGCTGCGCCCCTGGCGCACCAGCGCGCCGATCGCGGCGATCCCGTCGTAGGCAAGACCTGCGATCGGATGCGGCGGGCCGCCGAAGGCCGCGGCGTAACGCGCCTCGAACTGCCCCGTGACGCCGGGATCGGGCAGCGCGAACCACCCCCCCTGCACGCCGGGCAGCGCCAGCGTCGCGGCCGGGATGTCCCACCGGGTCAGGCCGAGGAACCGCGCCCTGTCGGGCGTCAGGCCGTTGTCGCGCAGAAGCTGTGTCAGCAGCGGCAGGGCGCCGGCCGAGTCGGCGGTCAGGACGAGCGCATCCGCCCCCGCCGCCCGTGCCTGCGCGACGATGCCCGGCACCGCCTGCACCACGCCGTCCTGCGAGAATTCGTAGGATGCTGTCCCCGCGACCGTTGCCCCCCGCGCCGCCGCCGCCCGCGCCACGGCGGCGCGGCCGACCTCGCCTGCCGGCGTCCGTTCGTGCACGATCATCACGCGCCGCTGGCCTTGCCGCGCGGCATAGCCGACCAGCCGGTTCGCCGTGTTCTGGAAGGTCGAGCCAAGGATGAACAAGTTCCCGCCCGCGATGTCGGGGTTGTTCGAGAAGCTGAGGACATTGATCCCCCGGCCTGCCACCGCGGCCCCGACGGCGTTCGCCTCGGCCGCGAAGACCGGGCCGAGGATGATGCCCGCGCCCTCGTCCGCCGCCTTCACCGCGGCCGCCTGCGCCTGCGCAGGGCTGCCCCCCGTGGGATAGACGCGCAGGTCGATCCGCACTCCGCCGAGGTCGCCGACTGCAAGGCGCGCCGCGTTTTCCAGCGACTGCGCCAGCACCCGGTCGCCCGCGCTGCCTGAACCCGAGGGGACGAGCAGCGCCACCGCGACCGGCGCGCCCGGGTCCACCGCCGGGCCGCGCGCAGGTGCCGCCACCGGCTCGCAGGCGGCAAGCCCGAGGGCCGCGATGACAGGCAGGGCCAGCGACGCAAGGCACCGGGTCAGGGCGGGGAGGGAGGCGAAGGTCATCGTCACAAGGCTCCGGGCGGGGGCGAACGGCCTTGACCGTAAGCGGATCCGGCCGCCAAGTAAACGCGCCCCGCCGGCCGTTCCGCGCCCGCGCGGGCGCTCCGGGGAAAGCCGCCGAAGGAGCCGCCGATGCCCGCCCCGTTCAAGTCCCGGCGCGACCCGCCGTCGCCGGGTCCGCGCCCGGCGGGCCCCGGCCCGGACGGCGCGCCGCCGGCGGCGCACGCCGCCGCGGGCGCAAGGCCGGTCGAGGCCGCGCTGCACATCGTCGCGACGCCGATCGGGGCGGCGCGCGACATCACCCTGCGCACGCTCGACCTTCTGGCCGGCGGCGACGTGCTGGCGGCCGAGGACACGCGCAGCTTGCGTCGGCTGATGGACATCCATGGCATTCCCCTCGGCGGCCGGCCGCTGGTGGCCTACCACGACCACAACGGCCCCGCCGTCCGCCCGCGCCTCCTCGCGGCCCTGGCGGCGGGCAGGTCGGTCGTCTATGCGTCCGAGGCTGGGACGCCGCTGGTCGCCGATCCGGGCTACCAGCTCGTCCGGGCGGCGATCGGGGCCGGTCATCCGGTGCGCGCCGCGCCGGGGCCCTCGGCCGTGCTGGCGGCGCTGACCGTCGCGGGCCTGCCGACCGACCGGTTCCTGTTCGCCGGGTTCCTGCCGCCGCAGGCGGCGGCGCGCCGTCGCGCGATCGCGGAGCTTGCAGCCGTGCCCGCGACGCTTGTGCTGTTCGAGGCGCCGGGCCGCACCGCAGAGACGCTGGCTGCCCTCCGCGATGGCCTGGGCGCGGATCGCCCGGCTGCGCTCTGCCGCGAACTGACGAAGCAGTTCGAGGAGGTGATCCGCGACCCTCTCGGCACCCTCGCGGCCCGGGCAGCGGCGACGCCGCCGCGGGGCGAGGTCGTGATCGTGATCGACCGCGCGCCCCCCGCCGCCGCCAGCCCCGCGGCGGTCGACGCCGCCCTGCGCGCCGCCCTGGACGCCGCAGGCCCCGCCGCGGCCGCCGCGCGCGTTGCGGCCGCGTTCGGACTGCCGCGCCGCGCGGTCTATGCCCGTGCGCTGGCGCTGCGTGCCGGCGCGGACGACGGCGACCCTGCAGACGATGGCGGGTCGTGACGCGCCGCCGCACACGCACCCGCGCCCCGGGCGGCGGTGCCGCGCGGAACCCGGGCATTAGGGAAAAATTCGCGTTCCGGGTGCACACAGACGACAACGGAACGGAGGATGGCATGTCGGGGAAGGTATCCAATCTGGCCGGGCTCGCCGCCGAAGCGGCGGTGGCGCGGCGCTACCGCGATTCGGGGTACGCGCTGGCGCGCACGCGGTGGCGCGGGCGGTGGGGCGAGATCGACCTGGTCGCGCGCCAGGGCGACCGGGTGATCTTCGTCGAGGTCAAGAAGGCGCGGACCCATGCCTTGGCCGCCGACCGTCTGGGTGACAGGCAGCGGCGCCGGCTGATCGCCGCGGCGGAGGAATTCCTCGAAGGAGAACCGCGGGGAACCCTGACCGACATGCGCTTCGACGTGGCGCTGGTCGATGGGCTGGGCCGCATCGAGATCATCGAGAACGCGCTGGCCGCCTGAGGGCTCATGCCGGGCGCAGCATTGCACGCGACCTCCGGCTGGGCCATGAAGGCGCGGTCTGGCAGGAGGGGTGGATGCGCGTTGCCTTGCAGATGGATCCGATCGCGTCGGTCAACGTCGCGGCCGACAGCACGTTCCGTCTTGCGCTCGAGGCGCAGGCGCGCGGTCACGCGCTGTGGCACTATACGCCCGACAGGCTGGCCTTCGACGAGGGGCGGGTGGTGGCATGCGCGCGTCCGGTCACCGTGCGGCGCGTGGCGGGAGATCACGTCACCTTCGGCGAGGAAACCGAGATCGACCTTGCGGCGATGGATGTGGTCTGGCTGCGGCAGGATCCGCCCTTCGACATGGCCTACATTACGACCACGCATCTTCTGGACCTGGTGCATCCACGCACGCTTGTCGTCAACGATCCCTTCTGGGTGCGCAACTTGCCCGAGAAGCTGCTGGTCCTGCGCTTTCCCGACCTCACGCCGCCCACGATGATCGCGCGCGACCTGGCCGCGATCCGCAGCTTCAAGGCGCGGCATGGCGACGTGATCCTGAAGCCGCTCTACGGGAACGGCGGGGCGGGGGTGTTCCGGCTCGACCCAAACGACCGCAACCTGAGCGCGCTGCACGAGCTTTTCGTCGGGTTCTCGCGCGAGCCGCTGATCGTGCAGAAGTTCCTGCCCGCAGTGTCCAAGGGCGACAAGCGGATCATCCTTGTGGACGGCGAGCCGGTCGGGGCGATCAACCGCGTGCCGCAGGCGGGCGAGACGAGGTCGAACCTCCATGCAGGCGGGCGGCCGGAACCCGCGCGCCTGACCGAGCGGGATCGCGCGATCTGCGCGGCCATCGGGCCCACGCTGCGCGAGAAGGGCCAGGTCTTTGTCGGGATCGACGTGATCGGCGACTGGCTGACCGAGATCAACGTGACCTCGCCCACAGGGATTCAGGAGCTCGAGCGGTTCGACGGCGTGAACGCGGCCGCGTTGATCTGGGAGGCGGTGGAGCGGCGGGTGGCGTCGCGACGCTGAACACCTGTCCGCCGGGACAGGGCGCGTGATCGCCGGCCGCGCGCCGGAAACCCGCGGCGTGGCCGCGACCATAGGCGCTCGATCGCGGCGCTGGGCGGCGGCAGCCTGCCTTTCGCGTTGCCGCGCCCGGTCCGGCATCCCGCCCATCCCGACGGTGAGCAGACTTCAGCGACCTCACAGCTGGCGCCCGGTGAAGGTCAGGCGATAGCCGGCCGCCTCGGCGATGTGGGGCCTTCGGACCTGCGCCTCGCCTGCGAGGTCGGCGATGGTCCGCGCGACTCGCAGGATGCGGTGGTAGCCGCGTGCCGTCAGGGCGAAGCGCTCGGCCACGTTGCGCAGCAGCGCCCGCCCCTCGGCGTCGGGTTCGGCCGCCGCCTCGAGCAGCGCACCCTCGGCGTCCGCATTGGTGCGCACGCCCGCCGTCCCGGCATAGCGGCGCGCCTGCACGGCGCGCGCGGCTGCAACGCGGGCCGCGACGGTGGCCGAGGCCTCGCCCGTCGCGGGCAGGTCGAGGTCGGCGAAGGCGACGGGCGGCACCTCCAGCCTGAGGTCGAAACGGTCCATCAGCGGGCCCGAGATCCGGCCCATGTAGTCCTCGCCGCAGGCGGGCGCGCGGCCGCAGGCGCGCCCCGGATCGGCGAGATGGCCGCATTTGCAGGGGTTCGCCGCCGCCACCAGCAGGAACCGGCAGGGGTAGCGGACATGCGCGTTGGCACGCGCCACCACCACCTCGCCCGTCTCGACCGGCTGGCGCAGAGTTTCGAGCACGGCGCGCGGAAACTCGGGGAACTCGTCGAGGAAGAGGACGCCGTTGTGCGCAAGGCTGATCTCGCCCGGCCTGGCACCCTTTCCGCCGCCGACGATCGCCGGCATCGAGGCGGTGTGGTGCGGCTCGCGGAACGGCCGCACGCGGCTGATGCCGCCGTCGGCCAGAAGCCCGGCCAGCGAATGGATCATCGAGGTTTCCAGCGCCTCGGCCGGCGTCAGCGGCGGCAGGATCCCCGGCAGCCGCGCGGCCAGCATCGACTTGCCCGACCCCGGCGGGCCTGTCATCAGGATGTGGTGGCGACCGGCGGCGGCGATCTCCAGCGCGCGCTTGGCGCGTTCCTGCCCCTTGACGTCGCGCAGGTCGCGCCCCGGGGGCGGGGCCGCGACCTCGCCCGCGCGGGCGGCGGGCAGCGCGATCTGCCCGGCGAAGTGGCGCAGCGCTTCGTCCAGCGTGGCGGGCGCCAGCACCCGCGCCGCCGCGACCCAGGCCGCCTCGGCCCCGCAGGCGCGCGGGCAGACGAGCGCCCGGTCGCTGGCCGCCGCCGTCATCGCCGCCGGCAGCGCGCCGGCCACTGGCAGCAGCGCCCCGTCCAGCGACAGTTCGCCGAGCGCCACGACCCCGTCCACCGCGTCGCGCGGCAGGATGCCAAGCGCGGCCATCACCGCAAGCGCGATCGGCAGGTCGAAGTGCGATCCCTCCTTGGGCAGGTCGGCGGGCGACAGGTTGACGGTGATGCGCCGCGACGGCAGCGCGATCGACAGGGCGTTCAGCGAGGCACGGATCCGCTCGCGCGCCTCGCTGACCGCCTTGTCGGGCAGGCCGACGATGGTGAAGGCCGGCATGCCGGGCACGACGGCGCATTGAACCTCGACCGGCAGCGCCTCGATCCCCTCGAACGCGACCGTGTGGCAGCGCGCCGTCATCGCCCCTCCGACCCCGACGGTTAACGGATGTCGGGCAAAGGTTACCGAAACGTGAAGTTGCCCGCTGCGCCCGGTGGATGCGGCGCAGGGATGACGGCGCAAGGCAGGGCCGCCCCCGTGCCGCGAGGATACGCGGCCGGATCGTTCCCGCCCCGCGCGGCGAAGGCCGGCCCTGTCGCCCGATCGGCCGCAGCCTGTCGCGGCCGAGGGTGTTGCAGGCCGGCCAGCCGCGCGGCGCCCACCCGGAACGGGCGTGGTCGGTCGCGCGCCGGTGCGTAGCAGTCCGCAGTCCTCAGGGCTTGCCGTGCCCCGCCGCCAGCGCGGACACAGACGGACGATTGTCCGCGGTCTGCCGCGCGGCTATGTTCACGGTGGAGTGCCATCAGCGACGGTCGGAGGGACCGATGATCCAGCGCGCCATTCGCCTTGCCGGTGCGGCAGTCCTTGCGGCAACCCTGTCCGTCCAGGCCCAGAACGTCGCCCCGGCCGGGCCGCCGGCGGGGCAGGGGGCGGCGCTGCTGGAGGCGACCTATCCTGCGCGCCTCGCCGACCTCATCCGCAACGCCGGCTACGAGGCGGTTCTGGACAAGACCGACAGCGGCAACCCGGTGATCGATTCGGCGGCCGAGGGCGCCAACTTCGCGATCTACTTCGTCGAATGCGAAAACGGCGCGGATTGCTGGGCGGTCCACTTCGTCTCGGCCTTCACCCTGAACGAACCCGTCGGCCTTGAAGTGCTGAACGACTGGAACAGGGACCGCACGATCGGGCAGGCGAGCTTGCTTGAGGACGATGCGGCGCAGATCGCGCACTATATGACGCTGCGCCACGGGGTGAGCGAAGGCAACTTCCTCTACATGTTCGACCAGTGGCGCATCGCGCTGCGCGATTTCATGGTCCACATCGGCTTCCGCCGCTGAGGCGTCAGGGCCGCAGGTTCGCCGCGATCAGGCGCCCCGCGCCGGCGGGGGCGTGCTGCACTATCGTCAGCGAAAGGGGATCGATCCGCTCGCCGAAGAGGGCAGCGGGCGGCGCGCCGGTCGCATGGCCGATGGCGGCCAGGATCGCGCCGAAATGCGCCACCACGATCAGGTCGGCAAGGCCTGCCGCGTGGCGGTCGATCGCGGCGGCGACGCGGGCGGCCATCTGATCCCAGCTTTCGCCGCCGGGCGGACGGACGCTGCCCGGCCGTTCCCAGAAGGCGCGGGCCAGTGCCGCGTCCTCGGCGGCGATCTGGTCGTGGCGCTTCAGTTCCCAGGCGCCGAAATGGATCTCGCGCAGCGCCGGGTCGTGGGCGCGGCGGGGGCGGGCGCCCTGCAGCGCGTCGGCGGTGGCGACTGCGCGCGCAAGGTCGGACGAGACTACGGGCGCGCCAAAGGGCAGCGCCGCAGCCAGGCGCGCGACGGCCGCCGCATCGGACAGGTCGGCGGGCAGGTCGGACCATCCGACCATGCCGGTGGCGTGGGTGGGCCCGTGGCGGACAAGCCACAGCCGCGTCATCGCGGGTGCCCCGTCACGCGACGCCAACCGGCAGGCGGCCCTTCAGCACCAGCGGCAACCCGGCGACCGCCAAGACGGCCAGATCCGCGGTCGCCGCCAGCCGCTGGTTCAGCCGCCCCTGCGCATCGCGGAATGCCCGGCCGAGGGGAGAGTCGGGCACGATGCCCATCCCGACCTCGTTCGACACCACGACGACGCACGCCGGCGCGGCGGCCAGCGCCGCCACCAGCGCTGCGCCCTCGGGCTCGGGGTCTGCCCCGGCCAGCATCCGGTTGGACAGCCAGAGGGTGGCGCAGTCCAGCAGCACCGTGCCGCGCAGCCGCGCGAGCGCCGCCCCGGGATCGTGCGGTGCCTCGACGGTCGCGATGCGCGGGTCCCGGTCGGCCCGGTGGCGGGCGATGCGGGCAGCCATCTCGGCGTCCCGCGGCTCGGCCGTGACCACCGCCGTCCAGGGCGGCGGGCCGGCCAGGGCAAGGCGCATGGCCAGCGCCGACTTTCCCGACCGGGCGCCCCCGGTGACGAACGAAAGATGCGGGAAATCGTTTCCTGCCAGTGATCCGGTCACGGCTCCCCCGCGTAACACATTCAGAAACAGTGACTGCCAGATCGTCCGCAGGGGGTTCCGCATGGCGCTCGACGGATATACCGACACTCGCATGTCCCGCCAAGCGATGAAGGCGGAACTGCTCGACGCCGAGACCGAGTTGCGCCTGGCCTATGCCTGGCGCGACCGGCGCGATGAGGCGGCGCTGCACCGCCTGATCCACGCCTACATGCGCCTTGCGATCAGCATGGCGGCCAAGTTCCGGCGCTACGGCGCTCCGATGAACGACTTGATCCAGGAAGCAACGCTTGGCCTGATGAAGGCTGCCGACAAGTTCGACCCTGACCGCGGGGTGCGCTTTTCGACCTATGCCGTGTGGTGGATCAAGGCGTCGATCCAGGACTATGTGATGCGCAACTGGTCTATGGTGCGCACCGGGTCCACCTCCAGCCAGAAGGCGCTGTTCTTCAACCTGCGTCGGGTGCAGGCGCGGCTGGAGCGCGAGGCGCAGGCGCGCGGCGAACGGCTCGACGCGCATCAGCTGCGCGAGCAGGTCGCCCGCGAGGTGGGCGTTCCGCTGGCGGACGTCGAGATGATGGAAGGCCGCCTTGCCGGGTCCGACTATTCGCTGAACGCGACCCAGTCGGCCGACGAGGACGGCCGCGAGTGGATCGATGCGCTGGAGGACGAGGCGGATCAGGCCGAGACCATCGTCGAGGGGCGGCACGACGCGGAACAGCTGCGCGCGTGGCTGGTCCGCGCGCTGAAGAACCTGAATGCGCGCGAGCGCTACATTGTGACCGAGCGCAAGCTGCGGGACGAGCCGCGCACGCTCGAATCGCTTGGGCAGGAACTCGGTCTGTCGAAGGAACGGGTGCGTCAGCTCGAAGCGGCCGCCTTCGCCAAGATGCGCCGTAGCCTTGAAGACCAGAGTCTGGAAGTGCGCCATTTCCTCGCCTGACCGCACGCTGCTTGCGGCGGCGCTGCTGGCCGTCGCCGCCGCTGCCGCCGCGCGCGAGATCGGCCCTGCCGATCTGGCATCGTTGCCACAGGCCGACGTCGTGATCCTGGGGGAGGTGCATGACAATCCCGTCCATCACGTCCACCAGGCGGCTGCGGTGGCGGCGATCCGGCCCGCGGCGCTGGTGTTCGAGATGCTGACGCCCGATCAGGCGGCCCGCGCCGCAGGCGTGCCCCGCGACGATGCCGCGGCTCTTGGGGCGGCGCTCGACTGGCAGGCCGGCGGCTGGCCCGACTTTGCCCTTTACTACCCTATCTTCGCGGCGGCGCCTGCGGCCGCAGTGCTCGGCGGTGCGCTGCCGCGGGCGACGGTGCGGCGCGCGTTCGACGAACCCCTTCCGGCGATCTTCGGCGAGGGCGCGGCGGCGTTCGGCCTCGAAGACCCGCTCGACCCTGACGATCAGGCTGCGCGCGAGGCGGCGCAGCTTGCGGCGCATTGCGGGACGCTGCCCGCGGCGATGCTGCCGGGCTTTGTCGCTGCGCAGCGGCTGCGCGATGCGGCGATGGCGCGCGCGGTGCACGATGCGGTGCTGGCCACGGGCGGGCCGGTGGTGCTGATCGCCGGGACCGAACATGCGCGCACTGACATCGGGGTGCCCGCTCAGCTGGCGCGCGCGGCGCCGGGATTGCGGATCGTCGCGCTCGGACAGGTGGAGGCGGACCCGGGGCCGGAGGCGCCCTTCGACCTGTGGATCGTGACCGCGCCCCATCCTCGCCCGGATC
This sequence comes from uncultured Paracoccaceae bacterium, assembly GCA_938028765.1. Classification (GTDB taxonomy): domain Bacteria; phylum Pseudomonadota; class Alphaproteobacteria; order Rhodobacterales; family Rhodobacteraceae; genus CALIZF01. Next base: position 35,305 of record CALIZF010000020.1, read on the forward strand.
CCTGCGCCGCCTTGCGCTGACGCGCGGCGGGGCTGGACTTCGCGCCGGCGCGCGACCATCGTCGGCGCGGGGGAATGGGGCATGCTGGCGGGCAAGCGTATACTTCTGATCATCGGCGGCGGCATCGCGGCCTACAAGACGCTGGAGCTGATCCGGCGCCTGCGCGATGCGGGGGCGGCGGTGACGCCGGTCCTGACCCGCGCGGGCGAAGAGTTCGTGACGCCGCTGTCGGTGTCGGCCCTCGCCGGGACGGCGGTGCACCGCGATCTCTTCGACCTGACGCAGGAGGCCGAGATCGGCCATATCCAGCTGTCGCGCGCGGCCGACCTTGTGGTGGCGGCCCCGGCCACGGCCGATCTGATGGCGAAGATGGCGGGCGGGCACGCGGACGACCTTGCCACCACGCTCTTGCTGGCGACCGACAAGCCGGTGCTGCTGGCGCCGGCGATGAACGTGCGGATGTGGGATCATCCGGCGACGCGGCGGAACCTCGCGCAACTGACCGCCGACGGCGTGCTGACGGTCGGCCCCGACGAAGGGCCGATGGCGTGCGGCGAGGTCGGCCCCGGCCGCATGGCCGAGCCGGCCGCGATCCTTGCCGCCATCGCCGCCGCCCTGGGTCCGCGGCCGCTTTCCGGGCGGCGGGTGCTGGTCACCTCGGGCCCGACGCACGAGCCGATCGACCCCGTGCGCTACATCGCCAACCGCTCGTCCGGCGCGCAGGGCACGGCGATCGCCGCGGCGTTGGCCGCGCTCGGGGCCGAGGTGGTGTTCGTCACCGGTCCCGCCTCGGTGCCGCCGCCTGCGGGCGTCACGGTCGTGCGGGTCGAGACGGCGTGCGAGATGCTGGCGGCTGCCGAGGCGGCGCTGCCTGCGGATGCGGCAGTCTTCGCGGCGGCCGTGGCCGACTGGCGCGTGGCCAATGCCGCCGGGCGCAAGATCAAGAAGGACGGCAGCGGCCGCCCGCCGGCGCTGGACTTCGCCGAGAACCCCGACATCCTCGCCGCCGTGGCGCAGCGCCGTGCGGGACGGCCGCGGCTGGTCGTGGGGTTCGCGGCCGAGACAGACGACGTGGTCGCCCATGCGACGGCCAAGCGGGCGCGCAAGGGCTGCGACTGGATCGTGGCCAACGACGTGCGGCCCGAGACCGGGATCATGGGCGGGGCCGAGAACGCGGTGACGTTGATTACTGCCTCGGGGGCCGAGGCCTGGCCGCGCATGGGCAAGGATGCGGTTGCGCGGCGGCTCGCCGACCGGATCGCGGCGGCGCTGGCCTGATCGGCAGGGGCGTGGCGGCGGAACCATGGGCGAGACCGACGAGAGGGCTTGGGACGGATCGGCGCCGGTGGCGGGCGGCGCGGTGACCGTGTCCGTCCTGCGCGAGGCGTGGGCAGACCCGGCGGTGCCACTGCCGGCGCCTGCGACGGCGCGGGCCGCCGGGGCGGACCTGCGCGCGAACCTGCCGGCGACGCTGCGCGCGTCGGGCCTGGTGCTGCCGCCGGGCGGGCGGGCCCTCGTGCCGACGGGCCTCGCGCTCGCGATCCCCGACGGATTCGAGGTGCAGCTGCGCCCGCGGTCGGGGCTGGCGCTGCGCCACGGGGTCACGCTTCTCAACACGCCCGGCACGATCGACGCCGACTATCGCGGGCCGCTCGGGGTGCTGATGGTCAACTTCGGGGATGCGTCGTATACCGTCGAGCATGGCGCGCGGATCGCGCAGCTGGTCGTTGCGCCGGTGGTGCGGGCAGCGTTCGTCGCGGTGGCGGCGCTCGATGCGACGCCGCGGGGGGCCGGCGGCTTCGGCTCGACCGGAACGGCGTGAAGGTTGGCGCGGCGGGGGCCCTTCTGGCGGGCCGCCTCGAGGGGGTGGGGAAGCGCGGGATGTTGACGGTTCTAGCGATGGCGGCGGCGATCTGGGGCATCGGGGGGTGGCTGCGCGCCCCTGCTTCGCAGGTCTGGACGCTGATCGGGGTTCTCTATGCGGCGGTCGTGCTGGCGCAGCTCGTGCTGCCCGCGGATAGCGCGATCCGCGCCGCGACCGGCGGGCGGGCAGAACCCTGGCTCGCGCTTGGCATCGTCGCGCTGGCGGTCTGGGGGTATCGCCGGCTGGTCGGGCAGCTGCGCGCCCGGGCGCGGCCGGCAGCGGCCCCGGCGCGGCCGGCGGGGGCCTTCAGCGAGGCCGAGCTGAACCGCTATGCCCGGCACATCGCGCTGCGCGAGATCGGGGGCGCAGGCCAGCGGCGGCTGAAGGCCGCACGGGTGCTGGTCGTGGGGGCCGGGGGCCTTGGGTCGCCGGCGCTGCTCTACCTCGCCGCGGCGGGGGTCGGCACGATCGGGGTCATCGACGGCGACACCGTCGAGGCGACGAACCTGCAGCGCCAGATCGCCCATACCGACGACCGGATCGGGATGCCCAAGGTCGCCTCGGCGCTGGCGGCGATGACGGCGATCAACCCATTCGTGACAATCCGCCCCTACCATCGCCGCCTGACGCCCGACATCGCGACGGACCTGATCGCCGATTATGACCTGGTGCTGGACGGGACGGACGACTTTCCCACCCGCCTGACCGTGAACGCCGCCTGCGTCGCGGCGGACGTGCCGCTGATCGCGGGCGCGATCGCGCAGTGGGAGGGGCAGGTCGCGCTCTATGATCCCGCGCGCGGCGGCCCTTGCCTGGCCTGCGTCTTTCCCGAGGCGCCGGCGCGCGGCCTTGCCCCCGTCTGCGCCGAGGCGGGCGTCGCGGCACCGCTGCCGGGCGTGATCGGGTCGATGATGGCGGTCGAGGCCGTCAAGCACCTGACCGGCGCGGGTCAGACGCTGCGCGGGCGCCTGATGATCCACGATGCGCTTTACGGCGAGACGCGCACGCTGCGCGTGAAGGCGCGGAGGGATTGCGCCGTCTGCGGCGGGCGCGGCGCCGCGTCGGGCAGCGGGGACTGGACAGCGGCCGATCCCGCAGCATAACCGCAGCCGACGACATCCCGACAGGAGGTTCCCTTGCGCCCTATTGCCGCCGCGCTCGCGCTTGTCCTGACTGCCCTTGCCCCCGCCGCCGCCACGGCGCAGGGCCTGCCCGACCTTGGCGGGCGGCCGGTCACGGTCGCGACCGAGAACGCCTATCCGCCGCTGCAGTTCATCGACGCATCCGGAAATGCGGTCGGATGGGAATACGACGCGATGGCCGAGATCGCGCGGCGGCTGAACATCACCGTGACCTACGCCAACATCAGCTGGGATGCGATGATCGCGGCGGTCAGCGAAGGCCAGTTCGACCTCGGCATGACCGGCATCACCATCCGGGACGACCGGAAGGAGAAGGTCGATTTCTCGGATCCCTACATGCGGTCGGAAATGGTGATGATGGTGCGCGGCGACGAGGCGCGGTTTGCCGACGCCGCGTCCTTCGCCGCGAACCCCGACCTCCTGGTGGCCGCGCAGCCGGGCACGACGCCCTTCTACGTCGCCGTCTACGACCTTCTGGACGGGAACGAGGCGAACCCGCGGATCAAGCTGTTCGAGACCTTCGGCGCCGGCGTCGCGGCACTGCGGGCGGGCGACGTCGATCTGGTGCTGACCGACGGCACGGCGGGGCAGGGCTATGTCGATGCCTCGAGCGGGGCGCTGAAGATCGTGGGCGGACCGCTCGGCACCGAGGATTTCGGGTTCATCTTCCCCAAGGGGTCCGATCTCGTCGCGCCGATCAACGCGGCCATCGCGGCGATGAAGGCCGACGGAACGATCGCGGCGCTCGACAGGAAGTGGTTCCTCGACTTCAAGATGGGGCAGTGACCGGCGGCCGCTACGGGCGCGGCGGGAATGGCGGCGGCGCCTGAGCCGCGTGGGGGGCGCGCGGACTTTCCCTGGTGGCTGGTGGTGCTGGTCGCGCTGGCCCTCTGGATGTTCGCGCGCGTCCTGACCGACGACATCCATGCCCAGATCCTGCGCACGCTGGCCAAGGGCCTGTGGGTGACGGTCTGGGTGTCGGCCGTCGCGTTCGGGCTGGCGGCAGGGCTCGGGCTTCTGCTCGCGCTCGGCGGGCTGTCGCGCTGGCTGATCCTGCGGCAGGCGGTGCGCCTCTATGTCGAGGTCGTCCGCGGCGTGCCGATCATCGTCCTTCTGCTCTACGTCGCCTTCGTGGGCACGCCGCTCGCGGTCGAGGCATGGAACGCGGCCGGGCTGCCGGCGGTGCGCACGCGCGACGTGCCGCTAGTCTGGCGCGCGGTGGCAGCGCTGACCATCGCCTATTCCGCCTTCCTGTCCGAGGTGTTCCGCGCCGGCATCCTGTCGGTCGATCGCGGGCAGGTCGAGGCGGCCAAGGCGCTTGGCCTCAACGCGGGCCTGCGGTTCCGGCTGGTCGTCTGGCCGCAGGCGCTGCGCACGGTGCTGCCGCCGCTCGGCAACGACTTCGTGGCGATGGTCAAGGACTCAAGCCTCGTGTCCGTGCTCGGCGTCACCGACGTGACGCAGCTCGGCAAGGTCGCGGCGGCCGGGAACTTCCGCTATTTCGAGACCTACAACGTCGTCGCGCTGATCTATCTGACGCTGACGGTGGGCCTGTCGCTGGCGCTTCGGCGGCTTGAGGCGCGGCTGCGCCGGGTGGATGCAGGGCGCTGACGCCCCGCCCGGCGCGGCGCAAGCGCGCGGCGCTGACGCCGGGGCCGTCGGGGCGGGCCGGGCGCACCGCGCAGCACGGCCGGGACGGGGGGCGATCTCTGCGCCGGTGCGATCGGGGGTTTTCCTGCCGTCCGGCGGCCCCTAGGTTCGCCGCGACAAGGAGATTGCCCGTGACCGACCCGAACCCCCTGCTTGCCCCCTTCGACCGGCCTTTCGGCCTACCGCCGTTCGAGGCCATCGCCGACGCCCATTTCGCCCCTGCCTTCGACGCGGCGCTGGAGGCGGCGCGGGCGAACGTGGCGGCCATCGCCGCGAACCCCGAACCGCCGACCTTCGCCAACACGATCGCGGCGCTGGAACTGGCGGAAGAGCCGCTGGACCGGGTGTCGGGCGTGTTCTTCAACCTCGTGTCCGCCGACGCGACGCCAGCGCGCGAGGCCTTGCAGCGCGACCTCGCCCCGCGGCTGGCGGCCTTTTCGTCCGAGGTGACGATGAACCCCGCGCTCTACGCGCGTATCGCCGACCTCTGGGCGCGGCGCGACAGCCTCGGCCTGACGGCCGAGGAGGCGCGGGTGCTGATGGTCTATCGCCGGATGTTCCTGCGCGCCGGTGCCGCGCTGTCGGGTGCGGCGGCCGAGCGCATGAAGGCGGTGAAGGAACGTCTGGCCGTTCTCGGCACCGCCTTCGCGCAGAACCTGTTGGCGGACGAGCGGGCATGGTTCATGGACCTTGCCGAGGCGGACCTGGAGGGGCTGCCCGCCTTCCTCGTCGATGCCGCACGGGCGGCGGGGGCGGAACGGGGGCGGCCGGGGCCCGTCCTGACGCTGAACCGGGCGCTGATCGTGCCCTTCCTGCAATTCAGCCCGCGGCGGGACCTGCGCGAGGCGGCGTTCCGCGCCTGGGTGGCGCGGGGGGCGAACGGGGGCGCGACCGACAACCGCGGCATCGCGGCCGAGATCCTCGCCCTGCGCTACGAACGCGCGCAGCTGCTGGGCCATCCCGATTTCGCATCCTTCAAGCTCGAACCCGAGATGGCGGGCAGCCCGGCGGCGGTGCGCGACCTTCTGATGCGGGTCTGGGCGCCCGCGCGGGCGCGGGCCGAGGCCGATGCGGTCGAGCTTGCGGCGATGCTGCAGGCTGACGGGCTGAACGGGCCGCTGGAGCCCTGGGACTGGCGGTTCTACAGCGAACGCCGCCGGCGCGCGATGCACGACCTCGACGAGGCGGCGATCAAGCCCTACCTGTCGCTGACGGCGATGCGCGCGGCCGCCTTCGACGTGGCAAACCGTCTCTTCGGCCTCGAGTTCCGGCCGCTCGACGTGCCCCTCTACCATCCGGACGTGCGCGCCTGGGAGGTGACGCGGGCCGGACGGCACATGGCGGTGTTCCTCGCCGATGACTTCGCCCGGCCCTCGAAACGGTCGGGCGCCTGGATGTCGGTGTTCCGCGGCCAGCGAAAGGTCGGGGGCGAGCGGCGGCCGGTGGTCGTCAACGTCTGCAACTTCGCCCGCGGCGAGCCTGCGCTGCTGTCCTGGGACGATGCGCGCACGCTCTTCCACGAATTCGGGCATGCGCTGCACGCGATCCTGTCGGACGTGACCTACGGTTTCGTCGCCGGGACCGCCGTGGCGCGGGATTTCGTCGAGCTGCCCTCGCAGCTTTACGAACACTGGCTGTCGCTGCCCGCGGTGCTCGACCGGCACGCGCGCCACCACGCCACGGGCGAACCCATGCCCGCAGGCCTGCGCGACCGCCTGCTGGCGGCGGCGACCTGGGACCAGGGCTTTGCGACGGTGGAATACCTCGCCTCGGCGCTGGTCGATCTTTCCTTCCACGAAGGCGCGCCGCCGGCCGATCCGATGGCGCGGCAGGCTGCGGTGCTGGCGGAGCTGGGCCTGCCGCGGGCGATCCCGATGCGGCACGCCACGCCCCACTTCGCGCATGTCTTCGCGGGGGATGGGTATTCGGCGGGATATTACAGCTACATGTGGTCCGAGGTGATGGATGCCGACGCCTTCGCGGCCTTCGAGGAGGTGGGCGATCCCTTCGATCCCGACCTCGCCGCGCGGCTCGAGCGGCACATCCTGTCCGCCGGCGGGTCGGTCGCGCCCGAAGAGGCCTATGTGGGCTTTCGCGGGCGGATGCCGGGCGTCGATGCGCTGCTGAGGGGACGGGGTCTGCGCGACGCGGCCTGATCGGCCGTCGGCGCCGGCGGCCGGACGGCAGCGCGGCGCATAGGTCGGCCGCGGCCCGGTCAGCGGCGGGGGCCGCGCCAGACGTCCTTGTGGATCAGCAGATCGACCTGGGGATAGGCGGTCTCGACCGCCCGGCGCAGCGCGGCCGCGATCGCGTGCGCCTCGGCCAGCGTCTGGTCGCCGTCAAGCTCGACGTGCAAGTTGACGAAGATGCGGCTGCCCGCGCTGCGCGACCGCAGGTCGTGCCAGCCGCGCACGCCGGGCCAGCCGCCGACGATCCGGCCGATCCCCTCGATCACGGTCGGGTCGGCGCGGCGGTCCATCAGCGCGTCCCAGGCGCCGGCGCCGATGCGCCAGGCCCCGCGCAGCATCACGGCAGCTGCCGCGAGGGCCACCACGCTGTCCACCTGCCAGAGGCCCCATCGCATCGACGCAAAGAGCGAGGCCATCGCGCCGAGCGTCGGAACAAGGTCGCCGAGGTAGTGCAGCCGGTCGGCGGCGATCACCCGGCTGCCGGTCCGGCGCGCAACCCGGCCCTGCCACAGCACCAGCGCCCCTGTCAGCGCCGCCGAGAGGGCCAGTGCGATCAGCGCCGGCCCTTCCGACGCGATACCCGACGGCCGGCCCTCGATCAGGCGCAGGGCGGCCGCCCAGGCGATGGCAACCGCAGCCGCCGTGACGGCCACGGCCTGCGCCAGCGCCGACAGGTCCTCGACCGAGGTGTGGCCGAAGGCGTGGTCATCGTCGGCCGGGCGGGCGGCATAGCGCACGGCGACCAGCGCTGTGGCCGACATCAAGACATCGAGCGCGCTGTCGGCAAGGCTGGCCGCGACCGACAGAGCGCCGGTCGCGGCCAGCGCCCAGGCCTTGATCAGGACCAGCGCCAGCGCGACCGCCACCGCCGCGCGGGCGACGGCGATCGTGGGGTGGGCGGACGGGCGGGCGGGTGCGGCCATGACGAACATCGCAGGGGGTGTCGTAGCGATGCCCCTCTGGCGCGCGCGGTGCAAGAGCCGGATAGCCGCGCCGCGGCGGTCGGCCGCGGGGCGGGGGCATCAGTCGAAGGTTTCCTCGGGAAACACCCCCCACAGCGCCCGCTTCGGCAGCCAGCCGCGCAGCCCGTCGCGGCTGATGCGGCACCAGTCGGGGACGCATTCGGTGACGCGGGCGATCACGCCGGTTTCGGCCCTCGCGATCACCGGCGCGCGGCTGTCGGGGCGGGTGCGCAGTTCGGCCATGTCCTCGGTCACCTGGACCGTGCGGGCGACCGACAGCAGCGAATAGTGGATCCAGCCGCCTTCGCCATCGGCATCCTCGACCCGGCGCCAGTGTTCGTATTCGGCGGTGATCTTCAGCGGCATCCCCGGGCGCACGAACACCCAATCGATCCGGTGGTCGTAGTGCGGCCCGCGGCGGACGTTGCCTTCCTGCGCCTTGAGCGAGGCAAAGCGCGGCACGGGGCGGCCGGAGCTGCCGACGGGCGGCGTCGCGGGGCCGGACGGCTGTGTCGCCGCCGCGGCGGACGGGGCGGTGACGGGCTGCGCCTCGGGGGCGGCAGCGGCTTCGGGCGCGGGGCGGGGCTGCGGGCGGGGGATCGTCTGCGCCGCAAGGGCGCCGGCGGCAAGGGCGGCAACCGCCCCCGCGGCGGCCAGCCTGCGGGTGGCACCCGCCGCGATCCCGTTCCGACCTGCCTGCATCGCCTCTGCCCGGACCGTGCCTGCCCAGCCCCCGCTTTGCCGGGGATTTGTGTTTGCGCCCAGTGTGCCGCGGTCGCGCGCGGGGGGCCAGCGTCGCGCGACGGCACCGCGGAATTCCGCCGGGCGCTGTTGCAGCGGCGCTATGCCTTGGTGGGCAACCGAGCGGGCGGTAACGAACCGGGCGTTGAAGCGCGCTCGGACGCAAGAAAGTTTCGCCTTGCCCTTGCCGCCCAGATGGTCAGAGTCGCCCCAGCGCCGCCCGCGCGCCGGCGGGACGTGCCGAGGAGGACCCGATGCCGAAGGAAAGACTGCTGGTCGTCGTCACGCGCCGCCTGCCCGAGGCGGTGGAAACGCGCATGACCGAGCTGTTCGATGCGCGCCTGCGCGACCCCGACACGCGGATGACGCGCGAGGAGCTGGCCGCCGCCCTGCGCGAGGCCGACGTGCTTGTGCCCTGCGTCGGCGACACGATCGACGCGGGGCTGCTGGCGCAGGCCGGGCCGCGGCTTCGGCTGATCGCCAATTACGGCGCGGGGGTCGATCACATCGACGTCGCCACGGCGCGCAGCCGCGGGATCCTCGTGTCCAACACGCCCGGCGTCCTGTCGGACGACACCGCAGACATGGCGATGGCGCTGATGCTGGCCGTCCTGCGCCGCATCCCGGAAGGGCTGGCCGAGATGACGGCCGGCACCTGGGAAGGCTGGTCGCCGATGGCGCACCTCGGGCGGCGCGTCGGCGGACGGCGGCTGGGCATCCTCGGGATGGGGCGGGTCGGGCTGGCGCTGGCGCGTCGGGCGCGTGCCTTCGGGATGCAGGTCCACTACCACAACCGCCGCCGCCTGCGCCCCGAGATCGAGGCCGAGGTCGAGGCCACCTGGTGGGAAAGCCTCGACCAGATGCTGGCACGGATGGATGTGGTCAGCGTCAACTGTCCGCACACGCCCTCGACCTTCCACCTGCTGAATGCGCGGCGGCTGAAGCTGCTGAAGCCCCATGCGGTGGTCGTGAACACCAGCCGCGGTGAGGTGATCGACGAGAACGCGCTGGTGCGCGGCCTAAAGTCGGGCGAGATCGGCGGTGCCGGGCTCGACGTCTACGAGCACGGGCGCGAGGTGAACCCCGGCCTGCGCGGGCTGCCGAATGTCGTCCTGCTGCCGCACATGGGGTCGGCCACGGTCGAGGGGCGGATCGAGATGGGCGAACGTGTGATTGTCAACATCAAGACCTTCGCCGACGGCCACCGTCCGCCTGACCAGGTGGTGCCGGGGATGCTTTGACGGCCGCCGCCGCCGCGCGCGCCGAAGTTCGACCGACCAGATCCCGAACAGGGAACGGACCCCCGCGTCTCCGACAGTCGGTTTCCGGGGCCGGCTGCCTGTGCCGCAGCGCGGCAGGGAACGCCGGCGCGCCTGAATGGCGGGCGCATCGTGCACCGCGGTATGCGGGGCGCATTCCCGATCCGTTCCCGGTTCATGCGGTGTAGGTCCCGCGCCACGCGCCGCGACGGTGGCGGGGTGTCAATATGATCCATGTCAAGGAAAGTTGACATCCGACGTGGTCGCATCCGGTCAGCCGGGAAGGAGTCGCCCATGCGCATCGTTCTGATCCACCCCAACTATCATTCCGGTGGGGCCGAGATCGCGGGAAACTGGCCCCCGGCCTGGGTCGCCTACCTGGCCGGCCACCTGCGCAGGGCGGGTTTTGACGACATCCGGTTCATCGACGCGATGACCGATCATCTCGACGGTGCCGCGCTGGCGCGGCAGCTGGCCGACCTGAAGCCCGACATCGTCGGCACCACCGCGATCACGCCGGCGATCTACGCCGCCGAGGAGGTGCTGCGCATCGCGCGCGACGTGGTGCCGGGGGCGGTGCGGGTGCTGGGGGGCATCCACGGCACCTTTATGTTCCGGCAGGTGCTGTCGGAAGCGCCCTGGGTGGACGTGATCGTGCGCGGCGAGGGGGAAGAGATCTTTCAGGCCCTTGTGCGCGCGGTCGCCGAGGGGCGCTGGCCGGCCGACCGCGGCCGCATCCGCGGCCTGGCCTATCGCGACGGCGAGACGATCGTGGCCACGCCCGCGGCCTCGACCGTGAAGGATCTCGATGCGATCGACCCGGACTGGTCGCTGCTCGACTGGTCGAAATACACCTACACGCCGCTTGGCGTGAAGGTGGCGATCCCGAACCTTGCCCGCGGCTGCCCGTTCACCTGTTCGTTCTGCTCGCAGTGGAAGTTCTGGCGCGACTACCGCGTGCGCGACCCCGCCCGCGTGGTGGACGAGATCGAGCGCCTCGTGCAGGACCACGGGGTGGGCTTCTTCATCCTCGCGGACGAGGAGCCGACGATCAACAAGCGCAAGTTCGTGGAGTTCTGCCAAGGTCTCATTGACCGGGGCCTGCCCGATCGGGTGAAGTGGGGCATCAACACGCGCGTCACCGACATCATGCGCGACCGCGACCTGCTGCCGTTCTACCGCCGCGCCGGCCTCGTGCACGTCAGCCTCGGGACCGAGGCGGCCGCGCAGCTGAAGCTCGACCAGTTCAACAAGGAAACCACCGTCGCCCAGAACAAGGAAGCGATCCGGCTTCTGCGCGAGGCCGACATCTTCGTCGAGGCGCAGTTCATCGTCGGTCTCGACAACGAGACCCCCGAAACGCTCGAGGAAACCTTCCGCATGGCCTGGGACTGGCAGCCGGATCTCGCCAACTGGTCGATGTATACGCCCTGGCCGTTCACCCCGCTGTTCCAGACATTGCGCGACAAGGTCGAGGTGTATGACTTCTCGAAGTACAACTTCGTGACGCCCATCATGGCGCCGGCCGCCATGACGCGGGGCGAGCTCCTCGACGGGGTGATGCGGAACTACCGGCGGTTCTACATCCGCAAGGCGTTGTTCCACTATTCCTGGAGCGGCACCGGGTTCCGGCGGCGCTACCTTCTGGGATGCCTGAAGGCCTTCCTGAAGGCGGGGGCGGGGCGGACCTTCTACGATCTCGGCAAGGCGGGCTACTGGGGGCCGCATACGAAGGATCGGGTCGATTTCGGCTTCGACAAGACGCGCAAGCTGGCGCCCGCGCAGCTCGAGGACTGGGACGCGGCGGCAGACCGCGCGGCGCGCGCGGCCGAACGGCGCGCGGCGGTGCGTGCGCAGGGCAAGGCCCGCGCGGCCGAGCGGGATGCGGCGCGCGCGATGGCCTGCGGCGGCGGCACGTTCCAGCTGCCGGACGATCCGGCCGGGGAGGTGGGGGTGGCCGCAGCCGCCCCGGTCCCGCCGCAGGGCGGTCCGGCCCACGCGACCAAGGCAGCCGGATGACCGCGCCCGCCCCCTTCGGCCTGCGTCCCGGCCTGATCGGGCCCAACAGCGCGATCCAGCTGGCCGCGGCACTCGAGGCCATGGGCGAGGGGCGGGTGGCGCGGGCAGCCTTCGCGGCCGCGGGGCGGGCCGTCTGGCTGCGCCACCCGCCCGACACGATGATCCCCGAGGGGGACGCGGCGCGGCTCTTCGCCGAGGTCTGGCGCCGCCTTGCGCCAGACCGCGCGGTGGCGGTGGCCGAAGAGGCGGGGCGGCGCACCGGGGCCTACATCCTTGCGCACCGCATCCCCCGCGCGGCGCAAGCCGTGCTGCGCCGCCTGCCGCGGCCGCTGGCGGCTTTCGCGCTGCGCCGGGCCATCCGCCGGGCGGCCTGGACATTCGCAGGCTCGGGACATTGCCGGCTGGAACGGGGCGGACGCTACGGGACCATCGCGATCGCCGACAACCCGCTGCGGCTGCCAGGGGCGCCATGGCACCGGGGGGTGTTCACGGCGCTGTTCGCCGCCCTCGTGGATCCGCGCGCCGTGGCCGTTGCGGATTGCCCCGCGGCGGGATGCGCCGACTGCAGGCGCGACGCCTGCCGGTTCAGGCTGGAAAGGGTGTGATCGCCTGCGCAATGCCCGCCCCACCCGCCCCGCAAGGCCGGCGGCGATCAGCCGTCTGTCTTGGGCGCGTCGGCGGGTGCCTCGGCGGGATCCTCGGGCGCTGCGGGTGCGGGGGCCAGCGACGTGATGTAGGCCCAAAGGTTCCTCGCCTCCTCCTCGGTCCGCACGCGGAAGGCCATGTTGCCGCGGGCGCGATTGTCGCCGAGGTAGTCGCGCAGGAACTCGTTGGGGTTCTGGACGTAGGCGACGAAGGTTTCCTCGTCCCACATCAGGCCGTTCTCGCCCGCCTGGACGATCGACCGCCCGTAACGGAACCCCTCGACCGTTCCCGCCTGCCGGCCCCGGACCGCGTAGAGGTTCGGGCCCTGTTTGGCGTTGCGGCCCGCCAGCACGGTGCCCGCATCGTCCTGCACCACATGGCAGGTGGCGCACTGGCCGAACGCGCGTTCGCCGGCGGAGACGTCCTGCGCTGCGGCGGGGGCGGCCAGGGCAAGCGCGGCCAGCACTGCGGCGGCAAGGGGGGCATGGGCAAGGGTCATCCGCTGTCCTCCGGTCGTGGGCGGCGCCGGCGGCGCCAGTCGATCTCGATCTATGCACCGGCGCAAGATCGTCGCCCCCTCGGCGGATCACGCAGGGGTCACGATCACGCGAACGGCCGGCCTGCGGCAGTCAGGCGACGGCATGGGCCAGCGCGCAGCGCCGCCACAGCGCGCCGAGCGCCGTCGCAAGGCGGTCGATGTCGGCGTCGGTGTGGAAGGGCGAGGGCGTGATGCGCAGCCGTTCGGTGCCCTTCGGCACCGTCGGATAGTTGATCGGCTGGACGTAGATTCCCCAGTCCTGCATCAGAATGTCGCTGATCATCCGCGCCTTCACCGGATCGCCGATCATCACCGGGATGATGTGGCTTTCGTTCGGCATGTGCGGGATGCCGAGCCGATCGAGGCGGGCGCGCACCTTCGCCACGTTCGCCTGCTGGCGGCGGCGCTCTTCGTCGCTGGTCTTGAGGTGGCGGATCGACGCGGTCGCGGCGGCGGCGACCGCGGGGGGCAGGGCGGTGGTGAAGATGAAGCCGGACGCGAAGCTGCGGATGAAATCGGTCAGCGCCGCCGACCCTGTGATATAGCCGCCGACCACGCCGAAGGCCTTGCCGAGCGTGCCTTCGATGATGTCGATGCGGTGCGCAAGGCCGCGCGCCTCGCTCACGCCGCCGCCGCGAGGCCCGTACATCCCGACCGCGTGGACTTCGTCGATGTACGAAAGCGCCCCGTGTGCCTCGCAGACCTCGACGATCTCGCGGATCGGGGCGATGTCGCCGTCCATCGAATAGACGCTCTCGAAGGCGACGACCTTGGGCCGGTCGCCGACGGCCTTCAGCTTGCGGTCGAGGTCGCGCCAGTCGTTGTGTTTCCAGATCACCTTGTCGGCGCGGCTGTGCCGGATGCCCTCGATCATCGAGGCGTGGTTCTTCTCGTCCGACAGGATCACGACATCCGGGATCCGCGCGCCGAGCGTGCCGAGCGCGGCCCAGTTCGAGACGTAACCCGAGGTGAAGAGAAGGGCCGCGTCCTTGCCGTGCAGGTCTGCCAGTTCCCGCTCCAGCGCCAGATGGTGGCAGTTGGTCCCCGAGATGTTGCGCGTGCCGCCCGCGCCGGTGCCGTGCGCCTTCACCGCGTCCACCATCGCGCCGACCACGGCCGGGTGCTGGCCCATCCCGAGGTAGTCGTTGGAACACCAGACCGTGATCTCGCGCGCAGCGCCGCCCATGTGGCAGGTCGCGCGCGGGAAGGCGCCCGCGCGGCGTTCCAGTTCGGCGAAGATGCGGTAGTTGCCTTCGGCCTTCAGGGCGTCGAGCTGGCCCCGGAAAATCGCGTCAAAGTCCATCAGGCATCCTTCCGCAGTCTTGTCTTTGTGGCCTCGGACGCGGGCAGCATCCAGCGCCAGAGCTTGTCGTCGGGAACGGGGAGCACCATGAACCAGTGCTCGAGCGTGGCGAGCGCGGTCAGCGCCGTCAGCAAGGTGAAGCCGAGCGTGCCCGCCGCGTCCGGGGCGGACAGCGCGCGTTCGGCCCAGCAGGCCGCGGCCAGCGTCAGCAGCGTGACCGACACGGGAAAGAAGGCGGTCACGGGCCCGCGCCTGAAGTGGCTGGGCAGGTGGGCGAGCGGTCGCGGCAGGAAATCTGTGTGGATGCGCGGCACGCCAAGGAAGAGGTTCAGCTTGGCCGACACGCGCGCCACGAACAGCACCGCGAAGGTCCAGGTGCCGAAGCGGTTCGCGGCCTCGGGCGTCTGCGCCAGCATCCAGACGAAGGTCAGGAACAGGAGCGCCTCGTGCCAGGCGATGGTGCCGACCGCGCTGAGGAAGCGGCGGCCGAGCGCGGCGAAGGGCGGGCAGGGCGCGGTATTGGGGCCGGTGATGACGCCCGAGAGGAAGGCGATCTCGATCCAGCCCCAGACCGCCAGCGCCGAGAGGAAGGCGATGTAGACCCCGCCCACCGAGGTGTCCGTCAGCGTATGGGTGAAGCCGAAGAGGCCGAGGACCAGCAGCGGCAGCGCGAGGACAACGGACCACACATGCCCGTCGGTGCCCCGGCCGGCCGCCTGCGCCGCATCGGCCGCCTTCACCCGCATCAGGATCGCGCCCGTCGAGAACCACCACAGGAAGAGCGCAGCGAGCGTCGCGACGATCGGGCTGGTGAGGAGCGTGTCGAGCAACGGACTGGCCCTGCGTCTGGGGTGGGGCAGGGCGGCCCTCCGGGCAACGCGGAGGGCCGCCTACGGTCGGGGGGTCAGTAGGCCGGCTGGAGACGGACCGAGGCGGGCGGCGTGTGCCGCCGCGCGGGGATCGTGTAGAGCGACACGAACGCCGCCGCGGCCCGCGTCCCCGCCCAGGTCTTTTTCATCCAGCCGCCGATGCCGCCGGCCTTCTTCCCGTCCTCCATGTCCACCATGGCCTTCTCCAGCCGCCGCAGCGTGGGCTTCCAGCGCGGATGGTCGATGTCGAGCGTGATCGGGAAGACCTGGCGCGAGATCTCGGAAGTCTTGCGGAACACCTCCTGATCATACCATTCGATGTCCACGCCCAGGGCTTCGTGGAAGGCGGGCCGAGCGTGGTCGCGCACCCACATCGTCGCATAGACGGCGGTCAGGAAGAACTTGATCCACAGGACGTTGACGCCCGATGTCAGCCGCGGGTCGGTGCGCATCAGCAGGGCGAAGGCCTCGCCGTGGCGGAACTCGTCGTTGCACCACTCCTTGAACCACTTGAAGATCGGGTGGAACCGCCGGTCCGGGTTCGCCTCGAGGTGGCGGAAGATCGTGATGTAGCGCGCGTAGCCGATCTTTTCCGACAGATAGGTGGCGTAGTAGATGAACTTTGGCCGGAAGTAGGTGTATTTCTTGGCCTTCGTCAGGAACCCGAGGTTCACCGCGATGCCCGCCTCGCGCAGGGCGTCGTTGATGAAGCCCGCGTGCCGCGCCTCGTCGCGGGACATGTAGCCGAAGAGTTCGCAGATATCCTTGTTGCGGCCGCGCCGCTTCATCTCCTTGTAGAGAACGCAGCCCGAGAACTCGGCGGTGCAGGACGAGACGAGGAAATCGACGAACTCCTTCCGCAGGGCGGGGTCCATGCCGGCCCAGTCGATGGCGTCCCAGTCGGCGGTCTTGCGGAAATGACCCTTGTTCGGATCCGACGCCATCTCGGCCAAGAGCTCGTCCCAGTCGCGGCGGACGGGGGTGACGTCGATCCGGTCCATCTCGTCAAAGTCGGTGGTGTAGAACCGCGGGTTGAGCAGCGTCGTTTCCGTCGCCATCGCGGTGGTTTCGTTGACGGCCTCGGCCGCCCGCGTATCGGTCAGCGCATTCACAGCCGCACCTCCTCGGAGAACGAGAATTCGCAAAGTTCCATGAAGTCGAGATCCCCGGTCAGGCGCGTCCAGGCGCGTTCGATCAGGCTGGCGCGGGTGATCGTGGCGGTGCGGTCCTCGGTCACGACCTCGCCGTAGGCGGCCATGATCGGCTTGCCGTGCACCAGCACCTCGTCACCCGGGTGCACGACCGCGCCGTTGTTGAAGCGGACATGCGCGTGCAGCGATTCGAAGCGGTGGCTGACCTCGACGGTGCAGGGCACCGTCTCTGTCTCTCGCGTGAAGATTCCCATCGTCGGTTCCCTTGTTTTCTTGTTGGTCGTCAGCCGTTCAGCAGGGCCGCCCAGACGGCCCTGTTCTTGTCGCCGAAGGCGCCGAGCTCGACGCTCCAGCCCGTCTGCGGGTCTTCGAGCGCAAGGCGGCCATTGGCGTATTCCACCAACCTCACGGGCGCGGCCTGGTCCGCGCCGCGGACGTGGCGGGCGCGGGCAAGGCCGTTCTGCACCACCGCGATGAAGCCGCCGTGCTCGAGGTGCAGCACCACCGCGCCGGACGGATCGCGCACGAGGACCGACTGGGCGCCGGTGTTCTCGACCGTCAGCCAACGCTCCGCGACGGCGGCGGCGGGCGCGGGCGTGCCGACCGCCGGGCGGTCGGTGACCACCGCGAAGGTGGTGAACGACAGCGCGGCCAGCACGATCGCCGCGCAGGCCCAGAGCATCGGGCGCGGGATCAGCTCGGCGTCGCGGCGGCGGAAGTTCGGTTCGGACTGGAAGCGCATCTTCCCCCTCCCATCATTCGGCGGCGACGGCGGCGGCAGGTGCCGCGCCGGCCGGGCTGCGGGCGATCACGGGTTCGGCGAGGCGGGTTTCGGCCGCCTCGGCGAGGATCTGGGCGACCCGCGCAGCATCGGGAATGCAACGCAGCGCGGGCTGCGGCTTCTTCAGGTGCCAGGGGCGGACATGCGGCCAGAGCATCGCCCAAGCGATGCGCGTGTCCCCCGCCGTCTCAAGCGCGATCGTGCCGGTGCCGCGGGGCCGCAGCTCCAGCCGCGCGGCGGCCACCTGCCGGAACGGGATGTTGTAGGTGACCGACAGCGCCGCGCCTACCCGCATCAGGACCCGCGCCGTGGTGATCGTGTAGACGGTCGTGCGCGCTTGCGCCCAGGCGATTGCCCGCAGGATCAGCACCGCAAGAAGGCCGAGCAGAAGGTACGGCA
Organism: uncultured Paracoccaceae bacterium; assembly: GCA_938028765.1. Classification (GTDB taxonomy): domain Bacteria; phylum Pseudomonadota; class Alphaproteobacteria; order Rhodobacterales; family Rhodobacteraceae; genus CALIZF01. Next base: position 52,817 of record CALIZF010000020.1, read on the forward strand.
GGGCGAGCGCCGCCGCGGCGCCGAGCGGGGCCTCGGCGGCCCCGACCGCCAGCCGTGCCGCCGCGATCAGCGCGAAATACCCCATGACCCAGCGAGTTGCGAACGCCTCGCGCGCCAGCGCGGTGGTATCGGGCCGCCCCTGCCACAGGATGCGTTCGCCCTTCGGCAGCGGGGCCGGCAGGCCCGGCTGCGGCTCGAAAGCGAAATCGTCGTGGTCCGACATGGCGGCCCCTCCCGGTTCAGCCAAAGACCTGCTGCAGCGCCGCAAGGCGCGACGGCTTTTCGGCATAGAGGTGGCCCGCGGCGACGTAGGCCGAGATCTTGTCCTCCTCGAGCTTGGTCACCTCGGTCGAGGACCGCGTCATCGGGATGCCGCCGAACAGGTCGGCCGTCAGCGCCGAGACCACGACGCGGTCGGACTTGATCTTCGCCAGCGTCATCGGCACCAGCCGCTTGCTGCCACCGTCGAGCTCGACCTCGAGGTAGCGCACCAGCTGTTCGGGCACGTCGATCCACAGGTCGGTGACGGTGCCCGCGATCTTGTAGTCGCCCGCCTGCACGGGCAGCCCCCGCGGATCGCGGCCGGCGCTGACGACGAAGCCTTCGGTGCGCGCCATCGGCACGATCTTGTTGTGCCCGTGGCCGTCAAGCTCTGGCACGTCCTCGCGCACCGCCCAGGCGGCCGGGCCGACGCCGTCCTTCATCGGGTCGCCGGTGGGCGCGTGGGGAAAGCCGTCCGATACCGCGGTGCGCGCCAGAGCAAGGCCCGTGCGGCGGTGCGCGTCCTCGTTCTCGGCCGAGGGCACGGTCACGTCCGGCAAGCCGTGCATCCGCTTGAAGGTCTTGGGTTCGGGAACCGGGAAGGGGCCCTGGTTGGCGGCGATGCCGCCGTCCTCCTTCTCGAGGGGGAAGCCCTCGCGCATGTTCTCCGTCTGCAGGTAGTAGACCAGTCCCGCGAAGAACAGCCAGAACGCGTAAAGCGACACCAGCGCGAGGTCGAAGTTGCCGAAGAAGTTCACGCCGACCATTGGGTTTCCTCCGTTGGGTCAGGTGGGGAACTCGGCCAGGCCGAAACGGGCCTGTCCGGGTGTCCGGGGGGCGAGGGGAACGGCCTGCACCAGCGGGCCGAGGACGATCAGGGTCGCGAAGAGAAGCGCGATCTCGAGATGATAGACGAAGCTGTAGCCAAGGTTTGGGTCGGTCAGGGCCGGTCCGAACGCGCCCGCTGCGGCCGCATGGCCGACCGCGCCTTTGATCGCGCCGCCCGCGAAGATCGCCAGCCCCTGCGCGGTCGCCTGCGCGGCCCCCCAGGCCCCGAGCGCAAGGCCCCGGCCGGCCGCGCCCGCGGGCATCGTCATTGCCGCCGTCAGCGTGGCCACCGCGAAAATGCCGCCGCCGAGGCCGATCAGCCCCGAGCCCGCGAAGAACACCGCGACCGAGTTCAGCGGATCGGCGAAGACCACGCAGGAAAACGCGGCGATCCCGACCAAAAGTCCCCGGGCGGCCAGGCGCGCCGCGTCCGTCCCGCGCGTCAGCCACCGCGCCGACAGGCCGAAGCCCACCAGCGCCCCGCCTGCCCACATCGCGGTCAGGAGCGTTGTGGACGACACCGGCAGGCCCAGCACCGCGCCGCCGTAGGGTTCCAGCAGCACGTCCTGCATGGAAAAGGCCAGCGTCCCCAGCACCACCACCGCGATCAGCCGTCCCGCCCGCCCGCCGGCCATCAGGTCGGCCCAGGCATCGCGGAAGAGCGGCCGCGGGGCCTCGCGTTCCGCCTTCGACATCGGCCGTACGCTTTCCTGCTTCCACAGCGCGATCAGGTTCAGCACGGCCGTCGCGACCGCGGCGCCCTGCACCGCCCGGATCAGCGCCAGCGGCGTGAAATCTCGCAGCAGCCAGCCGAACACCACCGACGACACCGCCATGCCGACGAGGAACGACACATAGAGCAGCGCCACGACGCGCGGCCGCGTCTCGTCCGTCGCGCGGTCGGCGGCCAGCGCAAGGCCCGCGGTCTGCGTCATGTGCATCCCGAGGCCGGTCATCAGGAACGCCAGCGCGGCCAGCCCCTCGCCCGCGAAGGGGATCTCGTGCTGCACGTCGCCGCCCAGCACCAGAAGCGCGAAGGGCATGATGGCAAGGCCGCCGAATTGCCAGAGCGTGCCGAACCACAGGTAGGGGACCCGCTTCCACCCGATCGCCGACCGGTGCGTGTCGCTGCGGTGGCCGAGCAGCGCCCGGAACGGGGCCACCAGCACCGGAATGGCGATCATCGCCGCCACGATCACCGCGGCGACACCCAGCTCGACGATCATCACGCGGTTGAGCGTGCCCAGCAGCAACACCGCCGCCATCCCGACCGAGACCTGGAACAGGCTCAGCCGCAGGACCTGGCCGAGCGGCAGCCGGTCCGATGCCGCATCCGCGAAGGGCAGCACCCGCAGCGTCAGCGCCTTGAGATGGCCGGGCCGCACGATCACCGCCGCACCTCCAGACATTCCGAAATGTAGAAGCCGCGCGCGATCCGCCCCACGCGCGCGAGGCCGGCCACCGGCAGCCGGCGCCAGTCCTGCGGCACCATCACGGGCGACCGGTCGGCGCGCGGGAACAGCCGGCCCGCATGCCACATCGCCATCAACAGGGCCGTGCGGGGCGCGACGGTGAACACCACCGGCCCCGCCGTGCGGCCCGCCAGCCGCTCGACCGCCGCGACAAGGTCGGGGCGCGCGTAATAGATCAGGCTGTCCATCGCCACCACGGCGTCAAACCGACCGGCCGACGCCTCAAGCATGTCGCCGGCTTGGAACGTGACCCGTCCCGGCAGGCCCGGGGGCAGGCGCGCCGCCGCGATCTCGATCAGGCGCGGCGCGATGTCCACCGCCAGCACGTCCGCCCCGCGCGCAGCCAGGTCCGCTGCCATCGCCCCGGTGCCGCAGCCGGCATCGAGCACGCGCGCCCCCCGAAGATCGGCGGACAGGCGCGACAGCATCAGCGCGCGCATCGCCGCGCGCCCCGCCCGCACGGTGGCGCGCACCCGGCTGACCGGCGCGTCCGAGGTCAGCCGTTCCCACACCTCGGTCGCGGTGCCGTCGAAATACCCCTCGACGCGCGTCAGCGTATCGGCATAGCCGGCCATCAGTCGAACCCCAGAAGCTCGAAGATCTCGCGGTCGGGCAGCGGCGCGGGCGTCACCGGCGGCTCGCCGACCGAGGCCCACAGCCGTTCCGCCAGGCGGACATACTCGGCCCGCGCGCGCACCACGTCCTCGTCGGCATCCATCTCGAACAGGGTGCGCTTCTTCAGCCGGCTGCGCCGGATCGCGTCGATGTCGGGCATGTGCGCGATGCGGCGGAACCCAACGCGGGCGCAGAACCGGTCCACCTCGTCGGTCTCGCGGCTGCGGTTGGCCACGCAGCCCGCCAGCCGGACCTTGTAATTGCCCGACTTCGCCTGCACCGCCGCGATGATCCGGTTCATCGCATAGATGCTGTCGAAGTCGTTCGCGGTCACGATCACCGCCCGGTCGGCGTGCTGCAGGGGCGCGGCAAAACCCCCGCAGACCACATCCCCCAGCACGTCGAAGATCACGACATCGGTGTCGTCCAGCAGATGGTGCTGCTTGAGAAGCTTCACCGTCTGTCCCACGACATAGCCGCCGCAGCCCGTGCCGGCCGGCGGCCCGCCCGCCTCGATGCACATCACGCCGTTGTAGCCGACGGTGACGAAATCCTCGGGCCGAAGCTCCTCGGCGTGGAAATCGACCTCCTTCAGGATGTCGATCACCGTGGGCTGCAGCTTGCCGGTCAGGGTGAAGGTGCTGTCGTGCTTGGGGTCGCAGCCGATCTGCAGGACGCGCTTGCCCAGGTGGCTGAACGCCGCCGACAGGTTGGACGAGGTGGTGGACTTGCCGATCCCGCCCTTGCCGTAAACCGAAAAGACTTTGGCCCCTTCGATCTTCAGCGCGGGATCGAGATGCACCTGCACCGACCCCTCGCCGTCCAGCCCCCGCAGGACCGGTATCTCGTCGCGCGGGCTCATGCTTTCTCTCCCACTTCATCTTGTTCCAAATACTCCGGGGTCCGGGGCAGCGCCCCGGTCCGCGGCGTCGTTCCTGCGTTCCGGCCCGTCATTCCGCCGCGATCCCTTCCAGCCGGTCCTCGAGCTCGTCCGCCGCCGCGCGCAGGGCGGCCATCGTCGCGGGATCGGGCTGCCAGTAGGTGCGTTCGGCGGCCTCGATCAGCCGCTCGGCCATCCGCGCCGAGGCCTGCGGGTTCAGCGCCGCCAGCCGGCGGCGCATCGCCGCGTCGAGCACGAAGGTCTCGGACAGCCGCTGGTAGACCCAGGGCTCCACCGTGCCCGTCGTCGCCGACCAGCCCAGCGTGTTCGTGACCTGCGCCTCGATCTGGCGGACGCCCTCGTGCCCGTGCTGCAACAGCGCCTCGAAGAACCGCGGGTTCAGGCTGCGGCTGCGGGTCTCCAGTGCGATCTGGTCCGCCAGCGTGCGCACCTTGCCTGCCCCGCGGGTCTGGTCGCCGATATAGACGGGCGCGGGCTCGCCCTTCGCCCGACGCACCGCCCGCGCGATGCCGCCGAGCGTGTCGAAATAATGGTCCACCGTCGTGACGCCGAGTTCGACCGACTCGAGGTTCTGGTAGGCCAGATCAACGGTCGCCAGCGCCCGGGCCAGCATTGCCGCCTGCTTCTGCGGCTTGCCGCTGCGCCCGTAGGCGAAGGACTTGCGCGCCTCGTAGGCATCGGCCAGCTCGTCCTCGTCCCCGAAGGCCGACGATCCCACCAGCACGTTGACGTTCGATCCGTAGGCGCCTTCCGCGTTGGAAAAGACGCGCAGCGCGGCCGTCTCGATGTCGCAGCCCGTCTCGGCCATGGCCGCCAGCGCATGCGCGCGGATGAAGTTCTGCGCCTCGGGTTCGTCCGCCGTCGCCGCCTTCCAGGCCGCTTCCGCCAGCATCCGCGTCTGCAAGGGCAGAAGGTCGCGGAAGATCCCCGACAGCGTCATCACCACGTCGATGCGGGGACGGCCGAGTTCCGCCAGGGGGATCAGGTCGGCACCGGACAGCCGGCCGTAGCTGTCGAACCGTGGCCGCGCGCCCATCAGCGCCAGCGCCTGCGCGATCGGCCCGCCGTCGGACTTGATGTTGTCCGATCCCCAGAGCACCAGCGCCACCGTCCGCGGCAGGCGCGCATGAGCGTCGAGCAACCGCTGCGCCTGCGCCGCGCCGTCGCGGAGGGCGAAGGCGGTCGGCATGCGGAACGGGTCGAAGGCGTGGATGTTGCGCCCCGTGGGCAGGATCGCGGGGTTGCGGATCAGGTCGCCGCCGGGGACCGGGGGCACGAAATGGCCGCCGAGCGCGCGCAGGAGCGCCGCGATCTCGCCGTTGCGGGCCAGCTCGGCCGCAACGCGCGCGCGCGCGGCATCGTCGGGCAGCGCCATCTGGTCGAGGTAGGCCGCGATCTGGCCGGGCTCCATCGGCTGGCCGAGGATGTGCAGACCCTCGGGGATCAGCGCCCCCTCGGTCTCGATCAGACGGGTCCAGAGCGCCTCGGGATCGCCCGCGAGGTCCACCGCGGCGGCCTGGTCGCGGATCAGTGCGGCAAGCTCGTCGCGCGCGGGATCGTCCGCCGCCATCGCGCGGAACCGCGCCAGCGAGTCCTTCAGATCCGCAAGACCCCGGTAGAGACCCGCCTTGGCCACCGGCGGGGTCAGGTGCGTGATCGTCACCGCATTGGCGCGCCGCTTGGCCAGCGTCGCCTCGGACGGGTTGTTTGCGGCGTAGAGATAGAGGTTCGGCATCTCGCCGATCAGCCGGTCGGGCCAGTCGCGCGCGCCGAGGCCCGCCTGCCGGCCGGGCATGAATTCGAGCGCACCATGCATCCCGAAGTGCAGCACCGCATCGGCGCGGAAGGTGTTGCGGATCCACAGATAGAACTGCACGAAGGCATGGGTCGGGGCGAACCCGCGCTCGAACAGCAGGCGCATCGGGTCGCCCTCATAGCCGAAGACGGGCTGCACGCCGACGAAGACGTTGCCGAACTCGGCGCCGAGAACGAAGACCCCCCGCCCGTCCGACTGGTGGCGGCCGGGCGCAGGCCCCCAGACCGCCTCGATGGCCTTGAGCGGCGGCGTGCCCGCCACGATCTCTTCCGCGGTGACCGTGGCGGCGACATTGGCGGGCTGACCGAAGCGCGCGCCGTTGCCTTCCAGCACGGCCTTGCGCAGCGCCTCGACCGTCGGCGGCGGATCGAGCCGATAGCCCTCGGCCTTCATCGCATGCAGCGTGCGGTGCAGGCTCTCGAACACCGACAGGTAGGCTGCCGTTCCGACGGCACCGGCGTTCGGCGGAAAGCCGTAGAGCACGATCGCCACCCGCCGGTCCGCCGGGCGCGACCGGCGCAGGCGCGCGAGGCGCAAGGTCTTTTCCGCCAGCACCGCGACGCGCTCTTCGCAGGGGGCCATTGCCCGAGGCCCGCCCTCGGCGCGGCAGCCGCGCCGGCAACCCGGACAGGGTTCCGCACCGTGGCGACCGGCGAAGACCGTGGGGTTCGTCGCACCGTCGATCTCGGGCAGCGCGATCAGCATCGTCGTCTCGACCGGGCCGAGGCCGCCCTCGGCCGCGCCCCACTGGGCCAGCGTCTGGAACTCCAGCGGATGGGCGGCGATGTAGGGCACATCGAGGCGCGCCAGCGTCTCGACCGCCGCGGGGCTGTCGTTGTAGGCGGGACCGCCGACCAGGCTGAACCCCGTCAGCGACACCAGCGCATCGACCCGGCCGCCCTGCATGTAGGCCTCGATCGCCGGGCGGCCGTCGAGGCCGGCGGCAAAGGCCGGGATGACGGCCATGCCCTTTGCCTCGAAGGCCCGGATGACCGCGTCGTAATGCGCCGTGTCGCCGGCCAGCACATAGGACCGCAGCATCAGCACGCCGACGGTCGCCTGCGCGCCCTTCGGCCGCGGCAGGCGGGCGGCGTCGGTGCCGATGCGGTTCGGCAGGTCGGGGTGGTAGAGGCCGACCTCGGGGTAGTCGACCGGTGCGGCCGCCTTCGCGCCGCGCCATTCCGGCCGCGCCGCGTAACGGCCGACCAGGAAACGGATCATGTGCTCGATGTTGTCGTCCGACCCGCCCAGCCAATACTGCATGGCGAGGAACCAAGCGCGCAGATCCTGCGCCTTGCCGGGGATGAAGCGCAGGATCTTCGGCAGGCGGCGCAGCATCGCCATCTGCCGTTCGCCCGACTGCGCCGAAGGCGTCCTGTTGCCCCGCAGCTTCCTGAGCAACGCCATCGCCCCCGAAGCGGGCTTGCCCATGTCGAGATCGCCCATCTTCGTCAGCCGGACGATCGCGGGATCGGCGATCACGCCGACGAAGCAGTCGCAGCGCTCGCGCGCCGCGCGCAGTTCGGGCAGCAGCGCCTGGACGTGTTCCTCGATGAACAGAAGGTTGGCCACCACGATGTCGGCCGCGTTCACCGCCGCCCGCGCGCGTTCGAGCGCCGCCGGCGTTTCGGCCCATTCGGCCGCGGCGTGCACGGTCACCTCGAGCCCCGGGAAGTCGCGCGCGAGCCGCGGGGTGATCCGCGCCGCCGGACCCGCCGCATGGGCATCGAGCGTGACGATCACCACGCGATAGGGTTTCACCCCGGTGATGTTGCGTTCAGCGCGCATAATGGGCCTTGGCCTCGTAGAGCGTCTCGACGGCGATCGCGGCAATGCCGCGCTCGGCTGCGTATCTCTCGGTGTTCCGCCTGGCCTTGGCGCGCACGAAGAAGGGGATCTTCTTCAGCTCGCGCTCGGCTTCGGCCAGCCAGATGACCGTGCCGCCGACCGGGTCCGGCGCGGCCGCCGGAACCGCTTCGGTGGTCGCCGCTGCCGCTTCGGCCGCTGCCGCCGGCCACGGCGCGTCCGCGCCGCGGTGGCGCCCCGGGTGCTGCCCCGCGCCGTAATGGCTCGGACCGGCACTGTCGTGGAACTCGAAGTCGTCGCGGAACATCGTCAGAAGATGCTCCTCGAGGCCCATTACCAGCGGATGCACCCAGGTATCGAACAGGACATTTGCCCCCTCGAACCCCATCACCGGGCTGTAGCGCGCGGGGAAGTCCTGCACGTGGACGGGGGCCGAGATGACCGCGCAGGGAATGCCGAGGCGCTTGCCGATGTGCCGTTCCATCTGCGTGCCGAGGATCAGCTCGGGCGCGGTGGCGGCGATGGCGGCCTCGACCTCGAGGTAATCGTCGGTGATCAGCGCTTCGAGGCCGTAACCCTTGGCGGCCGCCCGCATCGGCCGGGCGAATTCGCGGTTGTAGCAGCCAAGGCCCGCCACCTCGAACCCGATCTCGTCCCGCGCCACGCGGGCCGCGGCCATCGCGTGGGTGGCGTCGCCGAACACGAACACGCGCTTGCCGGTCAGGTAGGTGGAATCGACCGAGGCCGACCACCACGGCAGGCGCAGCCGCGCCTCGTCGGGCCGGGCCGTGGTGCCGGCCAGCGCCTGCACCTCGGCGATGAAGTCGCGCGTGGCGCGCGCGCCGTAGGGGATCGTGCGCGTCCACGGCTGGCCGAACTGGCGCTCGAGGAACCGGGCGGCCGTCTCGGCCGTCTCGGGGTAGAGCAGCACGTTGAAATGCGCCGCCGGCAGGCGCGCGATGTCCGCCGGGCTTGCCCCCATCGGGGCCACGACGTTCACCGCGATCCCCATCTCCTCGAGCAGCCCCGCGATCTCGGTGGCATCGTCGCGGTGGCGGAAGCCGAGGCCGGTGGGCCCAAGGATGTTTGCCGAGACCTGCGCGGTGCGCGCGGCGGGCCGGGCGAGGGCGCGGACGATCTGGTGGAACGTCTCGTCGGCGCCGAAGTTTTCCTTCCGGCTGTAGGACGGCAGTTCGAGCGGGATCACCGGCACAGGCAGGCCGATCGCCGCGGCGAGCCCCCCGGGATCGTCCTGGATCAGCTCGGCCGTGCAGGACGCGCCGACGATCAGCGCCTGCGGGCGGAAGCGTTCCCAAGCCCCGCGCGCGGCGTCCTTGAAGAGGTTCGCGGTATCGGCGCCGAGGTCGCGCGCCTGGAAGGTGGTGTAGGTGACGGGCGGGCGGTGGCCGCGCCGCTCGATCATCGTGAAGAGAAGATCGGCATAGGTATCGCCCTGCGGGGCATGCAGCACATAGTGCAGCCCCTTCATGCCGGTGGCCACGCGCATCGCGCCGACGTGCGGCGGGCCCTCGTAGGTCCAGACGGCAAGCTTCATGGCCACCCGACCGGGGGCTTCGCGCCCCCGGACCCCCGCGGAGTATTTGTGACAAGATGAAGTGCAGCGGTCATTCCGCGGCCTCCCGGTGCAGGAGCGCGCGGCGGCGCAGCGGCCGGGCGAAGAGGGCGGCGAGATCGCCGGCCTGGTCGTAGAGATGGACGGGCGTGAACACGAGTTCGATGGCCCATTTGGTGGCAAGCCCTTCGGCCTCGAGCGGGTTGGCAAGCCCGAGGCCGCAGACGGTGAGGTCGGGTCGGTCCGCGCGGAGGCGGTCGAGCTGCCGTTCCACGTCCTGTCCTTCGACGAGGCGGGGGCCGGCCGGCAGAAGGTCGAGATCGGGGCCGTGGATCTCGCGGTGGAGGAAGGGGGTGGCGACCTCGACAGGGATCATGCCGCATTCGCGCGCGAGGAAGCGGGCAAGCGGGATCTCGAGCTGGCTGTCGGGCAGGAAGGTGATGCGCTTGCCCTTCAGCGTCGCGGCAACGGCGGCGACGGCGCGGCGGGCACGGGCGCGGGGCGCGGCGGTCACGGCCTCGAACCGGTCGGCGGGCACGCCCCAGGCCGCGGCGATGGCGGCCAGCCAGGCGGTCGTGCCTTCCTCGCCGAAGGGGAAGGGGGCACGGATGGGCTGCGCCCCGCGGCGTTGAAGGGCGGCGTCGGTGTCGCCGAGAAACGGCTGGACGAGGATGTAGCGCGTCTGCGGCCCGATGGCAGGCAGGGCGTCCGACCGGCGCGCGGGCAGGCAGCGGACGGGGCCGATGCCGAGATCGGCAAGCAGCGCCAGCGCCTGGTCCTCGACCACATCGGGCAGCGCGCCGACAAGCAGCAGCTCGCGCGCCTGCGTTGCAGGCAGGACCGGGACCATTGCCGCAAGGCAGGCGTCCTCGCCCTGGGTAAAGGTCGTCTCGATCCCGCTGCCGGAATAGTTCAGCACCCGCACATGCGGCGCATGGGCGGCCGACAGGCGGTCGGCTGCCTTCGCAAGGTCGAGCTTGATGACCTCGGACGGGCAGGAGCCGACGAGGAAGAGCTGCCGGATGTCGGGCCGGCGGGCGAGGAGGCGGGCCACCTCGCGGTCAAGCTCGGCATTGGCGTCGGCAAGGCCGGCGAGGTCCTTTTCCTCGAGGATCGCGGTGCCGAAGCGGGGTTCGGCAAAGATCATCACGCCCGCCGCCGATTGCAGCAGATGCGCGCAGGTGCGGCTGCCAACGACCAGGAAGAAGGCGTCTTGGATCTTGCGGTGCAGCCAGATGATGCCGGTCAGGCCGCAGAAGACTTCGTGCTGGCCGCGTTCGCGGATCACCGGCGTGTCGCGGCAGCCGAGGACGGGGGCGGCGGGGACGTTCATGCGCGCACCCCGTCATCCGGGCTGGCGCTGCCGGCGGCGTCGAGCCGCGCCATCCGCAGCTTCCAGACGAACTGCCCGGCGTTCACGACGTAGGCGGCATAGGCCGCGAGCGCGATCGCCATCTCGCCCGCAGGGCCGGCAGACCCCGTCCACAGCGCCCAGAGATAGGCGGTATGCAGCGCGATCACGGCGAAGCTGAACACGTCCTCCCAGAAGAAGGCGGGGGCGAACAGCCACTGGCCGAACACGACCTTTTCCCAGATCGCGCCGGTCACCATGATGACGTAGAGAAAGCCCGTCTTGACGAGGATCGAGACCGTGGCGGCGCCGTAGCCTTCGCCCGTCCAGAGGAAACGGACCACCAGCACGAGGCTGACCGCGAAGGCCGCGAACTGCGCGGGCGCAAGCAGGCCCTGGACCAGCGTCCAGGCCGTGGCGTCGCGCCGGGCGCGTTCCTCGGGCGTGTAGAGCGGCGGCCGCTGACGGTTTGCCGATCGGTCTGCGGGGGTTGGTCGCACGGGCATCCTTCGCCGTCCGCGTTGATCTGGTCTGCCCGAAACTCTAGCGCGGGTCGGCAGGGTGTCAATTGTAACTTACACAATTGTCCGGCGTCTGCTTGACGTGCCATGATGGATCACGTTGGCCGCGTCGCGACGAAAATATTCTTTTTACAATTGTTTCATGCACATACTGCGCCGGAGGCCGTCTTGCTTGCGGTCACATGTCAATTCCTCTTGACGATTTGGCCGAAAAGCTGAACGCTGCCTTCAGCGACGGAGCTGGACCCCGGTCCGCGTCGCGGTCGGCGCAGCGCAGCGAGCCGGGGGGATCGCAGATGCATCATGACGCTTCCGGCAGCATCGAGTACCGTCCCGTCGACCCAGGCCCGGTTCGGGACCGCGTCGGGGCGCTTGCGGGACAGGTGATCGCGATGCTGCGCGGTCGGGACGGGCGGATGATGCACCAGGACGAGGGCCGGCTGGCGAGCCTGGCCGACCGGCTGATCGCCGCGGCACTTGCGCCCGAGTCGGATGCGCTGCCGTCGATGCTGGCCGCCTTCCGTCGCGAAGGCGTGGACGCGGATGCGGTCTGCGACCTCGTGATGCCGCTCGCCGCCCGCGAACTCGGGCGCGGCTGGGAGGACGACCGGCTGAGCTTCGTCGACGTGTCGCTCGGGATGGTGCGGATGCAGCGTCTGCTGCGCGACCGGCTGACGGACATCGCGCAGCCGACGCAGGGTCCGTCCGTCCTCTTCATCCTGCCCGAGGGGGAACAGCACACGCTGGGTGCGCTGGTCGCGGTCCGGCATCTGCGGCGTCGGGGCCTGCCCACCACGCTGCTGGTCGGCGAAAAGCTGCGGGCGATCGCCGAAATCGTGCGGACGCGCCGCTTCGATGCCGCGTTCGTGTCGATCGCCACCGCCGAAAGGCTTGAAACGGCCCGCGAAGTTGTCGCATGTATCAACACTGAGACTGCCGGGACCTTGCCCGTCGTGGTCGGCGGGGCGCTACTTTGCGGGATGGATCAGGTGACGGCAGACGGGGTGCGGGCGTCGAGCGGCGCGCGGCTGGCGTCCAACGACCTTGGGAAAGTGCTGGCGGCGCTCGGCCTCGCGCCCGAAACGATGCAGAGGACGGAGACTGCCTGACCAACCGCCGCCCGGGCGCACGGGCGGCCATGCTGGATGACGACACCGTGAAACCCGTCGGCAAGTCCCTGCTGAACGGCAGACCGCCGGAAAACATCCCCGCGGAGCTGCTGTCGGAGATCGTGTCGGCGGCGTCCGACATCACCTTAGTGCTGTCGGCCACGCGCGTTGTCCATTCGGTCATGGTGGCCGGCGGGCACGCGCTGGCCGGGCAGTTGGACGGCTGGGTCGGCCGGCCGATCGACGAGCTGCTGACGATCGAAAGCCGGTCCAAGCTCGACGCGCGGCTGTCGGCGCTGCGCAGCGCCGGTGGGCCATTGGTGGTCGAGCTGAACCACGCCGACCGGAAGGTGTGGGAGTTTCCGGTGCGCTACACGCTGCACCGCATCGACGCCGACGATTCGGTGCTGATGCTGGGCCGCGACCTGAAGCCCTTTGCCGAACTCCAGCAGAAACTGGTCAATGCCCAGCTGGCGCTCGAGCGCGACCACGAGGCGCAGCGCGAGATGGACACGCGCTATCGCGTCCTGATGGAAACGACGCGCGACGCGATGGTGATGGTCTCGATGTCCTCGGGCCGGATTGAGGACGTGAACTCGGCCGCGGCCCAGTTGCTGGGCGGCACGCGCGGTGATCTTCTGGGCTCGGCCATCGCGCAGGAATTCGAGGGGCGGCGTCGCGGCGAGTTCCTCGAGAACATGGCCAACCTCGCCACAGCCGATGCCGCGACGCCGGTAGAATTGCAGGCCCGCCGGTCGGGCCGGCGGCTCATGGTCTACCCGACCGTGTTCCGCGCCGCGGGCGAACGGCTGCTTCTGTGCCGGCTCGAGGCGACGGGATCGCTGCGCGCGGTGCACGACCAGCTGTCCGAGGATCTGGTCCGGCTGTTCCACGAAGGGTCGGACGCGATCGTGTTCACCGACCCCGACGGCGTCATCCGCATCGCCAACGAGGCCTTCCTGAACCTGACCGACGCGCCGAACCTCGCTGGCGTGCGCGGTCGGTCGCTGTCGGAATTTTTCGTCCGCGGCGCGGTGGACATGCGGGTGCTGCTGGACAACGCCCGGCGCGTGGGGCGGATGCGTCTTTACGCGACGCGGATCGCCACGGCCTTCGCGGCCGAGGTGCCGGTCGAGGTTTCGGCAAGCTATCTGAACGACCGGCCGAACCCGGGCCTCGCCATCGTCATGCGCGACATGAGCCGGGCCGACGCCCTGCGGCGTCCCGGCGTTGCCGCGGCGGACGACGGCGGGCGGAGCCTTGCGGAACTGGTCGGTTCCTCGACGCTGAAGGACATTGTCGCCGAGACGACGGACGTGGTCGAGAAGCTGTGCATCCAGACCGCGGTGGAACTGACGCGCAACAACCGCGTCGCGGCGGCCGAGATGCTGGGGCTGTCGCGCCAGTCCCTCTACGTCAAGCTGCGCAAATACGGCCTGCTGAACAAGGACGGCGAGTAGCCGCGGCGCCGCGCCGCTAGCAAAGGCGAGGGCCGGGCGCGCGGCGCGCGGCCGGCAAAATTTGTTGCCGCGTCCCGCAGGGCATCGTGCTGCCGATCTCCTCCCCTCTTCCCCGGCGGTCGCGGCGATGCGCGGCTGCAGGAAATAATCGGAAGCGATCCGGACACGGGCCTTGTCCGACTCGATGTGTCAAGCTAGCTTTACATGTATGACTGTCAGTCTTGCCAATCCGCCCCGCCACTATCCCGAGCCGCGCGCGCTTCTGACGCTGCTGAAGCCGATCACGTGGTTCCCGCCGATGTGGGCCTATCTCTGCGGGGTCGTCTCGTCGGGCGTTCCGGTGGCCGAGGCAGGATGGGGCCTTGTCGTCTTCGGCGTGATCCTCGCCGGCCCGATGGTCTGCGGAATGAGCCAGGCCGCCAACGACTGGTGCGACCGGCACGTCGATGCGATCAACGAACCCGGCCGCCCGATCCCGTCGGGCCGCGTGCCGGGCCGCTGGGGCCTCTGGGTTGCGCTGGCGATGTCGGCGCTGGCGCTGGCCATGGGATGGCAGCTCGGTCCCTGGGGGTTCGGCGCGACGGTGGTGGGCGTGGCCGCCGCCTGGGCCTATTCGGCCGAACCGGTTCGGCTGAAACGGTCGGGCTGGTGGGGGCCGGGCCTCGTCGCCTTCAGCTATGAGGGGCTGCCGTGGTTCACCGGCGCCGCGGTGATGGCGGCGGGCGCGCCGTCCTTCTACGTCGTGACCCTTGCGGCGCTTTACGCCTTCGGTGCGCACGGCATCATGACGCTGAACGATTTCAAGGCGTTGGAAGGCGACCGGCGGACCGGCGTCCGCAGCCTGCCGGTGGTGCTCGGCCCAGAGGTGGCCGCGCGCGTGGCCTGCACCGTGATGGTGCTGGCGCAGGCGTTGGTGATCCCGCTCTTGGCGATCTGGGACCGGCCCTGGCACGCGCTGGCGGTGGCGGCGCTCCTGGCGGCGCAGGTGGCGGCGATGCGCGTCCTGCTGCGCGATCCGAAAGGGCGCGCGCCCTGGTATAACGGCGTCGGCGTGACGCTCTATGTCGCGGGCATGATGGTCGCCGCCTTTGCGGTGCGCAGCCTGCCGCCGCTGGCGGGCGGAACGTGATGCCGCCGGCGCCTGCCCGAACCCTGAGCTGGGCGGGGATCGTCCGCCTCGGCCTTGTGCAGCTGTGCCTCGGGGCGGTCGTGGTGCTGATGACCTCGACGCTCAACCGGCTGATGGTCGTCGAACTGGCCCTGCCGGCGGTGCTGCCGGGTTTTCTCGTCGCGCTGCACTACGGGGTCCAGATCACCCGGCCGACCTGGGGCTTCCTCGCCGACACCGGCGGCAGCCGGACGCGGTGGGTCGTCATCGGCATGGCCGTGCTGGGTGCGGGGGCCTGGCTGGCCGCCTATGCGGTTGCCGTGGCCGACGGCCACTTCGTTGCAGGCTTCGCGCTGTGGGTCGCGGCCTATGGGCTGATCGGCCTCGGCGTCGGGGCGGCGGGCACGTCGCTTCTGGCTCTGCTGGCGACCACCACCGCCCCGCGGCGGCGGGCGGCGGCGGCGACGATCACCTGGCTCATGATGATCGCGGGCATCGCGGTGACGGCGACGGTCGTGGGCCGGCTGCTCGATCCCTATTCGGATGCGCGCCTTCTGGCCATCGTCGGCGCGGTGGCGGCGGGGGCCTTCACGGTGACGCTGGCCGCGGTCGCCGGGATCGAGCGCGGCCTCGATGCATCGCCGGAACCCGAGACGATGCCGTTCCGCGCCGGTCTGGCCGAGGTCTGGGCCGAGCCGGCCGCGCGCGCTTTCACGGTATTCGTGTTCCTGTCGATGACCGCCTATTTCATGCAGGAGCTGATCCTCGAGCCCTTCGCGGGCCTCGTCTTCGGCCTGACGCCGGGGCAGACCACGCAGCTGTCGGGCGCGCAGAACGGGGGCGTGTTCCTCGGGATGCTGACGGTCGGGATCGCGGCGACGGGGCTACGGATCGGGTCGCTGCGCGCCTGGGTGATTGCGGGCTGCCTCGGATCGGCCGCGGCGCTGGCGCTGATCGCCAGCATCGGGATGCGGGGCACGGCAGCGGTGCTGACGCCGGCGGCGGTGGCGCTCGGCTTCTGCAACGGGATGTTCGCGGTCGCCGCCATCGGGTCCATGATGGCGCTGGCCGGGCAGGGCCGCGGCCGGCGCGAGGGCACGCGGATGGGCCTCTGGGGTGCGGCGCAGGCGATCGCGGCAGGTTTCGGCGGGCTTGCCGGGGCCGGGCTGGCCGACCTCATGCGCCTCGGCCTCGACGCCGCGCCAGCCTTCGGGGCGGTGTTCCTGATCGAGGCGGCGCTCTTCCTCGCCGCAGCGGCGCTTGCCCTCCGTGTCATCGGCGGACCCGCCGGGGCGGGCCGCCCGCAGCTTCATCCGGGAGAGTGAGATGGCATACGACGTGGTGGTGGTGGGCGGCGGGCCATCGGGGGCGACCGCGGCCGAGGACCTGGCGCGCGCAGGGCGGCGGGTGGCGCTGATCGACCGGGCCGGGCGGATCAAGCCCTGCGGCGGCGCGATTCCGCCGCGGCTGATCGCCGACTTCGCAATCCCCGACGCGCAGATCGTGGCGCGGATCACCACGGCCCGCATGATCTCGCCCACGGGGCGCGCCGTGGACATTCCGATCGAGAACGGTTTCGTCGGCATGGTGGACCGCGAGCATTTCGACGAATTCCTGCGTGACCGCGCCGCCCGCGCCGGGGCCGAGCGCCACACCGGCACCTGGCTGCGCACCGAGCGGGACGGAGAGGGCACCCATGTCGTCTACCGCGACAAGGCGACCGGCACCGAACGGCGCCTGACCACGCGCCTTGTGATCGGCGCGGACGGCGCGCGGTCGGGCGTGGCGCGGGCGGATGTGCCCGGCGGCGACCGCATCCCCTATGTCATCGCCTATCACGAGATCATCGAGGCGCCCGAGGGCGGCCGCGCGGCCGAGGCCGGGTATGACCCCGCGCGCTGCGATGTCGTCTACGACGGTCGGATCAGCCCCGATTTCTACGGCTGGGTGTTCCCGCATGGCGCGCAGGCCTCGGTCGGGATGGGCACCGAGAAGGACGGGGTCAGCCTCAAGGACGCCACCGCCGCGCTGCGCAGGATGGCGGGCCTTGCGGGGTGCCGGACGGTCCGGCGCGAGGGCGCGCCGATCCCGCTGCGACCGCTCGACCGCTGGGACAACGGGCGCGACACGGTGCTGGCGGGCGACGCTGCCGGCGTGGTCGCGCCATCCTCGGGCGAGGGGATCTATTACGCGATGGCCGGCGGCCGCGCGGCCGCCACGGCGGCCGAGGCGTTCCTGCGGTCGGGGCGGGCGCGCGACCTCGGGCTTGCCCGGCGGCTGTTCCTGCGGGAACACGGCACGGTGTTCAGGGTCTTGCGGTCCATGCAGGACGCCTACTATCGCAGCGACGAGCGACGCGAACGGTTCGTGTCGCTCTGCCACGACGTGGACGTGCAGCGGCTGACCTTCGAGGCCTACATGAACAAGAAGCTGGTCAAGGCGCGGCCGCTTGCGCACATCAAGATCGGGATTAAGAACGTGCTGCATCTGACGGGGCTGGTGTCGCCCCTGCGCACATGACCGCGCTGATCCCGGCCTGGGTGGACGGCACGCTGCAACCGGTCGAAAAGCTGGCGGTCCACCGGCAGGGCCTGCGGCATCTTGCGGTGTCGGTGTTCCTGATGCGCGGACGCCAGACGCTGATCCAGCGGCGCGCTGCGGGCAAGTATCACACGCCGGGCCTCTGGGCGAACACCTGCTGCACGCATCCGCACTGGGGCGAGGATCCGGCCCGGTGCGCGCAGCGCCGGCTGCGCGAGGAACTGGGGATCACCGGTGTGTCGCCCGCCTTCGCCGGGCAGGTCGAATACCGCGCGGCGGTCGGCCGGGGGCTGATCGAGCACGAGCTGGTCGAGATCTTCACGGTCAGGGCGCCCGATGCGCTGACGATCGACCCCGACCCCGACGAGGTGCAGGCGGTGGATTGGATCGACCTTTACGATCTCGCCGCCGACTGCGAGCGGCACCCGGCGCGCTACACCCCCTGGCTGCGCATCTACCTTGCCCGGCACATGGACATGCTGTTCGGCGCCCTCGCTTCGGCGCGCTGACGCGCCCGGCAGGATGATGCGGGCGGGTCAGGCGGCCGCAAGTCCGAGGTGCGCCGCGACCGCTGCGGCGACGGGCCGGGGCTCGGTCTCGTGCACGAGGTGCCCGCCCGTGGGCAGGGCAAGATGGCGTGCGGCGGGCAGGCGTGCGGCCGCCGCCGCCGAGGTTTCGGGCGGCACCGCACGGTCGTCGGCTGCGGTGATCAGAATGACGGGCACCGCGATGCGCGGCAGGCGCGCGAGCAGACCGTCGAGCCGCCACTGCGCCATCATCGTGAGCGTGCCGTCCACATGGCCCGGATCGCGGATCAGGTGCAGGTAGCAGGCAAGGCCCGTCTCGTCGATCACGCTGCCGGTCGCGCGGATCAGCCGGTCCACCTGCGCGGGGCTGCGCCACAGCCGCGCGAAGACCGGTGCGGCGAAGGGGTTCATCGCCAGCATCCGCGCCATCACCGGAAAGAGGATGCCCGCCATCCCCTGGAACGGCGACAGTGCCGCGTTGATCGCGGCGACGGCGGGCTTGCGCGGCAGGATCTCGGCCAGCCGAAGGGCCAGCGCCGCGCCCGCGGAATGCCCGACGATTCCCGCGGGCGTCCAGCCTTCCTGCGCGCAGAGGGCGGCGATGTCCTCGGCCATCGCGTCGAGCGATGACCGCGCGCGCGTGCCAGCGACGGTAAAGCCCTGACCCGGCAGGTCCGGTGCGATCAGGCGACAGCCGGGCAGCAGGGGTGCCAGCGCACGCCAGGAA
The DNA here is from genome assembly GCA_938028765.1 of uncultured Paracoccaceae bacterium. Lineage (GTDB taxonomy): Bacteria > Pseudomonadota > Alphaproteobacteria > Rhodobacterales > Rhodobacteraceae > CALIZF01. Next base: position 71,433 of record CALIZF010000020.1, read on the forward strand.
TGGCACGCCCCGCCCGCGCCGTGCAGCAGGAGCACATCCGGCCCCGCGCCCTGCACCTGGACGTGCCACAGGTGCGGCCGGCAGGCGATCCGGCGGGAAGCGGCGCGCGCGGGCCAGAACGCGGGCAGCACGAGCGGCGTCACGCCAGTGCCGCGGCCAGTGTGCCCGCCAGACGCTGCGCATCCGCCCGCGGCAGCGGCAGATAGACCGCGCCCATCGTCTGCGCCAGCGCGCGCAGACCCGCCTGCGGCCGCGTGGCGGTGTCGAGCACCAGCGCCGGCACCCCGCGCGCCCGGATCGCGCGTGCGAGCGTCGCCGCATCCGCCTCGGCCCGCAGGCGGTCGGGCGTGCCGTCCAACGCCACGTTGCCTCGCCCGTCGGTCAGCATCGCCAGCGTCGGCGTCATGCCTTGCGCCTTCAGCCGCAGCGCAAGGTCGAGGCCGGTCCGCAGCGCCGCCGCAAGCGGGGTTGGGCCGCCGCCGGGCAGGGCCGCGAGGCGGCGCTTCGTCTGGACGAGGCTGCGGGTCGGCGGCAGCAGCAGGTCGGCCCCGGTTCCCCGGAAGGCGATCAGCGCCACATGGTCGCGCCGGGCGTAGGCCTGGCCCAGCAAGAGCTCGGCCGCCCCCTTCGCCTCGGCCAGCCGGGCGAGGGCGGCCGAGCCGCTGGCATCCACGGCGAAGATCAGCACCCGGTCGGAAGTCTGGCGGAACCGCCGCAGGCGGAAGTCCGCCGGGCGGATCCGCAGGGCGCCATCGCGGCCCGGCGCGGCGGCGCGCAGCCGCTGCCACGGGGCGGCTTGCCGCAGCGTCGCCACGAGATCGAGCCGGGTATCGCCGCCGGGGCGGCCGGGGCGCGGGGGCAGGGGCCGGCCGCGGCGGTTGCCCCGTGTCTCGGCCCCGCTGCCTGCGCCGCCGCCCGCCGCCCGCGCCGCCCGGCCGGCGGCGAGACGGGCGAGCAGGTCCGCAGGCAGCGCGGCCCGCGCCGCCTCGACCAGAAGGTCCTCGGGGATGGTCGGCGTCCGGTCGGTCCCGCCGGAGCCCTCGCCCTGCGCCTCGGCCGGATCGGGCGGCGGCGGCGGCTCTCCCGCGGCTTCGGGCGGGGGCGTTCCCCGGTGCGCGAGGACCAGCGACGCCGCCAGCCGAAGGTCGGCCTCGGCGACCGTATCGCGCCCCGACAGCGCCGCCGAGGCCCGCGCCGCGGCAAGCGCCAGCAGCGGCGCGCGCAGCGACGGGATGGCAAGCGCCGCGGCCGCCCGCGTCAGCGCCGTGGCGGCACCGGGCGGCACCGCCACCGCCCGCAGCCGCGCGCGTGCGGCGGCCACCGCGGCCGGATCGGGCGCGAGCGGCGCGGCGTCCGACCAGACCATCCCGTCGGTGTCGAGGAAGAGGGCCAGCCGGTCGGCTAGCGCGGGGGCCAGCGACTCGCCGTCCTCGGCACCTTCGTCCAGCGCCACCAGCGCGTGCCCGCCGCCGTCCAGCGCCAGCGCGAGCCGCGCCGCAAGGGCCGGCGGCGCGCGTTCGGCCATCGCCAGCACCAGCGCCGCGGGTTCGTCCAGAAGCCCGCGCCCCTCGACCGGCCGCCCCGCGGCCAGCGTCGCGGCAAGGTCGATCCCGCCGTAAAGCGCATCGTCGGCGATCGCGGGCGTCAGGCGGCGCAGGGGTAGCGGCATCGCCAGCGCCCCGGTGATCAGGTCGCGCACCGGGCCGGCGCGTGCGCGCAGCCACAGCCCGCCGAGGCCGACCGGATCGACCGCCAGAAGCGCCAGCGCGTCACGCGCCCGCGACCAGGGATCGGGCGGGGCCGTCACGGGGCGCCCGTCATCGCAGCACCGTCACGGCAGCACCTCGGCCACCGTCCGGGCGACCCGCGCCGTCGATCCTGCCTCGTCCAGCGGGTCGCGGCGCAACCGGTGGCGCAGCGCCGACGGCGCGACCGCCCGCACATGCGCCCGCTCGACCGCCGCTGCACCCTCGAAGGCCGCCAGCGCCCGCGCCGCGCGCAGAAGCGTCAGTTCACCCCGCAGGCCATCGGACCCGAGCGCGAGGCAAAGCGCGGCACAATCGTGCAGCACGGTGTTCGGCGTCTTGACGGCAGGCAGCGCGGACCTCGCCGCCACAATCTGCGCGCGCAGTGCAGCGTCCTTCGCCGCCCACTTCTTCACGAAGCCCTCGCGGTCGCGGTCATAGGCGTCGCGCCGACGCACCACCTCGACCCGCGTCTCCACGTCACGGGGCGAGGCCACCTCGACCGACAGCCCGAACCGGTCGAGCAGTTGCGGCCGAAGCTCGCCCTCCTCGGGGTTGCCTGACCCGACAAGCACGAAGCGGGCCGGATGCCGGATCGACAGCCCCTCGCGCTCCACCACGTTCTCGCCCGACTGCGCGACGTCGAGAAGCAGGTCGACGATGTGATCCTCGAGCAGGTTCACCTCGTCGATGTAGAGATAGCCGCGGTTGGCCCTGGCCAGCAGGCCGGGCTGGAACGCCTTTTCGCCCCGGACCAGCGCCCGCTCGATGTCGAGGGCGCCCGTCACCCGGTCCTCGGTCGCGCCGAGCGGCAGGTCCACGACCGGCGTCGGCTTCGTCACCATGCGGCCGGGCAGCGGCCCGGCCCAGTCGGGCACCGCCTCGGGCGCGGCCGAATTGACCGGGCACCCCTCGACCGCCACGATCGGCGGCAGCAGAGCCGCCAGCGCGCGGACGGCGGTGGACTTGCCCGTGCCGCGGTCCCCGAACACCAGCACGCCGCCGATGCCGGGATCGATCGCGGTCAGGATCATCGCCTGTTTCATCTCGTCCTGCCCGACGATGGCCGAGAAGGGAAAGGGTGCCGTCATGCCGTGTCCTTAAGCCGGTAGAGCGGGTCCTGCCCGCCCCAGGTGCCCGACCATGCCGCGACGCGGAAGCGGGCGTAAAGCTCTTCCGCGAACCAGCCCTCGTCGCGGACCGCACGGATCGCGCGCCCGTGCGGGCCGTCCCCGCGCGCGAAGGCCGCCATCGCGGCGGCGTCGGGCCAGATCGAGAAGGTGATCTGGTGGACGAGGGGGATCTCGCCCAGCCCGATCCCGAAGACCAGCGCGGGATCCCCGTTCACCACGGCCTGGATGCGCGGTACCCGGCGCCAGAAGCGCAGGACGCGCGACGGCCGGACCGTCGCGCGCGTCAACGCGGCCAGTGGGGCGGGTCCCGGCTCCGCCGCCAGGCCGGTCGCGCGAGGGCCGGTCGCAAGGGGGTGGCCGCCGGCAGCGCCGCCCGAAGGGCCTGCCGGTGCGAAAGGCGCCTTGCCCGACCAGCGGCCGCGCGCCGAGACGGGTTCGAGGAACAGGGTGCAGCATTCCGCAGCCCGCGCCCGCCAGCGCCGCCACGGCTGCGCGTCCGCGATGCGCGCCTCGGCCGCTGCGCGGCTGTCGTGCACCGCAAGGATGGCCCAGACATGCCAGTTCGGCTGCGGTGTGAAGCCCTGCCCGCCGCCCGACCCGTCGGTGCCGGATCCGCAGAGCTTCCAGAACCCCAACGCCCGGTCGCGCGCAAGGTCGATTCGCGCCAGCGCCATCTGGCCAAGCGCGAACAGCACGCCGGAAAGGCCGTCGAAGCGGGCAAGGGTGATGGTGACAGTCTGCACGAGAGCGGTCCGGCCTTGTGTCAATCTACATTTACAGCGTGTCGCGGGGTTGGGAAGGGTCCGTCGCGAGTTTTCAATCTGATCAACTCTTCGCAAGGGGCTACCTCAGCGATCGCTCACCGATCTACCACGCCAAGGGTTGTCAACCGGATTGGACAGTCTATCATCGCGGCATGGTCGCAACGCCCCTTCCCCTCCGCCGCGCCGCCCCGTCGCCACGCGACCATGCCGTGGTCATCGGCGCCGGGATCGGGGGCCTTGCCGCCGCCATGCGGCTGGGGGCCAAGGGCTGGCGCGTCACGGTGATCGACCGGCTCGACAGCGTCGGCGGGCGCGGCTCGGCGATCCGGGCCGACGGGCACCGCTTCGACCTCGGGCCGACCATCGTCACCGTGCCGCAGGGCCTGCGCGACCTCTGGGCGGCGACGGGACGCAACTTCGACGCCGACGTGGACCTGCGGCCGCTCGATCCCTTCTACACCATCCGCTGGCCCGACGGGTCGCACTTCACGATGCAGCCCGGCAAGGAGCGGATGCGCGCCGAAGTGGCGCGCCTCAGCCCCGGCGATCTGAAAGGCTTCGAGCGGTTCCTGAAGGACAGCGAACAAAGGTACTGGTTCGGTTACGAAAACCTCGGGCGCCGGCCGATGCACGCGCTGTGGGATCTCATCAAGGTCCTGCCCACCTTCGGCCGCCTGCGCGCCGACCGCAGCGTCGCGGCGCACGCCGCCCGCCGGGTGCGGGACGAACGGCTGCGGATGGCGCTGTCGTTCCACCCGCTCTTCATCGGGGGCGATCCGTTTCACGTCACCTCGATGTACATCCTCGTCAGCCACCTCGAGGCCGCCTTCGGCGTGCACTACGCCATCGGCGGGGTCGAGGCGATCGCCCGGGCGATGGCGCGGGTGATCGAGGCGCAGGGCGGCACGATCCTCCTCGGCGCCGAGGCCGACCGGCTGGCGCTCGACGCCGCCGGGCGGGCGGCCGGGGTGCACCTCGCCGACGGGCGGGTGCTGCCCGCCGCTGTGGTGGTGTCGAACGCCGACGCGGGGCATACCTACGACCGGCTCCTGCGCGACCACCCGCGCCGGCGTTGGACGACGCGCCGCCTTGCGCGAACGCGCTGGTCGATGGGCCTCTTCGTCTGGTATTTCGGCACCACGGGCACCGCAGGCCTCTGGCCCGACGTCGGGCACCACACGATCCTGTCGGGGCCCCGCTACGAAGGGCTCGTGCACGACATCTTCATCCGCGGGCGGCTGGCCGAGGACATGAGCCTCTACGTCCACCGCCCGTCGGTGACCGATCCGACCGTGGCCCCTGCCGGCGGCGACACGTTCTACGCGCTGTCGCCCGTACCGCATCTCGGCCATGCTGATCCGGTGGACTGGCAGGCGATGGCCGAACCCTACCGCCGCCGGGTTCAGGCGGTGCTCGAGGACCGGCTGTTGCCCGGCCTGTCGCGGCACCTCGGGCCGAGCCTCGTCTTCACGCCCGAGACGTTCCGCGACCGCTACCTGTCGCCCTATGGCGCCGGTTTCTCGATCGAGCCGCGGATCCTCCAGTCGGCCTGGTTCCGCCCTCACAATGTCAGCGAGGAGGTGCCGGGCCTCTACCTCGTCGGCGCGGGCACCCATCCCGGCGCAGGCCTGCCGGGCGTGGTCGCCTCGGCCGAGGTGCTGGCCAAGGTGGTGCCCGACGCGCCCGCGGCCGCCCCGGTCCGGCTGGCGGCGGAGTGACGGAGGCGCGGCCCGTGGCCAGATGTGCGTCGCAGGCCGAGGGTGGCGGGATCCGGCGCGCGCCGGCCGGATCGGCACGGCGGGTCGGGGCGCGGGCGGCGATCCGCGCGGCCCCGCACAGCCTGCACTTCATCTTGTCCGAAATACTCCCGGGGGGGGCGCCGCGGCAGCGGCGCGGGGGGCAGGCAGCCCCCCGGCGCCGGTTGCGGCCGGGCGCGGGGGGGGGGCG
>CALIZF010000021.1 GCA_938028765.1 uncultured Paracoccaceae bacterium
AAAGGGCGGCCGCGCGGTTCGCGAATGGGTTGCGGCCCGCAATCAGCTGGCCATAATGTTCACCGGGCGTTTCGACGCCTGACCGTATCTGAAAACTGCATGGGCCTCATCAGATACACAGAGTTTCAGACACTCCCGCCCTGTCCGAAGTGTTCGCGGCCACCGAGCGCAACAACCTGTGGTGCACCGACCTCGAGTTCCTTCGGCTGCACTATGCGATGACCTGCCGCCACTGGGCCGACCGGTTCGCGGCGAACCGCGGCAAGGCGGTGGCGATGTTCGACGAACGATTTGCCCGAATGTGGGAATTCTACCTCATCTCGGCCGAGATGATGTTCCGCACCGGCAGCCAGCTTGTCTTTCACATGCAGCTGTCGCGCCGCCGCGATGCCGCGCCGTTGGTGCGCGACTATGTCACCGACATGCAGCGGGCCTACCTCGACCGCGAACGGGCGATCAACCTTGCGGCGTGACCGGCGGTCGCGGCGGGCGGTCAGGTCGGCCAGCGGTCCCAGGGGAACGGTCGGTCGTCGGTCGCCCCGGTCTGGAACCGCGCCACCGCGTTCAGCCAACGGCCGAGGCTGTCGCCGAAGTCGGCGATCCGGTCGTTGCGTTTGGTGTCGATCAGCAGCCACAGGAACTGCGCCGCCGCGCAGAACAGAAGCACCGTCTGCGCGAGGTTGAACAGCACCGCGAACACCACCATGACAAGGCCCCGGCCCCAGACGCCGGGCCGCGCGGCGGGAGGTGGCGCATCGGGCCGCGCATCGGGTTCGGGCAGGGTGCGGGGCGGTGTGTCCTCGGTCATCGCGTCCTCCTGTCGCCACCGACGCAGCATACCGCGATTCGCCCAAGCGGCGCATGATGCAGGTCACGCCGCCGATGAACCACCCGGGCGGGGGAGGGGCGCGGTCGGCCTTGCGGTGGGGGCGCTGTCGCGAGAGCCGCGCGCTTCGCGCGATGTTCCGGCGCAGCCTACCCGTCCGCCGGCGACCCCCGAGGCCCCGCTTGCGTGACGACGCTGGCCGCTCTGCCGCCGGCGAGGGTGACGATCGGCGTGGGCGCGCCGAAGCTCGACCGCGGGTCGGACGGAACGACGCGCGTGATGGCGCTGTTCCGGCCGCGCGGGCACAACCGGGGTGCCTGACTTGCGCGCCCCGCCAAGCCGTTGATTTACAGGCGCACGATTTCCTGCCATGCCTTGGTCAGAGGGGCCGGCCAACGGCCCGAAGACGGTGGGGACGGAGGAACGATGCCCGGCAACCTGACGCTCGAGGGGCTGCGCGCCGCAGTGGACCGCGACGAGATCGATACCGTGCTGGTGGCGGCGGTGGACATGCAGGGCCGCCTGATGGGCAAGCGGTTCCACGCCCGCCACTTCGCCGATCACGGCTGGCACGAAACGCATTGCTGCAACTACCTGCTGGCCGTGGACATGGAGATGACGCCGGTTCCCGGCTATGCCTCGGCCAACTGGCAGCGCGGCTATGGCGACTATGCCGTGCGGCCCGATCTCGCTACGCTGCGCCGCATCCCCTGGGCGCCGGGGGCGGCGCTTGTTCTGGCCGATCTGGTAGACCACCACAGCGGGGAAGAGGTCGCCATCAGCCCCAGGGCGATCCTCAAGCGGCAGGTCGCCCGCGCCCGCGCGATGGGGTTCGAGCCGATGATGGCGACCGAGCTCGAGTTCTACATCTTCGACAACAGCTATGAATCGCTGCGCGGCGGGATTGCCGGCCTCGTGCCGGTGTCGGGCTACAACGAAGATTACCACCTCTTCCAGACCGCCAAGGAAGAGGGCCTGATGCGCGCCGTGCGCAACGGGCTGTGGGGGGCCGGGATCCCGGTCGAGAACACCAAGGGCGAGGCCGATGCGGGCCAGCACGAGATCAACATCCGCTATTCCGATGCGCTCGACACCGCCGACGGGCATGCGATCGTCAAGCACGCGGTGAAGGAAATCGCCTGGTCGCAGGGCCGGTCTGTCACCTTCATGGCGAAATACGACCACCGCCGCGCTGGATCGTCGGCGCATGTGCACCAGTCGCTGTGGGCGGGCGGGCAGCCCGCGTTCCTCGCGCCCGGCGAGGGGCACGGGATGTCGCCTACGATGCAGCACTTCCTGGCCGGTCAGCTTGCGCATGCGCGCGAGATCGCGGCCTTCCTCGCGCCCTACGTCAACAGCTACAAGCGGTTCACCGTGGGCATGTTCGCGCCGACCAAGGCCGTCTGGTCGTCGGACAACCGCACCGCGGGGTTCCGCGTCGTGGGCGAGGGGACGAGGGGCATCCGTGTCGAGTGCCGCATCCCCGGCGCCGACATCAACCCCTACCTGTGCCTGGCTGCGCTGCTGGCCGCAGGGCTGGCGGGGATCGAGGCGCGCCTGCCGCTGGAGCCCGAGGCAAAGGGCGACAACTATCACGCCGACGGCGTGCGCGAGATCCCGCGCTCGCTGCGCGAGGCGGCCGACCTGCTGGCGGGATCGGCCATGCTGCGGTCGGCGTTCGGCAGCGACGTGGTCGATCACTATGTCCACGCCGCCCGGTGGGAGGTGGCCGAGATGGACCGCGTCGTGACCGATTTCGAACTGGCGCGCGGGTTCGAGCGCGCCTGAGGGGACAGAGGGAACCATGACCCAGATGATCCGCTGCATCTCGCCCGTGGACGGGCGGGTCTATGCCGAACGGCCCGCGCTGTCTGCCGAGGATGCGCGCGCTGCCGTGGCCCGAGCGCGTGCAGCCCAGCCCGCCTGGGCTGCGCGGCCGATGGACGAGCGCATTGCGATCGTGCGGGCCGGCGTTGCGGCGCTGAACGCAATGAAGGACCGCGTGGTCGAAGAACTGGCCTGGCAGATGGGCCGCCCTGTCCGCTACGGCGGCGAGTTCGGCGGCGTGAACGAGCGGACCGACTACATGGCCGGGATCGCCGCCGCGGCGCTGGCGCCGATGGTGGCCGAAGAGAGCGACCGCTTCGCCCGGAGGATCGAGCGGGAACCTGTCGGCGTCGTGTTCGTGATCGCGCCGTGGAACTATCCCTATCTGACCGCGATCAACACCATCGTGCCTGCCCTGATCGCGGGCAACGCCGTGGTGTTGAAACACGCCTCGCAGACCCTGCTGGTCGGCGAGCGGCTGGCCGAGGCGCTGCATGCGGGCGGGGTGCCGGCGGACGTGTTCCAGAACCTTGTCCTGGATCACGCCACGACCGAGGCGCTTATTGCAGAACGCTCGTTCGGGTTCGTGAACTTCACCGGTTCGGTTGCGGGCGGCAAGGCGATCGAGCGGGCGGCGGCGGGCACCTTCACCGCCCTCGGGCTGGAGCTTGGCGGCAAGGATCCCGGCTATGTGATGGAGGATGCCGATCTCGACTGGGCGGTGGACGTGCTGATGGACGGCGCGATGTACAACGCCGGCCAGTGCTGCTGCGGGATCGAGCGGATCTATGTCGCCCGGCCGCTGTTCGACGCCTTCGTCGAGCGGGCAGTAGCCTGGGTGGGGCAGTTGCGCCTGGGCAACCCGCTCGATCCGGCGACCACGCTCGGCCCGATGGCGAACGTGCGCTTCGCCGAGGTCGTGCGCGCGCAGACGGCCGAGGCGCTGGCCAAGGGCGCGCGCGCGCTGATCGATCCTGCGCGCTTTCCGCAGGACGATGGCGGGGCCTACCTGATGCCGCAGATCCTTGTGGACGTGGATCATTCGATGCGGGTGATGACCGAGGAAAGCTTCGGCCCCGTCGTCGGCATCATGCCGGTGGACGGGGACGATCATGCGGTTGCGCTGATGAACGACAGCCCCTACGGCCTGACCGCCAGCCTCTGGACGCAGGACGAAGCCCGCGCCTGGGCCGTCGCGCGGCGGATCGAGACGGGGACGGTCTACATGAACCGCGCCGACTATCTCGACCCGGCGATCTGCTGGACGGGCTGCAAGGATACGGGGCGGGGCGCGGCGCTGTCGCCCCTCGGCTATCACGCGGTCACGCGGCCGCGCAGCTATCACTTCCGCAAGGTGAAACCGGCATGAGCGTCCCTTCCGTCAACTGGTCCTATCCGACCGCGATCAAGTTCGGCCCCGGCCGCATCCGCGAGCTGGCCGATCACGCCCGCGCCGCAGGCATGGCGCGGCCCCTGTTCGTGACCGACCGGGGCCTGGCCGCGCTGCCGATCGCCACGGCGGCGCTGGACGCGCTGGAGGCTGCGGGGCTTGGACGGGCGCTCTTCGCCGGCGTCGATCCGAACCCGACCGAGGCGAACATGGCCGAGGGGATCGCCGCCTTTCGCGCCGGCGGCCATGACGGGGTGATCGCCTTCGGCGGCGGCTCGGCGCTCGACCTGGCCAAGATGATCGCGCTGATGGCGCGGCAGCGGCCCGATCTCAGCGTCTGGGATCTCGAGGATGTCGGCGACTGGTGGACGCGCGCCGACGCCGCCGCCATCGCGCCGGTGATCGCCGTGCCGACCACGGCCGGCACCGGATCCGAGGTCGGGCGGGCGGGCGTGCTGACCAACAGCGCCACGCACCGCAAGAAGATCATCTTCCACCCCGGCCTGATGCCGAAGGTCACAATCTGCGACCCCGAGCTGACGGTCGGCATGCCCCCCGCGATCACGGCGGGCACGGGCATGGACGCGCTGGCGCACTGTCTCGAGGCCTATTGCAGCCCCTTCTTCCACCCGATGAGCCAGGGCATCGCGCTGGAAGGGATGCGGCTGGTGTTCGCGAACCTGCCCGCGGCCTACCGCGAGCCTGGCAACATCGAGGCGCGGGCCAACATGATGGCCGCCGCTGCCATGGGGGCGGTCGCGTTCCAGAAGGGGCTGGGGGCGATCCACAGCCTGAGCCATCCGGTCGGCGCGGTCTACAACACCCATCACGGGACGACGAACGCGGTGGTGATGCCCTTCGTCCTCGACGCGAACCGCCCGGCGATCGAGGACCGGATCGCCCGTGCGGCGGCCTATCTGGGGATCGCGGGCGGGTTCGACGGGTTCCGCGCGGCGGTGATGGACCTGCGCGCCGCGCTCGCCATCCCGCCGACGCTGACGGCACTGGGGGTCGAGGCGTCGCGGCTCGACGACCTCACCGCGATGGCGCTCGAGGATCCGTCCTGCGGCGGAAACCCGGTGCCGATGACGCGGGACTGGACGCGGGCGCTGTTCGAGGCCTGCCTCTGACCCGCGTCCGCCGGGTCCGCCCGTCACGCCATCCGGCTGCACGCCGATCGGCGATCCAGCCACGACAGGATCGCCGCCCGCGTTGTGCGGGACAGCAGTCGCGTTGCCGGGGGCCAGCCGGCCCGCCCCGCCGTGATCCGGCCGAACCGCGAGGCGACGATGCCTCGCGTGCGGGTGCGGCCGGTGACGACAACGTCGGCGCCGCGCCGATCCGGTGGTCGCGCGTGGTCCGCCCCTCGGGCAGGCCAGGCGCGGCCTGCGCCGTCCTCCCGCGCGTCGCGTAGCCCAGGCTTCGGGCGACGCTGCGGATGGCAGGCGGGGCAAGGGTGGCAGGGCGACGGCTCCGGCAACGCTGCCGGCGGGCGGCCGCGCGATTTCCGCAACACGCGAACGGCAGGCCGTGCCTGCCGACGCGAGATTTCGGCGATTGACTCGCCCCCCGTGGGCGGCCATCCGGTGGCGGACGGGCAAGCGCGAGGCTGGGATGAAGATCGCGATGATCGGGACGGGCTACGTCGGCCTCGTGTCCGGCGTGTGCTTTTCGGATTTCGGGCATGACGTGGTCTGCGTGGACAAGGACGCGGGCAAGATCGCGCGGCTGAAGGCCGGCGAGGTGCCGATCTATGAACCGGGCCTTGAGGCGCTCATGGCGACCAATGTCGCCGCCGGGCGGCTGACCTTCACCACCGATCTGCCGGCGGCGGTCGACGGGGCCGATGCGGTGTTCATCGCCGTGGGCACCCCCACCCGGCGCGGCGACGGCCACGCCGACCTGACCTATGTGATGGCGGCCGCGGCCGAGATCGCGGTGGCGCTGACGGGCTATGCCGTCGTCGTGACGAAATCGACCGTGCCGGTCGGCACCAACCGCGCCGTCGCCCGCACCATCCGCAAGGCCAACCCCGCGGCCGATTTCGACGTCGCCTCGAACCCCGAATTCCTGCGCGAAGGCGCCGCGATCGACGACTTCATGCGCCCTGACCGGGTCGTGGTGGGCGTCGAGCGCGACCGCGCGAAAGAGGTGATGGCGGACATCTACCGCCCGCTGTTCCTGCGCGAGTTTCCGATCGTCTGGACCGATCTCGAATCGGCCGAGATGATCAAGTATGCCGCCAACGCCTTCCTCGCCGCCAAGATCACCTTCATCAACGAGATCGCGGCGCTCTGCGAACGGGTCGGGGCCGACGTCAAGGCCGTGGCGCACGGCATGGGCCTCGACGGACGGATCGGGAACAAGTTCCTGCATGCCGGCCCCGGCTATGGCGGATCGTGCTTTCCGAAGGATACCCGCGCACTGGCGCGGATCGGTCAGGAGCACGCGGTGCCGATGCAGATCACCGAGACGGTGATCAAGGTGAACGAGGAGGTGAAGCGGCGGATGATCGACCGGATCGTCGATCTCTGCGGCGGCAGCGTGAACGGCAGGACGATCGCGGTGCTGGGCGTGACCTTCAAGCCCAACACCGACGACATGCGCGAGGCGCCGTCGCTGACTATCGTGCCGGCGCTGATCGGTGCCGGCGCGAAGGTGCGCGTGACCGATCCGCAGGGCCGCAAGGAGGGCGAGGCGCTTCTGCCCGGCGCGAAATGGGCCGACGACGCCTATCACGCGGCCCAGGGGGCGGATTGCGTGGTGATCCTGACGGAATGGAACGAGTTCCGGGCGCTGGACCTCAAGCGGCTGGCGCGCAAGATGGCGACGCCGCGCATGGCGGATCTGCGCAACGTCTATTCCGCCCGCGATGCGAAGCGGGCCGGGTTCGAGGCCTACGCCGGCGTCGGACGCTGACCGATCGCGCCGGGGCGGCAAGGGCCGCGGTCAGCCGCGCCCGATGTAGGGCATCGTGGTGGCCATCAGCGTCATGAACTGCACGTTGGCCTCGAGCGGCAGCCCCGCCATGTGCAGCACGGAGTCGGCCGCATGGGCCGGGTCGATGGTAGGCGGCACCTCGGCGGACGGATCGGCGGCGCGCAGGCGGGCGATGTGCGCGTCCAGCAGGCCCGTGCGGGCGTTGCCGATATCGATCTGCCCGACGGCGATGCGGAAGGGCCGGCCGTCCAGCGACAGGGATTTCGTCAACCCGGTCACCGCGTGCTTGGTCGCTGTGTAGCAGACCGAGCCGGGGCGGGGGCTGTGCGCGGAAAGCGAGCCGTTGTTGATGATCCGTCCGCCCTGCGGGTTCTGCCTGCGCATCCGGGCGAAGCCGGCACGGGCGCAGAGGAACATGCCCGTCAGGTTCACGGCGACCGATTGCGTCCAGTCCGCCAGCGGGATCTCGTCGATCAGGCCGGCGGGGGTGAACACGCCGGTGTTGTTGAACAGGACGTCGATCCGGCCGAAGGCGCCGGCGGCGGCCTCGAAGGCAGCCTCGACCGCCGCGGGATCGGTCACGTCGCAGACGAGCGGCAGCGCGCGCGGGGCGCCCGCCGCCACTGCCGCCAGCCGGTCGGCCCGCCGCGCCAGCAGCGCCACCTGCCAGCCCGCTGCAAGAAAGGCCCGCGCCGTCGCCGCGCCGATCCCGTCCGACGCGCCGGTCACGACCGCGACGGCCATCAGAACGCCCGGAACGTCATGGTCGTCAGCGTCCGGACGATTCCGGGGATGTCGAACAACCGTTCCGACAGGTAGCGCCCCACGTCCTCGCCCTCGGGAATGTAGACCTTGGCGATCAGGTCGTACTCGCCCGAGGTCGAGTAGAGTTCCGACACAACCTCGCGGTCATAGATGGCGCTGGCGACGGCGTAGGTCCGCCCCGGCTGGCAACGGAACTGAACGAACACGCAGATCATGGGGCCCTCCCTTGCGACCCCGGCGACGCTAGGCAGAACGCGCGCACAAGGGAAGCCCGCGTTGGAAGCCTGCAGTGGACGCTTTCGACCGGGTCGTGCGGCGCTGCGGGCGGCAGGGACGCCCGGCGGCGTCAGCCGTTCCGGTCCGCCTCGAGCGCCGCAAGGCGTGCCGCCAGCGCCGCGTTTTCCTCGCGCGCCTTCTGCGCCATCGCGCGCACCGCGTCGAATTCCTCGCGCGTCACGAAATCGCGGTCGGCAAGCCAGCGGTCGATCATCGACTTCACCGCCGTCTCGGCCTCGGCCCGCGCGCCCTGCGCCACGCCCATGGCATTGGTCATCAACTTGGCCAGGTCGTCGAAAAACTTGGCGCGCGTCTGCATGGTCGGCCTCCTCGCTGCCTCCATCGATATGGCGGCGCGCCGGTTGCTGGCAAGGTTGACTTCGCCGCAGCCCCGCCCGACAAGCCGCCCGCAGGATGAAGGACCAGCCGTGATCCCGTTCCCCGCGATCTCGCCCGAGGTGTTCAGCGTCGAACTGTTCGGCCTGACCTTTAGCCTGCGGTGGTATGCGCTGGCCTATATCGCTGGCCTCGTCATCGCCTGGCGGATGGTCGCGGGCCTGATGCGCAAGCCAGGTCTCTGGCCCGGAAACCGCGCGCCGGCCGAGCCGGCGGCGATCGAGGATCTGCTGACATGGTGCATCCTCGGCGTCATCCTCGGCGGGCGGCTGGGGTTCGTCCTCGTCTACCAGCCGGGCTACTACCTCGCGAATCCTGCCGAGATCCTCGCGGTCTGGCAGGGCGGGATGTCGTTCCACGGCGGGTTCCTCGGCGTGGTCGCGGCCGCCTGGGTTTGGGCCGGGCGCAACCGGGTCCCGCGGCTGAACCTCGCCGATGCGCTGGCCTACGCCACGCCGCCGGGGCTGTTCCTCGGCCGGCTGGCCAACTTCGTCAACGCCGAGCTCTGGGGGCACCCGACCGACCGGCCCTGGGGCGTGATCTTCCCCGGCGAGGCGGCGCAATTCTGCCCCGGCGTGATCGGCCCATGCGCCCGCCACCCGTCCCAGCTTTACGAGGCGGCACTGGAAGGCCTCTTGCTGGGCGTCGCGCTCGGCTTTCTCGTCTGGCGGCGGGGCTGGCTCAAGCGGCCGGGGCAGACGGTCGGCCTGTTCATGGCGGGCTATGGCGCCGCGCGGTTCGTGGTCGAGTTCTTCCGCGAGGCCGACGCGCAGTTCGTGACCCCCGACAATCCCCTCGGCCATGTCCTGCGCCTCGGCGGCTGGGGCATCACGATGGGCCAGACGCTGAGCCTGCCGATGATCGCGGCGGGCCTTGCGCTGATCCTGCTGGCCCGGCGGCGGGCGTGACGCCGCTGGCCGCGATCCTGGCCGCGCGGATCGCGGCGGCGGGGCCGATGCGGCTTTCCGACTACATGGCGGAATGCCTGCTGCACCCCGACCACGGTTACTACACGCAGCGCCGCGTGTTCGGCCGCCGGGGCGACTTCGTCACCGCGCCCGAGATGACGCAGGTCTTCGGCGAGCTACTGGGGCTGGCGCTGGCGCAGGCCTGGCTCGACCAGGGGTCGCCGCCGCGCGTCACGCTGGCCGAGCTGGGGCCCGGACGCGGCACCCTGATGGCCGACGTGCTGCGCGCGGTGCGCGTGCTGCCCGCCTTCCGGGCTGCGCTGACGCCGGTGCTGGTCGAGGCATCCCCCGCGCTGCGCGCCGTGCAGGCGGAACGGCTTGCGGGCGAGGGTGCGGTCTGGGCCGGCAGCGCCGAGGCACTGCCCGAAGCGCCGACCTTCCTTCTGGCGAACGAATTCTTCGACGCCCTGCCGGTCCGCCAGTTCCGCCGCGAAGGGCCGGGTTGGGCCGAGACGATGGTCGCCCTCGAGGGCGGCCGCCTGCGTCTGGCCCGCGCCGCGCCTGTGCCGGTCGCCGCCCTTGCGCACCGGCTGGCTGACACGCCCGAGGGCGCGATCGTCGAGATCTGCCCGGCCGGCCCCGGCATCATGGCGGCCGTCGCGGGGCGGATCGCGCGGCACGGCGGCGCGGCCATCGTCATCGACTATGGCGGATGGAACGGCACGGGCGACACGGTCCAGGCCGTGCGCAGCCATGCCTATGCCGATCCGCTCGCCGACCCCGGTCTTGCCGACCTGACCGCGCACGTCGATTTCGCCCCCCTCGCCCGCGCCGCCGTGGCGGCGGGCGCGGCGGCCGGACCGCTGACTCCGCAGGGAACGCTGTTGACCCGGCTGGGCATCGCCGCCCGCGCCGCCGTCCTTGCCCCGCGGCTCGACCCCCGGGGGCGCGCCTTGCTTCAGGCGGCCGTCGCCCGCTTGACCGCCCCTGCCGGAATGGGGACGGTGTTCAAGGCGCTGCCGGTCCGCCCGCGCGGCGCACCCGCCCTGCCGGGCTTCGCAGAGGAGGTGCCGTTGCCAGACGCCGAAGGCTCGCCGTGACGTTGCAGCCGATGCTGGAAGCCATCACCGCCGACGCGCTGGCGCCGCTGCGCCACGGCTTCTTCACCCGGCGCGGCGGGGCGTCTTCGGGCATCTTCGCGGGCCTGAACTGCGGCCCCGGTTCCTCCGACATGGCCGAGGCTGTCGAGATCAACCGCGCCCGCGTCGCCGAGGCCCTGGGCGTGCCGGTCGCGCGGCTGGTGACGCTGCATCAGGTGCATGGCGACACGGTCCTGACGCTCGAGGCCGCACCCGCCGGCAGGCCGCAGGGCGATGCGATGGTCACGCGCACGCCGGGCCTCGCCCTGGGCATCCTGACGGCGGACTGCGCGCCCGTCCTCTTCGCCGACGCCGCCGCGGGCGTGATCGGTGCCGCACACGCGGGCTGGCGCGGCGCGCGCGCCGGCGTGATCGAGGCGACGGTAGGCGCGATGGAAGCCGCCGGGGCCGACCGCCGCGCGATCGCGGCCGTGATCGGCCCGACGATCAGCCAGGCTGCATACGAGGTGGGCCCGGAGTTCGTCGAAGGCTTCCTCGACGACGATCCGGCTTCGGCCCGATTCTTCGCCGGCGGGCAAGGCGGCCGGCTGCATTTCGATCTGCCGGGCTACCTCTTGCACCGCCTGCGCGCGGCCGGGGTGGGCCACGCGGAATGGACGCGGCACTGCACCTATCGCGACCCCGGGCGGTTCTATTCCTTCCGGCGCACTACCCATGCGGGCGAGGCCGATTACGGCCGGCTGATCTCGGTGATTCGCCTCTGACCGCCGGTGTCGGCGGCCGGGCCGCGCCGAAGGCGGCACGATCGGGGCAGGCGGCGCCGAGATTTTGCCGCATCCGGGGCAATGGGTCCGGCGCAGCCTGGATAATGCCGCCCGCCGCCTGCCACAATCCGCGCGCGCCCCGGCCCGTCCGGCCGCGCCGCAGGCCATCGCCATGCCGCAATCGGGGGCGATACACGATGCCGAGGGGCCGGCGCAGGGGACCGGCCGAACCCGGACAGGCACGGAAGGGACCGACCATGAAGACCGAACGCCGCTGGCTGAAATCCGTGATCGCCGCCGCCGCGCAACCGCAGCCGGCGCTGCCCTGGGAGCGCGGCCACCGTCGCCGCCCGGCCTCCGTCGCGGCGCAACAACCCGCCGTGAAGCCGCGGCCTGCGCTGGCCGCCCGCTAGGGTTTCCGCCGGCAGCCGCCGGCAGACCGATCGTCGTTCAGATGCGGCCAGGCCATCGCCCAGCCGCTTGCGTTCCGGTCCCGGAAGCCGCGCGACATCGCAAGCCGCTGCGAAACGATCCTGCCCGAACCGGCGCATTGTGGCCGCATGCGCGGCGGATTCAGGATCAACTTTGACGGCAAGTCGCCGCGCGGCCATCCTTCGGGCGTGTCTCGGTCAGGTGCCGGGCGAGACCGCCGGTTCGACCGGACCCGTTGAGCCCGTTGCACCTCTGGTGTTCGGAACCGAACCGGCCCCGGCCCGCGTCCTCTGACCTGCGCGGGCCGGGGTCGTTTACGTCCGACCGCCCCGCCGGCTCAGGCACCCCGGGCGATGCGCTCTTCCAGAACGTCGAACGGCACGCCGGGTTCGTCCTTGGCGCAACGGATGACGAGGCTGGTCTTGACGCTGGCCACGTTGTCGGCCGCGGTCAGCTCGCGCGTCAGGAACCGCTGGAAGGTGGACAGGTCGGGCGCCACGCACTTGAGGATGAAGTCGATTTCGCCGTTCAGCATGTGGCATTCGCGCACCAGCGGCCAGGCGCGGCAGCGGTTCTCGAAGGCCACCAGATCGGCTTCGGCCTGGCTGACGAGGCGCACCATGGCAAAGACCTGCACCTCGAACCCGAGTTCGCGGGCGTTGATGTCGGCGTGGTAGCCGTTGATGTAGCCCGCATCCTCGAGCGTCCGCACCCGTCGCAGACAGGGCGGGGCCGAGATGCCGACCCGCCGCGCGAGTTCGACATTCGTCATGCGCCCATCCGCCTGCAGCTCGGCCAGGATTTTCCGGTCGATCGCGTCAAGCTTCGTCGCACCCATGCCGACCTCCCCGCTGCGCGCGCATACATAGGCAGTCGCGGGAAGGGGCGCAATAATATTTCAACCTGCGCCATCCCGTGCACAACAACCCGCACGGAGGCAGCGCCCCGGTGCAATCCGTCGCAGGGATTTGCGCCGCACCCCCCGTCGTGCCTATATCGGGGCGGCCAGCAGGAGGGCGCACCATGACCGCGAGCCGCCACACCCGTGTCCTGATCATCGGTTCCGGCCCCGCCGGCTATACCGCGGCCGTCTATGCCGCCCGCGCCATGCTGAAGCCGATCCTCGTGCAGGGGATCCAGCCAGGCGGGCAGCTGACCATCACGACCGAGGTCGAGAACTGGCCGGGCGATGCCACCGTGCAGGGCCCCGACCTGATGGCGCGCATGGAACACCACGCGCGCGAGATGGGGGCCGAGATCGTGGCCGACCACATCACCCGGCTCGACCTGTCGCGCCGACCCTTCGTCGCGCAAGGGGACAGCGGCACGACCTACACCGCCGACGCGCTGATCCTTGCCACGGGCGCGCAGGCGAAATGGCTGGGCCTGCCGTCCGAAGAGCATTTCAAGGGTTTCGGCGTATCGGCCTGCGCGACCTGCGACGGGTTCTTCTACCGCGGGAAAGAGGTGGTGGTGATCGGCGGCGGCAATACCGCGGTGGAAGAGGCGTTGTTCCTCACCAATTTCGCGTCGAGGGTGACGGTGATCCACCGCCGCGACAGCTTCCGCGCGGAAAAGATCATGCAGGACAGGCTGTTCAGGAACCCCAAGATTGCGGTTCTGTGGAACCACACCGTGGACGAGGTTCTGGGCACCGACCAGCCCCGCGGCGTGACCGCCGTACGCGCGCGCCACGTCGCCACCGGCGAGACGCGCGACATCCCCTGCGCGGGGGTCTTCGTGGCGATCGGCCATGCGCCGGCGTCGGACCTCGTGAAGGATCAGCTGGACCTGCACCACGGCGGCTATGTGAAGGTCGTGCCGGGCACGACGCAGACATCGGTGCCGGGCGTATTCGCGGCCGGCGACCTGACCGATCATGTCTATCGTCAGGCGGTGACCAGCGCCGGGATGGGTTGCATGGCCGCACTGGACGCCGAACGCTGGCTTGCCGCGCAGGAGGCGCCGCGCGCGGCGGCGGAATAGCGCCGCCCCGGGCAGGCGAAGGCACCCCTGCGGCCGGCGCAGAGGCGCTTTGCGCTTGAACTTCGGCATCCTCGCGGTCTAAGGCGCGCGGCGACGGGCGGCCGCCCGCCGCCACACCCCGGATATGCCCATGGCCCTGTCGAACCTCGTCCCCATCCCCGAGCTCTACGTCTCGCCCGAATCCGCGCAGAAGCTGAAGGTCGAAGCGGCGGCATTGCCGTCGTGGGACCTGACGCCGCGCCAGATCTGCGACCTCGAACTCTTGATGAACGGTGGGTTCCATCCGCTCAAGGGCTTCATGGGGCGGGCCGACTACGACGGCGTGGTGGACGCGATGCGCATGGCCGATGGCACGCTGTGGCCGATCCCGATCACCCTCGACGTCTCCGAAGGTTTCGCGGCGACGGTCGAGCCCGGGCAGGACATCGCGCTGCGCGACCAGGAAGGCGTGATCCTCGCCATCCTGTCGGTGACCGACAAGTGGACGCCCGACAAGCACCGCGAGGCCGAACGGGTGTTCGGTGCCGACGACATGGCGCATCCCGCGGTGAACTATCTGCACCACGCGGCCGGGCCGGTGTATCTCGGCGGGCCGGTCACGGGCATCCAGCAGCCGGTGCACTACGACTTCCGCGCCCGGCGCGACACGCCGAACGAACTGCGCGCCTTCTTCCGCAAGATGGGCTGGCGCCGGATCGTGGCGTTCCAGACGCGGAACCCGCTGCACCGCGCGCACCAGGAGCTGACCTTCCGCGCCGCGCGCGAGGCGCAGGCGAACCTTCTGATCCACCCCGTCGTCGGGATGACCAAGCCGGGCGACGTGGATCACTTCACCCGCGTGCGCTGCTACGAGGCGGTGCTGGACAAGTATCCGGCCGCCACCACGCACCTGTCGCTGCTGAACCTCGCTATGCGCATGGCCGGCCCGCGCGAGGCGGTCTGGCACGGTATCATCCGGCGCAACCACGGCTGCACCCACATGATCGTCGGCCGCGACCATGCCGGACCGGGCAAGAACAGCCAGGGCAAGGATTTCTACGATCCCTACGCCGCGCAGGACCTGTTCCGCCAGCACGAGGCGGAAATCGGGATCGAGATGGTCGATTTCAAGCAGATGGTCTACGTCCAGGAACGCGCGCAGTACGAGCCGCGCGACGAGGTGGAAGAGGGCGTGACGATCCTCGATATCTCGGGCACCGAGCTACGCCGCCGCCTGCGCGAAGGGCTGGAGATCCCTGACTGGTTCTCGTTCCCCGAGGTCGTGGCCGAACTGCGCCGCACCTCGCCTCCGCGGTCGAAACAGGGGTTCACGGTGTTCTTCACGGGCCTGTCCGGCTCGGGCAAGTCCACCATCGCCAACGCGATGATGGTCAAGCTGATGGAGATGGGCGGGCGGCCGGTCACGCTTCTGGACGGCGATGTGGTGCGCAAGCACCTCTCGTCCGAACTCGGGTTCTCGAAGGAACACCGCGACATCAACATCCGCCGCATCGGCTATGTCGCGTCCGAGATCACCAAGAACGGCGGCATCGCCATCTGCGCGCCGATCGCGCCCTATGCCGCCACGCGCCGGGCCGTGCGCGAGATGGTCGAGGCCTTCGGCGCCTTCGTCGAGGTGCATGTCGCAACCAGCCTCGAGGAATGCGAACGGCGCGATCGCAAGGGCCTCTACAAGCTCGCGCGCGAAGGGAAGATCAAGGAGTTCACCGGCATCTCGGACCCCTACGAGGCGCCCGAGAACCCCGAGCTGCGGGTCGACACGGAAGGCACCGACGTGGATTTCTGCGCGCAGCAGGTGCTGCTGAAGCTTGAATCGATGGGGCTGATCAAGGCCTGAGGGCCGCTGCCACAGCGACCTTTGCGGTTCAGCCGGTGCTGCGGCCCGGCGATCCGGGGCCCCGATGGTCCGGGGCTGCCGGAACCGCCGTCAGTGCGCGTTGACCGGCACCATCTCGTGCTGGCGGGCCAGCGCGAAGGCCAGCCGCCGGTCGCGCACCAGCGCCAGCCGCTCGCCGTCGGGGCGGTGGACGGCGTAGATCGTCTCGAGCCCCGCGGCCTGTTGGCGCAGGCCTTCGGGCAGGTCCGCGACCGCGATGGGGCGGACATAGACGATCCGCTCGCCCGCCTCGGGGCCGAAGTCGAAGGGTGCGTTCATCGTCCGTCCTCCTTTCAGGCGGTTGTGATGCGAATGGTCTTGACGACCGGTTCGGGCACGGCCCGGCGCAGATCGACATGCAGAAGGCCGTTCTCCAGCGTCGCGCCCGCGACCTCGACCCCTTCAGCCATCACGAAGCTGCGCTGGAACTGGCGCGACGCGATGCCGCGATGTAGGAACACGCGGCCGTCATCCGCCTCGTCCTGGCGCCCGCGGATCACGAGCTGCCGGTCCTCGACCGTGATCGACAGGTCCCCTTCGCGGAAACCTGCGACGGCCAGCGTAATGCGATAGGCGTTGTCGCCCGTCCGTTCGATGTTGAACGGGGGATAGCCCTCCGCTGCCGTCTTGGCGGTGCGCTCCACCAGGCGTTCCAGCTGCTCGAACCCCAGAAGAAAGGGGTGTGCGCCGAAGCTGAGCTTTGTCATTGTCCGATGTCCTTGATCCAAGCGACACGTCTGCGGCCCCCGCATTCGGGCAGCACGCGCCCTTAATATGGGAAACTGCCGCGCCGCCGGCAAGGGCGCGGGCGGCGCCGGGCGCCAACCTTCAATTTCCGCACCCCGGCGCCTATATTCGTGCGACAACCGTGCACCGACTCAGGCGAAGGCCAGACCGATGAACGCGCCGATGGAGATGAACACCGAGGATGTTCTGCGCGTGCGGCTGGAGGTGCTGCGCCGCGAACACCGGGATCTGGACGACGCGATCCATGCGCTGGAAGCCTCGGGGCGGGGCGACCAGCTGACGCTCCGCCGGCTGAAGAAACGGAAGCTGTCGCTGAAGGATGCCATCGCCCGGATCGAGGACCGGCTGATCCCCGACATCATCGCCTGACCGGCTTGCGGGCCGGCGGGCGGGAAGTATAGTGCGCGCCTTCCGGGACGAGGGGCGGGGCGATGGCGGTCGTGGGCATCATCATGGGGTCGCAGTCCGACTGGCCCACGATGAAGGACGCTGCGCTGATCCTCGACGAGCTGGCGGTGCCGTGGGAGGCGCGCATCGTCTCGGCACACCGGACGCCGGACCGGCTCTGGGCCTACGGGGCCGAGGCGGCGGCACGGGGGATCCGCGTCATCGTCGCCGGCGCAGGCGGTGCGGCGCATCTGCCCGGCATGATCGCGTCCAAGACCAGGTTGCCCGTGGTCGGCGTTCCGGTCGAGACGCGGGCGCTGAAGGGCCTCGACAGCCTTCTGTCGATCGTCCAGATGCCGCGCGGCTATCCGGTGGCGACGATGGCGATCGGCGGCGCGGCGAACGCGGGGCTGATGGCGGCGGCGATCCTTGCGGTCTCCGATGCGGCCCTGGCCGCGCGGCTGGAGGACTGGCGCGCCGCCCTTTCGGCCGCGATCCCCGAGGCGCCGCATGACTGAGCCGCTGCCCCCTGGCGCCACCGTGGGGATCCTGGGCGGCGGGCAGCTTGCGCGGATGCTGGCCGTGGCCGCTGCCCGCCTTGGCCTGCACGCCCACATCTACGACCCCGATCCGCAGGCGCCGGCGGCCGAGGTCGCGCGCCGCCAGACCGTCGCCGCCTGGGACGATGCGCCCGCGCTGTCCGCCTTCGCCGGCGCCGTGGATGTCGTGACCTACGAGTTCGAGAACATTCCCCCCGCCGCGCTGGACCGGGTCGGGGCGCTGCGGCCGGTGCGCCCGAATGCGCGCGCGCTGGCCACCAGCCGCGACCGGATCGCGGAAAAGGCGTTTCTCGGCGCCCTCGGCCTCGCCACCGCCCCGTGGGCGCCGGTGACGGACGGGATCGGGGCGGCTGTTGCGCGTATCGGCACGCCTGCGATCCTCAAGACCGCGACGATGGGCTACGACGGCAAGGGGCAGGTGCGGCTCGACGATCCGGCGGGGGCCGAAGCGGCCTGGGCTGCCCTCGGCCGCGTGCCCGCGGTGCTGGAAGGGCACGTTCCCTTCACGGCCGAGATCAGCGTCATCGCCGCCCGGGGCCTCGACGGCACGGTTGCGGCCTACGACCCCGGCCTGAACCTGCACGAGGGCGGGATCCTGCGTCGCACCACCGTGCCCGCCCCTGTCCCCGCCCGCCTGCGCGCCGATGCAGTGCTGATCGCGGGGCGGATCCTGAACGCGCTCGACTATGTCGGCGTGATCGGCGTCGAGCTCTTCGTGACCCCGGCGGGGCTTTTGGTGAACGAGATCGCCCCGCGTGTCCACAATTCGGGGCACTGGACGCAGAACGGCTGCGCGGTGGACCAGTTCGAACAGCACATCCGCGCCATTGCCGGCTGGCCTCTCGGCGACGGGACGCGGGTCGCCGACGTGACGATGGAGAACCTGATCGGCGACGACATCGCCCGGGTCCCCGCCATCGCCCGAGAACCGGGCGCCGCGATCCACCTCTACGGCAAGGCCGAGGTCCGGCCCGGGCGGAAGATGGGCCACGTCAACCGCGTCCTGCGGGGTCCGGCGGCCTGAGGCGCGCCCCTTCCCGCGCCGGCCCTGCGGCGTCCGGGGACCGGCGAAGCGCGACGGCGCAGGGCGTATCCGCAGGCGGGCCCTTGCCGCCCCGTCCCTCAGCCGCGGGGGTAGAGGCCTTCGTAGATCGGGTGCAGCGTCTCGGTTTCGAACAGCGAGGATACGCTGGTGCCGTTCCAGATGTTGAGGATCGCCTGCGCGAAAACCGGCGCGGTCGGCACGATGCGGATGTTCTGGGCCGCGCGCGTGGCCGGCGTCGGCTCGATCGAGTCGGTGATGACCAGCGACTTGATGCTCGACTTCCCGATCCGTTCCACCGCGTTCCCCGACAGGACGCCGTGGGTCGTGTAGGCGTGGACCTCGACCGCGCCGGCGGCCAAGAGCGTGTCGGCCGCCTTTGACAGCGTGCCGCCGGTATCGCACATGTCGTCCACCATGATGCAGGTCTTTCCGGTGACGTCGCCGATCACCGTCATCTCGGCCACCTCGCCGGCCCTCTCGCGCCGCTTGTCCACGATGGCGAGGGGGGCCTTGATCCGGGTGGCCAGTTCGCGCGCGCGCGCCACGCCGCCCACGTCGGGCGACACCACCATCAGGCTGTCCATCCGGCCGCGAAAGTGGTGTTCGACGTCGAGCGCGAAGATCGGCGCGGCATAGAGGTTGTCCACCGGGATGTCGAAGAAGCCCTGGATCTGCGCGGAATGCAGGTCGAGCGTCAGGACCCGTTCCACCCCCGCCTCGGTGATCAGGTTGGACACAAGCTTGGCGCTGATCGGCGTGCGCGCCTTGGCGCGGCGGTCCTGCCGGGCATACCCGAAATAGGGGATCACCGCCGTGATCCGCGCCGCCGAGGACCGGCGCAGCGCATCCGCGATGATCAGAAGCTCCATCAGGTTGTCGTTCGCGGGGTTCGACGTGGGCTGGATGATGAACATGTCCTCGCCGCGGACGTTCTCGTAGACCTCGACGAAGATTTCCTGGTCGTTGAACCGTTCCACCCGCGCGTTGACGAGGTTCACCGACATGCCGCGATGCATGGACATGCGCCGCGCGATGGCGGTGGCAAGCGTCCGGTTGGCGTTTCCGGCGATCAGCTTGGGCTCGGTGACGACGGGCATGGCGCGGTTCCCCTGCAGGGCGGCGGCGGTTGAAGCCGCCTTAGCACCCGTCTAGGGTCGCCGCAAACGGGATGGCGCGGGGCGGAGATGGCGCGGATCGACTATTACTTCACCCTCATCTCGCCCTGGTGCTACCTGGCCGGCGACCGGCTGGAACGGATCGCGGCGCGGCACGGGGCGACGGTCGCCTACCGCCCGGTCGATCCCGCCCAGCTTTTCGCGCGCACCGGCGGCCTGCCGCTGGCGCAGCGCCACGAAAGCCGCCGCGCCTACCGGCTGCAGGAACTGCGCCGCTGGTCGGCGGACCTCGGGATGCCGCTGACGCTGCACCCGCGCCATTTCCCGACCAATCCCGCGCCTGCGGCCTACGCGCTGATCGCAGCGCAGAAGGCCGGGGGCGACGTGGGGCCGCTGGCGCAGGCCTTCCTGCGTGCCTGCTGGGCCGAAGAGCGCGACATCGCCGACGACGCGACGATCCGCGACATCCTCGCGGCCTGCGGGCACGACCCCGGCCTTGCAACCTCGGGCCTCTTCGCGGGCGCCGAGGCCTACGAGCGAAACCTCGAAGCGGCGGTCGAGGCGGGCGCGTTCGGCCTGCCGTTCTACGCGGTGGACGACGGCGAACGGTTCTGGGGCCAGGACCGGCTGGTCCAGCTCGACCGGCATCTGGCGGGCGGGCGCTGATGCCCGAGGCGCTGGTCGCAGGGCATCCGGTCCATTGGCGCGTGGTGGGGCAGGGTCCGCGCGCCGCGCTGGCGCTGCACTGCTCGCTGGCGCATGGCGGCGCCTGGGGTGGCGTTGCCGACCGCCTCGGCGAGGCGCTGACCCTTACGCTGCCCGATCTTCCGTCGCACGGGCGCACGGCCGACTGGGATCCGACCGCGGGCGAAAGCCTGCACGATCTCTCGACGCGGATCGCGCGGGCGCTGGCAGAGCCCGGTCCGGTGGACCTGATCGGCCATTCCTTCGGCGGCACGGTGGCGCTGCGCCTCGCGCTCGAATCCCCCGCGCTTGTGCGCAGCCTGACGCTGGTGGAGCCGGTGCTGTTCGCCGCCGCCCGCGGCACCCCGGCGTTCCGCAGCTTCGCCGAGTATGAAGGCGCCTTCTCGGCCCTGCTGGCCGAGGGCCGGCCGCACGAGGCCGCGGCGGGCTTTCACGCCCGGTGGGGCGGCGGCACGCCCTTCGCCGCCCTGCCCGAGGCGATGCGCCGCTACATCGCCGACCGGATCCACCTGATCCCCGCCGCCAACGCCACGCTGATCGAGGATGCGGCGGGCCTGCTCGCCCCCGGCCGGCTCGAGGCGTTGCGGCTGCCCGTGGCGCTGGTCGAAGGCACGGGGTCGCCGCCCGTGATCGGCGCGGTGCTCGACGTGCTGGCCGCGCGCCTGCCGGATGCCCGCCGCACGGCCATTCCGGGGGCCGCGCACATGGCGCCCGTGACGCATCCCGACGCCGTCGCCGCCGCGATCCGCGCGATCCTGTGACGCGCCTGCCGATGGGGCCGATGACGGGGCGAGGAAGGCGGCAGCCCGGCCCGGTCAGGCGTCGAGGTTGGCCACCGACAGCGCGTTGTCCTGGATGAACTGGCGCCGTGGTTCCACCACATCGCCCATCAGCTTGGTGAAGATGTCGTCGGCCTCCGCCACATCCTCGATGCGCACCTGCAGAAGCGTCCGCGCGCCGGGGTCGAGCGTGGTCTCCCACAGCTGGTCGGGGTTCATCTCGCCCAGACCCTTGTAGCGTTGCAGCGTCAGGCCCTTCTCCCCCTCGGCCAGCACCGCCCGCAGAAGGTCGAGCGGCCCCATCACCGGCACCGTGCGATCCTTGCGCACAAGCTGCGCCGGCAGGCCGTAGACCGCCTGCAACGCAGCGGTGTGCGCGGCCAGCCGCCGCGCCTCGCCCGACCGCAGGACGGCGCCGTCGAGGGTGCGCACCTCCTCGACCCCGCGCAGCGTGCGGGCGAGGCGGATCCCGTGGTCCTGCGTCGGCCGTCCCTGCCAGCCGCGTTCGTATTCGAGCGCAATCAGGTCCAGCCGCGCCGCGACCCGGTCGGCCATCCCCTGCGCGTCGCGGTCCACGGCGCCGGGCAGCATTGCCCCCGCGATGGTGGCCTGTTCGAGGATATGCGCGGGATAGCTCGTCGGGAAGCCCGCAAGCATCCGTCGCACGGCGCGCGCCTCGTCCACGACGGCGGCGAGATCGGCCCCGGCCCGCTCCTCGCCCGAGCCGAGGCGCAGCACCGCCCCCTCGATCCCCTGCGCGATCAGGTAATCGTCCAGTGCCGCCTGGTCCTTCAGATAGACCTCAGACCGGCCGCGGGTGACCTTGTAGAGCGGCGGCTGCGCGATGTAGAGGTGCCCGTGCTCGATCAGCGCGGGCATCTGCCGGAAGAAGAACGTCAGCAGCAGCGTGCGGATGTGCGCGCCGTCCACGTCGGCGTCGGTCATGATGACGACCTTGTGGTAGCGCAGCTTCCCAAGGTCGAACTCGTCGCGTCCGATCCCGGTGCCAAGCGCGGTGATCAGCGTCCCGATTTCCTGGCTGGACAGCATCCGGTCGAAACGGGCGCGTTCCACGTTCAGGATCTTGCCGCGCAGGGGCAGCACCGCCTGGTTCTGCCGGCTGCGGCCCTGCTTGGCGCTGCCGCCTGCGCTGTCACCCTCGACAAGGAACAGCTCGGATTTCGCCGGATCGCGTTCCTGGCAGTCCGCCAGCTTGCCGGGCAGGCTGGCCACGTCGAGGGCGGTCTTGCGCCGCGTGAGCTCCCGCGCCTTGCGCGCGGCTTCGCGCGCCAGCGCCGCCTCGACGATCTTGCCGACGATGACCTTCGCATGGCCCGGGTTCTCGTCGAACCATTCCGCCAGCTTTTCGTTCACCAGCCCCTCGACGGCCGGCCGGACCTCGGAGGACACCAGCTTGTCCTTGGTCTGGCTGGAAAATTTCGGATCAGGCACCTTTACGGACAGAACGCATGTCAGCCCCTCGCGCGCGTCGTCGCCGGTGAAGTCCACCTTTTCGCGCCGCAGGATGCCGCTGTCGGCGGCGTATTTCTGGATCGTCCGCGTCAGCGCCGCGCGAAACCCGGCAAGGTGCGTGCCGCCATCGCGCTGCGGGATGTTGTTCGTGAACGGCAGCACGGTTTCGTGATAGCTGTCGTTCCACCACATCGCGACCTCGACCCCGATGCCGCCCCGGTCGCCCGCGATGAACACCGGCTCGGGGATGAGGGGCGTCTTGGACCGGTCGAGGAAGCGCACGAACTCGCGCACGCCGCCTTCGTAGAACAGCTCCACCCGCTGCGGTTCGGCATGGCGCAGGTCGGCGAGCACGATCCGCACGCCCGAGTTGAGGAAGGCAAGCTCGCGCAGCCGCGTCTCCAGCGTCTTGAAGCTGTAGTCGAGGTTCGAGAAGGTGCCGTCCGGCCGGTTCGTGCGCGCGCTGGCAAGGAAGCGCACCTCGGTGCCCCGCCGCCCCGGCGCGGGGCCGACGGGGTGGACGTGGACCGTGCAGACGCCGTCCTCGAACCGTGCGCGGTATTCGGTGTCGTTGCGCCAGACGGTCAGTTCCAGCCACTCCGACAGCGCGTTGACGACGCTGACGCCCACCCCGTGCAGGCCGCCGGAAACCTTGTAGGCGTTGCCGCCCTCGGCGGTGTTGTCGAACTTTCCGCCCGCGTGCAGCTGGGTCATGATGACCTCGGCCGCGCTGACGCCCTCGGTCGGGTGCAGGTCCACAGGGATTCCCCGGCCATTGTCGCGCACCGACACGCTGTCGTCGGGGTGGATCGTCACAGTCACTTCGGTGGCATGGCCCGCCAGCGCCTCGTCGATGCCATTATCCACCACCTCATAGACCATGTGGTGCAGGCCCGAGCCGTCGTCGGTGTCGCCGATGTACATGCCGGGGCGCTTGCGAACGGCTTCCAGGCCCTTGAGAACCTTGATGGAATCGGCGCCGTAGGCATCGGCTTTCCGGGCGGCTTCGGCCATGTTCGGGGAACCCTCGCGATTGTCCGCACTCTATAGCCGGGCGGGGCGGGAATGTCACGGCCAGCCGGTCACACGAACGGGATCAGCGCCCCCACCGCGACCAGCATCGCC
The DNA here is from genome assembly GCA_938028765.1 of uncultured Paracoccaceae bacterium. GTDB lineage: Bacteria > Pseudomonadota > Alphaproteobacteria > Rhodobacterales > Rhodobacteraceae > CALIZF01. Next base: position 23,423 of record CALIZF010000021.1, read on the forward strand.
CTCGGAACCAGGTTCAGCCGCCGCCGCGCCGCCGGCGAGGCCAGAAGCCGCCGCGCCCGGCCGAGGAACTGCGCCAGCGCGAGGTTCCCCGCCATCGGCACCAGCGCCGCGATGGCGACGACGTCGGCGGCGGTCAGGCCGGAGAGGTCGAAGAACCCCGGCAGGGCACCCATGTCGAAGAGGGTCGCCCTGGGGTTGCCGATCACTGCCGCCACGCCCGCCCCGACACCTGCCCTCGGGCCGGGCCGGGTCAGCCGGCTGCCGGCGGAAAGGTCGGCCGAGGGCCGGCGCAGAAGCTGCACCCCATGCCGACGAAGATCGCGGCGGCCGCCCGGCGCAAGACCTCTAGCGCCTCGCCCCGGAGACTGCCCACGGCGTTGAGCCCCAGGACCGCCGCCATGGAGCAGACCAGATCCCCCATCGCCACACCTAGGGCCAGCGGCCAGGCCGCGGCCATGCCGCCCGACAGCGCCTGCGCCGTCAGCGCCGGCCAGACCGAGCCGGGCACCGCCCACAGCGCCGCCATGCCACCGGCGCAGAGCAGAAGCTGCCACCCCGCCGCTGTCACGGGTCCGCCTCCAGCACCGATTCCCCGCCCCGTTCGGTCACCCGAAGTCGCAGCGCGTCGAGCCCCTCGAACAGCGCAGGCTCGGTCCCGGTGATGAAGGCCTGACACCCCAGTGCCCCGATCGCGCGATGCAGCGCCGCCCGGCGGTCGGGGTCGAGATGCGCCGCCACCTCGTCCAGCAGCAGCGCCGGGGCCTGTCCGGTGTCCTCGGCCAGCGCCCGCGCGTTCGCCAGAACGACCGAAACCAGCAGCGCCTTCTGTTCGCCCGTCGAACACAGCGCCGCCGGCACGCCCTTGGCCGCCCAGACCGCGGACAGGTCGGCCCTGTGTGGACCGGCGAGCGTTCGCCCCGCCGCCATGTCGCGCCGCCGTCCTGCGGCCAGGGCTGCGGCAAGATCGCCGCCGTCGTCCGCATCCTGAGGCAGGGTCACGGCCAGGTCGGGCACCGGGAACACCGCTTCCGCGGCCAGCGCGCGGGCGATGCGCGCCACCGCGGCGGCCCGTGCGGCCGCCATGCGCGCGCCGGCTGCCGCCATCTGCGCCTCGAGCGCTGCATACCAGCGCGCATCCGCAACCTGGTCGCGCAGCAGCCGGTTCCGTTCGCGCATCGCCCGGTCATAGTCCTGCGCCGCCGCCGCGTGGCCGGGATCGAAGCTCAGCGTCAGCCGGTCGAGGAAGCGTCGCCGCCCCTCGGGCGCCTCGGTCCAAAGCCGGTCCATCGCCGGCGTCAGCCACAGGACGCGCAGCACCCCCGCCAGCGCCGCCTGCGGGGCGGCCTTGCCGTCGATGCGGACCTGCCGGGGCTCGCCCGCCGCCGCCCAGGTCTCGACCGCCCGGTCGCCGCCGGGTGCGGCCAGTTCGGCCGCCACCTTCCAGCCCGGCCCGCCGCGCCGCGCTAGATCCTCGGGTGCCGCCGCGCGCAGGCCGCGGCCGGGCGACAGCATCGACACCGCCTCGATCAGGTTCGTCTTGCCGGCCCCGTTCGCCCCCCAGAGCGCGACCGGCCGCCCCTCCGGCACCAGCCGCACCTCGGCGTGGCTGCGGAACCCCGCGATGCGCAGCGACCGGATCACGGCCGCCGCCGAGGCCTGCGGCGACCCGCGCACGGCCCTGCGACGCATCGCCCGCTGCCGCCGCACGCCCTGACGCGACCAATGCAACCCACCGGCATTCCGGCTCGGGGGCGTCCCGCGGGTCGAACACCCGGCATCTTCATCGTTCCCGAAATACTTTCGGGCGGTGACCGGCCGCAGGCCGGGGGGGCGCCCGCCGTCAGACGCGCATCGGCATCACGACGTAGATGGCCGAGGTATCGTTGCCCTCGCGCATCAGCGTCGGATCGCCCGAGGCATTGAACAGGAACACCGCGTTCTCGCGGTCCACCTGGCTTGCGATCTCGAGAAGGTATTTCGCGTTGAACCCGATCTCCAGCCGGTCGTCGCCGTAGGCGACGGCCAGTTCCTCTTCCGCCGCGCCGGAATCGGGGGCGTTCACCGACAGCACCAGCCGGTCCTCGTCGAGGCTCAGCTTCACCGCCCGCGTCCGTTCCGCCGAAACGGTCGCCACCCGGTCCACCGCGCGGGCGAATTCGGCCGCGTCCACCTCGAGCCGGCGGGAATTCCCGAGCGGGATCACGCGGGCGTAATCCGGGAACGTGCCGTCGATCACCTTGGAGGTCAGCGTCAGCTGCGGCGTAGCGAAGCGCACCTTCGTCTCGCTGACCGACACGGCGATCCGGGCGTCGTCGTCGTCGAGCAGCTTGCGCAACTCGCCCACAGTCTTGCGCGGCACGATGACGCCCGGCATCCCCTCGGCCCCTGGCGGCAGGGGCGCGTCGATGCGCGCCAGCCGGTGCCCGTCCGTCGCCACGCAGCGCAGGACCTTGCCGCCTTCCCCCTGCGCGACGTGCATGTAGACGCCGTTGAGGTAATAGCGCGTCTCTTCCGTCGAGATGGCGAACTTCGCCTTGTCGAACAGCCGCCGCAGCACCGGGGCCGGCGCCGCGAAGTTCGAGGCGTACTCGGCCGAGGCCATGACGGGGAAATCCTCGCGCGGCAGGGTCGCGAGCTGGAAGGTCGACCGGCCGGCCGCGATCACGAGCCGCCCCTGCGCGCCGTCGTCGGCCAGCGAGACCAGCGCGCCGTCGGGCAGCTTGCGGACGATCTCGTGCAGCAGCACCGCCGAGACGGTGGTGGCACCGGCGCGTTCGACCTGCGCGGGGGCGCGGTCCACCACCTCGATGTCGAGGTCGGTCGCCCGCAGGCTGACCTGCGCCCCTTCTGCCTCGATCAGCACGTTGGCGAGGATCGGAATGGTGTTGCGCCGCTCGACCACCGACTGGGCCTGCGCCACCGCCTTCAGCAGCGCGGCGCGCTCGATCGTGAACCTCATCCCCGAACCCCCTGTCGTTGCCCGCGCCGCCTCTTACGGCAGCCGGCCGCGCGGGAGCCCGAAGGTATCGAAACCCGCACGGATCGCAAGAGGGCCGCGCCCCTAGGCTTCAAGGGCGCGCCGCAGCAGCGCGATGTCATCGGCCAGCTGGCTGTCCGTCGCCATCAGCTCTTCAATCTTCTTCACGCCGTGAAGGATCGTGGTGTGATCGCGCCCGCCGAAGCGGCGGCCGATCTCGGGCAGGCTGCGCGGCGTCAGCTGCTTGGCCAGATACATCGCCACCTGCCTGGGTCGGGCGATGGTGCGCGTCCGCTTGGGGCCCACCATGTCCGACAGGCGGATGTTGTAATGTTCGGCCACCTTGCGCAGGATTTCGTCGATCGTCACCTTGCGGTCGGACTGGCGCAGGATGTCGGCCAGGCAATCCTGCGTCAGGTCCAGCGTGATCTCGCGCCCGACGAGGCTTGCGAAGGCGAAGAGGCGCTGGATCGCGCCTTCCAGAACGCGAACGTTGCTGGTGATCCGCAGGGCCATGAACTCGATCACGCCTGGCGCGATCTTCAGCCCGCCCGACTGCGCGCGGAACATCTCGACCTTGGATTGCAGAATGCCCAGCCGCAATTCGTAGTCGGTCGGGTGCAGGTCCACGACAAGCCCGCACTGCAGGCGCGAGCGAATGCGCTCCTCAAGCCCCTTGATCTCGCCCGGCGCGCAGTCGGCCGAGATGACGATCTGCTTGTTCTGGTCCACCAGCGCATTGAAGGTGTGAAAGAATTCCTCCTGCGTGCTGTCCTTGCCGGCGATGAACTGGACATCGTCGACCATCAGCACGTCCACCGAGCGGAACAGTTCCTTGAAGCTCATGATCTGCTTGTCGCGCAGCGCCTGCACGAAGCGATACATGAAGCGCTCGGCCGACAGGTAGAGAACCCGGTCACCCGGCCGGCGTTCGCGGATCTCGTGGGCGATTGCGTGCATCAGGTGCGTCTTGCCGAGGCCGACACCGCCATAGAGGAACAGCGGGTTGAAGGTCACCGGCCCGCCCTCGGCGACGCGCCGAGCGGCCGCATGGGCCAGCTCGTTCGGCTTGCCGACCACGAAGGTGTCGAAGGTATAGCGGGCATCGGGGGCCGCGCCGGGATGGTCGGCATCCTCCGGCGGCCGCGCCGCGCCGGCCGGGCAGGCCGCGACGGGCGGCTGTTCGGCCAGATTCGCGGCCGGGGGCGGCGGGTCGACGGTGAACTCGAGGCGCACGACATCGACCCCGGCGACGATCATCTGCTGGCGGATCTGGTCGGCGAAATTGCGGCTGACCCAGTCGCGGAAGAAGCTTGTCGGCACGGCAAACCGCGCCACGCCATCGCGCATCTCGCGGAATTGCAGGGGCTCGATCCACCGGTTGTAGGAACTCCTGCCGACGCGCTTCAGAAGCGCCGCGCGCACCCGCCCCCAGGTTTCTTCCGTCATGCCCCGCCTGCCCCGCCCACTGTTGTTGCAAGGGGGATGGGCCATCTGGCACCGGCCCGCCCCCGCGACCGCACTCCGTGCCAGCTGCATCGGCCGCCCGCAGGCGGCAATGCAGGAGGGGCCCGGGACAGAAGCCCGGTTGGCCGACAGGTTGCAAGACCCCTGCCGGACCTGCTGCGACCGGCTGGCATCCGGACGCACAAAGCTATGATTGCAAAGGGAAAGCTTCAGGACTGGCCCGATCCCCTTTGCGACCGCGCATGTCCCCCCAAGGACGATGTGAATCGCGCCCCGAGGCTACCAACACGCCGGCGCGAGGCGCAATCGAACTTCGGTATTGACTGGCCGTCGCCCCGATCCGAATCCCCGACAGCGTTGCAGGCGGGTAACGGAGCACCGCCGGACCTGCGCACCCTCGCCTGCGGCCGACAAAAAGGGCGCCCCGGCGGGGCGCCCGGCACGGTGTCGTGACGCTACATGCGGGTCGGCCGTCTCAGCCCTGCGCGGGCGCGCTCAGCGCCTTCACCCGGGCCGCGAGGCGCGACATCTTCCGCGCGGCGGTGTTCTGGTGCAGCACGCCCTTCGTCACACCGCGGTCGAGCTCGGGCTGGGCCATGCGCAGGGCGGTGGCGGCGGCTTCGGCATTGCCGCTGGCGATCGCTTCTTCCACCTTGCGCAGGAACGTGCGGATGCGCGACCGGCGCGCCTTGTTCACGGCTTTGCGGCGCTCGGCCTGGCGGGCGCGCTTCTTGGACTGTTCGGTATTGGCCATCGTCGTCGGTCCCCGGGTTCGTTGGTCCTGTCGCGCACGAACCCCGTGCCGGCGCCTGACGGCCGGACAACCTCATGCCTTAAGCGGGCCCACGCGCATGTGGCGCCGCCCTTAGCGCAGCCGCGGATGGAAGGGAAGGGGCAAGCGCCCCTAGCGGTCGCGGAACTGCGGCTGCCGCTTCTCGAGGAAGGCGGCCATGCCCTCCTTCTGGTCCTCGGTGGCGAACAGGGCATGGAACACCCGCCGCTCGAACAAGATGCCCTCGCGCAGCGTGGTCTCGTAGCTGCGGTTCACCGCCTCCTTCACCGTCATCACGGCGATGGCCGATTTCTCGGCGATCTTGCGGGCGGCTGCCATCGCCTCCTCGATCAGCTTCTTGGCCGGCACCACGCGGCTGACGAGGCCGGACCGTTCCGCCTCGGCCGCATCCATGAACCGGCCGGTCAGATGCATGTCCATGGCCTTCGACTTGCCAACGAACCGGGTCAGCCGCTGCGTGCCGCCGATGCCCGCGACGACGCCGAGGTTGATCTCGGGCTGGCCGAACTTCGCCGTGTCGGCGGCGATGATGAAGTCGCACATCATGGCGAGTTCGCACCCGCCGCCGAGCGCATAGCCTGCAACCGCGGCGATGATCGGCTTGCGGATACGCAGGATCGCCTCGCTTTCCGGCCCGAAGAGGTCGCTGGTCAGCACCTCGACGAAGCTGCGATCGGCCATCTCGCGGATGTCGGCGCCGGCGGCGAAGGCCTTTTCCGATCCCGTCAGGACGATGGCGCGCACCGCATCGTTTGCCTCGAGCGCGGCCAGCGCCTGCGCCAGTTCGCCCATCAGCCGCGTGTTCAACGCATTCAGCGCCTCGGGTCGGTTCAGGCGGATCAGCGCGACGCTGTCCTCGATCTCGACGATCAGGGTTTCGTAGGCCATCGCTTCCCCCTTCCGGCTCGCGTGGCCGTGACTCCTATCAGGACGGGGGGGCGGTTCAAGCCCGTAGCCGGCATCACCGCTGGCAGGCGGGGCACCAGAAGGTGGACCGGCCCGCCTGCACGCTGCGGCGGATCGTCCCGCCGCAGCCCGGCGTCGGGCACGGCTGCCCCGCGCGCCCGTAGGCGCGAAAGCCGTGCTGGAAGTAGCCGAGTTCGCCGTCCGTCCGCCGGTAGTCCCGAAGGGACGATCCGCCGGCGGCGATCGCCTCGGTCAGCACGTCGCGGATCGCGGGCACCAGCCGCGCGACCCGCGCCGCCGCGATCCTGCCGGCGTGCCGCCAGGGGGCGATGCCGGCGCGGTGCAGCGCCTCGCACACATAGATGTTGCCGAGGCCCGCAACCGTGGACTGGTCGAGCAGCGCAGCCTTCACGGGCGTGCGCCGGCCCTTCAGCGCGGCGACGAGCGTGGTTTCGGAAAAGCCGTTGCCGAGCGGTTCCGGCCCGAGACCCGCCAGCAGGCGATGCGCCTCGACCGCGGCGGTCGGCGCAAGGTCCATCATGCCGAAGCGGCGGGCATCGTTGAAGGTGATGCGCACCCCCGCGTCCGTGGTCAGGATCACGTGATCGTGGGGTCCGGCCTGCCCCTGGGCGCGCACGTAGCCGCCGAGGACCGCGCCGCGTCCGGCCGCGCCGCCATCCTGCGCGGGCGCGACCAGCAACCGGCCCGACATGCCGAGGTGCACGATCAGCGTCTCGCCGCTGTCGAGGTCGGCCAGCAGATACTTCGACCGCCGGCGCAGCCGCAGCACGCGCGCCCCGCAAAGCCTGTCCGCCATCCGGTCCGGCAGCGGCCAGCGCAGGTCGGGCCGCCGCACCTCGGCCCGCGCGATCGCCCGGCCTTCCAGAACGGGGATCAGCCCGCGGCGAACTGTCTCGACCTCGGGCAATTCTGGCAAGGCGTGCTCCGGCGCTGCGGGGCCCGCGTTGCAGCCCCGCCGATCCCGCCTATAAGAAGGCGGACTGCATCCAGCTGCAAGGGCCGCCCCTGCATGACCGACCAGCCAGACCCGGACGGCCCCACAACGCACTTCGGCGCCCGCGAGGTGCCCGAGGCGGCGAAGGCCGGCCTCGTCCGTGGTGTGTTCAGCCGGGTCGCGGCCCGCTACGACCTGATGAACGATCTGATGTCGGCCGGCGTCCACCGGCTCTGGAAGGACGCAATGATGGACTGGCTTGCGCCTCGGCCCGGCCAGCGCCTGCTCGACGTGGCGGGCGGCACCGGCGACATCGCGTTCCGCTTCCTCCGCCGCGCGCAGGGCGCCACCGCCATCGTCTGCGACATGACCGAGGCGATGCTGGCCGAGGGCCGCCGGCGGGCCGAGGCAGAAGCCTTCGGCAGCGCGATCGACTGGGTGGCGGGCGACGCCATGGCGCTGCCCTTCCCCGACGCGGGGTTCGATGTCTACACGATCAGCTTCGGCATCCGCAACGTTACCCGGCCGGAAGCCGCCCTGGCCGAAGCCTACCGCGTCCTGCGTCCCGGCGGGCGGCTCATGGTCCTCGAATTCAGCCGCATCCCGACCGACGCCCTGCAATGGGCCTATGACCGCTATTCCTACTCGGTCATTCCCGTCATGGGACAGGTCGTGGCCGGCGACCGGGAAAGCTACCAGTACCTGGTGGATTCCATCCGCCGTTTCCCCGACCAGGAAACCTTCGCCGGCATGATCCGCGACGCGGGCTTCGGGCAGGTCAGGTGGCGCAACCTCACCTTCGGCGTGGCCTGCCTACATTCGGGGTGGAAGCTCTGACCGGCATGCCGCTTCACCTTGTCCGAAATACTCCGGGGGGCGGCGCGGAACGCGCCGGGGGGCAGCGCCCCCCTGCGTCGGTGCGGCGGGGCCGGCCGGCGCGATGAGGGGACCGCACAACATCGTGCGCCTCGTGCGGACGCTCGCCACATTCGAGCGGACGGGGGCGATCGGCGTGGTTCTGGCGGCGCTGGACGCACCGCCCCGCCTGCGGCTGGTGGCGCGGGTGCTGGGCTGGCCGTTCAAGTGGCTGGGCGAGCGTGGCGATCCCGCGCTGCCGCCGGCCACCCGGTCGCTGACGGCGCTCGGCCCGGCGTACATCAAGTTCGGCCAGATCCTGTCCACCCGACCCGACATCGTCGGCGACGAACTGGCGCGGCAGCTGACCTACCTGCAGGACCGGCTGCCGCCGTTCCCGACCGCGGTCGCGAAAGCGGCGGTCGAGGCGGAGTTGCAGGTGCCGGTGGACCGCTTGTTCTCGGCCTTCTCAGAACCGGTCGCCGCGGCCTCGATCGCCCAGGTGCACCGCGCGCGGCTGGCCGACAGCGGGGCGGAGGTGGCGGTGAAGGTGCTGCGCCCTGGCATCGAACGCGCCTTCCGCCGCGACATCGACGCCTTCTACCTCGCCGCCTGGGTGATCGAGGCCCTGGCCCCCTTCAGCCGCCGCCTGCGCCCGCGCGAGGTGATCGCGCATTTTGACAGCGTGGTGACCGGCGAGCTGGATCTGCGGCTCGAGGCGGCCGCGGCGGCCGAGTTCGCGGCCAATACCGCGCGCGACGAAGGCTTTCGGGTGCCTGCGCCGGTCTGGCATCTGTCGGGGCGACGGGTGATGACTCTCGGCTGGGCCGAGGGGATCCCGTTGTCGGACAATGCGGCGCTGGACGCGGCGGGGCACGACCGGCCGCGCCTCGCGGCGCGGGTATTGCAGCTGTTCCTCAGCCATGCACTGCGCGACGGCTATTTCCACGCCGACATGCACCAGGGCAACCTCAAGGTCGGGCCGGACGGCGAGATCATCGCCTACGACTTCGGCATCATGGGCCGGATCGACGAATACACCCGCCGCGTCTATGCCGAGATCCTGATCGGGTTCATCCGGCGCGACTACCGCCGCGTGGCCGAGGTGCATTTCGAGGCGGGCTATGTTCCCCGCGACCGCGACATCGACGATTTCGCCCGTGCGCTGCGGGTCGTGGGCGAGCCGATCTTCGGCATGGACGCCAGCCGCATCAGCATGGCGCGGCTGCTGGCCTACCTCTTCGAGGTGACCGAGCGGTTCGGGATGCAGACGCGGACCGAGCTGATCCTGCTGCAGCGCACGATGGTGGTGGTCGAGGGCGTGGCGCGCAGCCTCGACCCGCAGGTCAACATCTGGCAGGTCGCGCGGCCGATCGTCGAGACCTACATCCGCGAGAACGTGGGGCCGAAGGCGGCGCTGCGCGACCTCGGGCGCACGCTGCGGGTCCTTGCGCGGTTCGGGCCGAAGCTGCCCGCGCTGGTCGAGGCGCGGCTGATCGGCAGCGACCCGCCCGCGCCGCCGGCACGCGGCACCCATCCGGCGGTCTGGATGCTGGCGGGCGCAGCGATCGCCGCAGGCTCGGTCTGGCTCGGCACGCTGCTTTAGCCGCCGGTCAGCCTTCCATCGCCTCAAGCTCGTCGATGAAGCCCGCGATCATCGACAGGCCCTTGTCCCAGAAGCCGGGATCGGCCGCGTCAAGACCGAAGGGGGCCAGCAGCGCGCGGTGGTGCCGCGATCCGCCGGCGGCCAGCATCTCGAAGTAGAGATCGCGGAACCCCGGAAGGCCGGAGTCGTAGACGGCATAGAGCGCGTTCACCAGACCGTCGCCGAAGGCATAGGCATAGACGTAGAACGGCGAATGCACGAAATGCGGGATGTAGCACCAGAAGGTTTCGTATCCCGGCATGAACTCGAAAGCATCGCCCAGGCTTTCGGCCTGCACGCTCATCCACAGCGCGCCGATGTCGTCGGGGGTCAGTTCGCCCTGCGCGCGGGCGGCGTGCAGCTTGCATTCGAAGTCGTAGAAGGCGATCTGCCGCACGACCGTGTTGATCATGTCCTCGACCTTGCCGGCCAGCAGCGTCTTGCGCTCGGCCGGGGTGGCGGCGCGGTCGAGGAGCGCGCGGAAGGTCAGCATCTCGCCGAACACGCTGGCCGTTTCGGCCAGGGTCAGCGGCGTGGCAGACAGCAGTTCTCCCTGCCGCGCGGCCAGCCGCTGGTGCACGCCGTGGCCCAGTTCGTGCGCAAGGGTCATCACGTCGCGCGGCTTGCCGAGGTAGTTCAGCATCACAGAGGGATGCACCTCGCTGACCGTCGGGTGCGCGAAGGCGCCGGGGGCCTTGCCGGGCTTCACCGCCGCGTCGATCCAGCCTTGCGTGAAGAACGGCTCGGCCAGCTCCGCCATGCGCGGATCGAAGGCGCGGTAGGCCTCGGTGACGATCGCGCGCGCCTCGGCCCAGGGCACGGTGCGCGGCGCCTCGGTCGGAAGCGGGGCGTTGCGGTCCCAGATCTGCAGCCGGTCGAGCCCCAGCCATTTCGCCTTGAGCCGGTAGTAGCGGTGCGACAGCCGCGGATAGGCCGCCACCACCGCGTCGCGCAGGGCCTGCACGACCTCGGGTTCGACGTGGTTCGCAAGGTGACGCGCGTGCTGCGGGGTTGGCATCCGCCGCCAGCGGTCCACGATTTCCTTTTCCTTCGCCAGCGTGTTGTGGATGCGCGCAAAGAGGCGCGTGTTGGCGGCGAAGACATCGGCGAGCGCGCGCGCGCCGGCCTCGCGCCGGTTGCGGTCGGTGTCGGTCAGAAGGTTCAGCGTCGCCTCGAGGTTCATGGCCTCGCCCGCGACCGTGAAGGTCAATCCTGCCATCGTCTCGTCGAACAGCCGGTTCCAGGCGGCGGCGCCGACGGTCGAGGTTTCGTGCAGGAACCGTTCCAGCTCGTCCGAAAGCTGGTGGGGCCGCATGGCCCGCATCCGGTCGAACACCGGGCGGTAGCGCGCCAGATCGGCATCAGCCGCGAGCAGCGCGTCGAGGTGCGCATCGTGCAGACGGTTGAACTCGAGCGCGAAGAAAACAAGGTGCGTCGTCGCGTCCGTCACGCGGTCCTGGCAGTCGGCGAGGAACTTGGCCCGGTCCGCCGCCAGCGTGTCCTGGTAGTAGCGCAGGCCGGCGAAGGACATCAGCCGCCCCGCGACGATGTCGATCCGTTCGTAGCGGCGGATGCAGTCCAGCATCCCCGCCGCATCGAGATCGTGCAGCCGGCCCTGGTAATCATCGGCGAAGCCCCGCGCGGCCTCGGCCAGCCAGGCCAGATCCTGCGCGACCGCAGGCGCATCCGGGGCGGGATAGAGGTCGGACAAGTCCCACTCGGGCATCGGGCCCAGATCGCGCGGGACGCCGCCGGCGGCAGGGGTTGCGTCGCGGACGGGGCGGGGCAGATCGCGCATCTCTCACTCCTCGGGTCGCATCCATCTAGGCCGGCACCACGGGCCGGCACAACCCCGCGCGACGGCGGACGGCGGCAGGGGCGTGCGGCGGGGGCGGGCTACAGCCGCTGGTGGCGCGCGCGGGCGCCCTGTTCGATGGCCGCGGCGTGCAGGCGCGGCACCTTCAGTTCGTGCCGCACCTCTTCCAGCATCCGGAGTTCGGCCTGGCCGATGGTGCCGTCCGCGGCGGCCACGTCGCAGGCCAGCGCGTAGGCGGTCTCGGACAGGGTTTCGGGCAGGGCTTCCCGGACGAGGCCGAAGAGGGCATCGAGCCCCTCTTCCTCCTCGAACAGGTCGAACACCGTCTGGGCCACGTTACGGATCCGGTCGGCGTCATACTCTGCGAAGATCGGCAGGTGGTTCACGATCCGCTGGATCGCCACAAGCTCTGACGTGCGCAGGTTCTCGTCCGAGGCGGACACGGCGACCATCACCGCCACCAGCGCGTCCTGCGGGGAAAGCGAGGGGGTTTCGGTCGTCATCGGTCGCGGCTCCGCCTTTGCTGCGGGCGCAGATTATTGACCGCCGGGCACCCCGGCAATAGAGGGCGGGGGGCGCGGCGGGCAGGGGGCCGGCCGCGGGGCGAAGGGGAAACGCCATGTCCGCGCTGCGCGATGCCGCGATGAAGTCGAAGGCCTGGCCGTTCGAGGCGGCCCGCGCGATCCTCAAGCGCTACGAGAAGGCCCCGCCCGCCAAGGGGTATGTGCTGTTCGAGACGGGCTATGGCCCCTCGGGCCTGCCGCATATCGGCACCTTCGGCGAGGTCGCGCGCACCACGATGGTCCGCCGCGCCTTCGAGGCGATCAGCGACATCCCCACGCGGCTGATCTGCTTTTCGGACGATCTCGACGGGATGCGGAAGGTGCCCGAGAACGTGCCGAACCCCGAGATGTTGCGCGAGCACCTGCAGCGCCCCCTGACGTCGGTGCCCGATCCGTTCGGGCAGTTCGAAAGTTTCGGCCACCACAACAACGCGATGCTGCGGCGGTTCCTCGACACCTTCGGCTTCGCCTACGAGTTCGTCAGCGCGACCGAGTTCTACCGCTCGGGCGCGTTCGATCCGATCCTCCTGCGCGCGGCCGAGCGCTACGACGCCATCATGGAGATCATGCTGCCCAGCTTGCGCGAGGAACGCCAGCAGACCTATTCCTGTTTCCTGCCGATCCACCCCGAAACGGGGCGCGTCCTCTATGTGCCGATGAAGCACGTCGATGCGGCGCGGGGCGAGATCACCTTCGATGACGAGGACGGGCACGAATGGACGCTGCCCGTGACCGGGGGTCGGGTGAAGCTGCAGTGGAAGCCCGACTTCGGCGCGCGGTGGGCGGCGCTCGATGTCGATTTCGAGATGTACGGCAAGGACCATTCGACCAACACGCCGATCTACGACGGGATCTGCGAGGTGCTGGGCGGCCGGAAGCCCGAGCATTTCACCTACGAGCTGTTCCTCGACGAGAACGGGCAGAAGATCTCGAAGTCGAAGGGCAACGGCCTGACCATCGACGAGTGGCTGACCTACGCATCGTCCGAGAGCCTCAGCTACTTCATGTATCAGAAGCCCAAGACCGCCAAACGGCTGTGGTGGGACGTGATTCCGAAGGCGGTGGACGAGTATCACCAGCAGCTGCGCGCCTTTCCCGGCCAGCCCGTGGAACAGCAGGTGGACAACCCCGTGTGGCATATCCACGGCGGCCATCCGCCCGCGTCCGATATGGTGGTGCCGTTCGCCATGCTCCTGAACCTCGCCGCGGTGACCGGCGCGCGCGACAAGGCGACGCTGTGGGGCTTCCTGCGGCGCTATGCGCCCGGCGCCGCGCCCGAGACGCATCCGGGCCTCGACGCGGCGGCGGGCCATGCGGTGCGCTACTTCGCCGACCGGATCGCACCGACCCGGACCTTCCGGGCGCCCACCGAGAGGGAGCGTGCGGCGATGGCCGACCTCGCCGCCCGCCTGCGCGTCTGGGAAGGCACGACCGACGCCGAGGCACTGCAGTCGCTGTGCTTCGCGGTCGGGCGCGACCACGGGTTCGAGCCGCTGCGCGACTGGTTCCGCGCGCTTTACGAGGTGCTGCTGGGGGCGGCCGAGGGGCCGCGGTTCGGCGGCTTCATCGCCCTTTACGGCGTGGCCGAGACCATCGGCCTGATCGACCGCGCGCTGGCGCAGGCGCCAGCCGGCTGACCGGTCAGCCCGCGCGCCAGACGGCCCACCACGCGCCCCAGCGGCGGGCGATCGCCTTGGGACGGTCGGCGAACAGCCGACGCCCCGCCGCGATCTGCGCATCCGCGATCCGCGCCCGTTCGGCGCGCACCATGTCGTGCAGGGCCGCGATCGCCGCGGGGTGGTCGGCGGCCACCGGATGCGTGGCGAGGTGATCGGCCAGCACCGCGATGTCGTTGTGGATCCCCAGCTCCTCGCCCAGCTCGTCGGCGGCGGCGACGTGCGGGGCCATCATCTCGGGCCAGATCGGCGTCAGCAGGCGCGCCTGATACCAGTGCGCCTTCACCCGCTTGCGCCAGTCGTGGAAGGGCTCTGGCGCGAAGGCCCCTGCGCGTTCCGCCTCGGCGATGGCCTGCGCGGCCCGGGCGCGCGCCCAGGTGCCCGACAGTCCGTCCGCGAGGAGGTCGAACCCCTTCCCCTCCAGCCGCCAGTCCGGCAGGCGGCTGCGCACCGCCGCCAGCGCGATGTGCAGGGCCGCCAGCGGCGCGGCCGCGTCCGCCCCCGCGGCCGCCCGGCGTTCGGCGTCGAGCACGGCGGCGAAGGCCGCGTGCGCCGCGGGCCCGAGGGCCGAGGGATCGGGGCAGAGGCGCGCGAAGGTGGCGGCGCGCACGGTCGCGTCGCGCAGGCCTGCGATCTGCCGCCCGGCGTCGCGCAGCGCGGCGTTCTCGATCCTGAACCCGTCGAAGCGTGGTTCGACGAGCCGCAGGAGGCCCCGCAGCTTCTTGATCCGCTTGCGCAGGCCGTGGATCGTTGCGGGCCGTGCGGCATCGGCGCGGCCGAGGTCCGCCAGCGCTCCGTCAAGCTGTTCGGCCGCGATCCGGCGGACGGCCGCTGCGGCGCTGCGGTCCGACCGGGCGAAGGCATAGGGCATCGCTGCCTCCTTCCTGGGCATCCGAGGTGAAACTATCCCGCTTTCGCCGCCGTTTCATCCCCAGAGGGCGGCAAGGCATGATCCGCGCGCCGCGGCCGTGCGTAGCGGCACAGGGGACCGTTCAGGGAGGGCATCATGCGGCACACGATCATCGGTCTGGTTGCGGCGCTGGTTCTGGCAGCGCCGGCCGCAGCGCAGGAGGACGCCATCCGCGGCGTCATCGGCGCGCAGGTCGAGGCCTTCCGCGCGGACGACTTCGCCACGGCGTTCACCTATGCCTCGCCCGCGATCAAGGAGATCTTCCGCACGCCCGAGCGGTTCGGGGCGATGGTCCGGCAGGGCTATCCGATGGTGCACCGCCCGCGCGAGGTGAGGTTCCTCGAGCTGCGGACGGTTGGCGGGAACCTGTGGCAGCGGGTGATGATGACCGATGCGCAGGGGCGGGTCCATCTGCTCGACTACATGATGATCGAGACGCCGGACGGCTGGCAGATCAACGCCGTGCAGCTTCTGCCCGCCAATGCCGTCGGGGCCTGACCGGCGGCCGTTCGCATGGTTAGCGCGGCGTTAACGGCGCCGCGACGATCCTTCGCGCGTCAGGGCGGGGGCCCGGCGGCGACCCGGCGGACGGGCGCCGAGGCAGGCGGGCCGGTTCGGCCCGCCCGGGGCCGGTCCCCGCCCGAGAGGCGCGCGAAAGGGGAACCGGCATGAACAAGGCGATCACCGACGGGCTGCAACTGATGCCGCCGCCGTTCGCGGCAGGGCTGGGCCTGTGGTCCAGCGGCGACGGCACGCCCGGATCGCCGACCTACCAGGGCGCGCCGAACGCGGCGCTGGTCCCGGCCGACCCCGACTTCGGCGGCTGCCTCGAGCTCGTCAAGACGCAAGCGGTGCAGAAGCTGCGCCACATGGGGCAGACCCCTCTTCTGCCGGGGATGTACCTGCGGGTTCGCGCCCGGGTGAAGGCGGTGGCGGGCACGCTGCCGTCGGTGCGGATCGCGGCCTGGGCGGGCGATGCGGCCGGCGCGAACGTGGCCGGTGTGCCCCAGACCGCGCCGGCGGTTGCGCTGGACAGCTATGGCACCGTGGTGACGGTCGAGGCGATCATCGGTTCGGGCAACCGCGGCGGCGTTACCCTGCCCTGGGGCACGCGGCCCATCTACGCGCATGTTGGCCTCGACCTTACAGGGCCGAACGGGGGCACGGTGCGCATCGACGACATCGAGGTGACGGATGTCACCGACGTGTTCCACCGGACGATGATGGACTGGGTGGACGTGCGCGACTACGGCGCGATCGGCGACGGGGTGGCGGACGACCGCGCGGCGTTCCTCGCCGCCGACGCCGCCGCGCAGGGCCGCTCGGTGCTGGTGCCTGCCGGGACGTTCCGCATCGCAGCGAGCCTGACGATGACCGCGCCGGTGCGGTTCGAGGGCACGCTGTCGATGCCCGACAACGCCTTCCTTGCGCTGACTCGGGCCTATGACATCGCCACATACGCCCGCGCCTTCGGCAGCGATCAGGCCGGGTTCCGCCGGATGGTTCAGGCGCTGTTCCAGTTCACCGATCATGTCTCGGTCGACCTCGACGGGCGCCGGATCGAGCTGGATGCCCCGCTGGACGTGGCCGCCGTCGCCGGCATGACCGGTGCGAACTTCGCGCAGCGGCGGGTCATCACCAACGGAGCGCTGGTCGCGCAGGCCGCGAGCGCGTGGGACGTGACGCCCGTCACCTCGCAGGCAACCTATTCGCCCGCCCAGCCCCTGGTGCTGACCGGTGTGGCGAATGTCGCCAACATCCCCGTAGGCGCGCTGGTCACCGGCACCGGCGTCGCCCGCGAGACCTATGTGCGGTCCAAGAACGTCGCGGCGGGTACCGTCGAGCTGAGCCAGCCGCCCGGATCGACCGGCGGCACGCGCGTCTATACCTTCACGCGGTTCCGCTACATGCTCGATTTCTCGGGCTTCGGGCGGCTCGACCGGTTCGAGCTGACCGACCTCGAATTCGTCTGCGACGGGCAGGCGAGCGCGATCATGCTGCCGCCTGCCGGCATCACCTTCCGCATCCACGGCTCGGTCATCAACCGCCCGCGCGACCGCGCCGTCACCTCGATCGGCACCGGCTGCCAGGGGATGCTGATCGACGAATGCCAGTTCCTGTCGAACGAACAGGCGCTGCGCGTGCAGGACCGCACCTCGATCTGCCTGAACGTGAACGAGAACGACGTGAAGCTGCGCGACAACCGGATCGTGCGCTTCGCCCATTTCGCGATCGTCCACGGCAGCGGGCATCTGATCATCGGCAACCACTTCTTCCAGGGCGACAGCGAGATGCCCGGGGTGCGCCGGGCGGGCCTCGTCTTCACCGGCATCAACGTGAAGTCGGTGGTGACGGGCAACTACATCGACAACTGCTTCATCGAGATGACGAACGAGCGCGAGCCCGATCCGAACTGGAACAACCAGTTCTCGTTCGGCGGGCTCAGCATCACGGGGAACGTGTTCACCACCATCGGCGCGCTGCCGGCCTTCGCGTGGATCGTGGTCACGCCGCACGGGGCCGGCCACTACCTCCAGGGGCTCAGCGTGACGGGCAATACCTTCCGCACGTTGAACGGCACCATCGACCGGGTCGAGAAGGTGGACACGACCTTTGCCGACCTCGACTACGGGCGGTTCCGCAACATCGTCGTGCACGGCAACAACTACAACGGCATCGCGGCGCCGATGTTCAACCCGGTCACCATCACCCACATCCAGAACACGCCCGCGAACGCCTGGCAGGTGAACGCAGCGGCGCAACTGCCGTTCGGGGGCTGGGCGCGGACGGTGCAGGCGGTGGTGCCCGACGGGCCGATCCAGACCGGCGCGCCGGTGACGGTGCGCCATGACATGCCCTATGCGCAGGCTGAACAGGGCGCGCAGAAGACGCTCGCGGTGCTGCGCTGGCCGGTGGCGGTGCAGGGCCGGGCGACGGTCACGATCCGGGTGGACAACCCGGTGTGACGCGATCCGAGGCGGAGCGGATCGCGCAGGCCGGGCGGTTCCGCCCGGCCTTTCCTACGGCGCAAGATCCGAAGCCGCGAGCGCGTAGGCCCGCCCGAAACCCCCGTTCAGCGACGCCGACAGCGGCCGGAAGCGGACGGCGCGGAAATCCGGCAGGCCGGCATAGACGGCGGCCTTCGGGCGCAGGCGGACAAAATGCGCGCGCAAGTCCGTATCCTCGGCCGGATCGGCGAAGGCGGCCAGCGCGCGAAGGCTGAGCCGCGGGTGGGTGAGCGGATCGCCCTTCGCGCCGGGTTCGCCCAGCAGCAGGGCGCAGCGCGGGTCGGCCATCAGCGCGCGGGTATGGACCGAAAGCCCCGACAGAAGCGCCATCGGCACGCCCTCGGGCGAGGGCGCCAGCGCGATCCGGCTGACGAAGGGCCCGCCGTCCTCCTCGAGGACCGCCAGCGCGCCGGACGTCGCGCCGGTCATCAGGCCGCGGGCAAGGGCGCGGGCGGTATCGTCAACCGGGTTCAGGGGGTCGTGTCGGGGGGGATCGGTCATCTTGACATCGGCTGGCGCGGGGGCGTTCGATGCGTGCATCCGCACCCCGAGGCCCAACATGACAAATTCGGAGGCGACCGCAACCCCCCATTCCGGCGGGGAATTCCTGCCGAAGATCGTGACGGTCCTGCGCGAGGGCTATGGCCTTGCGGACCTTCGCGCGGACGCGCTGGCCGGGTTGACCGTGGCCGTTGTGGCGCTGCCGCTGTCGATGGCCATCGCCATCGCCAGCGGCGTCGGACCCGAACGGGGCCTCTACACGGCCATCGTGGGCGGGTTCCTCGTGTCTGCCCTCGGCGGATCGCGGTTCCAGGTCGGCGGGCCGGCGGGGGCCTTCATCGTGCTGGTGTCGGCCTGCGTGATGGAGGTCGGGCTGCCGGGCCTGATCCTGGCCACCTTCCTGTCGGGCTTCATCCTTGCGGCGGTCGGCGCGCTGCGGCTTGGCACCTACATCCGGTTCATCCCCTACCCCGTCACCGTCGCCTTCACGACTGGCATCGCTGTCATCATCGCGACAAGCCAGCTGCGCGATGCCTTCGGCCTCACCCTGCCGGGGGGCGAGCCCGGGGCGATCATCCCGAAGCTTCAGGCGCTGTGGGATGCGCGCGCAACCCTCAGCCCCGGCGCCGTCGCCGTGGCGGCGGGGACCATCGGCATCATCGCGGCGCTGAAACGGTGGCGGCCGCACTGGCCGGGGATGCTCATTGCGGTGGCTGTGGCGGCGGCGGCCGCGGCCGCGGGCCTGCAGGTGGAAACGATCGGCGACCGTTTCGGCGGCCTGCCCCGCGTGCTGCCCGCCCCCGCGCTGCCCGACTTCGATCCCGCGCTGCTGGCCGACGCGCTGCCCTGGGCGGTCAGCTTCGCCCTGCTGGGGGCGATCGAGTCGCTGCTGTCCGCCGTGGTCGCCGACGGGATGACCGGCCGCCGGCACCGGTCCAACGCGGAACTGGTGGCGCAGGGGCTGGCCAACATCGGCTCGGCGCTGTTCGGCGGGTTCTGCGTCACGGGCACGATCGCCCGCACGGCGACGAACGTGCGCGCGGGCAGCCGCGGCCCGGTGTCGGGGATGCTGCATGCGCTGTTCCTGCTCGGCTTCATGCTGGTGGCCGCGCCGCTTGCGGCCGACATCCCGCTGGCCGCGCTGGCGGGGGTTCTGCTGTTCGTGGCCTGGAACATGGCCGAGAAGGAAGAGATCTGGTCGCTCCTGCGCGCCAGCCGCGCCGACGCGGCGATCGTCCTCGTGACCTTCCTGCTGGTTGTGTTCCGCGATCTGACCGAGGGGATCATCGCCGGCGCCGCCCTGGGCGGGGCGGTTTTCATCCGCCGCATGTCCGAGGCGGCGCGCCTCGACCGGCACCTGCCCGGCGACACCGGCGACGGCGGGGGCGAGACGCCCTACGATGCCGCGACCCAGGAGGGGGACGTGGTCGTCTACCGGCTGCGGGGGGCGTGGTTCTTCGGCGCGGCGGCGACGCTCGGCGCGGTGCTGGACCGGATCGCGGACCGGCCGCGGGTCTTTGTCGTCGATCTGTCCGACGTGCCGTTCATCGATTCCTCGGGTGCGCGGTCCTTCGAGGTTCTGGCGCGCCAGACCGAGCGGAAGGGCGGGCGGCTGGTCCTCACCGGCGCCAGCCCCGAGGTGCGCCGGATGCTGCTGAGCCAGGGCGTGCGCGAGCCGCATGTGGCCTGGCGCGCCCGGATCGACGATGCGCTGGCCGAGTTTCAGCGGCCCGGCTGATCTGGTTCGAATCTGATTCGTCCGGCCCGCGGTTCGGGCCTATGGTCGTGACGTGACGTCACGGCGGGAGGGGCGGGACTTCTGCGGATCGCGCCGCGCCGCCGCGGCCACGGACCCGCCGGCGGTCGCGGTGCGGTCGCAGCCCCGACCGCTGGCGGGCGCGAACCACGCCCTGTCACGCCAAATTTACCGAAGTTTTCGGAATTGACCTGATCTCGGTCGATGGATTTACAGGAAAATCCATATTGCAGAAAGTGTTACCATTGTCTTCTCAGATCGGCTATCATGCGTGTCGGGAGAGGTGGCGGACGCGCAGCGATGCGTGACGCCGTCGGGGGCGGACGGCAGCGCCGGCCGCCCGGACGCAAGGGAGGATGTCATGGCCGATCAGGCAACCGCCACGGCGGGCGAAGTCTATGCAGCGTCGCCCGGCTTCGTGGCCCGCGCGCATGTCGATGCGGACCGCTACGCCGCGATGTATGCGGAATCGGTGGCGAACCCCGATGCCTTCTGGGCGCGCGAGGCGCTGCGGATCGACTGGACGCGGCCGTTCACGAAGGTCAAGAACACCGATTTCACCTTCGGCCAGGTCTCGATCAAGTGGTTCGAGGACGGGGTCCTGAACGTTTGCGCCAACTGCGTGGACCGTCATGTGGGCCGGCGCGGCGGGCAGACGGCGATCATCTGGGAGCCGGACGATCCCAAGACCCCCGCGCAGCACATCACCTATGCCGCGCTTCTGGAAAACGTCTGCCGGATGGCGAACGTGCTGAAGGCGCAGGGGGTGAAGAAGGGCGACCGGGTGGTGATCTACCTGCCCATGATCCCCGAGGCGGCCTATGCGATGCTGGCGTGCGCGCGGATCGGCGCGATCCATTCGGTCGTGTTCGCGGGCTTCTCGCCCGATGCGCTGGCCAACCGCATCAACGACAGCGAGGCGCGCATCGTCATCACCGCCGACTTCGCGCCCCGCGGCGGGCGCAAGACGCCGCTGAAGGCCAATACCGATGCCGCGCTCCTCAACTGCGACGACCGGGTGCAATGCCTCGTGGTCAAGCATACCGGCGACCAGACGAGCTGGATCGACGGGCGCGACATCGACCTGAAGGCGGCCATGGCCGCGGCCAGCCCCTATTGCCCCTATGTCGAGGTGGGGGCGGAGGATCCGCTGTTCATCCTCTACACCTCGGGGTCCACGGGGCGGCCGAAGGGGGTGGTGCACACCTCGGGCGGCTATCTCGTCTATGCCGCGATGACGCATCAGCTTACCTTCGATTACCATGACGGCGACATCTTCTGGTGCACGGCCGATGTGGGCTGGGTGACGGGGCACAGCTATATCGTCTACGGCCCGCTGGCGAACGGCGCCACGACGCTGATGTTCGAGGGCGTGCCCACATGGCCCGATCCCGGTCGGTTCTGGGAGGTCTGCGCGAAGCACCGCGTGACCCAGTTCTACACCGCCCCGACCGCGATCCGCGCCCTGATGGGCCAGGGCGTGCAGTGGGTGGAAAAGCACGACCTGTCCAGCCTGAAGCTGCTGGGCAGCGTGGGCGAGCCGATCAACCCCGAGGCCTGGAACTGGTACAACACCCACGTCGGCAAGGGCCGCTGCCCGATCGTGGACACGTTCTGGCAGACCGAGACGGGCGGGCACATCATCACGCCCCTGCCCGGCGCGATCCCGCAGAAGCCTGGCAGCGCCACCAAGCCCTTCTTCGGCGTGAAGCCGGTCGTGCTGGATCCGAACACCGCGCAGGTGAAGGAAGAGGTGGAAACCGAGGGCGTGCTGTGCATCGCCGACAGCTGGCCGGGCCAGATGCGCACCCTCTGGGGCGATCACCAGCGGTTCGAGGAAGCCTATTTCGGCCAGTATCGCGGCTACTACTTCACCGGCGACGGCTGCCGGCGGGATGCGGACGGCTATTACTGGATCACCGGCCGGGTCGATGACGTGATCAACGTCTCGGGCCACCGGATGGGCACGGCCGAGATCGAAAGCGCGCTGGTCGCCCATCCGAAGGTCGCCGAGGCGGCCGTCGTCGGCTATCCCCATCCGATCAAGGGTCAGGGCATCTACGCCTATGTCACGCTGATGAACGGCGTCGCCCCGACGGACGACCTGCGCAAGGAACTGGTGGCCTGGGTCCGGCAGGAGATCGGCCCGATCGCCTCGCCGGATCTCATCCAGTGGGCGCCGGGCCTGCCCAAGACCCGCTCGGGCAAGATCATGCGCCGCATCCTGCGCAAGATCGCCGAGAACGACTACGGCGCGCTCGGCGATACATCGACGCTGGCGGACCCGGCGGTGGTGGACGACCTGATCGCCAACCGGATGAACCGCGCGTGACGGGGGCGATGATGGCGGGGGCGGCGAGGGCCGAGGCAGCCACCAGACCGGCCGTGCTGATCCTTCTGGGCCCGCCCGGCGCGGGCAAGGGCACGCAGGCACGGATGCTCGAGGAACGCTTCGGTCTCGTGCAGCTGTCCACCGGCGACCTTCTGCGCGCCGCCGTCGCGGCGGGGACGGAGGCCGGCCGGCAGGCGAAGGCGGTGATGGAGGCGGGCGGGCTGGTCGGCGACGACATCGTCCTGGCGATCCTGAAGGACCGGATGGCGCAGCCCGACACCGCCCGCGGCGTGATCCTTGACGGGTTCCCGCGCACCGCGGGCCAGGCCGAGGCGCTGGACGGCCTGCTGGCGGCGACCGGCCAGCGGGTGAACGCGGTCGTGTCGATGGAGGTCGTCGATCACGCAATGATCGCCCGCGTCGCCGGCCGCTTCACCTGCGCGTCCTGCGGCGAGGGGTATCACGACGACTTCAAGCGGCCCGCGACGGCGGGCGTCTGCGACCGATGCGGCGGCACGGCGTTCAAGCGCCGGGCCGACGACACTGCCGAAACGGCGGGGGCGCGGCTCGCCGCCTACCACGCCCAGACGGCACCGCTGATCGCCTACTACGAGGGGCGCGGGGTTCTCGAACGGGTGGACGGGATGGCTTCCATCGCCGACATCGCCCGCAGCCTTGCCACGATCGTGGAACGCGTGACGGCGTGAAGGAGGGCCGCGGTCCGGGCAGTCCGGCCGCGGCGGGGTAAACTCAGGGAGAAACGCGCATGGCAGACAAACCATCCGCCGGGGCCTACTGGGCAGCGAACATCAGACTCATCAGCCTCTGTCTGGTGATCTGGTTCGTCTGCTCGTACGTCCTCGGCATCCTGATGCGGCCGAGCCTTAAGGACATCAGCGTCGGCGGTGCCGACCTCGGGTTCTGGTTCGCCCAGCAGGGTTCGATCTACACCTTCCTTGTTCTGATCTTCTTCTATGCCTGGCGCATGAACAAGATCGACAAGGACTTCGGCGTCGAAGAATAGGGGCTGCCGGCATGGATCAGTATACCCTCAACCTGATCGTGGTGGGCGCGACCTTCGCCCTCTACATCGGCATCGCCATCTGGGCGCGGGCGGGCTCGACCTCGGAGTTCTATGCCGCGGGCCAGGGCGTTCCCCCGGTCATGAACGGCATGGCCACCGCGGCCGACTGGATGTCGGCGGCCTCGTTCATCTCGATGGCCGGCCTCATCGCCTTCGGCGGTTACAACAACTCGACCTTCCTCATGGGATGGACCGGGGGCTATGTGCTTCTGGCGCTTCTGCTTGCGCCCTATCTGCGGAAGTTCGGCAAGTTCACCGTGCCCGACTTCATCGGCGACCGGTTCTATTCGAACTGGGCGCGGCAGACGGCCGTGGTCTGCCTCATCGTGATCTCGGTGACCTACGTCATCGGGCAAATGGTGGGCGTGGGCGTGACCTTCTCGCGCTTCCTCGAGGTGCAAGTCGATACCGGCCTCTACATCGGCTCGGCGGTGGTGTTCGCCTATGCGGTGTTCGGCGGCATGAAGGGCATCACCTACACCCAGGTGGCGCAGTATGTCGTCCTGATCATCGCCTACACGATCCCGGCGATCTTCATCTCGCTGCAGCTGACGGGCAACTTCCTGCCCCAGCTCGGCCTGATCGGGAGCTATGCGCCCGGCGGCGGCGAGGTGGCGTTCCTCGCCAAGCTCGACCAGGTGGTGAGCGATCTCGGGTTCACCAAATACACCGCCGACAGCCCGAGCATGCTCAACATGTTCCTGCTCACGCTGTCGCTGATGATTGGCACGGCGGGCCTGCCGCACGTCATCATCCGCTTCTTCACCGTGCCGAAGGTGTCGGACGCGCGGATTTCGGCGGGCTGGGCACTGGTGTTCATCGCGCTTCTCTACACCGTCGCGCCGGCCGTCGGCTCGATGGCGCGGCTGAACATCACCACCACCTTCTGGCCGGGTGCGATCCAGGGTCGGTTCTACGATGCCCCGCCGCTGTCGGTGGCCGACATCGAGACGCGCGAGGATCTTGCGTGGATCCGCAACTGGGCGAAGACGGGCCTCCTCAAGTTCGAGGACAAGAACGGCGACGGCCGCATCGCCTACTTCAACGACGCGCGGCTGCGCGCGCCGAATGCGAAGATCGCCGAAACGACAAAGGCCTTCGCCGACGCGCGCGCCGCGGCGGGGCTGCCCGAGGCGGACCTTGCCTCGCCCGAGGCGGTGCTGGTCAACGATGTCGAGGATGCGAACCTCAAGGCGCTGCAGACCGCGATGCTCGAGGCGATCGCGGCGCGCGATGCCGTCACCTTCGGCGGCAAGACGGCGGGCGAACTGGGCCTGACGGCGAACGAGCTGGTCACCGTGAACAACGACATCATGGTGCTGGCGAACCCCGAGATCGCCCGGCTGCCCGGCTGGGTCGTGGCGCTGGTCGCCGCGGGCGGTCTTGCCGCGGCGCTGTCCACCGCCGCGGGCCTGCTTCTGGCGATCTCGTCCGCGATCAGCCACGACCTGATCAAAGGCGCGATCAACCCGAAGCTGAGCGAGCGGGGCGAACTGCTGATCGCCCGGATCTCGATGGCGGGGGCGATCGTGCTGGCGACCTGGCTGGGGCTCAACCCGCCCGGGTTCGCGGCGCAGGTGGTGGCGCTGGCCTTCGGCCTCGCCGCGGCGACCATCTTCCCGGTGCTGATGATGGGCATCTTCTCGAAGCGCATCAACATGCCGGGGGCGGTCCTTGGGATGATCGTGGGCCTCGTCGCCACGGCGGGCTACATCTTCACCTATCTCGGCATGTTCTTCGTTCCCGGCACCAACCTGCTGCCCAACACGCCGGACAACTACCTGTTCGGGATCGCGCCGGCCTCGTTCGGTCCGGTGGGCGCGCTGCTGAACTTCATCACGGCCTATGTGGTGTCGGTGGTGACAAGCGCGCCGCCGCGGCATGTGCAGGAGCTGGTGGAATCGAGCCGCGTGCCGAAGGGCGCCGGGGCGGCCATCGGCCACTGAGGCAACGACGCCGGGGGGGGGCGC
>CALIZF010000022.1 GCA_938028765.1 uncultured Paracoccaceae bacterium
GCGCCTCGGCATCGGGCAGCGGCGCGACGGCCGGGGGCGCGGGCGCGGGTTCGGCCGCCGGGGCCGGCGGCGCGGCCGGCAGCGCCGCGACCGCCTCGGCTGCCGCTGGCGCCTCGGCCCCCGGATCGGGCGGGTCGAGGAACAGCGAGGCCCAGATCGCCACCGCCCCGAGCAGAAGGACGAGGATCCCCGTCAGGATCAGTCCGACCGGCAGGTGCCGCTTCGCGGCGGCGCCGCGCCGCAGCTGCGCATCAGGAGCTTCCGCGCCGCGCCGCGCCGGTGCGGGCGGCGCGGCCTCCGGCTGGTCCTCGGGCTCAGGCGCGCGTGCAGGCGCAACGGCGCGCAGTGTCGCCGCGGCAGTGGCCGGGCGCACGGGTTGGCTGGCGACGACGGCGGGCCGGGCGGGCGGCTTGGCCGACTGTGGCCCCTTGGCGGCCGGGCGGGGCGGCTTGGGCAACGGATCGCCACCCTGCACGCTGCGCAAGGGCAGGCCGCCGGCTCGACGCGGCGGCGCCGGCG
This sequence comes from uncultured Paracoccaceae bacterium, assembly GCA_938028765.1. Lineage (GTDB taxonomy): Bacteria > Pseudomonadota > Alphaproteobacteria > Rhodobacterales > Rhodobacteraceae > CALIZF01. The sequence goes on from CALIZF010000022.1 coordinate 520, forward strand.
GCGGTGGCGGGGCGGGACGCGGCGGGCCAGGGGCGCGGTCCGTGTTGCGCGGTGGCAGCACGCGGATTTCGGCCTCGCGTCGCGCCGGAGGCTCGACCGCCGCGGATGGCGCGGACGGTGGCGGCGGGGGTGGCGCGGGCTGGGGCGGCGCGGGGCGTGCCCCGGCCTCGGCCGGCGGGCCCGGCGGCGCGGCACGGGCGGGCGCGGGGTCGGGCGCGGCGGCGGTTGCCTTCGCTGCGGGCGGGGCCGGAGCGGGGGGTGGCTGCGGCGCCTCTGCGCGAAAGGGCGGCGGGGCAGGCTCGACTGCTGCGGCCGCCGGCAGGGGAGGTGCAGGCGGCGGCACCCGTGCCGCGGCCCGGGGGGCCTCAGGGGCAGGATCCGCCGCGACGGGATCGGGCCGCGGCGCCGACGCAGGCTTCGGCACTGCGGCGGGCGCGGATGCGGCGGGCGGGGGCGCCGTGGCCGGCTCGGCCTCCGCCATGTCCGGCCCCCCTGAGGTGGCCGGTCCCTCGGCCGCGGCCGCCGCCTGCGCCACGCTGCGGGTCGCCCGTGCGCGCGGTTCGGACTGCGGGCGGGATTCGCGCGCGACGATGCGGATCGGGTCCTGGTCGCGCTCGACCGTCGCGGCACCAGCGGCCTTCGTCGGGCCGAACCAGGGTTCGCCCCCGAAGGCGCCGGCCGGCGGGATCGCCACGAACGAGACGGGGTTGAACCGGTGTTCGACCGCGAATGCCTCGGCCTCAGCCAGCGTCTCCTTCGCGACGACGGCGACCTGCACGGTCGTCCCGGTGCCCGACCAGTCGAATGCCAGTTCCTCGACCGCATAGGGCGTCCGACCGTCCAGCGCAGCGGCGATCTGGGCCCGCCGCTCGGCCACCGAGGGGCCAGGCGCCTCGATCTCGAGATAGCGGATCTCGGAATTCGGGATCACAAGCTTCGTGCCGAACCCCTGGGGTTCGAGGCCGAGCGCCGATCCGCGCAGGTAGGACAGCGCGGCCGGAAGGTCAGGATCGGCAAAGGCAACCTCGCCCACAGGGTGCCAGCCCTGGGGCGTGCGATGCAGAAGCCCGATCCTGTCGTTGGAGAGGTTGAGGGCAAAGCTGGGCTTCATGCGGCCGCTCTAGCACAGGGGCGCGCGGGGGCGAAGCGCCGCGCCGCACCTCCTTCCACTACAGCAGGAAACCGCCGAAGAAAAGAAGGCCACCCCGAAGGCCCTTACAATGCCGCGCCCGCAGGAGCAAATCGGCGCACGATAGCCCAGCCGCAACGAGGATCGCGTCGATGACCCTTCGCCTTGCCCCTGCCGTCCTGCTCGCCGCCGCGCTGTCCGCGCTGCCGGCCGCGCTGGCGGCCCAGAGCGCCGAAACGCCCGCCCGCCTTGCCGTGACCGGCACCGGCCGGGTCGATGCCGCCCCCGACATGGCTGTCGTCACGCTCGGGGTGCAGACGCAGGCCCGCACCGCCGCCCAGGCGCTTGCGGACAACAACGCCCGCCTCGCTTCCGTGATCGCCCGCCTGCGCGAGGCCGGGATCGCCCCGCGCGACGTGCAGACCAGCGGCCTCAGCCTCGGCCCTCGCTACGATTACGGCGACGGCCGCACCCCGCGCCTCGTCGGCTACGAGGCGTCGAACCAGCTGTCGGTGCGCGTGCGCGCGCTCGACACCCTCGGGACCGTCCTCGATGCGGCCGTGTCGGACGGCGCGAACACGCTCGGCGGGCTGACCTTCACGCTCGCAGATCCCGGGCCGGCGCGGGACGCGGCACTGGCCGCGGCCGCGGCCGATGCCCGCCGCAAGGCACAGCTTATGGCCGAAGCCGCGGGCGTGCGCCTCGGCCGGGTGCTCGAGATCACCGAGCATGGCGGCTACGCGCCGCCGCAGCCGATGCTTCGCGCCGCCATGGCCGATGCCGCGCCCGCCTCCGTGCCGGTGGAGGCCGGCGAGATCAGCTATTCTGCGACCGTCGGCATCGTCTACGCGCTGGCCGAGTGAGCGGCCGGGCGGCCGGCCCGGCCCGGCCGCTGCGCCCCGCCGGCGGTCAGGCGGTCGCCTTCGCCAGTGCCTGGTCGAGGTCGGCGATAAGGTCGTCGGCATCCTCGATCCCGATCGAGACGCGCACCACCTCGGGCGCAGCACCCGCCGCGCGCTGCTGCTCGGGCGTCAGCTGACGGTGTGTGGTCGAGGCCGAATGGATGATGAGGCTGCGGGTGTCGCCGAGGTTGGCCACATGGCTGAAGAGCTCGAGGCTGTCCACCAGCCGCACGCAGGCCTGATACCCGCCCTTCACCGCGAAGGTGAACAGCGCGCCCGCCCCCTTCGGGCAGACCGTCGCCACCCGGTGATGCCAGGGCGAGGACGGCAGGCCCGCATAGGTGACGTAGTCCACCCGCGGGTCGTTCTCGAGCCATGTCGCCACCTTCACCGCGTTCTCGACATGCCGTTGCATCCGCAGGCTGAGCGTCTCGATCCCGAGCAGCGTGTAATGCGCCGCCTGCGGGTTCATCGTCATGCCGAGGTCGCGCAGGCCGATGGCGATGCCATGGAATGTATAGGCAAGAGGGCCGAAGGTCTCGTGGAACTTCAGCCCGTGATAGGCGGGTTCGGGCGCCGACAGCGCGGGGAACTTGCCCGAGGCCGACCAGTCGAACCGCCCCGAATCGACGATCGCGCCGCCCGTGACGGTGCCGTTGCCGGTCAGGTATTTCGTGGTCGAGTGGATGACCAGCGTCGCCCCGTGCTCGATCGGGCGGCAGAGGTAGGGGCTGGCCGAGGTATTGTCGACCAGAAGCGGCACGCCCGCCCGGTCGGCCACCGCCGCCACGGCGGGCAGGTCGGTGATGTAGCCGCCGGGGTTCGCGATCGATTCGCAGAAGATCGCCCGGGTGTCGCCGTCCACCGCGGCCTCCAGCGCGGCGAGATCGTCGAAATCGACGAACTTCGCCGACCAGCCGAACTTGCGGATGGTGTTGGTGAACTGCTGCACCGTCCCGCCGTAGAGCCGGGTCGAGGCCACCACGTTGCGGCCGGGTGCCATCAGCGGGAACAGCGCCATGATCTGCGCGGCATGGCCCGACGCGCAGCACACCGCGCCCACTCCGCCTTCGAGCGTGGCGATGCGTTCCTGCAGCGCCGAGACGGTCGGGTTCGTCAGCCGCGAATAGATGTAGCCCACTTCCTGCAGGTTGAAGAGCGCCGCGGCATGGTCGGCGTCGCGGAACACATAGGCGGTCGTCTGATAGATCGGCACCTGCCGCGCGCCCGTCGCCGGATCCGGCCGGGCGCCGGCGTGGATCTGCAGCGTGTCGAATCCGTAGGTCCTGGTCATCGCATCCTCCGTGGCCTCGCGCGACCCTAAGCGCGCGCCCGTCCCGGCCGCAATGGCGCAGGCGCGCGCCGGGCCTCCCCTCCTCCCCCCCCCCGCGCGCCGCGTTGCGGAACGGCGAAGGCCGGCAGGCCGGGCGCGGGCCGGATGCGGCCGCGGTCCTGCACCCGCCAACACCCCCCCGCCCGGCTTCGTCTTGTTCCGAATACTCTCCGGGGGGTGAATGACCGAAGGCCAGAGGGGGGCGGAAAGCCCTCCTTTCCGATGGTCGGCCCCGGGCGGCGGCCGCGCGGTCAGCGCATCCACAGCCCCTCGCGCTTCAGCGCGTTGCGGATCACCCGTTCCTGCCGCGGCAGGTCGGTGCGGTCGAAGAGGGCGCGCGCCCTGCGCCCCCGGCCCTGGTAGACGAACCGGCGGACAGGTTCCCAGGCCTTCAGGACACGGCGGACAGGGCCCTTGCCGATCGCCTCTTCCAGCACCGCCACCGCCCGTTCGCTCTCGCGCGCAAAGAGCAGCGGCAACGTGCGCCAGTGGCAGGTCACGTCGCCGTCGAGCCCGGCCAGCCCGGGTCCCGGCCGCCCGCCGCCGAAGCTGTGGATGACCAGCGGCAGCACCGCCTGGTCGAGCCAGGGGTCGAGGCTCTGGCAGGCCAGCGCCGGGCCGGGATCGGCGCGCACCGCCGCCGCCCAGTCGGCGAAGCGGGCGCCGAAGGTCGGGCCGCAGCGGTGGAAGAACCAGCCTGCGTTGAAATAGAGATAGCGCTCCCAGTGGCCTTCCGGCTGCGCGGGATCGAGCGAGGAAGCGAAGTCGAGGCCGAAGCGGTCGTAAAGCGCCCGCCAGATGTCCTCGAGCTCCCAGTAGGGCTGCGGCTCGGGCCAGGTGCCCTCGCGCCGCATCGAGGCAGAGGGGCGGTCGAAGTCGAAGGCAAGGGTGCCGAGGTCGCCGATCACCAGAGTGTCGGTGTCGAGAAACAGGAAGGGCTCGCCCGGCGGCAGCGCGGCGAGCGCCTCGATCTTGTTGCCGTAAGGATAGCGGGCGCCGAAGCGGCGGCTCTCGAAGGGCAGGAAGATGCCGCCCATCTCTTCGATCAGCGCCCGCAGCGCGGGGTCCGACACCCGCGGGTCGGACGGCCAGAGGGGGCCGGGCTGCGGCTCGGCCACGAAGAGGCGGCCGGCAAAGCCGGGATTGGTCAGCCGCAACGAGGCCGCGAGGATCGCCGCCTCGTAGCCCAGCCGGCCGTCCTGCGCGACCACGAGGATGTTGAACCGCTGCGCCGCGTCCGCCATGCCGACTGCCCGTTCCGCCGCGGCGACGATAGGCGGCGGCGAAGCGGGAGGGAAGGCAGGCCGTGCGGCGGCGGATCCTTCGGCGGCGGTCTCTGACGGCGGGGGCCGTGGCGGCCGCGGCGGCGCCACGACGCGCTGCCTCGGGCCCGCCGCATGAGCCTGCTGCGATCCCGCCTCGCGACGGCCGTGCCGGGCCGCGGCGGAACATCCGGCGCGACGCGGGTCCGATGCCGCGACGGTCAGCCGGGCGGGGTGAAGCGCAGGCTGAGGCAGGACATGCCGCCGTCGAGCTTGGCGGCCTGCGCATTGCCGATCTCGACGACGCGATAGCCCGCAGCGACCAGCGCGTCGCGCGTCCGGGGGAAGCCGGCGGGGAAGATCACCGCGCCGTTGACGCGGATCGCGTTCGCCGCCGCCTCTTCCCCCGGGGCCACCGGGATCACGCGCCGCCCGGCGAAGCAGCCGGTCGCGGCCAGCCGGTCGGTGGCCAGGACGGTTTCGGCATCGAGCAGCGAACAGTCGGTCTTGAAGTGCAGGACACCCGGCGGCGTTTCGACCATCCGCACCGGCCAGCCCCAGGGCGCCACCGCTGCGGCCAGCGCCGCGACGCCGGCGGCGTTGGTGCGCGCCGACAGGCCGGCGAGGATCGCGTCCTCGGTCATCATCAGGTCGCCGCCCTCGACGAAGCCCTCGGCCAGATGCACGACCCGGTCGCCGTAGTGCCGGGCGAGATGCGGGGCCATCGCTGCCGCCTCGCCGAAGCGCGACGGCGCGCCGGGGCGCAGGACGACGGCGCCGTCGGGCAGGCACAGCGCGGTATCCTCGACGAACACGGAATCGGGGAAGGCGTCCATCTGCGGCAGGACGGTGACCGCGAGGCCCTCGGCCCGCAGGGCGGCCACATAGGCCGCGTGATCGGCGCGGAAGGCAGCGATGTCGGGCGCCCCGGTGTCGACGGCGCGCAGGCCCGCGACCGCGCTGGCCGCGGGTTCGCGCGCGATGGCGCGGGTGAAGGCGAAGGACCGGCCGGACATGGCATTCCCCGGAAAAGACGTGCGGGCGGCCCTGCTTGCAGGGCCGCCCGCGTGGCGTCAACGGGCCCGCGTCAGTTCAGGTCGGCCGCGCGTGCGGCGTCCACCTTCGCCTGCGCCTCGGCCACCGCCGCCATGAAGCGGTCCAGCACCTCGGCCCCGTCCCGCACGTTCGTGCGGAACCAGTCGAGCGCGGGGGCGGCGGCCGCGGCGAAGGCCGCCTTTTCCTCGGGCGAGGGCACATAGATGTCGCCGCCTGCGGCAAGGAAGGCTTCGTAGGCCGCGATCTCCTTCCGCTTGGGGCTGGCGAAGGTGGCCTGCTGAAGCGCGGCGAAGCCGTCCACCACTACGCGCTTCTGCGCCTCGGTCAGGCTGTCGAAGCGGGCCTGGCTCATCCACCAGAAGGCGCCCATGTAGCTGTGCCCGTCGAGCGTGATGTATTTGAGCCCCGCGTCGGGGAACTTCATGTTCATGATGTCGGTGATCCCGTTCGCCGTCCCTTCGACCACGCCGGTCTGCAGCGAGGTGAAGAGCTCGGGCCACGGAATGGGCGTCGGGCTTGCGCCAAGGCCGCGCGCCAGCACCTGCGGCAGGTCGGCGGGCACGGTGCGAAGTTTCAGCCCCGCGAGGTCGGCGGGCTGCGTCACGCGGCGTTTGGTGTTGGCGTAGTTGCGCCAGCCGCCGGTGTTGCCGACCGTCATCAGCCGGATGGTGCCGTCGCTGTCCGCCAGCGCCTTCTCGCGCAGGTAGCGCACGAAGTCGCCCGTCAGCACCGTCTCGGCGACCCGGTCATCGCTCATCAGATAGGGCAGGTCGAGAACCTGGATGTAGGGAAAGAGCGCCGCCGCCCCGCCCGAGGTCGAGATGAAGATATCGATCGAGCCGTCGGCAACGCCCTGCAGGCATTCCTGACCTGTGGCGCAGAGCTGGGTGCCGATGAACAGCTCGACCTTGATCGCGCCGTTCGAGGCGTTCTCGACGAAGTTCTTGAAGACGACCAGGCCGTCATAGTCCTCGTCCTCGGTGTTCGACGTCGCGGTGGCGCGCAGGACGATTTCCTGCGCCCATCCGGCCGCTGCCGTGCCGGCGAGCAGCGCCGCGACGGCGAGGGTCTTGAGCGTGGTCCGGATCATGGTTCCTCCCAGTGGTTTTCCGGTCAGTTCACGAAGCCCGCAAGCCGCGGGATCGTCAGCGAAAGTGCGGGAATATAGGTGATCAGGAAGATCACGATGGCATGAACCGCCAGGAACGGCAGGATCGCGCGCGCGATCGTCTCCACCTTCTCGCCCGAGACGGACGAGGCGACGAAGAGGACCAGCCCCATCGGCGGCGTGGCCAGCCCCACCGTCAGGTTCACCGCCATGATGATGGCGAAGTGGACGGGTTCCACCCCCATCTCGATGAAGATAGGCCCGAGGATCGGCCCGAGGATGATGATCGCCGGCCCCGCATCGAGGAACATCCCCACGATGAACAGGAGGATGTTGATCAGGAACAAAAGGATCAGCGGGTTGTCCGACAGGGCAAGGATGATCCCCGCGAGCTGCTCGGGCGTCCGCGCGAGCGAAGCGACCGTTTTGAACGCCATGGCCGCGCCGACCAGCAGCAGGACGACCGCCGATGTCACGCCCGCGGCCGAGAAGATGCTGGGAAGGTCCGCAGGGCGCAACGACCGCATGACGAAGAGCCCGACGATCAGCGCATAGCCGACGGCGACCGCCGCCGCCTCGGTCGGGGTGAAGATGCCGCCGAGGATCCCGCCCAGGATGATGACCGGCGTCATGAGCGGCCAGAAGGCCCGCAGCGAGGCCTGCCCGGCCTCGCCCCACGTCGTCCGCCGCGAGGCGACGGGGAAATCGTAGCGGTCGGCCATGACCTTGATCATGATCATCAGGCCGATGCCCACCATCAGGCCCGGCACGATCCCGGCGAGGAACAGCGCCGCCACCGATTCCCCCATCACGTAGGCGTAGATGATCATGATGCCGGACGGGGGGATGATCGGGCCGATCACGCTGGAGGCGGCCGTGATCGCAGCCGCGAACCTGCGGGTATAGCCCTGCTTTTCCATCGCCGGGATCAGCATGGACCCGAGCGCGCTGGTATCGGCGACCGCCGACCCCGACAGCCCCGCGAAGAGGATCGACGACAGGACGTTCACATGCGCAAGGCCGCCGCGAAGGTGGCCCATCATCGCCTGCGCGAACTCGACCAGCCGCAGGGTGATGCCGGACCGGTTCATCAGCTCGCCGGCCAGCATGAAGAACGGGATCGCCATCAGCGGAAAGCTGTCCATCCCGTTGTAGACGTTGCGGTAGAGAAGGACGATGTCGCGCTCCATCCCGGCCTGCCATAGCAGCAGCGCCGGCGCGGCGATCAGGCCGAACACCACCGGCAGGCCGAGCGCCAGGAACACGAGGAAGAGCGGCAGGAACAGGCTCAGCATCAGTCGGCTCCTGCGGCGGCACGGGGCGGGGCGATGGGGTGAAGGCGGTCGGCTGCGCCCAGGGCCTCGACCGCGGCGCGCAGCCCCAGTTCGACGGTGACGAGGATCATCAGGCAGACGCCCGCGTGGAACGACAGCATCATCCACCAGCGGGGCACCTTGAACCAACCCGAGGCATCCGGCGCGGCCAGCGACCAGGCGGTGACGAGGTCGGGCAGATCCGCCAGCCCCGCGATCCCGCAGGCCGCCCGCAGGTCAAAGCGCACGCCGGTGTCGGGCACGTAAAGCGCATCGAGCCCCGACCGCGCGACAAAGCCGCAGAGTTCCGACGTGCCGATCCGGTAGGCGTAAAGCAGGATCGCTAGCACCATGGCCGACAGCGCCAGAGTCAGCACCGCGGCCGCCCGGCGGCTCAGCAGCGCTGTCAGCATGTCGATCCCGACGAAGCCCCCGCGCCGGTAGGCATGGGGCGCCATCAGGCCGGTCATCCACAGCATGCAGAAGCGCGCGAGTTCCTCCGACCACGCCAGCGCGTTGCCGAGGGCGTAGCGGAACACCACCTGCACGAGGATCGAAGCCACCATGACCGCCACGCACAGCGTGCCGACCGCGATCCCGACCGTCAGAAGCGCCGCGTTGATGCGCCCGATGACGGCCGCGGCGGCCGCCAGAACGCCGGTGACTGCGCCCATCGGCGCCCCCCTCCCTTGCGGTCCGCCCGGTCTTGGCGCCGGGTCGGACGGTCATCGGTTCCGCGTCAGGGCACCTCGTGCCCGAGCGCGGCGGTGTAAAGCTCGAACCACGTCTGCCGGTCGAGCAAGACCCGCGCCGCCTCGCCCAGCCGCGCGATGCGGCCGGGGTCGTTCGTGCCCATGACGGGCAGGATCCCCGCCGGGTGCCGCATCAGCCAGGCCACCGCCACGGCCGCAGCATCCACGCCCTGTTCCGCCGCGATGCGGTGCAAGGTTTCGCGCAGCGCCGCAGGCGCCGCCGCGAACAGGGCGCCCCCCGCCAGCGGCGACCAGGCCATCGGCGCCACCGCGTGTTCCTGAAGGAACGCGAGATCCCCGTTGGTGAAGGCCTGATGCGCGATCAGGCTGATCTCGATCTGGTTCGCCACCAGCCGCGTGGACATCGCCGACTGCAGCAGGCGGAAATCCCAGGGGCGGAAGTTCGACACGCCGACGCTGCGCACCTTGCCCGAGGCGACCAGCGCATCGAGCGCCCGTCCCGTCTCGTGATGGTCCATGAGCGGATCGGGCCGGTGGATCAGGAGAAGGTCGATCCGGTCGGTCGCCATCGCCGTCAGGCTGTGGTCCACCGAGGCGGCGATGTGCGCGGCCGTGGTGTCGTAGTATTTCACCCGCGCGTCCGCATATCGGCCGACCGGCGCCACGATGTCGCATTTCGTCACGACCTCGCACCGGTCGCGCAGGCCGGGGTGGGCGCGGAAGGCGGCGCCGAGGATCGCCTCGGCGCGGTAGTCGCCATAGATGTCGGCCTGGTCCAGCGTGGTGATGCCCTGGGCAAGGCAGAGATCCACCTTCCGCGCGACATGGGCAGGCGACGTGTCCGCGTCGTCGGCAAGCCGCCACATGCCGTAGACGATCCGGCTGAAGGTCAGCCCCGGCGCGATCCCGACCCGTTCCATCACCGCCGCACTCCTGTGCCGAGGGGCGTCGCCGGCACCGTGGCGGGCACGCGGCCGTAGACATGCGGCAACGATACCGTGCCGAGGTGCGGCATGACCAGCCGTCCGAAGTGTTCCGCCTCGTCGAGGTGCGGATAGCCCGAGAAGATGAACGCGCGCACGCCCATCTTGCGGTAGGCTTCGATCTCGGACAGCACCTGGTCGGCCGACCCGACCAGCGCCGCGCCGCAGCCCGACCGCGCGCGTCCGATCCCGGTCCAGAGGTGCCGCTCGATGTAGCCGAACTGGTCGGCCAGTTCCCGCGCCCGCGCCTGGTGGGCCACGCCGAGGCTGCCGGCGTCGTGCGCGCGCGCCCGGATCAGCCGGCCCACCTCGTCGTCGAGCTTCGAGACGAGGTGTTCGGCATAGTCCCGCGCCTCGGCCTCGGTGTCGCGCACGATCACATGAACCCGCAGGCCGTAGTCGAGCACCCGCCCGTGGGCCGCCGCCCGGTCGTGCACGGCCCGCATCCGCTCGGCGATTGTCTCCTTCGGTTCGGGCCACATCAGATAGACGTCGCATTCGGCGGCGCAGAGATCCAGCGCCTCGGGGCTGTAGCCGCCGAAATACAGAAGCGGCCCGCCGTTCTGCTGGTAGGGCTTGGCTGGATCGGCCGGCAGCCCCTTCAGGCTGTAATGTTCGCCCTCGAAGTCGATGCGGTCGCGCGTCCAGGCCTGCCGCAGGATCTGCACCACCTCGCGCGAGCGACGATAGCGGAAGGCGCTGTCGGCCGTCTCGCCCGGGAAGTCGCTGCTGATGACGTTGAGCGTGAGACGGCCCTGCAGCATGTGGTCGAGCGTGGCTACGGTGCGCGCCAGCATCGCCGGATGCAGCTCGCCGCAGCGGATCGCGGCGAGGAAGTTGATCCGGCTCGTGATCTGCGAACAGGCCGCGACGAAGGTCAGCACATCCTGCCCGACCTGGTAGGACGAGGGACACAGGATGTTGCGGAACCCCAGCCGCTCGGCCGTCCGCACGATCGCGCTGCAATGCGCGAAGGACGACCGCAGGTCGCCGTCGGGCACGCCGAGGAGCCGGTAGTCGTCCGAGCAGAGCGCCGAGAACCAGCTGATTTCCGCGGCGTCGAGATCGGCGGAACGCACCGGCACCACTGTCATCGAATCCCTCCTCGGATGCCGACGGATCTTGCGTATCACCGCCGATATTGTAGATCAATCCTGTATCAATTCGTGGGCAGCCGATGCTCGGAACGACCACGCGCCCCGGCGCCCTGCCGCTCTACCTGCAGGTAAGCGAGCTTCTGGCGCGCGACATTGCGGCGGGGCGGCTGATCGACGGCGAGAAGCTACCGCCCGAACGCGACATGGCCGCGGACCTCGGGATCGCGGTCGGCACGCTGCGCCGCGCGCTGGCCGACCTGGCTGCGCGGGGAATGCTGGCGCGGGTGCAGGGATCGGGCAACTACGTCCGGGCCGCCGCGGCCCCGGCCGGGGTCTATGCGATGTTCCGCCTCGAACGGATCGAGGGGGGCGGTCTTCCGACGGCCGAGGTCCTGTCGGTCGAGCGCCTGCCGAAGGCGGACTGGCTGCCGCCCTTCGGCACCGCGGCCGACGGCCACCGGATCCGGCGCCTGCGGTTCCTGTCGGGCACCCCGGCGGCGGTCGAGGAGATCTGGCTGGACGGCGCCCGGGCCGACCGGCTGTCGGCCGCAGACCTGTCCGACGCGCTCTACCTGCACTATCGCACCCGGCTGAACCTCTGGATCGTCCGGGCCGAGGACCGGGTGGGGCAGGGCGCACTGCCCGACTGGGCGCCGGCCGCCTTTCCGCCGCCGTGCGGCGCCCTGCTGCCGCTGATCCTGCGCCTGTCCTGGGCGCAGGACGGCACCTGCGCCGAGGTTTCGCACACCTGGTACGACCCCGCGACAACGCGCTACGTCTGCCGCCTGAAGTAAGGAGAACCCCTTGGAAAGCTTGCGTTACGGCATCGTCGGCGCCGGGATGATGGGGCAGGAGCACATCCGCAACATCGCGCTTCTGCCGGGCGCCTCGGTCGCCGCCATCGTCGAGCCCGACCCGGCGATGCGCGCCGCCGCCCTGGCGCTGGCACCGGGCGCGGTGGCCTGCGGCTCGCTGGCCGAGATGCTGGCGCGGCCCGAGGTGAACGCGGTGCTGATCGCGAGCCCCAACGATCGCCATGCCGATCAGCTTGCCGCGGTCGCGGCCGCGCGGCCCTTGCCGGTGCTGGTGGAAAAGCCGCTCCTGACCGATCTTGCCGACACGCCGCGGCTGGCCGCGCTGGTCCGCCATCCGGCACCGGTCTGGGTGGCGATGGAATACCGCTACATGCCCCCCGTCGCCGCCCTGCGCGCCGCGGCAGACGCGGCGACCGGCGGCATCCGGATGCTGACCATCCGCGAGCATCGCTTCCCCTTCCTCGAAAAGGTCGGCGGGTGGAACCGCCTGAACCGCCGGACGGGCGGAACCCTGGTCGAGAAGTGCTGCCACTTCTTCGACCTGATGCGGCTGATCCTGCAGTCCGATCCGGTGCGCGTGATGGCGTCGGGCGGGCAGGCGGTGAACCACAAGGACGAGGCGGTCGGGGACGAGCCCGCCGATATCTGGGACCATGCCTATGTGATCGTCGATTTCGCCTCCGGCGCGCGGGCGATGCTTGAACTGTGCATGTTCGCCGAGGGCAGCCGCTATCAGGAAGAGATCTCGGCCATCGGCCCGGCGGGCAAGATCGAATGCCTCGTGCCCGGCCCGACGCGGTTCTGGCCGGCCGATCTGGGCCCGCCCCCGGTGGCGCAGCTGATCGTCAGCCCGCGCAACCCCAAGGGCCCCCGCGCGGCCGAAATCCCGGTCGATCCCGCACTGCTGGCGGCCGGGGACCACAACGGATCGACGTTCTTCCAGCACGAACGCTTCGCCGCTGCGGTCCGCGGCGAGGGGCTGGTCGAGGTGACGCTCGCCGACGGCTGGTGGGCGGTCGCCATGGGCAAGGCCGCCCAGATCAGCGCGGCCGAAGGCCGGGCGGTGGCGATGCGCGAGATGGGGGCACCGCCCGCCTGACCGGTGCGGTTCCCGACGATCGCGCACGGCGCGCCGCCGGTGCGGCCGGCGGCGCCGGTCCGTTCCGCCCTGCGGGCGCGGGCCCGCCGCGTGGGTTTAACGATTTCCGGCCGCGCCGGTTCCGCTCTGCCCTGCGGGCGCGGGCCCGCCCTGCCGGTGGTCGATCTTGCCAGCCCGCCGGCGCGTTCCGCCTTGCGCGCGCGGGCGCGCCGTGACACCTGCGGGAAGGCCCGACCGGACGCGCGATGATCCCGATCCTCCTCAAGACGCTGCCGTTCTTCGCCCTGATCGGCCTCGGCTGGTGGGCGGGACGGGTGCGCTTCTTTTCGCCCGAGGCGACCGGCTACCTGACCAAGTTCGTGTTCTACTTCGCCCTGTCGGCGATGCTGTTCCGCTTCTCGGCCAACCTCGACCTCGGCGCGATCTTCGATCTGCGCTTTGCCGCGGCCTATCTCTGGGGCTGTTTCCTCGTCTGGGCGCTGGCGCTGGCCGTGGGGTTCCTGCGCCGCCTCAGCCTGCCCGAGGCGGCGATGGAGGCGCAGTGCGCCGTGATCGGCAACACCGGGTTCCTCGGCGTGCCGATGCTGGTCGTCCTGCTCGGCCCCGAGGCGGTCGGGCCGGTGCTGATGGTGCTGGCGCTGGACCTGATCGTGTTCTCGTCGATCATCACGGTGGTGATCACGGCGGCGCGCGAAGGGCAGTTCCGCTGGTCGGTGCTGCGCACGCTGGCGCTCGGCATCCTAAAGAACCCGATGATCGTGTCGATGATGCTCGGCCTGTCCTGGGGCGCGACCGGGCTTGCGGTGCCTGCGCCGGTGAACGAGTTCCTGGCGCTTCTCGGCGCCGCGGCGACGCCGGGTGCCCTGTTCGCGATCGGCGCATCGCTCGCCACCAAATCCGCCGAGCGGCGCGAGGTCGCGGTCTGGCTGTCGGTCTGCAAGCTGGTGCTGCACCCGGCCGCCTGCGGCTTCGCCGCGCTGGTGTTGTTCGGCGTGGACCGGCAGGCGGCGGGCGTGATGATCGCGGCCGCCGCACTGCCGGTGGCGGGCAATGTCTATATCCTCGCCGCGCACTACGGGGTCGCGCCGCAGCGGGTGGCGGCGTCGATCCTGATCTCGACCGCGGCCTCGATCCTGACGGTCACGGCGGTGATCGCCTGGATCACGGGGGTTCTGTGGGCATGACGACGGTCTGGGTCGATGCCGATGCCTGCCCCGTCCGCGCCGAGGCCGAGGAGGTGGCGGCCCGGCACGGGGCAGCGGTCGTGCACGTGTCGAACGGCGGCATCCGCCCCTCGGCCGCGCCCCATGTGCGGATGATCTATGTGCCCGAGGGGCCGGACGCCGCCGACCGCCGGATCGTGGCCGAGGTGCGGCAGGGCGATGTGGTGGTGACGGCCGACGTGCCGCTGGCTGCCCGCGTGGTGGCGGGGGGGGCGTGCGTGGTGAAGCCCGACGGCACCCGTCTGACCGCGGCCAACATCGGCCCGGCGCTGGCGGCGCGCGATCTGGCCGCCGACCTGCGCGCGGCCGATCCGTTCCGGATGGCGCGCGGCGGCCGCGGCTTCGGCGCGGCCGACCGGTCGCGGTTCCGCGACGCGCTCGATCGGGTGCTGCGGGGCGCATGACGGCGGTGACGCGCCGCGCGCGCGGGCTCGGGTCGGCGGTTGCGGGCCGGCGTCGCCGTGTCGGCGCCCGGGGCGCTGGTGCCGTGCCCGTCGGGCGGCGGTCCACCGTTTCGACCGGCGCCGTGCCATCCTGCGCGGGCGTTGGCCGGGGGCCCGTGGCGCGGGCGCGGCGGGCAGCCCTTGCGGTTCCCAACCGGCCCCGCGCGGCAGCCTGCGGGCGGGCGGCGCTCAGGCGGATCGCCCATCCTGCCGGCCGGGCCGGCATCGCATTGATCCGCGGCGCGGGGCTGGTCATGATCCCGCGCGAGGCACAGTCGGCGCACGGGGGGCGGACATGAAGATCGACATCATCGGGCCGGAGGCCGAGGCGCATCTGACCTGGCCGGGCCTCGTTGCGGCGCTGGAAGCGGGCCATGCCCGCCCGCGGGCGCGGATCGCCGACACGCTGCTGCACCGCGGGCCGGACCGGCTTCTGACACGGTCGGCCTGGATCGACGGGCTGGGAATGCTGGTCAAGACCGCTTCGGTGATGGCTGCCAATCCCGGCCGCGGCCTGCCCAGCGTGAACGGCGCAGCGACGCTTTTCGACGACGCGACGGGGCAGCTGTCGGCGCTGGTCGATTTTCACCTGCTGACGAAGTGGAAGACGGCGGGCGACAGCCTGCTGGCGGCGACGCGGCTCGCACGCCCCGATGCGCAGGCGGTGCTGATCGTCGGCGCCGGCGCGGTCGCGCGGTCGATGATCGAGGCCTACCGCAGCCGCTGGCCCCATGCCCGCTATGCCGTCTGGAACCGCAACCGCGCAGGGGCGGAACGGCTGGCGGCGGAGATGCCGGGCGTGACGGTCGCCGACGACCTCGAAGCCGCGGTGCGCGAGGCCGACATCATCGCCACAGCGACATTGGCGACCGAGCCCCTGATCCGCGGCGCCTGGCTGCGCCCAGGCCAGCACCTCGACCTGATCGGGGCCTATACCCCCGACATGCGCGAGGCCGACGACGATGTGTTCGCCCGCGCCGCCCTCTTCGTGGACTGCCGCGAGACCACGATCGCCCACATCGGCGAGGTGATGGGCCCGCTCGCCCGCGGCGTGATCTCGGAGGCCGATATCTTCGCCGACTTCTACGACATCCCCGACGGCCTGTTCCGCCGCCGCAGCGCCGAGGACATCACGGTGGCCAAGAACGGCGGCGGCGCGCACCTCGACCTGATGACCGCCCTCTACATCCGCGACGCGGTGGCTGCAGCGCGACAGGGCGAGGGGCGCTGATCGGGCGCCGGCGCCCTCAGGCGTCCATCTTCAGCGCCTGGATGAACGCCGTCTGCGGGATCTCGACCTTCCCGAACTGGCGCATCTTCTTCTTGCCTTCCTTCTGCTTCTCCAGAAGCTTCTTCTTGCGCGTCACGTCGCCGCCATAGCATTTGGCGGTCACGTCCTTGCGCAGGGCGCTGATCGTCTCGCGCGCGATCACCTTGCCGCCGATGGCGGCCTGGATCGGGATCTGGAACATGTGGCGGGGGATCAGTTCCTTCAGCTTCTCGCACATCGCGCGCCCGCGCATCTCGGCCCGGTCGCGGTGGACCATCATCGACAGCGCATCGACGGGTTCGCCATTCACGAGGATGGTCATCTTCACGAGGTTGTCCTCGCGATAGCCGGTGATCTGGTAGTCGAAGCTCGCATAGCCCTTCGTCACCGATTTCAGCCGGTCGTAGAAGTCGAACACCACCTCGTTCAGCGGCAGGTCGTACTCGACCATCGCGCGGTTGCCGGCATAGGTCAGGTTCAGCTGGATCCCGCGCCGGTCCTGGCAGAGTTTCAGCACATCGCCGAGGTAGCTGTCGGGGACCAGGATCGTCGCCTTGATCCGCGGTTCCTCGATGTGGTCGATGTAGGTCGGATCGGGCATGTCGGCGGGGTTATGCAGTTCCTTCATCGTCCCGTCCTTCATGTGCAGACGGTAGACGACCGACGGTGCCGTGGTGATCAGGTCTAGGTCGAATTCGCGCTCCAGCCGCTCGCGCACCACCTCGAGGTGCAGCAGGCCGAGGAACCCGCAGCGGAACCCGAAGCCGAGCGCGGCCGAGGTCTCCATCTCGGCGGTGAAGCTCGCGTCGTTCAGGGCAAGCTTCTCGATCGCGTCGCGCAGGGCCTCGAAATCGGCGGCATCGACCGGGAAGAGGCCGCAGAACACCACCGGGACCGAGGGCTTGAAGCCCGGCAGCGCCGCGGCGGCCTGGCGGCGTTCGTGGGTGATCGTGTCGCCCACGCGGGTGTCGCGCACCTGCTTGATCGAGGCGGTCAGCACCCCGATCTCGCCCGGCCCCAGTTCGGCGATGTCCACCATCGCAGGCTTCAGGACCGCCAGCCGGTCCACCCCGTAGACCGCGCCGGTCTGCATCATGCGGATGCGGTCGCCCTTCCTCAGCCGGCCGTCGATCACCCGCACCATGACGACGACGCCGAGGTAGGGATCATACCAGCTGTCGACCAGCATCGCTTTCAGCGGCGCTTCAGCATCGCCCTTCGGCGGCGGCAGGCGGTGCACGATCGCCTCGAGCACGTCCGGGATGCCGTAGCCCGACTTGGCCGAGATCAGCACTGCGTCCTGCGCGTCGAGGCCGATCACGTCCTCGATCTGCTCCTTCACCCGGTCGGGGTCGGCGGCCGGCAGGTCGATCTTGTTGAGGACCGGCACGATCTCGTGCCCCGCGTCGATCGCCTGATAGACATTGGCCAGCGTCTGCGCCTCGACCCCCTGGGAGGCGTCCACCACGAGGAGCGAGCCCTCGACCGCACGCATCGACCGGCTGACCTCGTAGGCGAAGTCCACGTGCCCGGGCGTGTCGATGAGGTTGAGGATGTAGGTCTGCCCGTCCTTCGCCGGGTATTCGATGCGGACCGTGTTGGCCTTGATGGTGATGCCGCGTTCGCGCTCGATATCCATGCTGTCGAGCAGCTGGTCCTTCATGTCGCGCTCGGCCACCGTCCCGGTCATCTGGATGAGCCGGTCGGCCAGCGTGGACTTGCCGTGGTCGATGTGCGCCACGATCGAGAAGTTGCGGATATGCGCGAGATCGGTCATGCCGGGCATATGCGGGGCTTTCCCGAGGCGGTCAATGGGCGGGCCGGCATCGGGCGGGTCGGCAGGGCTGCTGCGACGCAAGATCTGGCGTTGCCCGGCGGCTGCGGCCCGAGGTCTGGACAGAACTGCAAGATCGCCGCACAAGGGCCCGGTAGTATTGAACAATACTTAAAATCTGGCATAGTGCGGGGCAGTCGGGAGACAGGGCGGAGGCAGGTCATGCGCGGCATCATCCTTGCAGCGGCGATCCTCGTGCCGGGTGCGGCGCTGGCGGGTCCGGTCGGCAACGCCTGCCTTGCGTCCGAGCGCGCGCGCGGCGACGCCGCCCTGTGCGCCTGCATCCAGGTCGCCGCCGACGCCACGCTGACGTCGGGCGAACAGCGCCGGGCGGCGCGGTTCTTCCGCAACCCGCACGAGGCGCAGGCGGTGCGCGCCTCGACCAGCGACGCCGACAACCGGTTCTGGGACCGCTACATCGCCTTCGCGCAGCTGGCCGAGGCGCAGTGCGCGCGCTGAGGTGCGGCCTCGGGAACAGCGCGTCGTCGTCCTGACCGGGGCGGGGATCTCGGCCGAAAGCGGCCTCGGCACCTTCCGCGATGCCGCGGGCCTCTGGATGCAGCACGATCTGGCTGCGGTGGCGACGCCCGAGGGCTTCGCGCGCGATCCCGCGCGCGTGCACGACTTCTACAACGCGCGCCGGTCCAGCGCGCGGGCGGCCGTGCCGAACGTCGCGCACCGGGCGCTGGCGCACCTCGGCGCGGTGCTGGGCGAGCGGCTGTCGCTTGTCACGCAGAACATCGACGACCTGCACGAACAGGCCGGATCGGCGGGCGTGCTGCACATGCACGGGTCGATCCACGCCGCGCGCTGCGCGGCCTGCGGCCATGTCTGGGACGCGCCCGACATCATGCACCCGGCCGACCCCTGCCCGGCCTGCGGCGCGGCGGCGACCCGGCCGGATGTTGTCTGGTTCGGCGAGATCCCCCAGCACTTGGACCGGATCGTCGCGGCACTCGAGGCCTGCGACCTCTTCGCCGCCATCGGCACCTCGGGCAGCGTGTATCCGGCTGCGGGGTTCGTCGGGCTGGCCCGCGCGGCCGGCGCGCGGACGGTCGAGATCAACCTCGAGCCCGGCGACAACGCCCGCGCCTTCGATGCGCGGATCGCCGGCCCCGCCACGCGGACGGTGCCGGCCTGGGTTGCGGGCCTGATCGGCGACTAGCGCCGGCCCGTCAGCCGCCGTGCTTCATGCCGCCGTGCTTCATGCCGCCGTGCCCATGGCCGTGGCCGTGGCCGCCGGCCTGGTCGGGCTTGCGCTCGAGGTCCACCGGCACCTCGATCGCGATCGCGCCGCTCTGCTCGAAGGTCAGCGTCAGCGCGATCGTGTCGCCGTGGTTGAGGGGCCGGGTCAGGCCCAGCAGCATGACGTGGTCGCCCCCGCGCGCCAGCGCGCGGCTGCCCCCGGCCGGAATGGCGAAGCCCTCGGGCACCTCGATCATCTGCATCACGTCGCCCTTCTGGACATGGGTGTGCAGTTCCACCCGTTCGGCCGCGTCGGAGGAGGCGGACACGAGGCGGTCGTCGGCGGCCGCATGGTTTTCGATGACCATGAAAACGGCCCCGGTCCGGGCCCCGGGGCCGGCGCTGCGGGCGTAGGGATCGACGATCTGGATGCCGTCGTGGGCGGCGGCAGGCAGGGCGAGAAGGGTGGCGGCAAGGGCCGCGTACAGGGTGGTGCGGAACATGGATCGGTCTCCGTCTGGTCCGGTGCGTGGAAGGGCTGCGGTCGGATCAGGCGGCAGCGGGCGGCCCCCGCGCGGTTGCCGTCGGGGCGGTGCGGCCCGACTGCGAGGCCACGGCGGGCACCTGAACGGGCCGGACGCGCGGATCGGGCGGGCGGGGGCCGGGCGGCGGCAGCCCCTCGGCCACGAACAGCGCGGCATCGGGGCAGAGGTGGACGGGGCCGGCCGGCTTCCCCTCGGCGTCGAGCGCCAGCATCACCGTGCCCGCGCCCGTACAGATCTCGATGAGGCCCGCAGGCACCCGCTGGCCGCGCGCGACCGCCAATCCCACCGAGGTGACGGCCAGGATCAGCGCAACGGCAAGGCAGGCGGAACGGCGCAGCATATCCTGCGCCTACCAGCGCGCCCGCCCCGCGACGAGGCGACACGCCGCCGCGCCCGCCCGGGCGGCGGATCGCGCGTCGCCCGGCCCCGCTCCGCCCCCTCTCTCCTTCCGCCACCCCCGGCCCTCGTGCCGGTGCCGGTCTCGATCCGTCGCAACGGGCGTCGGCGAGGTCCGCCAGGGCCCTGCCACGGCGCAGCCGAATATCAGGTGCCGCGGGGCTTGGCGCGCTGCGTGGGTTCGGCCGCCGCCGGGTCCTCGGGCCAGGGATGGCGAGGATAGCGGCCGCGCATGTCGCGGCGCACGTCCGGGTAGCCGGTCCGCCAGAAGCCGGGCAGGTCGGTGGTGACCGCCACGGGTTTGCCGCCGGGCGACAGCAGGGTGATGCGCAGGGGCCGCCGGTCGGGGCCGACCGTGGGGTGCACCGTGGTGCCGAAGAATTCCTGAACGCGCGCCGCCACCCCCGGCGTCTCGGCGTCGTAGTCGATCGGCAGGCGGCGGCCGAGCGGCGTCTCGACCGCCGCGGGCCACAGCGCATCGAGCTGCGCCATCCCCGCCGCGCCGATCCGGTCGCGCAGGGGGCCGGTCAGGTCCAGCGCCCGCAGATCGGCGCGGGTGCGCACCCCCGACAGCCAGGGCAGGATCCAGTCCGGGTCGGCCAGAAGGCTGTTGTCGTCCATCGGCGGCAGGGGCAGGCCGGCCGCGCGCGCCTCGGCTGCGCGGGCGCGCAGGCGCAGGGCGGCGGGCGTCCAGGGCAGCCCGTCGTCGCGCAGGCCGTCGAGCGCGGCGGCCGCCAGCGCCTCGGCCGGGGCGTCGGGCCAGGCCCGGTCGTCGAGCACGAGCGCTCCGAAACGTTCGCGCCGCCGCGCCGCCACCCGCCCCTCGCGGCGCGACCAGACGCAGGACGCTTCCCACGCGATCCGGTCGGGGTAGAGCGCGCGCAGGTCGGCGATGTCCAGCGCCGCGGCCTGCCGCACCTGCGCCTCGGCCCCGCCGCCCGCAAGGTCGGTGGCGACGATGAGGGTGGCCCCCGACAGCGGGCCGCCCCCTTCCATCGCCGCCCCCCGGCCGCTCGACAGCAGCCACCGCGGCGCGTCGCCCGGCCGGCGCAGCCCGATCCGGTCGGGATAGGCGAGGGCCGCCATCGCGCCCGGCGCCTTCGGCGCGCCCGCGGGCGCAAGCCGCGCGAGCCGCCGCGCCTCGGCACGGATCCGGTCGGCGGCGGCGCGGTCGGCCGGCCAGGGGTGGCGCGCGGCATAGTCCGCCGGCCGGTCCACCGCCATCAGCCGCAGCGCAAGGTCGGGCGGTGCGCCGCGCAGGGGATCGCGCTCGCCCAGAAGGGCGGCCAGCGTCGCAGCCCCCCGTCCGGCACGCAGGAGCATGTGGGCGATCCGCGGATGCGCCGGAACGGACGCCATCGCCCGCCCGTGCGCGGTGATCCGCCCCGCGGCGTCGAGCGCGCCGAGGTCGGCCAGCAGCGACCGCGCCTCGGCCAGCGCCGCGGCGGGCGGTGGCGTCAGGAATGCCACCTCGCCCCCCCAGGCCGCCAGCTCCAGCGCCAGCCCGGCAAGGTCGGCCGTGGCGATCTCGGGCGGGGCGGCCGGCGGCATCGCCCCCTCCTCGGCCCGCGCCCAGAGCCGCCAGCAGGTGCCCGGCGCCACCCGGCCCGCGCGCCCGCGGCGTTGGTCGGCCTCGGCCCGGCTCGCGCGTTCGGTGACAAGGCGCGTCATGCCCGTGCCCGGATCGAGCCGTGCGCGGCGCACCCGGCCGCTGTCCACGACGATGCGCACGTCCGGGATGGTCAGCGAGGTTTCGGCGACGTTGGTCGCCAGAACGACCTTGCGCCGGCCCGGCAGGGGGGCCAGCGCGGCGCGCTGCGCGGCAAGCTCCATCGACCCGAACAGCGGCTGCACCGCGCAGTCGCCGGGCAGGCGCCCCGCGAGCAGGGCGGCGACCTGCCCGATCTCGCGCTCGCCGGGCAGGAATGCGAGGATCCCGCCCGGTTCGGCCGCCGCCGCCTGCGCGATCAGGTCGGCCATCGCGGGTTCGAGCCGCGTCCCCGCAGCCAGCGGCTGAGGCAGCCATCGGGTTTCGACCGGGAAGGCCCGCCCCTCGGCGGTGACCACGGGCGCATCGCCCAGCCAGGCGGCGACGGGCGCGGCGTCGAGCGTCGCCGACATCACGACCAGCGCGAGGTCCGGGCGCAGCGCGCCGCGCACCTCGCGCAGAAGGGCGAGGCCGAGGTCTGCATGGACCGAACGTTCGTGGAACTCGTCGAAGATCACCGCCGAGACGCCCGGCAGATCGGGCGCATCCTGCACCATCCGGGTCAGGATCCCTTCGGTCACGACTTCGATCCGCGTCGCGGCCGACACCGCCGCCTCGCCCCGGATGCGGTAGCCGACGGTGCGCCCGACGGCCTCGCCCAGGTCGGCCGCCATCCGCTCGGCCGCCGCGCGGGCCGCGAGCCGTCGGGGTTCCAGCATCACGATCCGCCCCGGCAGGTCGGCCAGCAGCGCGGGGGGCACCCGCGTCGTCTTGCCCGCACCGGGCGGGGCCTGCAGCACGGCCATCCCCGCCAAAGCCAGGGCGGCGCGCAGGGCAGGCAGGGCCTCGTCGATCGGCAGGGTCGCGGTCACGCCGCCTGCTATCGCCGGATCAGGCGCGCCGGTCCATAGACCGTCTCGATCGTCACCTCGACGACGCGCAGGCCGCCGTTGCCGTCCGAGGCGTAGGTCAGTTCGAACGGGAACCGCTGCCGTTCGCGCATCTCGAACTCGGTGAAGCCCGCCAGGCGCCGGTATTCGCCGGCGCAGGTGATCCGGTCGCCGCTCGCCTGCGGGCGGCTCAGCGCGACCTGGCTGCGCCGCCGCCCGTCAAAGATCACGGCGCGCGCGGTGCAGGCGCGGTCCTTCGGCACGTCACGCAGGACGAGGTAGAGGGCGGTCAGCGGATCGACAACGCCGCGTTCCTTCGCGGGGTCGAGGTCGTTCGGGCCGGGGGGCTGGGGCGGCTCCACCTTCTCGACCACCGGCACGCCGCGGCGGAAGGCCATCACCGCCGCCTGCTTGCGCTGGCCTGTGTTTGCCTCCTCGCGATAGCGGCTGGGGCTGAACCGGTCGCCCGACCGCACGCCGGTGACCTCGGCCACATAGCGGATGTCGGCGACAAGGCGCAGAAGGCCCGTGGACTGCAGGAGCGCCGAGACGGCATAGGCGCCCGGCGCCTCGTTCGCCCGCCAGGTGGCCCGACCGGCGACGATCCCGCGGAACACCACGTCGAAGGCGCCGTCGAAGGCGGCCTCGGCCCGGGAGGGCGCGGGCAGCGCCGATGCCACGGCCAGCGCGGCCGCCGTCGCCACGCGGCGCACCGCCGCCCCCGAGCCGCCGATTATCGCCATCGCACCGCACCCTCCGGCCGCCGCGCCCCGCCGCGCTGGACATGGACAGCCCTTCGCGTCCAGTAAAGCCCGCCGGACGTCAATCGCGGACACACCCGCGTGCGCGTCCGGCAGCGAAACACCGCCGGACGCCGACGATGGACCGACCAGAACCTGCCGATCGCGCAAGCGCCCTTGCCGCAAGGCTTGCCGCCGGTGACCGGCGGGCGCTGGCGCGGGCCGTCACGCTGGTCGAATCGACCAGGGCCGACGATCGCGCGGCGGCCGAATCGCTGCTTGCGGTGCTCGCGCCGCTGAACCGGCAGGCGCTGCGGATCGGGCTGTCGGGCACGCCCGGCGTGGGCAAGTCGAGCTTCATCGAGGCCTTCGGGCTGATGCTGACGGGGCAGGGACTGCGCGTCGCGGTGCTGGCGGTCGATCCGTCCTCGGCGCGGTCGGGCGGGTCGATCCTCGGCGACAAGACGCGGATGGAGCGGCTCAGCCGCGATCCGCGCGCCTTCATCCGCCCCTCGCCCAGCCAGGCCAGCCTCGGCGGCGTTGCCCGCCGCACGCGCGAGGCGGTGGCACTGTGCGAGGCCGCGGGCTTCGACGTCGTGCTGATCGAAACGGTGGGTGTCGGCCAGTCCGAGACGATGGTGGCCGAGATGACCGATCTCTTCGTCCTTCTCATCGCGCCCGCGGGAGGGGACGAGCTGCAGGGCGTCAAGCGCGGCATCATGGAGATGGCGGACCTCATCCTTGTCAACAAGGCCGACGGCGACCTGCGCGCGGCGGCCGAGCGGACGATGGCCGACTATGCCGGCGCCCTGCGCCTCTTGCGCCGCCGGGCCGAGGATCCCGACGGCTTTCCGCGCGCGATGACCGTCAGCGCGGCGACCGGTGCTGGCCTGCCCGAGGCCTGGGGCGCCATGCGGACGCTTGACGGCTGGCGCACCGCGCGTGGCCTGCGCGCGGCCCGCCGCGCCGCGCAGGCGCGCGCCTGGTTCGAGGCCGAGGTGCGCGACCGCCTGCTCGCGCGGCTGGCGACGGGCGACGCGCGCGCGGCGCTGGCGCGCTTCGGCGATGCGGTCGCGGCGGGGGACATGGCACCGCCCGAAGCGGCCCGCCGGATGCTGGCCGCGCTTGACGACCGGGCGGAATCCCCGTAATCGGCCGCGATCGGATGGGGTCGCGGCCATCGGGCGCGCCCGCAGTCTTTCACGGCCCGCACCGGGCCGAACAAGGAACAGACCCATGTCGCGCGTGTGCGAACTCAGTGGCAAGGCCCCGATGACGGGGCACAAGGTCAGCCACGCCAACAACAAGACCAAGCGGCGCTTTCTGCCGAACCTGACGGACGTGACGCTGATGTCCGATATCCTCGGCCAGTCGTTCCGGCTGCGCGTGTCGGCCCATGCGTTGCGCTCGGTCGATCATCGCGGCGGGCTGGACGCCTTCCTGTCGAAGGCCCGCGACGAAGAGCTTTCGGATCGCGCGCTGAAGATCAAGCGCGAGATCGAGAAGGCCCGCCCCGCCGCCTGACGCCAGCGCCGCCGCAACGCGACCCGGGGGGCCCTGCACCGCTCGCGCGGGCCCCCTTGCTGTTTGGCTGTCCGTCGGGCGCTTGCGGATCACCGCCACCGGGTCGCGGCGGGTCCTGTCGGACCGCACCTGCGGGACAGGGCAGCCCGCCCTGTCGCGGCACGGCCCGGCGCAGGCGGCCGCCGCCGCGGCACCGCCATGCGCGACCCCGCCGGTCCGGGGGCAGGACCGGAGGCGGTCGTCGGTGCGGGTGATGCCCGGCCGTTCGCGTCCGCCTTGACCGCCTCGCGCGCCGGCGTCGTGCCGGGCCCGACGCGGCCGGCAGGCCCTGCGCCGCCCTTGACAGGCCGTTCGCCCGGGGCTAAGCGGCGGTGTCTGCCGGAAGTCCTGTCGCTTCCGGTCCCTCGGTGTCGCGGGGGATCGCCGTCCGCCAGCGCGTTGCGCCCGCGGGCGCGGTTGGCGTTTCGCGCGGACGTTCCCATCTGGGGCGCAGGGATCAACGGGCCGAAAGGGGACCTGACCATGTTCGAGACCCTTGCCGAACGCCTTGGCAGCGTGTTCGACCGCCTGTCCCGCCAGGGCGCGCTGACCGAGGCCGACGTGACCGCCGCCCTGCGCGAGGTGCGCGTGGCCCTGCTCGAGGCCGACGTCAGCCTGCCCGTGGTGCGCGACTTCATCCGCCGCGTGACCGAAAAGGC
Source organism: uncultured Paracoccaceae bacterium (assembly GCA_938028765.1). GTDB lineage: Bacteria > Pseudomonadota > Alphaproteobacteria > Rhodobacterales > Rhodobacteraceae > CALIZF01. The sequence continues at coordinate 25,786 of CALIZF010000022.1, forward strand.
GACCGGTGCGGCGGTGACGAAATCGGTCACGCCGGGGCAGATGGTCGTCAAGATCGTCCACGACGAACTGGTGCGCGTGCTGTCGGGCGCGGACGAGCCGGGGCGGCTCAAGATCGACAACCCGCCGGCGACCATCCTCATGGTCGGGCTCCAGGGGTCGGGCAAGACGACGACGACCGCCAAGCTCGCCCGCCGTCTGAAGGAGCGCGAGGGCAAGCGGGTGCTGATGGCCTCGCTCGACGTCAACCGGCCCGCGGCGATGGACCAGCTTGCGATCCTCGGCGCGCAGATCGGCGTCGATACGCTGCCGATCGTCAAGGGCGAGGCGCCGCCCGCGATCGCCAGGCGAGCGCGGACGCAGGCCAGCCTCGGCGGCTATGACGTCCTGCTGCTCGACACCGCGGGTCGGCTGCACATCGACGACGTGCTGATGCACGAGGTGCAGGCGGTGCGCGACATCGCGCAGCCGCGCGAGACGCTGCTGGTTGTCGATGGCCTGACCGGCCAGGACGCGGTGAACGTCGCGCGCGAGTTCGACGGCAAGGTGGGGGTCACCGGCGTGATCCTGACGCGGATGGACGGCGACGGGCGCGGGGGGGCCGCGCTCTCGATGCGGGCGGTGACCGGCAAGCCGATCCGGTTCGTCGGCCTCGGCGAGCGCACCGACGCGCTGGAAGAGTTCGACGCTGCGCGCGTGGCCGGGCGCATCCTCGGGATGGGCGACATCGTCGCGCTGGTCGAGAAGGCGCAGGAGACCTTCGAGCGCGAACAGGCCGAACGCATGATGAAGCGGTTCCAGAAGGGCCTCTTCAACATGAACGACCTGAAGGCCCAGCTCGAACAGATGCTGAAGATGGGGGGCATGCAGGGCCTGATGGGGATGCTGCCGGGGGCCGCGAAGATGAAGGCCGCCGCCGCCGAAGCGGGGATCGACGACCGGATGATCCGCCGTCAGATCGCGCTGATCAACTCGATGACGAAGAAGGAACGCGCCAACCCCGACCTGCTGCAGGCGAGCCGCAAGCGGCGCATCGCCGCCGGGGCGGGGCTAGACGTGGCCGAGCTCAACCGCCTGCTGAAGCAGCACCGCCAGATGGCCGACCTGATGAAGAAGATGGGCAGGGGCGGGATGATGAAGCAGGCCATGGCGCAGATGTTCGGCAAGGGCGGCGCGGCACCCGGTGAGGTCGATCCCGCCGTGCTCAGGGCCGCCGCTCAGCAGGCCGCGAAGGGGCAGGGCGGGATGCAGCTACCCGCGGGCTTCGGTGGCATCGGCAAGGGGCTGTCGTTGCCCGGCGGCCTCTCGGGCCTCGGTCTGGGGAAGAAGAAGTGACCCCTGCCCCCGCGCCTTCCCTCGCGCGGTCGACGCCGCGCCCGATGCAGGTCCCCCTGCGTCCGGTGGGCGGGGCGGCCCGTGCCGCGCGCCTGGGCGGGCCGCGGCAGGCCCGCCTGGCCGGTCGGCCGGTTGCGGTTGCCCTAACCGGAGGCCCGACCACGGGATGCGGGCGATCCCGTCTGCCGCCATCCGGGGCGGCGCGCATGATCCGCCATCCGATCCCGGGGGACCCCCGATGACAGACGCCGCCGACATCCTTGCCGGGCACCGCGCCTCGATCGACCGGCTGGACGCGATCTTGGTCTACACGCTGGCCGAACGCTTCAAGCACACGCAGGCCGTCGGTCGGCTGAAGGCCGCCCATGCGCTGCCCCCCGCCGACCCCGCGCGCGAGGCGGCACAGATCGCGCGGCTGGAACGGCTGGCCGTCGAGGCCGGGCTCGACCCCGATTTCGCGAAGGAATTCCTTCGCTTCATCATCTCGGAAGTGATCCGCCACCACGAGAAGCACGCAGCCGAGGCCGCGAGTTCCTGAAACGCCGCCAGTTCCTGACACCAAGACGACCGACACCCGAAGGAGACGACCGATGTCCATGAAGATCCGCCTTGCGCGCGGAGGTTCCAACAAGCGTCCGCACTATTCAATCGTCGCCGCCGACAGCCGGATGCCGCGCGACGGCCGCTTCATCGAGAAGCTCGGCACCTACAATCCGCTTCTGGCCAAGGACAGCGAGGACCGGGTGAGGATGAACATGGAACGGGTGCAATACTGGCTGTCGCAGGGCGCCCAGCCGACCGACCGGGTCGCCCGCTTCCTCGAGGCGGCGGGCGTGCTGCCGAAGCAGGTGCGCAACAATCCCAAGGCCGGAGTTCCCGGCAAGGCGATGGCCGAGCGCGCCGCCAAGAAGGCCGCCCGCGCCGCCGCTGCGGGCTGACCCATGCGCGCGCCGTTCAGTCCCTCTTTCCGGGAGGAGCTGGAGGCGCTCATGCGCTGGCGGCGCGATGTGCGCCGCTTTCGCCCCGATCCCGTGCCCGAAGCGCTGCTGGAGCGCGGCCTTCGGGCGTTCCGGCTGGCCCCCTCGGTGGGCCTGTCCGAGCCGTGGCGCATCCTCCGGGTCGACAGCCCGCGGTCGCGCGCCGCTTGTCGTGCCAACTTCCGGGACTGCAACACCCGCGCCCTCGATGGTTACGAGGGCGACCGCGCCGCGCTCTATGCGCGACTGAAACTCTCGGGCATGGACGAGGCGCCGGTGCACCTGGCCGTCTTCTGCGACGAGACGACGCCCAAGGGAGCGGGGCTCGGCGCGGCGAGCATGCCCGAGACCCGCGCCTATTCGGTGGTCGGCGCGATCATCCATCTCTGGCTGGCGCTGCGGGCCGAGGGGGTGGGTCTCGGCTGGGTCTCCATCCTCGATCCCGACCGGCTGGCGCGCGATCTTGACGTGCCTGAAGGCTGGGGTTTCATCGGCTACCTCTGCATCGGCTGGCCGGAGGAGGAAGACGCCGTGCCCGAGCTCGAACGCGCCGGGTGGGAGCACCGCTTGCCATCCCTGCATCTGGAAAGGCGCTGACGTGCCCGACCGGATCTGCGTCGGCGCACTGGCCGGGGCGTTCGGCGTCCGGGGCGAGGTGCGGGTGAAAAGCTTCTGCGCCGATCCGGCCGCCATCGCGTCCTATGGCCCGCTGTGGACCGAGGACGGCGCGCGGTCCTTCACCCTGCGGCTGACCGGCAGCGCGGCGGGCGTGCTGGTCGGCCGGCTGTCCGGCGTGGCGACGAAGGAGGCGGCCGACGCGCTGCGCGGCGTGCGCCTCTACGCCGACCGCGACCGTCTGCCGCCGGCGGGCGAGGACGAATTCTATCATGCCGACCTGATCGGCCTGCCGGTGCAGGACACCGGGGGCGCGCCGCTCGGCCGCGTCCGGGCGGTCCACAATCACGGCGCGTCGGACATCCTCGAGGTCGAGGGGCCGGGGGGCACGATCCTGCTGCCCTTCACCCGCGCGGCCGTGCCGACGGTCGATCTGGCTGCGGGGCGGATCGTGGCCGATCCGCCGACCGAGGTCGAGGAATGACGCCGTCGCGCCGGCATGCCGTGCTGGCCGGGGCAGCGCTGCTCGACGGCGGCGCGGCGGCCGCCCCGGCCGCGCTGGCGCAGGCGCTGCGGGATGCGACGCCGATGCACCTGCGGGCGGACGCGCCGCAGGGGGCCGCAGCGTGACCGGCGATCCCCCTTCAAGGTCGCACGGCCGGCTGTCGATCCGCCCCGCGGCGCAGCCACGCAGCCTGATGGACGAACCGCTGGTGCAGCGCGGCGCGTGGCGTGCGAAGGTCGTCACCCTCTTTCCCGAGGCGTTTCCGGGCACGCTCGGGCTGTCGCTGACGGGCCGGGCGCTGGAGATGGGCCTCTGGGCGCTCGAGACGATCGACCTGCGCGCCTTCGGCGAGGGGCGGCACCGCACGGTGGACGACACGCCGGCGGGCGGGGGGCCGGGCATGGTGCTGAGGGCCGACGTGGTGTCGCGCGCGCTGGCCGCCGCGGCAGCCGGCACGCCGCCGGACCGCGCGCGCTGGCCGGTCCTCTACCTGTCGCCGCGCGGCCGCCCCTTCGTGCAGGCAACCGCCCGCCGCCTCGCCGCGGCCGAGGGGGTGACGCTTCTGTGCGGCCGGTTCGAGGGCGTGGACGAGCGCGCGCTGGAGGCCCACGGGGTGGAGGAAGTGAGCCTTGGCGACTTCATCCTGACCGGGGGCGAGATCGCGGCGCAGGCCTTGATCGACGCGACGGTGCGCCTTATACCCCGCGTGCTCGGGAATCAGGCATCCGCGCAGGAGGAATCCTTCTCGCGCGGCCTGCTGGAGTTTCCGCAGTACACCAGGCCCGCCGTCTGGCAGGGGCGTGCAATTCCCGACATTCTTCTGTCGGGCAACCACGCCTGGATCGATGCCTGGCGACGGGAGAGGGCCGAAAGGCTGACGAAGGAACGCAGGCCTGATCTCTGGCGGGCTTACCTTGCGGCGCAGGGTAGGGACCCGGACGAAGACCAAGAGCGCTGAGGCGGCATCACATCCGCGGACATACCGCGGCAAGGACGAGGAGACCGCGATGAACCTGATCGCGCAGATCGAGGCGGAACAGATCGCCGCGCTCGGCAAGACCATTCCCGACTTCAAGCCCGGCGATACGGTGCGCGTGGGCTACAAGGTGACGGAGGGCAACCGCAGCCGCGTGCAGGCCTACGAGGGCGTCTGCATCAGCCGCAAGGGCGGCGACACGCTGGCCGCCTCCTTCACGGTGCGCAAGATTTCGTTCGGCGAAGGGGTGGAACGGGTCTTCCCGCTCTATTCGACCAACGTCGAATCGATCGAGGTCGTGCGCCGCGGCCGCGTGCGCCGGGCCAAGCTCTATTACCTGCGCGACCGCCGCGGCAAGTCCGCCCGGATCGCGGAAGTCAGCAACTACAAGGCCAAGGGCGAGTGACGGCGATGAAAAAGGGCATCCATCCCGACTACCACACGATCACCGTCCGGATGACCGACGGCACCACCTTCCAGACCCGCTCCACCTGGGGCAAAGAAGGCGACCAGATGGCGCTCGACATCGACCCGCTGGCGCACCCCGCCTGGACCGGCGGTTCGGCCAAGCTGATGGATACCGGCGGCCGCGTGTCGAAGTTCAAGAACAAGTACGCGGGCCTCGGTTTCTGACCCCGTGGTGCTTCCCCTGTCGGGGGACACAACATATGGTGGGGGCGCGACCCGCGAGGGCGCGCCCCTTGGCTTTCCGGGATCCTGCATGGTCCATATCGTCGTCGTCGGGAACGAGAAGGGTGGCTCGGGCAAGTCCACCACCTGCATGCATGTGGCCACGGCGCTGGCACGGATGGGCCACCGCGTCGGGGCGCTGGACCTCGACCTGCGGCAGCAGTCGTTCGCGCGCTACATCGAGAACCGCCGTGCCTTCGCGGCCAAGGCCGGCCTGACGCTGCCGACGCCCGACCTGCGGGACCTGCCCGAGGCCGATCCCGACCGCCTCGCCCCGGGCGAAAACCCCTACGACCAGCGCCTTGCCGGTGCGCTGGCGCAGCTGGAAGGGCAGTGCGACTTCATCGTGATCGACTGCCCCGGGTCGCATACGCGCCTCAGCCAGATCGCGCATTCGCTCGCCGACACGCTGATCACGCCCCTGAACGACAGCTTTATCGACTTCGACCTGCTCGCCCGCACCGATCCCGGGACGGGCAAGATCAAGGGGCCGTCGATCTATGCCGAGATGGTCTGGCAGGCGCGGCAGATGCGTGCGCAGGCGGGGGTGAAGCCGATCGACTGGATCGTGCTGCGCAACCGCCTGGGCGCGCAGCAGATGCACAACAAGCGCAAGGTTGGTCAGGCGCTGAGCGACCTGTCGCGGCGCATCGGGTTCCGGGTCGCGCCGGGCTTTTCCGAACGGGTGATCTTCCGCGAGCTCTTCCCGCGCGGGCTGACGCTGCTCGATCTGCGCGACGTGGGGGTGGAGAACCTGAACCTGTCAAACATCGCCGCGCGGCAGGAACTGCGCGACCTGATGAAGACGCTCGACCTGCCGGGCGTGACGGTCGATCTCTGACCGGTCCGCCCCGGCCGTGCCGCCGGCCGTCCCCGGTCAGGGCGCGACGATCGCCTCGGCCTCGATTTCGACCCGGTAATCGCCGATCAGGCCGGCGACGCGCACAAGTGTGTTCGCGGGCTTCAGCGTGCCGAAGACGCGGCCGTGCGCTTCGGAGACGGCCAGCGCGTCGGCCTCGTCGGTGATGTAGATGCGGGTGCGCACCACGTCCTCGGGTCGGCCGTCGAGCGCCGTCACCGCGGCGAGGATCCGGTCGAGGATGTAGGTCGTCTGCGCGCCCGCGTCGCCGGGCGCGACCGCGCGCGCACGGCCCGCGATGGCGGTGGTGCCCGACACGAGGATCCGCTCCCCCACCCGCTGCGCGCGGCAGTAGCCTGCGATGTCTTCCCAGGTCGAGCCAGTCGGCCCCGCGGTCGGGGTCGATGGTTGCGCCGCCCTTCTCGATGTCGGCCACCTGCCATAGCCCGGTCAGCAGGCGGGCGATCGTCAGCCGGTCGGTCAGGCGCAATCGGTCGTGGGTCATGGCTCAGCCCTGGTCGGGAAAGAGGACGCGGAAGGATCGCGTGATGTCGGCGTGCAGCGCGCGGTGCGCCGCGGCGCGGTCGCGTGCCCGCAGCGCCGCGACGAGTTCGCGGTGATGGCTGTGTTCGGCGATCCGCGACGCCTCGGGGTGGCGGAAGACCAGGCTGAGGTAGGCCCCGTACTGCACCCATAGCCCCTCGACCATCGGCAGCAGCACCTGTGATCCGCCCGCGCGGTAGAGCGTGAAGTGGAAGTCATAGTTCGTGACCAGGTCCGGCAGGCCGGGCGGCCCGTGGTGCGGCTGCGCCAGCACCGCGTCCAGCGCATCCGCCAGCCCGTCGTCGCCATGGTCGATCGCCCGGTCGAGCAGCAGGGGTTCCAGCGCCAGCCGCGCCGCCTTGAGGTCACCCGCCCGGCGCGCATCGAACACCGGCACGGCCAGCGTGCGCGACGGCGTGTCGATCAGCGCGCCTTCGGCCACCAGGCGCCGGACCGCCTCGCGCACCGGGGTCAGCGACACGCCGAGCTGTGCTGCGAGGTCCCGCAGGCTGACCGTGTCGCCCGGCGCGAAGGCGCCGCGGGTGAAGGCGTTTCGCAGGGCAAGATAGACGTTGTCGCGCAGCGTGGCGGGGTCGAGACGCGGGAGGGCGGGGGCGGTCATCGCGGGTTCCTCTGGCTTCGACCGGACGAGCGCGGGGGTTTGACAGCCTGCCGCGGCTGGCCGGATAAGATATCACAGATCACGCAGGCGCAGGTCAAGCCGCAAAGGACAAGGATGGCGCAGGGCGGCACAAGTGACGCGCGGGAGGGCGAGGGGCCGGGATTCTGGCTGTGGGATCTGCGGGTGGATACGGTCCTCGACGGCCGCACACCGGTCTGCCGCCACGTCGAGGGCGAGCACGTCCGCGTTGAGGGCGAGGCGCTGCTGTTCCCCGCCGGCGCGCGGGTCTCGATGTATGCGCTGGCCGCCCTGCTGCCCCTGCTGCCCGCCAAGCGGCGCGACACCGATCCGCACGACTGGATGTCGACGGATGCCGAGGTGGCCTGCCCCGACCCGCACTGCGGCGGCCGGTTCCGCATCGTCCGCGAAGGCCGGCGCTGGTTCAGTCACGCCGCCACCACCGGTCTGCCGGATGCGCGCGGCACGCCCTACTGGCAGGAGGGCCAGCCATGACGCCCGAGGTCACGGACCTGCGACCCGGCCACAGGATTTCGCGCATCATCCGCGGCGGATGGCAGCTGGCGGGAGACCACGGCGGAGTGGTGCGGGACGCCGCCATCGCGGACATGGAGGCGTTCCTCGACGCCGGGATCACCACGCTCGACTGCGCCGACATCTACACCGGTGTCGAGGAGATGATCGGCGACTTCATCGCCGACCTGCGCCGCCGCCGCGGCGCGGCCGTGGCCGACCGGGTGGTGGTGCATACCAAGCTGGTCCCCGATCTTGCGCATCTGGAAACGGTCGGGCAGGACGACGTGCGCGCGATCGTGGACCGGTCGCTGCGGCGGCTGCGGCTCGACCGGCTGCCGCTGGTGCAGTTCTTCTGGTGGGACATGGCACGCGGCGATCCGCTGGCGGCCTTCGCGGTGCTGAAGGACCTGCAGGCCGAGGGCAAGATCGCGAATCTCGGCACGACGAACTGGGATGCGGCCGACATGGACCGCTTCATCGGCGCGGGCCTCGATGTCGCGTCGGCGCAGGTGCAGTATTCGCTGCTCGACCGGCGCGCCGAGGGCCGGCTGGCCGACTGGGCGGCGCGGCGCGGGGTGCGGTTCCTGTGCCACGGGACGCTGGCGGGCGGGTTTCTGACCGATGTCTGGCTGGGCCGGCCCGACCCCGGTTTCGCCTTCGCCAACCGCGGCCTTGTCAAATACCGGCTGATCATCGACGAATTCGGGCCGTGGGCGCTGTTTCAGCGCCTGCTGCGCACCTTGCGGGACGTGGCCGACCGGCACGGCGTCTCGGTGGCCGCGGTGGCGACCCGGTGGGTTCTCGACCGGCCACAGGTCGCGGCGGCCATCGTCGGCGCGCGCTATGCCCGCCACCTGCCCGACACGCTCGCGGTGTTTCGCGTCGCCCTGACGGATGCCGACTGGGCCGCGATCGATGCCGTGCTGGCCGAGGCGCGGGGGCCTGCAGGGCCGGTCTTCGGCCTCGAGTCGGACCGCAACGGGCGGCACGGGCGGATCATGAAGTTCAACCTGAACACCAATCCCTCGGATCCCATCCACGCGGAACGGGCGGGATGATCGACGGCACGATCCTGTCGCTGCGTGGCCTGACGCGGGAATTCGGGACCTTCCGCGCCGTCGATGGCGTGACGCTGGACATCCGCCGCGGCAGCATCACCGGGCTGATCGGGCCGAACGGGGCGGGCAAGACGACGCTCTTCGCCATGGTCGCGGGCGCCCTGCGGCCGACGGCGGGGCGCGTCCTTCTGGACGGGGCCGACATCACCGGTCTGCCGCCCGAGGCGCTGTTCGCCCGCGGCATGGCCCGGATCTTCCAGATCCCGCGCCCCTTCCGGCGCATGAGCGTGCTCGAGAACCTGCTCGTCGTCCCGCCCGCGCAGACGGGCGAGACGGTGGCGGGCGCGCTCTTTCGCCGCGCCGCGACCCGCGCGGAAGAGGCGCGGCTGCGCGACAAGGCGATGGCGATCCTCGATTTCATGACCATCGCCCATCTTGCAGATACCCCGCGGGCAAGATCTCGGGCGGGCAGGCCAAGCTTCTGGAACTCGCCCGTGCGCTGATGGGCGACCCGGTCCTGATCCTTTTGGACGAACCCGCGGCGGGGGTGAACCCTTCGCTGACCCGCGTGCTGATCGACCGGATCGAGGCGCTGAACCGCCAGGGCAAGCCGTTCGTCGTGATCGAGCACGACATGGATTTCGTGATGCGCCATTGCGATCCGGTGATCGCCCTGGCCGAGGGGCGCAAGGTGTTCGAGGGCAGCGCGGCCGATGCGAAAGCCGATCCCCTACTGCTCGACGCCTACCTCGGGGCGCCGGCATGACCGCCTCCGCGACCTCCTCCGCGACCGCCGCTGCCGCCCCGGTGCTCGAGGTTGCGGGGCTCGAGGCGGGTTATGCTCGCGACCTGCCGATCCCGCAGGCGATATCCCTGCGGCTGGCGCGGGGGTCGCTGACCGCGATCATCGGGCCGAACGGGGCAGGCAAGTCCACGCTGATCAAGGCGATCGCGGGCGTTGTGCCGGTCAGCGCCGGCCGGGTGACGCTGGCGGGGCGCGACATCACCGGCATCCGCCCCGACCGGATGGGGCCGATGGGCCTCGCCTACGTGCCGCAGACCGACAACGTCTTCCAGACGCTCACGGTCGCCGAGAACCTCGCGCTGGCGCCGCGCCGCACCGCGGGGCGCGCGGCGCGGCTGGCCGAGCTTTACGCCCTGTTCCCGCCGCTGGCGGCCAAGAAGGCCGACCGGGCGGGGTCGCCGTCGGGCGGGCAGCGGCAGATGCTGGCAGTGGCGATGGCGCTGGCGCAGCGGCCTGCGGTGCTGCTGATGGACGAACCCTCGGCCGGCCTGTCGCCGAAGGCTGCGGGCGCGGTGCTGGACCTTGCTCGGTCGCTGACCGGGCAGGGGGTGTCGGTCCTGCTGGTGGAATAGAACGTCAAGCAGGCGCTGCGCCTGGCGGATCACTGCTACATCCTCGCCGAAGGGCGCAACCGGATGGACGGGCCGGCGGCCGCGATGCTGGCCGATCCGGTGGTGGCCGAGATCTACCTCGGCGGCAGGCGGATGGGGGCGGCATGATCCAGAACCTCGCCGACGGGATCCTGACGGGTTCGGTCATCTCGCTTGGCGCGATCGGGCTGACGCTGATCATGCATGTCCTGCGGTTCGCCAACTTCAGCTATGCCGAACTCCTCGGGATCGGGGCCTATGCGGCGCTGGTGTTCGACCGGCTCCTGTCGGCGCTGGCCCCGGCGCTGGCCGCGGCGTTCCGCCCGCTGACGCTGACCGGCTCGCTCGCGCTGGCCACCGTTCTTGCGATGGCGCTGACGGGGGCCTCGGCGGTGGCGATCGACCGGATGGTGTTCCGGCGCATCCGGGCGCGGGCCGATCCCCTGTCGATGGTGTTCGCCTCGTTCGGCGTGGCGCTGATCGTGCGCAACCTGATCACGCTGGCCTTCGGGCACCGGGCGCAGCTCTATTCGAACGACATCGCCTTCGCCGAGGTCGTCAGCCGCGATCCGATGCTGCTGATCAAGCCCGGTCAGGTCTTCGTGCTGGTCGCGGCGGTCGTGCTGATGCTGGCCTTGCACCTGATCCTGACGCGCACGACCTTCGGCTTCGCCCTGCGCGCGGTGGCCGAGAATCCGACGCTCGCGCAGGTCGCGGGCGTGCGGCTGGCCGCAATGGTGACGGCGATCTGGCTGATCGGCGGGGCGCTGTCGGCGGCGGCGGGGGTGTTCTACGCGCTGACCAACCACCTGTCGCCCGCGCTCGGGCACAACTTCGTCCTGCCGTTGTTCGCCGCGACCATCGCGGGCGGGATCGGCAGCGTCTATGGCGCGGTGGCGGGCGGCTTCCCTGTCGGGATCGCCTCGGGCCTGTCGCTGATGATCCTGCCGTCGGGCTACACCCCGGCCATGCCGTTCCTGATCATCCTGGCGGTGCTGCTGGTCCGCCCTCACGGCCTCTTCGGGGAAGCGCGCGCATGATCGGCGTGATCTCCTATCTTGCGTTCTTCGCCACGATGGCGGGGATCCTCGCCATCGCCGTCCTCGGCCTCAACCTGCAATGGGGCACGACGGGCCTTTTCAACGGCGGGGTGGTCGCGTTCTTCGGCGCTGGCGCCTACGGCACCATGATCCTCGGCGGCCGGCCCGAGCCGGGGCAGTTCGGCGGCTTCGAGGCGCCGTTCCTGCTGGCTGTCGCGGGCGGGGTCGGCCTTGCGGGCCTTGTCGCCTGGGCGGTGGGGCTGCTGACCCTGCGGCTGCGCCACGACTATCTTGCCATCGCCACCTTCGGGGTGGCGGTCGCCTTCGAGAGCGTGACGCGCAACGCCGAATGGCTGACCGGCGGGGCGAAGGGCCTGCGCGGCTTTCCCCGACCCTTCGAGGCGGCCGTCGGCGACCCGTTCCTCTACGGCCTCCTGTTCCTCGGGGCCGTGCTGGAAGCCCTCGGGCTTGCGTGGTGGGGCCTCGAACGGCTGACCGCCTCGCCCTACGGCCGCGCCCTGCGCGCCATCCGCGAGGACGAGGAGGCGGCCCGAGCCATCGGCAAGAACCCCGCCCGCCTGCGCCTGCAGGCCTTCGTCGTCGGCGCGATGCTGATGGGGGTGTCGGGGGCGCTCTACGCCACGTTCTACGCCTTCATCAGACCGCAGGACCTTGCGCCGATCCTGACCTTCCAGCTCTGGGCGATGCAGCTTTACACCGGGTCGATCCAGTACATCCTGATCGGACTTGTCATCGTGCTGATGCTTCTGTGGCGGCCCGAGGGGCTGCTGCCGGAACGCATCGGCCGCCGCACCCCGAACCGGACGGCCGGAACGGCCGCCGCCACCGCCAGCAAGGAGGCCACCACACCATGAGACGCACCCTTTCCACGTCGCGGCGCTGGCCGCGCTGGCCATCGCCGCGGGCACCGGCGCCGCCGCCGCACAGGACTGCGCGGTGAAGGTCGGCATGGTCTATCCGACCTCGATCGACTGGGGCAAGCCGATCGCCGAAACCGCCCTCTGGGTCGCCGAGATGATCAACGCCGCCGGCGGCGTGGACGGGTGCAAGGTCGATGTCGTCGTGCGCGACGACCAGGCCGACCCGAAGGTGGGGGTCGATGCCGCCGAGGCGCTGGTGGACCTCGACAAGGTGCAGCTGCTGATCGGCACCGTCTCTTCGGGCGTGACGATCCCGATCCTCACCTCGGTCACCGCGCCGGCGGGGGTGATGCAGATCTCGTGCTGCTCGTCCTCGACCCGGATCACCGCCCTGGCGGCCGACGGCACCACGAAGGGGCTGTGGTTCCGCACCTTCGCCACCTCGAAGGTGCAGGGATCGGTCGCGGCGCTGCTCGCCCGCGATGCGGGCATCCGCAAGGTGACCATTTTCCAAAAGAACGACGACTGGGGCCAGGACATCGCCCGGCTCGCCGCCGAGGCCTTCAAGGGCGCGGGGATCGAGGTTGCGGGCCAGGTCGCGATCACCGACGGCCAGCCCAGCTATCGCGCCGAGGTGACCGAGGCGCTGGCGACCCGGCCCGAGGCGGTCTACCTCGCGCTCTATCCCAAGGAGGGGATTTCGGTCGTGCGCGAATGGATCGCGCTCGGCGGCACGACGAAGATGATCGGCACCAACAGCCTGAAGTCGGACGAGATCCGCGACGCGGTGGGGCTGCAGTATCTGGCCGACTTCATCGGCACCGATACCTCGACGCCGCGCACCGACAGCGCCGCGGCCTTCCCCACCACGTTCGAGACGCGGTTCGGCCGCCCGCCGTCCGGCCCCGGCCTGCCCAACAGCTTCGACGCGGCGGCGATCGCGCTTTTGGCCTACCACGCCGCCGGCCGCGGCGCGACCGGGGCAGAGATCGCGGCGAAGGTGCCGCTGGTGACCGACCCCGCGGGCGAGAAGATCGCGGGCGATGTCGAGGGCTTCAGACGGGCGATGGCGCTTCTGTCCGAGGGCAAGAGCGGCTCCTACCAGGGCGGCACGGGCGCGGTGGTGTTCGACCGCTACGGCGACGTGACGGCACCGGCCGTGTCCTGGACCTTCGGCCCCGGCGGGGTCGAGGAACGGCGCTACATCCCGCTTGAGGAAGTGGGTGCCTTCATCGCCGCGCTGAACTGAGGTCGGCCCGCGCCGCACCGTCATGCCCCGCGACTCGACCGTGGTGGCCGTGATCGGCGCGGGTCGAATCGGCGGCCCGCTGGCGGCCTGGCTTGCCGACGCGCCGGGCTACCGGCTGGCCGCGGTTGTGGGGCGGGGGCGGCCCGCCTGCCGCCCGCCGACCTCGTCATCGACGCGGCCGGCCCCGCCGCCCTGCGCACCTGGGGCGCGGCGGCGCTGGCGCAGGGCGAAGTCTGGACGGTCGGCGCCGCGGCGCTTGCCGACGCCCGCCTGCGCGCGGCCCTTGCCGCTGCCGCAGCGGGGTCGGGGCATCGGCTGCGGCTCTTCACCCCGTGGATCGGCGGGCCCGCGCTGATGCCTGCGGGCACCCTTGCCCGGCTGCATGTGACGCAAGAGGCGCCGCGCCTCGGCCGCGCGCCGCTTTCCCGACCACCTGAACACCGCCACCGCCGCCGCGCTGACGGGGCCGGGCATCGCCGCCACGACCGTTGCGCTGGTCACGTCGGCGAAGGGCGGGCCGCATCTGATCCGCGCCCGGTTCGAGATGCCCGGCCAGACGGTGGAAACCGCCGTTCGGTTCGACGCCGACGGCCCCCACCCGGTCGCCGCGGCGCTGATCGCGGCCCTCGAACGCCGGCAGGCATGGCTCGCCTACGGCTGACCCGCCACCGGGCCGATCGCGACCGGCTCGATCGGGAGGAATGGTCGGCAGATCCGCGTCTCGAGCCGGAAATAGCGGTCAAGCCGCACGCCGCCATCTTCGCGTCGGAAGCCGTGCAGCATGTCGGCCACCGCCTGCAGCGACGGCACCTCGTAGACCAGATACCAGGTCCAGCCCCCGCCCGCGGGTTCCCCCGCCATCAGGATGTCGTCGTCGAGCGTCACGATCAGCCGCGCCCCGAGCAAGGCCCAGCCGGCGCAGACCGCGCGCAGCCGCGGCAGCACCGCATCCCGCCGTAGCGCGGCGTCGGCCTCGTACCAGCCCCGCGTCGCCGCGCCGAGGATCAGCACCCGGTGCGGCGGGCTTGCATCGGGTGCGGGGTAGGATGCCGTCATGGCGGGTCTCCGGCCGCATTGCCGGTGCCAGACTGGCCCGCCCCGCCCGTCGCTGCAACCCGCCGCCGCCGCGGCCGGGGCGCGCGCCCGGCCGCCCCCGGGGGGGCGTCGGCGGCCGACGGTCCGGTCCGCTGCGGGGCAGCACCCGCAGCCCCGTCGGCCAGCAGACGCAGCGCCACCGGATTGGGGAAGCGGCGATCGAGCGTGACGGCGAGGAACGTCTCTGCGATCCCGGGCAGGCGCGCGGCCTCGCGCAGCACGCCCCCCGCCAGTTCGTCGCGCACGACGATCGGCGGCAGCACGGCAAGGCCCGCGTCCTCGCGCGCAAGAAGCCGCATCATCGCCATGTCGTCCACCTCGGCCGCGATCCGGGGCGCGGCGCCCAGCCGGGCGGCCAGCGCGTCGAAGGCCGCGCGGATCGCGGTTTCGGGCGTGGGCAGGATCAGCGGCTCGCGCGTCAGCAGGTCGGGCAGGGCCGCCGGCGCGTTGGCAAGGCGCGCGGGCGTGCCGATCAGGCTGACCGGCTGTTCGTCCAGCCGCTGCACGAGGTAGCGGCTGGCGGCATCGCGCGGCGGGGCGAGGTTCGTCAGCACCACGTCGAGCGCCAGCGCCTCGAGCCCGCGCAGAAGCTCGGCCTGGCTGCCGGATCGCAGCACGACCTCGACCCCCGGATCGCCGAGGACGGGCCGCAGGAACGCCAGCTGGAAGTTGCGCGACAGGGTTGCCAGCGCGCCGACCCGCAGCGCACGGCGCGGCCGGCCGGTTTCGCGCAGCGTGGCGGCCAGATCCTCGGCGGTGCGGAAGATCGCGTCGGCATGGTCGAGCGCGATCCGCCCCGCCTCGGTCAGGACGAGGCCGCGCCCGCGCCGCTCGAACAGGTCATGGCCCAGTTGCGCCTCGAGCGCGCGCAGCTGTGTGGACAGCGCCGAGGCCGACAGGTTCAGCCGCCGCGCCGCGCCGGTCAGGGTGCCATCGTGCGCAACGGCGCGGAAGAGGCGCAGGTGATGCAGGTTCGGACCGGCCATTGTTCTATCAAGAAGAATGGTTATTAGAAAATAATGTAATTTTCTGGAAATCATGCAAGCCCTATCTGCAGTGTCGGTTCCGTTCACAGGGAGTTGCCGATGATCCTCGCCGCCCTTGCCCCGTTGCCCTTGCTGCTGGTCGCCCTGCTGGCGCTGCGCCATCCCGGCGCGCGCCCCCCTGTCCTGCCGCGCGCGGCCGAGGGCGCCGCGCTTGCGGCGCTGGCGCTGGCGGTCGGGGGGATGCTGTCGCTGATCCTCGGCGGCCCGGCCGAGATCGCCGGAGGCGGCGGCGCCGTCGCGCTGCGCCTCGATGCCGTCAGCGCCGCCATGGCGCTGCTGGTCGCCTTCATCGGCTGGGTCGTGGTGCGGTATTCGCGCCGCTACCTTGACGGCGAGGCGCGGGAAGGCGCGTTCCACGGGCTGATGCTGGCGACGCTGGCGGCCGTCCTGATCCTGGTGCAGGCGGGCAGCCTGCCGGTGCTGGCGGCGGCCTTCGTCGCGGTCGGTCTGGGGCTGCGGCAGCTCCTCTTGTTCTACCCCGACCGGCCCGCGGCGCAGCGGGCAGCGGCGAAGTTCACGCTCGTCTGGGGCGCGGGCGATGCCGCCGTGATCGCCGCGGCGGTCCTGCTGTGGCAAGCCTACGGCACGTTGTCGATCGGCGACATCCTGGCTGCAGCCGCGCTGTCGGCACCGCCCGCGGCGCTGGTCGCCGCGGGCCTCCTCGTCGCCGCGGCGCTGTTCAAGACGGCCGCTTTCCCGCTGCACGGCTGGCTGACCGAAGTGATGGAGGCGCCCACCCCCGTCTCGGCCCTGCTGCACGCGGGAATCGTCAACGCCGGCGGGTTCCTGGTGATCCGGCTGGCCGAGGTGGTGCAGGCGAGCCCCGGCGCCATGGCTGCGCTGGTGATGATGGGCGGGTTCACCGCGCTTTTCGGCGCCCTCGTGATGCTGACGCAGAGCGCGGTCAAGACGGCGCTCGCCTGGTCCACGGTGGCGCAGATGGGCTTCATGGCGCTGCAGTGCGGTCTTGGACTGTGGCCGCTTGCGCTGCTGCACATCGTGGCGCATTCGCTCTACAAGGCCCATGCCTTCCTGTCCTCGGGCGGGGCGGTGCAGGCGGTGGCCGCGATCCGCCGGCCCGGGCCGGTGGCGGTGCCCGGGATCGGGGCGGTGGCGCGGGCCTTCCTGATCGCGGTTGTGCTTTATGCCGCGGTGGCGGGCGGCTTTGCCGCGGCCTTCGGGACGAAATCGGCGCAGGCGCTGGCGCTTGGCGCGATCCTGATCTTCGGTGTCGCCTATCTGGTGGCGCAGGGCCTTGCCGATGCCGCGCCGGCCGCACTGACGCGGCGGACCGCCGCCGCCTCGGCCGTTGCCGCGATCGCCTACTTCGGCTTCCACGCGCTGGCGCAGGCGCTGACCGCCGGCGCGCTGCCCGCCGCGCCGGAACCCGGGGCGCTCGAATGGGCGCTGATCGTGCTGAGCGTCGTGTCCTTCGGCCTTGTCGCCGTGGCGCAGGCGCTGTTCCCGCACTGGGCCCATCATCCCGCCGCCGCCGGCCTGCGCGTGCACCTGGCGAACGGTCTCTACCTCAACGCCGCCCTCGACCG
The DNA here is from genome assembly GCA_938028765.1 of uncultured Paracoccaceae bacterium. Classification (GTDB taxonomy): domain Bacteria; phylum Pseudomonadota; class Alphaproteobacteria; order Rhodobacterales; family Rhodobacteraceae; genus CALIZF01. The sequence continues at coordinate 42,751 of CALIZF010000022.1, forward strand.
CGCGCTCGGTGCGTTCCGCACCGCACGGTCCGCCTGACCCAACCCCGAGCCGGAGACAGACGATGTTCCTCAAGCATCCCCAGATCGCCCCCGTGCCTGTGGCCGACCTGCTGCGCGCGGCCGAGGCCGCGGCCCGCGCCATCCCCCCCGCCTTCCCGCTGGACGCGACCGTGGCGGTGAACCCCTTCCTCGGCCAGACGGCCGAGCCGCTGGCCCGCGCGCAGGCGCGGTTCGCCCGCGTCGCGGGGCAACGGATCATGCCGGACCGGGCGGGCTGGGCCGCCGCCATCGCCGCGGGCCGGATCACGGACGAAGACCTTGCCGCGGCGCTCGCGGCCGCGCCGCCGGCCGACCGGCCGCCGTCGGTCGCCGCGCTGAAGGCGCTGGCGGCCGCCCCCGCCCCTGCGCTGGCGGCGCTGCCGACGGTGGCCGAACTGGCGGCCGCGGCCACCGGCACCGACTGGCCGGGGGTGATCGCGCGCAGCGTCGGCCTCTGGGCCGCGGGACACTTCGACCGCGGACAGGCGCTGTGGACGCCGGCGCAGCGGCTGCCGGCCTTCGCCGCCTGGCGCGAGTGGGCCACCCACGACCTGACGCCCGAGATCGCCGGGCTGACCGGGTTCTGCGCGCATGTCGCGGCGGCCCCGGACAGTGCCGAACGCGCCATCCTGCGCGCGGCCGGGACGCTGGGGATCGACCCGGCCGCGGCGGAAACGGCGTTCCACCGGCTTCTGGTCGATCTGGGGGGATGGGCGATGCATGCCCGCTGGCTTCTGTGGCAGGCCGAACTGGCCGGCGGCACGGACGCGACCCTGGCCGACCTGCTGGCGATCCGGCTCGTCTGGGAAGAGGCGCTGTTCCTGCATGCCGGTGCGGCGGCGGCGCCGCAGTGGCAGGCGACCCTGCGCGCCCATGCCGAGCCGCTGGTGCCGACGCCCGACATGATCGCCGATGCGATCCTGCAAGACGCTGCCGACCGCGCGCATCAGCGCCGGCTGGCCGCGGCGCTGACCGGCCCCGCCGCGCCGGCCGGTCGGCCCGCGCTGCAGGCCGCCTTCTGCATCGACGTGCGGTCCGAGGTGTTCCGGCGGGCGCTGGAGACGGTCGATCCGGGCATCGCCACCGTCGGCTTCGCGGGCTTCTTCGGCCTGCCAGTCGCGCACCGGCCGCACGGGTCGGATGTGGTCGAGGCGCACCTGCCGGTGCTGCTCACGCCCGGCCTGACCGCGACCAGCGAACAGCCCGCGCCGGTCGAGGCGGCGGCACGCATCGCCGCCCGCGCCGCGCGCGCCTGGGGCCGGTTCCGGCAGGCCGCGGTGTCGTCCTTCGCCTTCGTCGAGGCTGCGGGGCCGGCCTATGCGGGCAAGCTTGTGCGCGACGCGCTTGGCCTTGCGAAGGCCGAGGCGGCCGAGCCGGCCCCGCGGCTCGACCCTGCGCTGTCGCCTGCGGCGAAGGCTGCCACTGCTGCGGCGGTGCTGAAGGCGATGTCGATGCAGGCGGGCCACGCGCGGCTGGTCCTCTTGCTCGGCCACGGCGCGCAGGTGACGAACAACCCGCACGAAAGCGCCTACCACTGCGGCGCCTGCGGCGGCCATACCGGCGAGGTATCGGCGCGGCTGCTGGCCGCCCTGCTGAACGACCCCGAGACGCGGGCGGGCCTGCCGGCGCACGGCATCGACCTGCCGGCCGACACGCTGTTCGTCGCCGGGCTGCACGACACGACGACCGACCGCGTCACGCTCTACCGCGACGCGCCATTGCAGGGACATGTAGCCGACCTTGCGCAGGCCGAACGCTGGCTTGCCGCCGCCGGGGCGGCGGCGCGGGCGGAACGGGCGGCGCGCCTGCCCGGCGCCGCCGCGGCGACGGTCGAGCGGCGCGCGCACGACTGGGCCGAGGTGCGGCCCGAATGGGGCCTTGCCGGCTGCGCGGCCTTCATCGCCGCGCCGCGCGCGGCCACGCAGGGGCGCGACCTTGCGGGGCGGGCGTTCCTGCACAGCTACGACTGGCAGGCCGATACGGACTTCGGCACGCTCGAACTGATCCTGACCGCGCCGGTCGTGGTGGCCAGCTGGATCAGCCTGCAATACTACGGCTCGACCGTGGCGCCGGCGCTTTTCGGCGGCGGCAACAAACTGATCCACAACGTCACGGGCGGCATCGGCGTGGTCGAGGGCAACGGCGGCATCCTGCGCGCGGGCCTGCCCTGGCAGGCGGTGCACGACGGCGCGCGCCTTGCGCACGAGCCGCTGCGGCTGACCGTGATGGTCGAGGCGCCGACCGCGGCGATGACCGACATCCTGCGTCGCCACCCCGGCGTGCAGGCGCTGTTCGGCAACGGCTGGCTGCACCTTCTGGCGCTGGAGGGCGGCCGGGTCTCGGCGCGGTATCGTCCGGGCCTGGCCTGGGAAGCGGCAGGGCCGGTTGCGCAGGCCGCCTGACACGCCCGGAACCGGCCGGCTGCGGCGTGACCGGCGGGCGCGTCCGCAAGGGGCGCGCCCCGCGCGCCGGTCCGGTCACAGCACCTCGAATAGCCCCGCCGCGCCCATGCCGCCACCGACGCACATCGTCACCACCGCGTGGCGCGCTCCGCGCCGCCGGCCCTCGAGCAGCACATGCCCGGTCAGCCGTGCCCCGGTCATGCCGTAGGGATGCCCCACCGAGATCGCACCGCCGTTCACGTTCAGCTTCGCGGGGTCGATCCCCAGCCGGTCGCGACAGTAGATCGCCTGGCAGGCGAAGGCCTCGTTCAGCTCCCACAGGTCGATGTCGTCCACCGTCAGGCCGTGCCGGTCGAGAAGCTTCGGCACCGCGAAGACCGGGCCGATCCCCATCTCGTCCGGCTCGCATCCCGCAACCGCCATCCCCTTGTAGAGGCCGAGCGGGGTCAGTCCCCGCCGCGCCGCCTCGGATTCCGCCATCAGGACGAGGGCACAGGCGCCATCCGACAGCTGGCTGGCGTTGCCGGCCGTCACCGTGCCGCCGGGGATCACGGGGTCGAGCGCCGCCAGCGCCTCCGCCGTCGTCTGCGGTCGGTTTCCCTCGTCGCGGTCGAGGCGCACGGGGCGGTGCGAGACCGCCCCCGTCTCGCGGTCCTTCACGGCCATCACAGTCTCGAACGGCACGATCTCGGCGTCGAACCGGCCCGCCGCCTGGGCGGCCGCGGTGCGCTGTTGCGAGGTCAGGGCGAAGTCGTCCTGCGCCGCGCGGTCGATGCCGTAGCGGGCGGCGACGACTTCGGCCGTCTGCAGCATCGGCATGTAGGCGTGGGGCACCTTCGCCGTCACAGCGGGGTCGGCGGCGGCCGCGACGGCGGCGAAATAGGGGCCCTGCACGGCGCTGATGTTGTCCTGCCCGCCGGCGACGACGATCCGCCGCCCCTCGGCCATGATCTGCCAGGCAGCCGCCGCCACCGCCATCAGGCCCGAGGCGCACTGCCGGTCCACCGTCTGGGCCGCCACCGTGACCGGCAGCCCGGCCGCGAACACGCCGTTGCGCGCAACGTTCATCCCCGCGGTCCCCGCCGCCAGCACCGTGCCGACGATTGCATCCTCGACCTCGGCCCCCTCGATCCCCGCCCGCGCCACGGCATGGGCGATCGCGTGCCCCAGCATGGTGGGCGAACGGGTGTCGTTCAACGCCCCCCGGAAGGCCCTGCCGATCCCCGTGCGGGCGGTCGAGACGATGACGGCGCGTTCCATGCGATCCTCCGGCGCGATGTTGTCCTACAATCCTACCGGCCTGTGCCGGCGGATGCGACAGGAATCGCGGCGGCGCGCACCGCCTCGGCCACCTGGGCGAACTGCCGCACGAGGGGGCTGGTCCGCCGCCAGATCATGCCGATCGTGCGCGACGGCGCGGGGGCGGGAAAGCGCGCGACCGACACCGCCGCGCCGCGCGTCTCGACCGGCACCGCCATTTCGGGGATCAGCGTCACCCCGATGCCCGCCGCCACCATCTGCACCAGCGTGGTCAGCGTGCTGGCGTCCAGAAGCTCGCGCGGCGGCCCGGTCTCCAGCCGGCAGAACGACAGCGCCTGATCGCGGAAGCAATGCCCTTCCTCGAGCAGCAGCAGCCGCATCTCGCGCAGCCGGTCGGGCCCCGGCACCGGGCGGCCGGCGTCGGCGGCGGGGCGCACCAGCACGAATTCCTCCGCGAACAGCGGGGTCTCGGTGATCTGCGGTTCCGACACCGGCAGCGCGACGATGGCCGCGTCGATCCGCCCTTCGCCCAGATCGCGCAGAAGGCGCGGCGTCACCGTCTCGCGCACGCGCAGATCGAGGCCGTCGTGCGCCCGCGTCAGCGCGCCGATGACGGCGGGCAAGAGATAGGGCGCGACCGTCGGGATCACCCCCAGCCGCAGACGCCCCGACAGCCTGTCGTGCGAGGCGCGGGCAAGGTCGCCGAGTTCGTCCACCGCCCGCAGGATGTCGCGCGCGCGCGCCGCCACCTCGCGCCCCACGTTCGTCAGCCTCACCGCGCGCGCGCCGCGTTCCAGAAGCTCGGCCCCGAGGCAGTCCTCAAGCTCGCGCACCTGCATCGACAGGGCGGGCTGGCTGATCGCGCAGGCCTCGGCCGCGCGGCCGAAGTGGCGGTGTTCGGCCACCGCCTCGAAATACTTCAACTGCTTGAGCGTCGGCTGCTTCATGAGTAAAACTTATCATACCGATCAGAATATACAACTTCAACTGATCGGCCTGGTCTGCTAGAGCATCGGGCGATCCGGCGTGCGGCCGGGGCGCGGCGGCGCGCCCCGGCGGGCAGCGCCGCCCCTGCGCCGCGCCCCGCGGCGCGGGTCACGCAAACGCCAGAACCGGAGGGCGACATGGACGGAAACGACCTCGACAATGCGGGCAAGTGCCCGGTGATCCACGGGATCCGGCCGAATGCGATCTTCGGCGGCCGGTCCAACCGCGACTGGTGGCCAAACCAGCTGAACCTGCGCATCCTGCACCAGCATTCGGCGCTGTCGAATCCGCTCGGCCCCGATTTCGACTACCGCAAGGCGTTCCAAAAGCTCGACTATGCGGCGCTGAAGCGCGACCTGCACGCGCTGATGACCGATTCGCAGGACTGGTGGCCGGCCGACTGGGGCCATTACGGCGGCCTCTTCATCCGCATGGCCTGGCACGCGGCGGGCACCTACCGGATCGCCGACGGCCGCGGCGGCGGCGGCACCGGGGCGCAGCGGTTCGCCCCCCTCAACTCCTGGCCGGACAACGGCAACCTCGACAAGGCGCGGCGTCTGCTGTGGCCCATCAAGCAGAAATACGGGAACGCGATTTCCTGGGCCGACCTTCTCATCCTTGCCGGCAACGTCGCGCTGGAGTCGATGGGGTTCAAGACCTTCGGCTTCGGCGGCGGCCGGGCCGACATCTGGGAACCCGAAGAGGACATCTACTGGGGCGGCGAGACGGAATGGCTGGCCACGTCGGACAAGCCGGGCAGCCGCTATTCGGGCGACCGGGAACTCGCCAACCCGTTGGCTGCGGTCCAGATGGGCCTGATCTACGTCAACCCCGAAGGCCCCGACGGCCGGCCGGACCCGGTCGCCTCGGGCCGCGACGTGCGCGAGACCTTCGCGCGGATGGCCATGAACGACTACGAGACGGTGGCGCTGGTCGCCGGCGGCCACACCTTCGGCAAGGCGCACGGCAACGGCCCCGCCACGGCCGTGGGGCCCGAGCCCGAGGCCGCGCCGCTCGAGGCGCAGGGCCTCGGCTGGCTGTCCTCGCACGGCACCGGCAGGGGCTATGACACGATCACCAGCGGCATCGAGGGCGCCTGGAAGCCCAACCCCACGAAGTGGGACATGGGCTATTTCGACATGCTGTTCGGCTATGAATGGGAACTGGTGAAGTCCCCGGCCGGGGCCTGGCAGTGGCTGGCCAGGGACGTGAAGCCCGAACACATGATTCCCGATGCGCACAAGCCGGGGCTGTTCCATCGCCCGATGATGACGACCGCCGACCTCAGCCTGCGGTTCGATCCGATCTACGAACCGATCAGCCGGCATTTCCACGCCAATCCGGACGAATTCGCCGACGCCTTCGCGCGCGCCTGGTTCAAGCTGACCCACCGCGACATGGGGCCGAAGGTCCGCTACCTCGGGCCGGAAGTGCCGTCCGAGGATCTGATCTGGCAGGATCCGGTGCCCGCGGTCGATCACCCACTGGTGGACGCGGCCGACATCGCGGCGCTGAAGGCGCGGGTTCTGGCCTCGGGCCTGAGCATCGCCGACCTCGTGTCGGTCGCCTGGGCCTCGGCCTCGACCTTCCGCGGGTCGGACATGCGGGGCGGTGCGAACGGTGCGCGCATTCGCCTCGCGCCGCAGAAGGACTGGGCCGTGAACGAGCCCGAGCGTCTGGCCCGCGTGCTGTCGGTGCTCGAGGGCATCAAGGCCGAGTTCGACGCGACAGCCACGGGGGGCAAGCGCATCTCGCTGGCCGACCTGATCGTGCTGGCCGGATCGGCTGCGGTCGAGGCGGCGGCGAAGGCCGCGGGTCATGACGTGACGGTGCCCTTCGCGCCCGGCCGGACGGACGCCACCCAGGACCAGACGGATGCAGACTCCTTCGCGGTGCTCGAACCGCAGGCGGACGGCTTCCGCAACTGGCAGCGGACGGCGTTCCCGGTCTCGGCCGAAGAGCTGCTGGTGGATCGCGCGCAACTGCTGACGCTGACCGCGCCCGAGATGACGGTGCTGGTCGGCGGCCTGCGGGTGCTCGGGGCCAATCACGGCGGGGCCGCGCATGGCGTGTTCACCGCCCGGCCGGGGCAGCTGACGAACGACTTCTTCGTCAACCTCCTCGATATGGGCATCGCCTGGAAAGCCATGACCGAGGCCGTGGACGTGTTCGAGGCGCGCGACCGCAAGACCGGGGCAAGGCGCTGGACCGGCACGCGGGTCGATCTCGTGTTCGGCTCGAATTCGCAGCTGCGCGCGCTGGCCGAGGTTTACGCCCAAACCGACGCGGGCGAGAAGTTCGTGGGCGACTTCGTGGCGGCCTGGACCAAGGTGATGAACCTCGACCGGTTCGACCTGCGCTGATCGCGCGCCCGGCCTGCGCGCCGCGCGCCATCCCGGCCCCGGGCGGGATGGCGGCGGACCGCAGGCGCGGCGCGCATCGTGCCGCGTCCCCGGCGGGCGCTGGCATGAGCGGATCGCCGCCGAAGTCATCGCCCGCGGCGGTTCGGGTCGCCCCGGGATCGGCTCGGCACCTGCACGCCCGGATCGGCGCGGCCGGGGCGATCCGCCCGGCAGCCGGCATCGCAAACAGCCGCCAGACCCGCGCGAAGCCGGTCGGGATGGCGCCGAGGCTGCGGATCAGGTCGTGCCTGGCGGCGGCGGCGGCGGTGCCGAGGGCCCGGATCCCCGCGATCCGCACAAGCCGGAGCATGGCCGCCCTCCCTGCGCTGTGGATGCGGCGGCTCTGCCCCGGCGCGCGCTGCGCCGCCCGGTGCAGCATCCGGAAGGCCGTCATGCCCGGGGGATCACGCCAAGCGCCGCGACATCCGGCACAGTCTCCGGCCGCCAGGGCCGACGGATTTCGTCGGCATCGGCCCCGGTGGTCATCGGGTCGGCCACACGGCCGTCCGGCCGCAACCGCCATGCCCCGGGGCCCGCGGCATCGACGATCTCCACCAGGTCGTGGCCGGGGGGTGATCGCGGCGCGCCGCGACGGCGGGCTGCTGCCGCTTGCGGATCATCGGGCGGTGGAGGCGGCGGGGGTGGCGGGCACCCGGATGCGAACCTCGCCCGCGCCCGCGCCCGCGCCCGGCACGGGGAGTGTTTGCTGCGTTTCGACCACGATTTCCTCGCGGCCGCCGCAGGCGTCCGGTAGGAGCGGGTCGAGGACATCCGGGGCGCGCGTCTCGTGCGGTGGCTGAGCGTGGCGGGCCCGCCGATGACCGGGGGACTGCCCGTTGACGATCTGCGCGACAAGATCGCCGAGATGGATCGGGCCCGCGCGCTGTCGGCGCAGCGCCCGCCCGCCCGCCCGGTCAGCGCCGACGCGGACGCGGGCAGGCTACCGGGGCCGTCGCCCCTGCGCCCACGCTCCGGCAAGGAACAGGCCGAGCCCAAGCTCCGCGATGACCGTCGAGGCGGCCATGACCGAGGGGTCGCTGTTGAGCGCTAGCGCATCCAGCATCATCTTCGGCAGCGTGCCGGCGGTTGCGCCCGACAGGAAGATCGGGGCGGTCACGTCGTCGAACGAGATCATGAAGGACAGCGCCGCGCCAACCGCGATGCCGGGCGCCATGATCGGCAGCAAGACCAGCCGGAAGCTCGCCCAGGACCCCGCCCCCAGCGTCCGCGCGGCGCGCGCAAGCTGCAGGTCGCGGCGGCGGATGACCGGCAGAACCGCCAACACCACCAGCGACAGGGCGAACAGCGCCTGCGCCAGGGCCACCCCCAGATGCGTGCCGACAAGCCCCAGCCTTGCGAAGACGGGATAGAGCGCCATGGCCAGCGCCATGTGCGGCACGGCGAGCGGCAGGATGAACAGCACGATCAGCCCCCGCCGCAGCACCGGGTGCTGCGTCAGTGCCGCGCCGTAAGCCGTCAGCGTGCCGATGGCGGTCGCAAGGGCCGTCGCCGTCGCCCCGATGATCAGGCTGTTGACGAAGGAGGCGCGCCACAGGCCGTCCGGGGCGATGTTGGCATACCACCGCCCCGACAGGCCGCGCGGCGGAAAGGCGAGGAAGTCGCCGCGGGTGACAGAGACGCTGGCGCCCACCAGGATCGGCGCGACCATGTAGAGGACGACAAGCGCAAGGAACATCGCGGCGATGGTGCCGAAGGCGAGTCGGCCGAGCGGGCTCATTTGTCCTAACCTCGCCGATGCGGGCGAGCGGCACATAGATCGCCGCCCCGATGCTGCACAGCGCGATCACCGAGATCGACAAGGCCGAGCCGATCCCCAAGCGCCCCAGCCCCAGCGTCAGGTCGCGCAGGATCATCACCACCGTGGTCTGCTGCGCCCCGCCGAGGACCGCCGGGACGACGAAGAAGCCGAGCCAGAAGATGAAGGTCATCATCACCCCCGCCAGCACTCCCGGCACCGTGAGCGGCAGGAAGACATGGACGAAAGCGCGCCAGCGGCTGGCGCCGAGGGTCCGCGCCGCGGGGACGAGCTGCGGCGGCACCCGCGCCATCGAGGCCATGAGCGTCAGCACCATGTAGGGCAGCATCACATGGGTCATGCCGATCAGCACCCCCGACTGGTTGTAGAGCATCTGCAGCGGCGCGTTCCAGTCGAAGACCTGCATCAGCGTGCGGTTGACGATCCCGCGGTCCCCAAGCAGGACGATCCAGGAAAAGGCCCGCGGCATCGTGCCGACCGCGCAGGAAACAGCACCGCACCAAGCAGGATCGGCCGCCACGGCGGGCGGATGCTGTGGATTGCATAGGCCACCGGATAACCGACCACCAGGCAGATGACGGTCGTGCCGAGCGACGAGATCGCCGTGTTCGCCATCACACGCCGTTAGATCGGCTCGGACAGGATCGCGGCATAGGGGCTGGTACCGCCTGCGGGCACCTCGAGGCTGAGCGTCACGAGCCCGGCGATCGGCCAGAGGAACAGACGCGCCATCGCCGCCAATCCCGGCAGCAGCCACAAGAGCGCGGTGCGTTCCCCGCTCATGCCGCGCGCGCCGGATCGGGGACAAGGAAGCCGTGCGACAGATCGACCTGCAGCGGCAAGGCTGCGCCGGGGGCGAACACCGGCCGGCCTGGGCGATTGTCGCGCAGGCTCAGCGTCAGCCCGCTTGCCCGGCAGGTCGCGCTGTAGCCCTCTCGGCGCCGTTGTAGAGCGCCTGCGTGATGGTCACCGCGATCATGGTCCTGCCCGCGGGTGCCTCGGGCGCGTCGGTGACGGCGATGTGTTCGGGGCGCACCACGACCAGCGACCGCCGGCCCGGTGACGCCGGCAAATCGGGCGAGATCCGCCCGGCCGGCAGGCTGGCGTGCCCGCATGCCGTGGCGATCGTGCATCCGGCGTCGGAGACACTTTCGATTGTTGCCGGCAACAGGTTCGCCTGGCCGAGGAAGGTGGCGAGGAACGCCGAGCGTGGCGCGGCATAAAGGTCGGCGGGCGCGCCGAGGCCGACGATGTCGCCGCTGTCGAGCACCGCGATCCGGTCGGACATCCCGAGGGCCTCGGACTGGTCGTGCGTGACATAGAGGATGGTCACGCCGAGGCGCTCGTGCAGGACCTTGATCTCGCCCTTGGTCTGTTCGCGAAGGTCCTTGTCCAGCGCCGACAGCGGCTCGTCGAGAAGCAGGATCTTGGGGTCGAAGACGATCGCCCGCGCGATCGCCACCCGTTGCTGCTGGCCGCCCGACAGTTGCGACGGCTTGCGGTCCAGCAAGGCACCGATCCCCATCATCGCCGCCACCCGGTCGATCCGGCGGCGCTGTTCGGCCCCGGGCACCCGGCGCATCCGCAGCCGAAAGGCGATGTTCTGCGCCACCGTCATCGAGGGAAACAGCGCATAGTCCTGGAACGCCATCCCGATGTCGCGTTTTTCCGACTGCAGGCGCATCGCGTCGGTGCCGCCGAGCAGGATCCGGCCCGAGGTGGCGGTCTCGAGCCCCGCGATCAGCTTGAGCAGGGTGGACTTGCCGCTGCCCGAGGCGCCGAGCAGCGACACGAACTCGCCCGCCGCCACCGACAGGCTGACGCTGTTCAGCGCCCGGACGCCGCCATAGCTTTTGCACAGGCCCTCGACGACCACGGGGGCGCCGCGCGCGCCGGCGACCGTCCCGTGCGCCATCAGACACTCTCCGCCCGTGCCGGACCCCATGCCTGCCGCCCGCAGGCTCAGAGCACGCGCCAGGCGTCGTAACGGTCCTGCAGGCGTTCCTGGTTGGCCAGATAATGGGCGCGGTTCAGGTTGACCATCCGGTCGAGATTGCCCGCCGCGGTGCGGCTGCGTTCCTCGTCGGTCATCGCGGCGGCCACCGATGCCAGAACCGGCGTGGTCGGCCAGGCGCGCACGAAGTCCATCACCCGGTCGTGCTGGAAGAACTGGTCGATATGGGCATGGGCCGCCTCGCGGACGGGCGAACCCTTGGCGATGCCTACCGAGGGGCTGAAGTAGAAGCCGCCGTTCCAGATCACGTCGATCGGCTCGCCCGCGGCCTTCTGGGCGATGAAATCCGAGCTCCACGACAGGATCATGGCGATCTCGCCCTGATAGAGCTGCTGGCGCGCCGCTTGGGCCGCCGAGGTGGTGTGGAACACCCGGATGTGCCGCTTGATCGTGTCGAGCTTGGCGAAGGCGCGCGCCTCGTCGAGCGGATGGAGGTCGGCCGGCGCCACCCCGTCGGCCATCAGGGCGGCCTCGAGAACGCCCATCACGTTGGTGCCCAGCGACCGTGGGCCCGGGAAGGTCTCGACATCCCAGAAATCGGCCCAGCTCTCGGGCGTCTTGCTCCACAGGTCGGTGCGGCAGCCGACCTGCTAGGTCGTCACATAGGGGCTGGCGCCGAACTCCTGCCGGGCGCTGGCCAGTGCCTCGGGCGCGTGGGGGATAAGGCTGTAGTCCAGCGGCTCGAGCAGGCCCATGGCGCCGGCGCGGGCCGGCTCGACCTCGTCCAAGCAGCAGGCGAGGTCGAAGTTCTCGGGGTTGTTGTTCTGCATGGCCGTGACGAACCGGCCGTAGTTGAACGGCGTGATGTCCTCGATCGGCGTGCCCGTCGCGGCGGTGAAGGGGTCCGAGAAGGCCGCCCGCACCCCGGCCCCGAACCGCCCGCCCCAGGTGAGGAAGTGCATCGGCCGTCCCTGCGCCCGTGCCGGACGCGCCAGCAGCGCCGGCGCCGCCAGAAACGCCGTCGCCCCGCCGATCAGCTGGCGGCGGGAAAGCGTCAGGGGCTTGAACGGGGCGATCTTGGACACAGGCATCTCCATGGACCTTCTGTTGGCGCGTGTCACACGAATGCCAAAAGCCGCTAAAACATAACGAAACTTTTCCATGCACTAATTCGGAATCCGAACCTCGGACCTGCCGTCCGCATGAACCTGACCTTTCTGGAAACCTTTCTGACCGTGCTCGAGACCGGCAACCTCAACAAGGCGGCCGAGCGGCTGAATGTGACGCAGTCCACTGTTTCGGCGCGGCTCGATGCGCTGGAACAAGCGTTGGGCCGGCCACTTCTGGTGCGCGACCGGCGCGGCGCCCGGATGACCCGCGCAGGGTTCGAGTTGAGGCCTTACGCCGAGCTGGTGATCAACACGTGGAAACAGGGTCGCAACGCCATCAACCTGCCGGCGGGCTATACCGGCATGTTCAGCTTCGCCTGCGAATTCGATCTGTGGAGCCCGGCCGGGCGGGCCTGGCTCTATGCCGCGCGGGCGGCCCATCCGGGCCTCGCCTGCGAAGGCCGGCCGGGCCGGCGGGCCGAGATCGTCGCATGGCTGGGCACGCGGATCACCGATGCGGCGATGACGCTCGAGCCGGTCTCGGCCCCGGGGCTCGAGCTGCGCGCGCTGCCCGGCGAGGCGATCGTCTGCGTCGCGCGCCGCCCCCGGGACGTGCGGACACCCGATCCCGACTATGTCTTCGTCGATCTCGGCACCGACTTTCGCCGCCAGCACGCGCAGGCCTTCCCCCACGCCAAGACCACGCGGATCACCTTCTCGACCAGCGCCTGGGCGCTCGATCACCTGCTTGCGCACGGGGGGGCGGCCTATCTGCCCCAGCCGCTGGTGGCACCCTATCTGGCCGACGGTCGGCTGCACCCGGTCGAGGACGCGCCGGTGTTCCACCGCCGGCTGTTCCTCGTCTGGCACGAGACGACGGCGGCGCTGTTTCCCTGGGTGCGCGAGGACGACTGGCAGCCCGGCGCCACCGGCTGAGCGGGCTCCGCCTTCCGGCCAGCCTGCCACCGCCTTGACCTCGAGGAATTCCTCGAGCCCCCAGCGTCCGCCCTCGCGTCCGTTGCCCGACTGCTTCATGCCGCCGAAGGGGCTGCCGGGTGCGCGCTGCGCCCCGTTCAGCACCACCACCCCACAGGCGAGGGCGCGCGCCACCCGCACGGCCCGGGCCGGATCGCCGGTCTGGACATAGGCCGCCAGGCCATAGTCGCTGTCGTTGGCAAGCCGGATCGCCTCGGCCTCGGTGTCGAAGGGCAGGATCGACAGGACGGGGCCGAAGATCTCCTCCCGCGCGATCCGCATCCCGGGTGCGACATCGGCAAAGACCGTGGGCCGGACGAAATAGCCGCGGCTCATCCCCTCGGGCCGGCCCGGACCGCCGGCGACCAGCCGCGCGCCCTCGTCGATCCCGAGCCGGATGTAGCGCTGCACGGTCTCGATCTGCCGCGCCGAGGCCAGCGGGCCCAGATGCGGCCCCTCCTGCGCCGGGTCGCCCACCGGCGTGGCCCGGGCGGTCTCGGCCGCGACCTCGACCGCGCGGGCATAGACCGCCCGTTCGACCAGCATCCGGGTGGGCGCGTTGCAGGACTGGCCGGAGTTGGCGAAGCACTGCGCGGTGCCACGGGCGACGGCCGCCGGGACGTCGGTATCGGCGAAGATCAGGTTCGGCCCCTTGCCGCCCAGCTCCAGCACCACCCGCTTCACCGTCGGGGCCGCCGCGATGCTGACCGCCGCCCCCGCCCGGCCCGAGCCGGTGAGCGAGGTCATCCGCACCTGCGGGTGCCGCGCCAGCGCCTTGCCCGCCTCGGCGTCGCCCTGGACGAGGTTGAACACCCCGGCGGGCACCCCGGCTTCGACGACCAGCCCGGCCAGCAGCGCAGCCGACAGTGGCGCCTGTTCCGAGGGCTTGAGCACCACCGTGCAGCCTGCCGCCAGCGCCGCGCCGACCTTCTGGGCGATCTGGTTGAGCGGCCAGTTCCACGGCGTGATCAGGGCGCAGACGCCGATCGGTTGCTGCAGGATCCGGTCGCGCGGGACATCGGGGCGCAGCGGCCCCTCGAACGGATGCGTCCGGGCCAGCGCGGCAAAGGTGCGCAGGTGCTGGAGCGCGATGCGCAGCTGATTGCCGCGCGCCAGCGCGCGGGGGGCGCCCATCTCGCGGGTCAGGGCGTCGGCGAGATCATCCTGCCGCCGCTCGATCCCGGCGATCAGCCGGTCGAGCAGTGCCGCGCGCGCGGCCGGATCGGTCGCGGCCCAGCCGGGCAGGGCTCGCGCCGCCGCCTGAACGGCGCGATCCACATCGGCGGGGTCGGCCAGCGCCACCTCGCCCCATGCCTCTTCAGTCGCCGGATCGACCAGCGCGCGGCGGCGCGTGCCGCGCGGCGCGGCCCAGTCGCCGCCGATCAGAAAGCGGGTCGTCGGGCTCATCGCCGGCCCTCGGGGCCAAGCGCGGCGGGCCAGGGGTCGGTCACGTCCTGCCCGTCCTTGAACACCGCCCGGATGCCGCCCGGCCGGCGCAGGAGTTCGATGTCCTCCAGCGGGTTGCCGGCCACGAGGACGACATCGGCGGTGTGGCCGGGGGCGATCAGGCCGGTCACATCCTCGCGCCCCAGTGCCGCGGCGGCGTGGACCGTCGCGGTCTCGAGCGCCTGCCAGGGCGCCATGCCCATCTCGACGCAGAGTTCAAGCTCGCGCGCGTGCTGGCCGAAGGGGCAGAGATTGCCCGAGGAATCGGTGCCCATGGCGATCCGCACCCCCGCCTCCCAGGCCCGGCGGACATTGGCCACCTTTTGCTCGCGGGCGCGCTTCATCTTCTCGATCCCGTCGGCACGCGCGCCGCTGCGGGCACCGTTGCGGATCACCGTGTCGGTGATCGCCAGCGTCGGCACGAGGATCGTGCCCTGGTGCAGCATCGTCTCGATGCAGGCGTCGTCGAGGAACGAGCCGTGCTCGATCGTGTCCACCCCCGCCGCCAGCGCCCGGCGGATGCCCTCGGTCGCATGGGCATGGGCGGCCACCTTCATGTCGCAGTCGCGCGCCTCGGCGACGATGACGCGCATCTCCTCGACCGAATAGTTGGGCCAGTGCGCCTTGTCCCCGGCCGACGAAGGCCGGCGCTTGCGGTGAACTTGATGAAATCGGCGCCGAGCTTGCGCGGCGTGCGCACCACCCGGCGGCAGTCGTCGATCCCGTCGGCCACATCGAGCGGCTGGCGCGGCCAGGCGTTGGGATAGAACAGATCGCCCCGCCCGGCGGTCATCGAGATCACCCAGGGCGCCACGCTCAGCCGCGGACCGGGCAGAAGGCCGCGCCGGATGAAGCCCGCAAGCTCGAGATCGCCGCCGTCGCGATGCCCCATCACCCGGAGCGGGGTGACGCCTGCCGCCAGCCCGCGCCAGCCGTTGCGCGGCCCGTGCAGCAGCTTTTCGCCGCCCGGCACCAGCGCCCGATAGGTGGCGTTGTCCACCGTTTGCGCGAGGTCGGAATTGGTCGTCAGATGGACGTGCACATCCGCAAGGCCAGGGATCGCGGTCGCGCCGTGT
The DNA here is from genome assembly GCA_938028765.1 of uncultured Paracoccaceae bacterium. Taxonomy (GTDB): domain Bacteria; phylum Pseudomonadota; class Alphaproteobacteria; order Rhodobacterales; family Rhodobacteraceae; genus CALIZF01. The sequence continues at coordinate 58,178 of CALIZF010000022.1, forward strand.
GCCGCGACCATGCGGCAGCCCGGCGTCGGGGCGGCCTCGGCGGCGGGCGTGACGGCCGCGATGCGCCCGTCCCGCATCAGGATCGAGACGCCGCGCAGCGGATCGGGCCCCTGCCCGGGCCACAGGTCGAGATCGTGCAGCAATATGGCCGACAACATCCCCCCTCAGGCCGCAGCCCGCGGGCGGAAATGCGGCATCACGTCCTCGGCGATGCGGTGGATCGTCTCCAGCGTCTCCTCGTGGGACGAGCCGAAGTTCAGCACGAGGCTGGCGACATCCACCCCGGCCCCGGCAAAGGCGCCCAGCCGGTCCACCATCTCGGCGGCCGAACAGACAAGGATGTTCTCGGCCAGTTCCTCGATCGACTGGCTGCGCGGCAGCGACCGGACCATGCCCTTCTCGATCAGGCTGGGGCCGGTATACATGTTGTTGAGCCGCCCGTAATGCTCCTGCGCCTGCTGGAGTTTCTGCCAGCGCAGCGCTTCCGAGCCGGTCACGAAGCCCGCGCGCGACGCCTGCAGGATCAGGTCACGCCCCGCCTCGCCCATCTCTTTCTTCGCTCGACGGAACGCCGCGACCTGGGCACGGAACTGATCAATGTCGCCGGTCAGGGGTGGGGTCAGGATGGTGTAGCCCTTCCCCGTCGCGTGATAAATCCCCTGGGGGCACATCGTCGCCATCAACATCCGCGGCCCGCCGGGGCGCGCCGGGCGCGGCATGACCGTGATCGGGTCGAACTTGTAGAGGGTGCCGTCCCAAGCAACCTCCTCGCGCGTCAGGAGCGCCCGGAACACCTCGAGCGATTCGTCAAAGCGCGCGCGCGTTTCGGCCACCGGCACCCCGAGGCGCTCCATCTCGTAGCCGTAGCCGTAGCCGCCCCGCCCCATGCCCAGCACCAGCCGGCTGCCGGTGAAGATGTCGGCCACGATCACCTCGCCGGCATAGATGCGCATGTCGTGGATCGGCAGGACGGCGACGCAGGTGACGATATCGATCCGCTGCGTATGCGCCGCGATCTTCACTGCGGTCATCTGCGGCGCGGGGTTCAGCCCGAGGTTCATCAGATGGTGTTCCGAAACCGAGACCGAGCGGACGCCCAGCTAGTCGGCCAGCATCGCCTGTTCCAGCATGTCGTTGAAGAAACGGGCGCCCCCGTAGTCGTGGCTTGGATAGCTCATCGAGAAATGCAGGTTGAAGTCCATGACCATGTCGCTTCTGTGTTCGGGGTCGGGGTCGGGGTCGGGGTCGGGGTCGGTGCAATGGACCGGGGCGCTCGCGCGGGGCGCCCGGGCGGGATCAGGCCGTTGTGTCGGCAGCGCGCAGGGCGCGGTATCGGCCGTCGCGATAGAGCAGCGGCGACAACGTCCGCTGGTGGATCGCCGCGACCCTGCGGAAAAGGACGACATGGCTTTCGTGCCGCTGGCTGTGGATCACCCGGCACGCCAGGCTGACGCTGCGGGTGATCGCCGGGGCAAGCCCTGGCATCTCGACCAGATCGATCCGGCCGAACCGGTCGCCGGACTCGCCGTCGTGGTCGCCGGCGAAGACGCTGGCGATCGGGGTGGCGTCTTCGGGCAAGATATGCAGGGTGAAGACCCGGTTGGCCGTGACCGCCGCCCCGATCCGGCTTTCGCCGCGCAGGCAGATCAGCACGGTCGGCGGATCGGCCGAGACCGAACAGAAGGCCGTCACGGTCGCCCCGTGCCGTCCGGCGGCGCCGTCGGACGCAACCACGCCCACGGAAGCGGCCACCTGCCGCATCGCCTGCAGGTAGGCCTTGCGCGTGCAGGCGACCGGACCGGCTGCGGCCGGCGCGGTCGGCGGCACGCCGCCGGGGACGAGGGCCGGGTCGGGATGCGCGGGTGTGGACATGGCCCGGGCTCGATCGGGTCCGGCGGCATCGCCGCCGTTCATCTTTCTTGACTACGGCAGCATTCGCCTCGGCAGAGAAACGAAACTTCATTGACGTGAAGTTCGGAGAATCCGAACTTCCCGCGCTGTGCCCGGGATCGCCGCGGCAACGGCGACGCCCGCCTGCGGCGGACGACCCCCATAGCGAGGCGGCGGGCGACCGCCCGGAAAAGGGTGGAGGTTCCAAGTGTTCGCGCCCCGCCGGTGGCGCGGCGCGCAGGGCTGCCGCCGCGCGCGCGATCGTCGCGTCAGCCGCCGGCGTTCAGGCGCGTGCGACGCGCGGCGACTGAGGCGCCGTGCGCCTGCAGCCCCTCGGCCGCGGCCAGCCGTTCGGCCGCCGGGCCGATGGCGGCAAGGCTTGCCGGGCTCATGCGGGCGAGCGTGGTGCGCTTCATGAAATCGAGCACCGAAAGGCCCGACGAGAATCGCGCCGACCGAGCGGTCGGCAGGACGTGGTTTGGGCCGCCGACGTAGTCGCCGATGGCCTCGGGCGTCCAGTGGCCGAGGAAGATCGCGCCGGCGTGGCGGATGCGGGAGGCCAGCGCCTCGGGGTCGTCCACCATCAGTTCGAGGTGCTCGGGCGCGATCCGGTCCGAGAGCGCCGCCGCCTCGGCAAGGTCGCGCACCACGATCACCGCGCCGTGCGCTGCCCAGGACGCCCCCGCGATGGCCGCGCGCGGCAGCGCGGCAAGGTGACGGTCCACCGCCGCGGCCGCCGCCCGAGCCAGCGCCCGGTCGGGCGTGATCAGGATCGACTGGGCGCTTTCGTCGTGTTCGGCCTGCGCCAGCAGGTCCAGCGCGATCCAGTCAGGGTCGGCGGTGGCGTCGGCGATCACCAGCACCTCGGACGGACCGGCGATCATGTCGATGCCCGTGCGGCCGAACACCTGCCGCTTGGCTGCGGCGACGAAGGCGTTGCCGGGACCGCAGATCACGTCCACCGCCGGCACCGTCGCGGTCCCGAAGGCCATCGCGCCGATCGCCTGCGCCCCGCCGATCCGGTAGACGGCATCCACCCCCGCCAGCCGGGCCGCCGCCAGCACGAGGGGGCTCATCCGCCCCTCGGGCGCAGGGGCGCAGGCGATCAGGCGCCCGACGCCCGCCACCCGCGCCGGGATCGCGTTCATCAGGAGCGACGAGGGGTAGGATGCAAGTCCCCCCGGAACATAGAGGCCCGCCGCGTCCACCGGCGTCCAGCGCCAGCCGAGTTCGGCGCCCGTCGCATCCGTCCAGCGGGCGTCGGCGGGGCGCTGGCGCTCGTGGAAGGCGCGGATGCGCGCGGCGGCGGTGTCCAGCGCGGCGAGGTCGGCCGGGTCGCAGGCGGCCACCGCGGCGTCGAGCTCGGCCGGGGCGACCGCCATCGTCCCGGGCGTCAGGTCCAGCCGGTCGAAGCGGCGGGTCAGGTCGATCACCGCTGCGTCGCCGCGGTCGCGCACGGCGGCGAGGATCGCGGCGACGTCGGCCTCGACATCCGCGGCTTGTTCGCGCTTCTGCGCAAGAAGGGCGGCGAAGGCGGCGTCGAAGCCGGGGTCGGCGGTGTCGAGGAAGGCGGGCATCGCGTCTCCTGACCTGCGTTGCGGGGCGACACATAACGCGCGCGGCGGCGGGCGCAACGACCGCGCCGGTGCGGTCACTGGACGCGCCCACAGGCGCGGTGCTATCGGGGCGCATGGCCGAGGACAAGCCCCATACCCCCCGCACGGGGTCCGCCCCGCCCCCCCGCGACGACCGCGCGGCGCGCCTTGCGGCGGCGCTGCGGGCTAACCTCGTCCGGCGCAAGGCGCGCGCACGGACGGTTGCGGAGGCAGGCGAGGCAGCCGACGGCGGGGCGGCCGACGGCAGGGCAGCAGACGGCGGGGAAGGCTGAGCGATGGATGCGATCCTCGTGAAGGGCGGGGCGCCGCTGTCGGGCCGGATCCCGATCGCCGGGGCCAAGAACGCCTGCCTCGCGCTGATGCCCGCCACGCTGCTGGCCGACCAGCCGCTGACGCTGACCAACGCCCCGCGGCTGTCCGACATCCGCACGATGACGCAGCTTCTGCAGTCGCTCGGGGCCGAGGTCACGTCGCTGAACGCGGGCCGTGTGCTGGCGCTGTCGTCGCACGACGTCACCGTGCTGCGGGCCGACTACGACATCGTGCGCAGGATGCGCGCGTCGATTCTCGTCCTCGGGCCGCTGGTCGCGCGGTTCGGGCGCGCCGAGGTCAGCCTGCCGGGCGGCTGCGCCATCGGCGCACGCCCGGTGGACCTGCACCTGAAGGCGCTGGAGGCGATGGGGGCCGAGATCGAGCTGATCGACGGCTATGTGCACGCCACGGCGCCATCGGGCGGCCTGCGCGGGGCGCGGATCGACTTTCCCTTCGTCTCGGTCGGCGCGACCGAGAACGCGCTGATGGCCGCCACGCTGGCGCGCGGCACCACCGTGATCGGCAACGCCGCGCGCGAGCCCGAGATCGTCGATCTTGCGCGCTGCCTGCGCGCCATGGGCGCGCGGATCGAGGGCGAGGGGACGCCGGTGATCACCGTCGAGGGGGTCGATGCCCTGCACGGGGCGACCCATGCCGTCGTCGCCGACCGGATCGAGCTTGGCACCTACATGCTCGCCCCCGCCATCGCGGGCGGGTCGGTCGAATGCCTGGGCGGCCGGCTCGACCTCGTCGGGGCCTTCGCCGAAAAGCTCGACGCCGCGGGGATCACCGTCGAGGAAACGCCGCTCGGCCTGCGCACCGCGCGCCGGAACGGCCAGGCGAAGGCCCTGCATGTCGTGACAGAGCCCTTTCCCGGCTTTCCGACCGACCTGCAGGCGCAGATGATGGCGTTTCTATGCACCGCAGACGGGGTGTCGGTGCTGGAGGAACGGATCTTCGAAAACCGCTTCATGCACGCGCCCGAACTGTCACGGATGGGCGCGCGCATTGCGGTGGCGGGGGGAAGGGCGACGGTCACGGGTGTGCCGCGCCTGCGCGGCGCGCCGGTGATGGCGACAGACCTGCGGGCCTCGGTGTCGCTGATCCTTGCCGCACTCGCCGCCGAAGGCGAAACGCTGGTGCGCCGCGTCTATCATCTCGACCGCGGCTACGAGCGGGTGGAGGAAAAGCTGGGCGGCGTCGGCGCGACCATCGAACGGGTGCAGGACCGGTGACCGACGCGCGGTTCGAGGACGGGGCCGAGCGGCCGCTTGCGCTGCGGGCCGAGGGGGCCGCGGACGTGCCGGTGCTGTCGGCGCTGGTGCAGGATGCGGTCCTGACCGCGGCCGACCTGCGCTACGAGCGCCGGCGGCACCGGTTCGCGCTGATGTTGAACCGCTTCCGCTGGGAGGATCGGGCGGCGGCCGAACGCCAGCGCCGGCCGGTCGAACGGGTGCGCAGCATCCTCGTTATTGACGGGGTGCTCGGGGCCGCGCAGCAGGGGATGCCGCCGCGGGGGGCGGATACCGTGCTGTCGCTCCTATCGGTGGCCTTCGAGGGGGAAGGGGACGGGGCGGGCGCGCTGGTCCTGACCTTCGCCGGAGACGGGGCGGTGCGGCTGACGGTCGAGTGCATCGACCTCACGCTGACCGACGTGACGCGCCCGTGGAAGGCGACCTCGGGCCGCGCACCGTCGCATCCGGCGGACTGACGCAGCCGCGGCGGACCGGCCCGTCCGCCGCGGCGGTGCAGGGCGCGGGATCGGCCAGGGCGGCGCGCGCGGCAAGAGCAGTCGCCGCCGGCCGGCCATTCCGCCTCACGCGGCGCGTCCGCCGCCACGCCCTGTGGGTGCAGGCACGGCGGCCGGTCGCCCCGCACGCCCGTCTTCCGCGCGGTCTTGCCGACGGGTCGGGTGACCCGCCGCGCCTCGCCCTCGCCGCCGGTCGTCCGGGGTGGTGTTCGACCGACCGCGCAGCGCCCCCGCCGGGCTGCCGTTCG
>CALIZF010000023.1 GCA_938028765.1 uncultured Paracoccaceae bacterium
GTGAAGCGGCGCAGCCGCGAGGGGGGCAGGCAGCCCCCCTGCAACGCCAGGGCCGGGCACACCGCGCCCGTCATGCGGCCGCCGGCGGGGCGAAGGCGCGCACATCCACCGCCCGGTCGCAGACGCGGGCGCGTGCGCCCTCGTCATGGAAGATACCGAGGATCGCAGCCCCGCGGGCCTTGGCCCCCTCGATCAGGCGCAGCACCGCCTCGCGGTTCGCCCCGTCGAGGCTGGCCGTGGGTTCGTCGAGCAGAAGAACCGGCCAGGGATGGACGAAGCCGCGCGCGATGTTCACCCGCTGCTGCTCGCCGCCCGAGAAGGTGGTCGGCGACAGCGCCCAGAGGCGTTCGGGGATGTTCACCGCCGCCAGCATCCCGGCTGCGCGCGCCTCCGCCGTCTGCGGCGCGACGCCCAGGGTCAGCAGCGGCTCGGCCACCACGCGGAGCGTCGGCACCCGCGGCACGACCCGCAGGAACTGGCTGACATAGCCCATGGTCTCGCGGCGAAGCCGGATCACCGTGCGCGGCTCGGCGCCCGCGACCTCGACCCCCGCGACGCGGACGGACCCGGCGTCGATCCGGTAGTTGCCCCAGATCATCCGCATCAGCGTGGACTTGCCCGACCCCGACGCCCCGGTCAGCGCCACGCATTCGCCGGGCCGGACCGTCAGGCAGGCGTCGCGCATGACCGGGATGACCGCGCCGCCGTGGTTCCAGACGGTGAAGGATTTCGCCACGCCCGCGACCTCGATCATGTCACAGCCACCGTTTCCACTTGAAGTAGACATAGGTTCCGACCGCCGAGGCCAGCATCAGGCCAAGCGCCATGGGATAGCCCCACTCCCAGCCGAGTTCGGGCATGTTCTCGAAGTTCATCCCGTAGGCCGAGGCGATCACCGTCGGCGGCAGGAACACCACCGCAAGAACCGAGAAGATCTTGATCGTCTGCGCCTGCGCGAGGTTGATCATGCCGAGCGTGGCGTCGGTGGCCAGCGCCACGCGCGACGACAGGAAATCGGCGTGCACCTCCAGCGCCTGCAGGTCGCGCATCAGCCCCTTGACCACCGGCTTCAGCACCTCCGCGCGCGGGCGTTCCGCGATCAGCTGGCCGTAGTAACTGACCGCCCGTTCCACCGTCAGCAGCGCCAGCCGCACCCGGCTGACCTGTTCGCCCTGCCGGCCGACGGCGCGCAGTGTCTCCTGCATCGCCTCGGCCCGGGCGGCCGTACCCTCGGCATAGACCTGTGCCGCCACCGCGTCGAGCGCGCGCCCCGCCCCTTCCAGCAGGTCGGCAAGCCGGCCCACGATCTCTTCCATCAGCGACAGGAACACCTGCGCGGGATCGGCGCAGCCCGGGCCGACCTTCGGGGCGCGGTCGGGGTAGGTCTCGAAGGGGCGAGGATTGTGGTGGCGGATGGTCACCAGCCGCTCGGGGCCGACCACGAAGGTGACGGGGCCTGTCGTCGCCTCCTTCGTCTCGGACATCCCAGGCAGCACCACCGTCATGTAGTCCAGACCGTTCTCGCGGTAGAGGCGGGCCGACAGCTCGATCTCTTCCATCTCGGCCAGCGTCGGCACTTCAACGCCGAAGGCGCGCACCGCCTCGACCTGGGCGGGCTGAGGTCGGAATAGATCGATCCAGACCGCTTCGGCCGGATCGTCACCGGGGGCCAGCCGCTCGAGCCGGCCGGCCCGGGTTCGGTAGGCGAACATCATCGCGTCAGACCTGCAGGACCGAGGACACCAGAAGCTGCGTATAGGGATGGGCGGGATCGTCCAGCACCTGGTCGGTCAGCCCCGATTCCACCACACGCCCGCCCTGCATCACCATCAGGCGATCCGCAAGGAGGCGCACCACCGCAAGGTCGTGCGTCACGATCACCGCCGACAGCCCCATCTGCCGCACAAGGCCGCGCAACAGGTCCAGAAGCCGCGCCTGCACGCTGACGTCGAGGCCGCCCGTGGGTTCGTCCATGAACACAAGCCGCGGGCCGGTGACAAGGTTGCGCGCGAGCTGCAGGCGCTGCTGCATCCCGCCGGAAAAGGCGCGGGGCGGATCGTCCACCCGGTCCGCCGCGATCTCGACCCGGCCCAGCCAGTCGATGGCGGCCGCGCGGATGCGGCCGTAGTGGCGCGCGCCGGTGGCCATCAGCCGCTCGCCCACGTTGCCGCCGGCGCTCACGCCCATGCGCAACCCGTCGCGCGGGTTCTGGTGGACGAAGGCGAGGTCGGTGCGCGCCAGCATCCGGCGTTCGGGTTCGGCCATCGTCACCAGATCGCGCGGGCCCTCCGCCCGCGTGTCGTAGAGGATCGCGCCGGTGTCGGGCGCAAGGTGCCCCGCAAGACAGTTCAGGAGCGTGGACTTGCCCGAGCCGGATTCGCCGACGATCCCCATGACCTCGCTCGGCCAGAGGTCGAACGAAACGTCGGCACAGCCCGTGCGCGCGCCATACCGCTTCGAGATGCCGCGGACGGACAGAAGGGGGGTGTCGGCGGTCATCCGGCGGCCTCTGGCGCAGGGTGCTGGCCGCCCGCAGGGTCGGGCGGCACCGGCGCGCGGGCCGGACCGGCCGCAGCGCACACCGCGGCCTCTGCCGCCGCCCCCCGGTGCTCGGGCGGCCGCGCCGCCGCCGCGCCCGCCGCGGCCGACGGGCCGAGGCCCGCCGCCCGCCGCCCTGCGCAATGGTCGGTGTCCGAGCAGACGAACATCCGCCCGCCCGCATCGTCCACGATCACCTCGTCGAGATAGCTCGCATCATCGCCGCAGAGGGCGCAGACGCCCGCCGCCTTGGTTGCCGCGAAGGGATGATCCTCGAAATCGAGGCTGACGACGCGCGTATGGGGCGGGATCGCGTAGATCCGCTGCTCGCGCCCCGCCCCGAACAGCTGAAGCGCCGGGCTGTCCGACAGCTTGGGGTTGTCGAACTTCGGGATCGGCGAGGGGTCGGCCACATAGCGCCCCGCAACCGTCACGGGATAGGCATAGGCGGTGGCGATGGCGCCGTGGCGGGCGATGTCCTCGTAGAGCTTCACATGCATCAGCCCGTAGTCCGCCAGCGCATGCATCCGCCGCGTCTCGGGTTCGCGCGGTTCGAGGAACCGCAGGGGTTCGGGGATCGGCACCTGAAAGACGAGGATCTGGCCCTCGGTCAGCGGGGTTTCGGGGATGCGGTGGCGCGTCTGGATCACCGTGGCCTCGGCCGTGCGGGTGGTGGTGGCGACACCCGCGACGCGCTGGAAGAAGCGGCGGATCGACACCGCATTGGTGGTGTCGTCGGCCCCCTGGTCGATCACCTTCAGCCGGTCCTCCGGCGTCAGGCACGCCGCGGTCACCTGCACGCCGCCGGTGCCCCAGCCGTAGGGCATCGGCATCTCGCGGCTGGCGAAGGGCACCTGGTAGCCGGGGATCGCCACCGCCTTGAGCAGCGCCCGGCGGATCATCCGCTTGGTGTCCTCGTCGAGGTAGGCGAAGGTGTAGTCGGTTCCGGTCATGCCGCCCCCTGCCCCGTTCACAGCAACCCCCGCCCCGAAAGGTCGTCCCGCAGGGCCGCCGCCCCGGCGAAATGGTGCGCCTGCATCCCGAATCCACGCGCCCCGGCGACATTCGGCGCGCTGTCGTCCACGAAAAGGCAGTCGCCCGGCGCCAGCCCCGCCCGGTCGCACAGGCGGGCGAAGATCGCGGGATCGGGCTTCACTACCCCCTCGCGCCCCGACACGACGGTGACGCCGAAAGCGGTGGCAAGCCGGGGATGCACCGCCAGCGCGACCGGCCAGAGCTCGGCCGGCCAGTTGGTGATCGCGTGCAGCGCCACGCTCCGGGCCGCCAGCGCCTCGAGCACCTCCCACGTGCCCGGCACGGTCTGCGCGATGCAGGCCGCAAAGCGCGCGGGATAGAGTGCGAGCAGCGCGCGGTCGGCCGGATCGGCCACCGCCTCCAGCGCCTCGGCCATGCTGCGCCCGCGGTCCTGTTCGAGGTTCCATGCGAGGAACCCCACCCGGTCGAGGAAGGCCGCCGCGGAGGCGCGGTCGCCGAGTTCCGGCAAGAAGGCCGCGACCGGATCCCAGGCGACCAGCACGTTGCCGATGTCGAACACGACGCAGCGGGTCATTCCGCCGACTCCGCCCGCGCACCCGCAAGCGCCTCGGCCCTGAGGCGGCGGATCAGTTCGAGTTCCGCCTGGAAGTCGACGTAATGCGGCAACTTGATGTGTTCGAGAAAGCCGGTCGCCTGCACGTTGTCGCCGTGCGCCAGCACGAATTCCTCGTCCTGCGCAGGCGCGCCTGTGTTCTCTTCCCCAAGCTCCCGCCAGCGCAGCGCGCGATCGACGAGGCTCATCGAGATCGCCTTCCGCTCGTTCTGACCGAAGCTCAGGCCGTAGCCGCGGGTGAACTGCGGGGGTTCGGATTTCGAGCCCGTGAACTGGTTCACCGTCTCGCATTCGGTCAGCTCGACCTCGCCGATGCAGACGGCAAAACCGAGTTCGGGGACCTCCATCTCGACCTCGACCGTGCCGATGCGCAGCTCGCCGACGAAGGCGTGGGTGCGGCCGTAGCCGCGCTGTGTCGAATAGGCCATGCCGAGGGTGAAGCCCTCGTCGGCCCGCGCCAGCGCCTGCAGGCGCAGGGCGCGGTCGGCCGGAAACGCCAGCGGCTCGCGCGTGAGGTCGCCGGGCGGGTCGTCGGCGACGGGCTGCGGCTCGATCAGGCCCTCGCTGCCGAGGAAGGCCGCGATGCGCGGCACGGGGCGCAGGTCGGCGGCGGCGCGGGGTGCCGGCGCCGGGTCCGCCCCCTCGGCCGCCAGCGCGAAATCCAGCAGACGGTGGGTGTAGTCGAAGGTCGGCCCCAGCACCTGTCCGCCCGGCGCATCCTTAAACGTTGCCGAGATGCGGCGCACGACGCGCATCGCGCCGGTGTCCGCCGGCAGGCTGGCGCCGAAGCGCGGCAGCGTGGTGCGGTAGGCGCGGATGAGGAACACCGCCTCGATCATGTCCCCGCGCGCCTGCCGGATCGCCAGCGCGGCAAGGTCGGGATCGTACAGACTGCCTTCGGCCATCACCCGGTTGACTGCAAGGGTCAGCTGTTCGCGGATCTGCGCCACCGTCAGGCTGGCGATGCCGGGATCGCCGCGGCGCGCCTCGGCAAGCCAGGCATGGGCCGCCTCGATCGCCGCCTCGCCGCCCTTGACCGCAACATACATCAGCCCGCCTCCACGATGGTGGACCGCGGAACGGCCGCGATGCGGTCGCCCGCGCAGAAGATGCAGTCGCGCCCCAAGGGGAAACGGCGGCGATTGGCCGCGTGCCAGGCAGGATCGGGGACGTTCAGCCGCGCCGCCCCCGCGATGCCCGGTCCGGTCAGCCGCGCGCCCGCGGCCTCGAGCGTCGGCACCACGGCCACCAGCGTTGCGGACCGATCGGGGTATTCCGGGTTTCCGACGGGAAAGCCCTGCTCTGCCGCCAGCGCAGGCCAGTCGCCGAGCGCGATCGCGGCGGCGACGGGTGCCGCCGTCGGCGCGCCGGTATGGAACGCGATCCAGGCCCGCACGTCGGGCGTGTCGAGTCCGGGGGCCAGCCAAAGGGGCGTCGTCGCGTCGGCCAGCACGAGGAGCACCGCACCCGCGGCGGGCGGCAGCGGCGCGGGAGGCGCAGCCCCCTCGAGCCGGTGGATGCGCCCCGGCCGTGCCATCGCATCGAGGATCGCGCGGAAAGCCCGCGCCGCCATCACCGGCGGATCGGCGAAGCCACCTGTCAGGGCAAGCCCTGCGTCCATCAGTCTTCCCCCCGCACAAGCGTGAAGAACTCCACCCGCGTGGCCGCCGCCTTCGCCGCCGTGTCGGCGCGGCGGGCGGCCTCGTCGGCGGCCAGCGGGGCCAGCACCGCGGCGCGCACCGCCGCCGCCCCCGGCCCCTGCAAGAGCGCATCGACCAGGGCCGCCCGCGCCGCATGACCGCGGTCGCGCCCCTGCACCTGCGCGATTCCGACCGCGCCAGAGGCCAGCCGCAGCGCACAGCGCGTCACCGTCATCTCGCCCAGGTTGAAAGGTGTGCCGGTGCCGCCGATCCGGCCGCGGACCATCACCGCCCCGACCTCCGGCCGGCGCAGCCAGGTCGCAGCCTCGAGTTCGGCCTGCATCTCGGAGGTCACGAGGGCCGCGAGGCGATCCGGCCGGGCGCGGGCCAGAAGCCCCATCCATCCGCGCCGCCCCTCGACCTCTGCCGCCTCCGCGCCCACGTCGCGCATCTGGACATTCGCCCCGGCCAATATACAACTAGACAGGTTGATAGTCCGGGCACGGCGACGGAGCAAGGCGGAGTATGTTGCGGTTTCATGAAATGTTGACGACACCCGGGGCCTGATGCCGCGCACATCGCTGTGGGCCACGATCGCCGCGACGCTGGCGGACGAAATCGGCGCAGGCCGCTATGCCGTCGGTGACCGCCTGCCGTCGGAGGCGCAGCTCGCTGCGCGGTTCGGCGTCAACCGCCACACGCTGCGCAAGGCGGTCGCGCATCTGGCCGACCGGGGTCTGGTCCGGTCGCGGATGGGGGCCGGCGTTTTCGTGGCGCAGGGGCGGCGGATCGACTACCCGCTTGGTCGCCGCGTGCGCTATCATGCCGCCATCGCCGCGCAGGGGATCAGCGCGCGCCGCACCCTGACCGCCGCGGCAACCCGGCGGGCCGATGCGATCGAGGCCGAGAAACTGGCGCTGGCGCCGGGCGATCCGGTCCATGTCGCCGAGGGCGTGTCCTACGCCGACGGGGTGCCGGTCGGTCTCTTCCGGTCGGTCTTTCCGGCGGCGCGCTTTCCGGACCTGATCGCGCAGCTCGGGCCCGATGCCTCGGTGACGGCCGCGATGACGCACTACGGCATCCCCGACTATGTGCGCGCCCGGACCGAAATCGGCGCGGCCCTGGCCGACGCCACCCAGGCGCTGCGGCTGCGCGTGTCGGAGGGCGCGCCGCTGATCACCACCGACGGGGTGAACGTCGATCCTGCGGGCCGGCCGGTCGAACACGGCACCTCCTGGTTCGTGGCCGAACGGGTCGTGCTGACCGTGATGCCGGACTGAACCGCCCTGCCGTCACGGCAGCGTCACGGAACCCGGTTATCCACAGAGAAACCCCGAGCAGGCTTGCCCGCGATGTCCGCGACCCTTCCCCCCCTGCGCCTCGTCGGCGCAACCGTTCTGCGCGACGGCGCACTCCAGCGCCGGTCGGTGGCGATCGCGGACGGGCGGATCACCCGCGGCCCGCTACCCGAGGTGGACCTGAGCGGCTATCTGATCCTTCCCGGCATCGTGGATCTGCACGGCGATGCCTTCGAACGGCATGTGATGCCGCGCGCAGGCGCCGCCTTCGACCTCCAGCAAGGCCTCCTGTCGGCCGAACGCGAGGCGGCAGCGAACGGGATCACCACCTGCTGGTTCGCGCAGGGCTGGAGCTGGGAGGGCGGCCATCGCAGCCCCGACGCCGCCGAGGCGCTGCTGGCCGCCCATGCCGCGCTGCGGCCGCGGTTCCTGACGGACGTGCGCGTGCAGCTGCGCGCCGAGACCCATCTGGTGGACGAAGGGTTGCGGCTGATCGCAGCGGTCACCCGCTGGCGCGTCGATTTCGTCGTGTTCAACGACCACCTTGCCGAGGCGCAAGAGGTTCGTCGCCGGTCCGCCGCCGACTTCGCCCTCTGGGCGAGGAAACTGGGCGTCGCGCCCGAGGCGCTGTCGCAGGCGCTCGTGGCCGCCGAGCGCCGCGCGCGCGAGGTGCCGCGGCACCTCTGCCGGCTGGCCGAGGCCTTCGACGACCTCGGCGTCGCCTACGGCAGCCACGACGACCCCGACGGCGAAACCCGCGAGCGCTACCAGATGATCGGTGCCCGGATCGCAGAGTTCCCGTCCACACGCCGCGCCGCCGCCGCGGCGCGTGCGATGGGGGCGCCCGTCCTGATGGGCGCGCCGAATGTCGTGCGCGGGCGCAGCCATTCCGGCAACGTCGCCGCGCGCGACCTGATCGCCGAGGGGCTCTGCGACGCGCTGGTGTCGGACTATCACTATCCTGCGCTGCCCGCTGCCGCCTGGGCGCTGGTCGATGCCGGCCTGTTGCCGCTGGAGCGGGCCTGGGCCATGATCTCCACTCGCCCGGCCGAAGTCCTGGGCCTGCCCGACCGCGGCCGGATCGCGCCGGGGCTGCGGGCGGACCTGACGGTGGTGAATGCCGAAACCCGGGCAGTCGAGGCAACCATCGCGGGCGGGCGGCTGGCCTATCTCGCGGGCGACGCGGCGGGGCGGTTCCTGTCGGCGGGGCTTCAGGCGCGGTCCGCCGCGGCGGCGGCCTGAGGCGCGGTCAGCCGCCGTACTTCTCGAGGAACGCCTCGGCCGGCAGGGCGCGGAAATCGGGCAGCGCCGCGCGCAGGCGGGCATGGTCCCAGTCCCACCAGGCCAGTGCCATCAGCCGCGCCGCGACCGGTTCCGGCAGGCGGCGACGCAGCGGCGTCGCCGGCACCCCGGCGACAATCGTGTAGGGCGGCACGTCCCGTGTCACCACCGCACCGGCGGCCACCACGGCGCCATGGCCTAGGGTCACGTCCGGCTTGACGATCGCCGCGTGACCGATCCACGTGTCGTGCCCGATCACGACACGCCGCGCGCGGCGGCGGGCGAAGAACTCCGCATCGTCCGCAGCGTCGTCCCAGTAGGAGGCCGAGCGGTAGAGGAAGTGGTGCAGCGAGGCGGTGGTCAGCGGATGGTCGGTCGGCCCGATCCGCACCATTGCGGCGATGTTGGCGAACTTGCCGATGCTGGTGTTGGCGATGTCGCACAGGCGGTCGCAGTAGCTGTAGTCGCCGAAGTCGGATTCGAGGATCACCGACCCGCGGCCGACCTCGCAGTAGGCGCCGAAGGTGCTGCCGGCGACAGTCACGTCGGGATGCAGGAACGGGCGGTCGGGCGAAAGGCGGGGCATGGCGGGCCGGCAAGGTTGGGGGCGGGACGGGCAGCGGCCCGCCCTTGAGCGGCGGGCAGCCGGATTTGAAGGGGTGGTGGCGCTGCGGGGTCAGGGGCGGGATCGGGGGCGCCCGGCGGGTCAATGCCCGACGGCGGGCTTGCGCGTCCGGGGCCGATCGTGCCCGGCAAGGACAGGTCAGCCCTTCCCGCCGGTGATCAGCCGCCGTCGGACCATGCCCGACAGCCAGTCCATCAGCATCACCATGATGACGACGAGGACAATGTAGTAGGTCACTTCCTCCCAGTCCTTCTGGGTCTGGATCGCCTGGGTCAGGAACAGACCGATCCCGCCGCCGGTAATGGCGCCGATGATCGTGGCGCTTCGGGTATTCGCCTCGAAGAGATACAGCACCTGGCTGAGCAGCACGGGCGTGACCTGCGGGATCACCCCGAAGCGATAGCGCTGCACCGCACCGGCGCCGGTGGACCGAACCCCCTCGATCTGCTTGTTGTCCACGTTCTCGAGCGCCTCGGAGAAGGTCTTGCCGAACCCGCCCACGTCGGTCACGAGGATCGCCAGCGCCCCGGTCAGAGGCCCCGGCCCGAAGGCGCGGCTGAGGATGATCGTCCAGACGAGCCCGTCCACGCCGCGGATGAAGTCGCAGACCCGGCGGATCGCAAAGCGCAAGAGGGCGAAGGGCGCGAAGTTGCGCGCCGCAAGGAAGGCTACCGGCAATGCGATCACCGCGGCGCCGAAGGTGCCGAGGAAGGCCATCAGCACCGTCTCGCCGATCGCCCAGGCCACATCGGCGTGCCGCCACATCGCATTGCCCCAGAAGTCGGCCCAGGCGCCGTCGAGGTTCCTGCGGACAGGATCGATCTGCGGGCCGAAGGCGATCTGCCAGAACGACTTGCCGTGGTAGGGGCTGTCGAGCGTGAACCAGAAGAGTTCCCACCCGAAGAAGTAGCGGAACACCTCGTCCTTCGAGCGGGTCACCGTCAGCCGCCCCGCCTCGGTGGTGATCGCCACCCGGCTGTCCGAGGCGCTGACCCAGGCGGGCGGATTCGGCCCGAGGTTCGTGGCGATGTCGCGCCCGTCCCGGCGGATTTCGATGGTTCCGAACCCCGGAACGTCGTAATCCACCCGCCCCTCGGGGAGGAACCGCACGACGTGGCCCTGCTCGAGGTCGATCGTCACCTTACCGTCGTCATCCGCCGCCACCCAGGCAGGACGGGCGCCGGACGGATAGCGGCCCTTCGTCTCGCCCTCGATCGCCACGTCCAGCGCACCGGACCGCGCGTCGCGGGTCACATGCACCTTGTGGCTGTAGGAATCGGCCACCAGCGCCCGGGCATTGTCCATCCGCGCGCGCTGCGCCAGACCGGCGACGTCGAAAGCGAAGAAGACGTAGACGAGATAGGCCATAACCAGCGCGGGAACCGCCAGCGACATCGCCCGCTTACGCCTGATCTGCGCGAGCGCGGCCCGATGGCGGTCGGTCAGGGCGGTGCCGGTCACGGATGACCTCCTGCAACCAGACGGTTGCGCAGCCAGCTCGATCCCTGGTCGAACACGACGATGGTCAGGAACAGCAGCACGAAGATGGCCGCCGCCTCGTCGAACCGGCCGATGCCGAAGGTCATCGCGTTGCGCAGCTCGTAGCCGATCCCCCCCGCGCCGACGAACCCGAGGATCGCCGACGCGCGCACGTTGATCTCGAACCGCAGGACCGCATAGCTCAGGTAATTCGGCGCCACCTGCGGCAGGACCCCCAGCATCATCCGCTGAGACCAGCGCGCGCCGACCGATTGCAGGCCCTCGACCGGCTTCAGGTCGGCGTTCTCGGCCACTTCCGAGAACAGCTTGGTCATGGCGCCTGCCGTATGCAGCGCGATGGCGATCATCGCGGGAACCGGCCCGCCGCCGAGGATGTAGATCAGCACCAGGGCCACCACGATCTCGGGCACCGCGCGCAGGAAATCCGACAGCCGGCGAACCACCGGGATCAGCCAGGGCGCCGGCGCAAGCCCGCGGGTGGCGAACAGCGACAGGATCAGCCCTGCCAGCGCGCCGATCAGCGTGGACACGGCCGCGATGTTCACCGTCTCCACCAGCGCCGGCAGGACGCGCAGCATGTGGCCGGGCAGTTGTGCCCGGTCGCGCCATGCCTCGGACACCACGTTGGCCGGAAAGTCGAGGATCTGCGGCAGACCCGACCGGAACCCGCCGGCGTTACGCCCCTCGGCGATCTGAAATCCGACGATCATTAGCGCGACGAACAGCGCGAGAAGCAGCCCGGAATAGAGGCGCCTCTGGCGCGCATGCGCAAGGTAGTCGCGACGCACCCGATCGAGCGCGGCCGGTCCCGGGGATGCTGCGATATCGGCCATCTGGCGTTCCGTCGGCGCAAGGGCCGGGGCCGCGCCCGAGGTCGGCGCGGCCCCGGCGCGCGGGTGAGATCAGTTCGCCACGCGCTTGCGCGATTCCACGATCACCTCGTAGGCATCGTGATTGATCGGCCGGAAGCCAAGCGCGTCGCCCGCCTGGATCGCATAGGCGCAGGCAGGATCGGTATAGGGCAGCGCGGCCAGCAGCGCGGTCATGTCGATCTTGACGCGCTCGGGCAGGGCCTTGCGCACGACGATCGGGCCTTCCGGGATGATGTTCGATTGCCAGATCTGGACAAGGTCGTTCATGTCCACGATCCCGGCATCCGCCGCCTTGCGCAGCGCGCCGGAGTTGTAGCCGTCTTCCCACGCGCCGAGGCCGTCCGCCCAGGTCACCGACGCATCGAAATCGCCGTTGACGACGCCGACGATCGACTGTTCGTGGCCGCCCGAGAAGACCACGTCCGAGAAAAACTCGCCCGGCTTGAGCGAATAGCCGGCATCCTCGATCTCGATCCGGGGGATCAGGTAGCCCGAGCCCGAGTTCGGGTCGCCGAAGGCGAACTTCTTGCCTTTCATGTCGTCGAGGGACTTGATCCCGGAATCGGCGCGGGCGAACCCGATCGCGTAATAGCCGAACGAACCGTCGGTGTTGACCTTCACGAGGATCGGCTCCACCGCGTCGGGATTTTCAATGTAGACCGCGGCATAGGCCGACGGCCCGAGCCAGGCGAGGTCGATCGTGCCGCCGAGCAGCCCCTGCATCACGCCGTTGTAGTCGGCGGGCGCGAACAGCTTCGTCGGCACGCCGAGCAGCTCTTCGGTATACTTGCGCAAGCACTCGTTCGAGTTCAGCCGGTCCTGGGCGTTCTCGCCGCCGAGGATGCCGATGCGGAACTCGGTGATGCCCTGCGCCGCGGCGGCGCCGGCGAGGGCGGTGGTGGCCACGAGGGCCGCGAAGAGCGTTTTCATGCGTGTCTCCGGGGGTTGCAGGGGCTCAGGCCAGCATCGCCTTGGCGTACTGGTCATCGCGGGGCAGCGCCTCGATCGCGGTAGAGGTCGCCGATTCGCTGAAGCTGTCGTCGGCGCCGTAGATGTCGCGGGCGGCGCCCGTGGTCAGCTGTTCGGGCAGGCCGTCGAACACGATCCGGCCCGCGCGCATCCCGATCACCCGGTCGCAGTAGCGGCGCGCGGTGTCGAGCGTGTGCAGATTGGCGATGACGGTGCGCCCGTCCTCTTCGTGAATCCGGCGCAGCGTGTCCATCACGATCTGCGCATTCATCGGGTCGAGGCTGGCGATCGGCTCGTCGGCCAGGATGATCTTCGGATCCTGCATCAGCGCGCGGGCGATCGCGACGCGCTGCTGCTGGCCGCCCGACAGGGCCTCGGCCCGCTTCGGCGCCTGTTCGGCGATGCCGAGGCGGTCGAGGATGTCGATCGCCTTCAGGATGTCATCCCGCGGCCAGAGATTCAGCGCGGTGGCCAGCGTGGACCGGCGGTTCAGCGTGCCGTGCAGCACGTTCGACACGACATCGAGCCGCGGGACGAGGTTGAACTGCTGGAAGATCATCGCGCAATGCGCCTGCCAGGTGCGCATCGCTGCGCCGCGCAGCGCCAGGATGTCGCGCCCCTCGAACAGGATGCGCCCTGCGGTCGCATCTGTCAGACGGTTCACCATGCGCAGGAAGGTGGACTTGCCCGCGCCCGACCGCCCGATAATGCCGAGGAACATCGGCCGGTCCAGCGCGAAAGACACGTTGTCCACGGCGATGTTGCGGCCGAACGCCTTGGTCACGTTCTCGACGCTCAGCAGCATGGCGAGTCTCCGTTATGCTTCGCGGAGTTAGCCCGCGCGCGTCACGCCATGGCGACAGTTGCGTGAAGCTTCGATGACGGCTGGCGCCCGGGCGCTCCCGGCTCAGCCGCCCGCCAGCAGGGCAGCGGCCGCTGCGCGGGCGGCCTCCGTCACCGTCTCGCCCGCCAGCATCCGCGCCACCTCGTCAACCCGTCCGGCAGGATCGAGCGGCACGACGGTTGACAGGGTTATGCCGCCCGTCACCCGCTTCTCGACCCGCCAGTGGTGCGCGCCCCGCGCGGCGACCTGCGGCGAATGCGTCACGACCAGAAGCTGCGCGCCGACGGCCAGCGCGGCTAGGCGCCGGCCCACGGCATCCGCCGTGGCGCCGCCCACGCCGCGGTCGATCTCGTCGAAGACCAGCGTCCGCGGCCCCTGCCCCGCCGCCAGGCAGACCTTGAGCGCCAGCAGGAACCGCGACAGCTCGCCCCCCGACGCGATCCGGTCGAGCGGCCCTGCCGGCGCGCCGGGGTTCGTCGCCACGGCGAACCGCACGGCATCGGCCCCCTCTGGTCCCGGTTCGGCCGGCTCGACCTGCGTCTCGAACCGCGCCCGTTCCAGCTTCAGCGGCGGCAGTTCCCCTGCCATCGCCGAATCGAGCCGCGCCGCCGCCGCGCGCCTGACGTCCGTCAGCGCCGCGCAGGCCGCGGCATGGGCAGCCTCGGCCGCCCGCCGCGCCGCGGCAAGCGCAGCAAGGTCGCGGGCCCCGCCCTCGGCCGCGGAAAGCCGCGCGCGCAGCGCCGCGGCATGGGCGGCAAGGTCGTCGGGCGCCACCCCGTGCTTGCGCGCCGCGGCGCGGATGGCGAACAGGCGTTCCTCGGTCTGTTCGAGATC
>CALIZF010000024.1 GCA_938028765.1 uncultured Paracoccaceae bacterium
ATGCATTCGTGATGTCCTTCGCCTTCGGCGACTTCATGATGAACGAAAAGGTCGGCTACGACGACTGGCGCAAGAACGGCGTCATCTTCGGCGGCAGCTACTCCACCCCCATCTACTGGTTCATCTGCCGCACGGAGGTCCGCACCGCCGACGACATCCGCGGCAAGCGCGTGCGGATGCCCGGCGGCGGCTGGGCGCGGTTCGGCCAGGCCCTGGGGATCACCTCGGTCAACGTGCCGTCGAACGAGATCTATACCGCCTTCGAACGCGGGTCGGTCGATTGCACCTGCTCGGATCCGACGCACCTGATTTCCGGTGCGACGCTGCTCGAGGTGGCGAAATCGGTCACCATGCTGACCATGAGCCCGTTCTATGCCGGCGTCACCTACGCCTACAACCCGGACTTCTGGGCAGGCCTGACGCCCGACCAGCGGCGCATCCTGTTCAACGAAAGCGCCCATGCGATGGCGACGATGCAGGTCGAGTACGAGGCGGAGGTGACCCGCGCGATCGAGGCCGCGAAGGCCCGCGGCATCACCTTCATCGAACCCGACGCCTCGCTGCAGAAGGCCTATGACGACTGGGTGGCGGCCGGCGTCGGCGGCAAGGCCGAGATCGCCCGGTCCACCCACGGCATCGCCGACCCCGAGGCGCTCTACGCGAGCTTCCAGCCCTATGTGGACAAGTGGACGAAGCTGATGGAGGGCGTGGACCGCACCGACGTCGAGGCGGTGGCAGAGGTCGTGCGCGAGAACCTGTTCGATCCGATCGACGTCAACACCTATGGGCTGAACTGACCTTGCTGAACCGGGCGGGCACCCCTGCGGCTGCGCGCCCGGCCTTTGCCCGGACCGAACCCATGACCCTTCCCCCCGACCGGCCGCTTGCGGTCGTCACCGGCGCCGCCGGCGGCATCGGCTTCGCCTCGGCAAAACGGCTGGCCGAAGACAGCTTCCGCGTGCTGATGCTCGACCGCGCAGGCGACCGGCTGGCCGCCGCCGCCGCCGCATTGGCCGCCCGCGGCCTTGGAGTGGACAGCGAAACGCTCGACCTGACCGATGCTGCCGCCGCCCGGGCCCTGATCGCGGCGCTGCCGCGCCTCGCCGTGCTGGTCAACAATGCCGGCGTGTTCGACGTGAGCGACTTCGATGCGCTGGCCGAGGACGACCTGCGGCGGATGGTCGAGGTCAACACCATTCCCGTCTTCACGCTGTCGCAGGCGGCTGCCCGCCGGATGCCTCCGGACGGGCGCATCATCAACATCGCCTCGCGGTCGTGGCTGGGCGCGCGGCAGATCGCGCATTATGCCGCCTCCAAGGCCGCGGTCGTGGGCCTGACCCGCGCGATGGCGCTGGACCTTGCGCCGAAGCGGATCCTCGTCAACGCGATCGCGCCGGGCGTGATCGAGACGGCGATCCTCGACGCGTGGGGCACCGACGCCCGCGCAGCTCTGGCCGCGCGCCAACCGATCGGCCGCCTCGGCCGGCCGGCCGACATCGCCGCCGCAGTCGGCTTCCTGGCCGATCCGCGCACCGGGTTTATCACCGGACAGACGATCATCGTCGACGGCGGTGCATCCGTCGGCACGCTCGGGGGGGCATGAACATGGGCAGGCTTCAGGATCGGACCGTCGTGCTGACCGGCGCGGGCATGGGCATCGGCCGGGCGATCGCGCTGCGGCTGACCGCCGAAGGCGCCTGGGTGCTTGCGCTCGACCGGCAGCCGGGGCCGCTGGCCGAAACCGCCGCCCTCTGCCATGGCCGCGGGCGCCTCGTCCCTCTCGAGGGCGACGTGACCGACCCGGCTCTTCCCGCCGCCATCGCGTCCGCGCTGGCGGACCACGGGCGCAGATGGGACGCGCTGGTCAACAACGCCGGCATCGGCGGGGGCGGGATGGCCGAGGCCACGTCCGACGACGACCTGCAACGCTACCTCGAGGTGAACGTCAAGGCGGTGTTCCGCCTGTCGCGCGCAGCCGTCGGCGCCATGCGGGGCCGCGGCGGCGTGATCCTGAACCTCGCATCGATCTATTCCTTCATCGGCGCGACCGGGTCGGCCGCCTATTCCACTTCAAAGGCCGCTGTCGCGGGCCTCACCCGGCAGATGGCCACCGATTACGGTCCCGAGGGGATCCGGGTCGTCGCGCTCGCCCCCGGCCTGATCGAAACCCCGCTGACGGCCGAGCGCATCCGCACCGAAGCCTGGCGGCGCGCCATTTTCATCGAGCAGTGCCCGCTGCGCCGCGTCGGCCAGCCCGAGGACATCGCCAGCGCCGCCCTGTTCTTGCTTTCGGACGAAGCGTCCTTCATCACCGGCGAGGTGCTGCGGGTCGATGGCGGCTGGACGCTCGGCCGGTATCCCCGCCCGCCGGAGGCGTGACGGGGTGGCGACGGTCGATCTCGTGGTGATCGGGTCGGGCGCGGCCGGCATGTCGGCCGCCATCACCGCGCACGACCTCGGCCTGTCCGTCGTCGTGCTCGAAAAGACGGACCGTTTCGGGGGTTCGACCGCGCTGTCGGGCGGGGCCACCTGGATCCCCAACAACCCCCATCAGGTCGCCGCCGGCAAGGCCGAGCCGCCGGACCAGGCGCTGGACTACCTGCGGGCGGAGGTGGGGAACCACGGCCGGCCGGACCTCTGGCGCGCCTTCCTGACCGCCGGCCCGGCGATGGTCCGGCACATGGAGGCGCGCACCCGCCTGCGCTTTTCCATGCGCAGCCTTGCCCCCGACTATCACCCAGACCTGCCGGGCGCGGCGCTTGGGGCGCGCGTGCTCGACCCGCTCGATTTCGACGGGCGCGACCTCGGGCCCTGGCTCGCGCACCTGCGGCCGCCGCTGCCGGAATTCACGCTCTTCGGCGGGATGATGGTCGGCAGGGGCGACCTGCCGCACCTCTTCTCCATGACCCGCAGCGCCCGGTCGGCGCTGCACGTCGCCCGCATCGCCGCCCGTCATTGCTGGGACCGGCTGCGCCACGGCCGGGCGACGCGGCTTGTGATGGGGGCCGCGATGGCCGGCCGGCTTGCCGCCAGCCTGCGGGACCGCGGAATTCCCCTGCGGCTGAACACGCCCGCGCGCGCGCTGATCGTCGAGGGGGGCCGGGTGGCCGGCGTGGTGGCCGAGGGGCCCGAGGGGGCACTGCGCATCGCTACGCGCCGCGGAGTCGTGCTGGCGGGCGGCGGGGTGTCCCATGCCCCGGCCCTCGACGCCACGCTGCGGCCGCATCGGGGGGATTGCGGTCACTGGTCCCTGTCGCCTCCGGGAAACGCCGGGGACGGTGCGGCGATGGCCGCCGCGATTGGCGCACGGATCGGCGCGGGCAACCTCGAGCCGCTGTTCTACACCCCGGTGTCGCTGGTTCCCCAACCCGACGGCAGCAGCCGGCCATTCCCGCACCTCTTTCTCGACCGCGCCAAGCCCGGCGTGATCGCGGTGGATGGTCGGGCCAAACGCTTCGTCAACGAGGCGGCGAGCTATCACGATTTCGTCCGGGCGATGTTGGGTCGCGGCCGCCGGGCGCCGCCGGCGCCGCCCGTCTGGCTTCTGACCGACCACCGGGCGCTCAGGCGCTACGGCCTCGGCGCGGTCGGCCCATTCCCTGCCTCGCCGCGCCACTACCTGCGGTCGGGCTACCTGAAGCGCGGCCGGACGGTGGCGGATCTGGCTGCCGTGACCGGGCTTCCCCCGGACGCGCTGGCCGCGACGCTGGCCCGGTTCAACGCCCATGCGGCGCGGGGCGAGGATCCCGACTTCGGCAAGGGGTCCAGCGCCTACGACCGCTATCTGGGCGACGGGGCGAACCGGCCCAACCCCTGCCTCGCCCCGCTCGCCACGCCACCGTTCTACGCGATACGCCTCTACCCCGGCGACATCGGCGCCGCGATCGGGATCGAGATCGACGCCAGCGCCCGCGTCGTCGGCGCGGACGGTGCACCGATCCCGGGCCTCTACGCCTGCGGGTCCGAGGCGAACTCGATCATGGGCGGCACCTATCCCGGCGCAGGCATCACGCTCGGCCCCGGCCTGACCTTCGGGTTCATCGCCGCGCACCAGGCGGCCGGCGTGCCGCTGCTGGTCGAAGGCGACGGTTAACTGCGGCGGCCCGGGTTCGCGGCGGCAGCCGTCCAGCCGGCGCGGCAAGCGCCGCATGCGGCCGCAGCAGGCCCGCCCGCCGGACAGCGCACTGCGCCAAGCGCACCCGATCGACGGCCCGCCCGCGCCCGCGGCTCGCGCGGGTCGGACCGGCCAAGGCCGTCGCCCCGGGGCGCGGCGCTGATCGGCGCGCCGGACCGGGCGGCGCTCTTCTGCCGGCACCGGCTGCGGGACGGCCCGGGCCCGGCTGACCCGGCCCCCCTCCCGGCCCTGTTGAACCCGCCCGCCGGCGCCTGCATGGTGCACCGGGCGCAGTGCCGCGCCCGCCCGCCGGACGTCGCCGATGCAGCCCCTGCCCCTCGTCATCGCCATCCAGAGCCAGGTCGCCTACGGCCATGTGGGCAACTCGGCCGCCGCATGGCCGATGCGGGCGGCGGGCGTTGCGGTGATCGAGGTGCCGACCACCCTTCTGTCGAACCACCCCCGCCACCCCACGGTGCGCGGGCAGGTGCTGGAGGCGGGCCTGGTCGCGGAGCTTCTGCGCGGGATCGAGGATCGCGGCGCGCCCGCGCGGGCGGCGGCGATCCTGACCGGGTTCATGGCCCGCGCCGATACGGCCGAGGCGGTGGCCGATTTCGTCGCCCGCGCGAAGGCCGCGAACCCCGCCCTGATCCACGCCTGCGACCCGGTGATGGGGGACGCCGACATCGGATTCTTCGCCGACCCCGCGCTGCGGGCGGCCTTTGCGGACCGCCTCGTGCCAGGCGCCGACGTGATCCTGCCGAACGCGTTCGAGCTGGCCGCGCTGACCGGCCAGCCCGTCGCAGGGCCGGACGACGTGGCGGCGGCGCGCGCGGCGCTCGGCCTGCCCGGGGTGGTCGCAACCTCGGTCCCGCTGCCGGGGCGACCGGGGTGGATCGCGACGGTCACGGCGACGGCCGGGGGGCTGTGGACGGCGGCGCATCCGCTGCTGCCGGTGCGCCCGGCCGGAACGGGCGACCTTCTGGCGGGCCTGACCGTGGCGCGGCTGGTGCAGGGCACGGCGCTGCCGCAGGCCGCGGCGCGGGCGGCGGCGGGCGTTCATGCGGCGCTTCGCCTGACCCCGGCCGAGCCCTGGGCCGAGATGCCGCTGGCCGAGGCGCTGCCCGCCATCCTCGCCGCCGGGGAGGGGGGCGCGGCCGCGCGTTGACACAGGCCCCGACGGAACGTCACACTGCACGGCAAGGCCGGGTCGGGGCGATCCGCCCGGCCGCCGGGAAATGCCGCGCATGGCCGACTACATCCGCCCCGCGACCCTCGCCGACGCCGTGTCGGCGCTTTCCGCCGGGCCCTGCACGGTTCTGGCGGGCGGAAGCGACCTCTACGCCGCGACCGGCGCGCGGGGGCTGTCCGGCCGCGTCCTCGACGTGACGGCGCTGGCAGACCTGCGCGGCATCGCGGCGACGGCCGAGGGCATCCGGATCGGCGCCGCGGCGACCTGGGCCGAGGTGGCCGCGGCCCCGCTGCCCCCGGCCTGCGACGCGCTGCGGGCGGCGGCGCGCACCGTCGGGGGCGTGCAGGTGCAGGCCGTGGGCACCGTTGCGGGCAACCTCTGCAACGCCTCGCCTGCGGCCGACGGTGTGCCGCCGCTCCTGGCACTCGACGCGGCCGTGGAGCTGCTGGGGCCGGCCGGCGCCCGCCGCCTGCCGCTGGCGGCCTTCCTGACCGGACCGCGCCAGACCGCGCGCCGCGCGGACGAAGTGATGACGGCCGTGCACATTCCCGCACCGGCGCTGGCGGGACGGTCGGCCTTCCGGAAGCTCGGCGCGCGGCGGCACCTTGTCATCTCGATCGTGATGGTGGCGGCGCGCGTGGCGGTGGCCGACGGCCGGGTGGCGCAGGCCGCGCTGGCCGTCGGTGCCTGCAGCCCCGTGGCGCGTCGGCTGCCGGCGGTCGAGGCGGCGCTCGCCGGTGCGGCGCCAGCCGAGGCGGCCGGACGGATCGCGGATGCAGCCGTGGCCGCGGCGCTGGACCCCATCGGCGACGTCCGCGCCACGGCCGAGTATCGCGCGGCGGCCGCTGCCGAGCTTCTGCGCCGCGCGGTGGCGGAAGCTGCGGGATGAACCGCCCCGCGCCCCGTCTGTCCTTCACCCTCAACGGCGCGCCCGCGCAGGTCGCCGCCGACGACCCCACCCGCCGCCTCAGCGACGTCCTGCGCGAGACGCTCGGCCTGACGGGCACCAAGTCGGGCTGCGACGCGGGCGATTGCGGGGCCTGCACCGTGTTGGTCGATGGCGCGGCGGTCTGCGCCTGCCTGATGCCGGTGGCGCGGGTGGCGGGACGGTCGGTGACGACAGTCGAGGGGCTGGCGACCGATCCCGCGATGGCGGGGTTGCGTGCGGCCTTCCTGCGCCACGGCGCGGCGCAGTGCGGCATCTGCACGCCCGGAATGCTGGCCGCCGCCGCCGCCCTTCTGGCCGCGAACGCTGCCCCCTCCCCGGCCGAGGCCGAGGCCGCGATCGGCGGCGTCCTGTGCCGCTGCACCGGATACCGCAAGATCGTGGCCGCGATCTGCGATGCGGGGCGCCCCGCCGCAGCCCCTGCCCCGCCGCCGGCGGGGGCCGCGGTCGGCGCGCGGATGGAACGGCCCGACGGGCCGCCCAAGGTCGCGGGTGCCGACCGGTTCGGGGCCGATGTCTGGCGTCCCGGCGGGCTTCGGCTGCGCGCGGTGCGCTCGCCCCATGCGCGCGCGGCCTTCGCGCTTGGCGACATCGGCGCCTGGGCGGCGGCGACGGGCGGGGTTGCTGCGGTCTTCACCGCCGCCGACATTCCGGGGCGCAACGCCATGGGCACGATCCCCGGCTACATCGACCAGCCGGTTCTGGCCGAGCGGCACGTCCGCTTCCGGGGCGAGGCCGTGGCCCTCGTCGCCTTCGAGGACGACGGCGCCGACCGCGACCTGTCGGGCTTCCCGGTGACCTGGACGCCGCTTCCCGCCCTCGACGCACCCGCGGCGGCGCTGTCACCCGGCGCGCCGGCGCTGCACGATGCACGGCCGGGCAATGTGCTGGCCGCTGGTCTCGTCCGCCGGGGTGACGCGGCTGCGGCGCTGGCAGGCGCGGCGCATGTCGCCGAGATCCGCATCGCCACCGGCTTTGTCGAACACGCCTACGTCGAGCCTGAGGCCGGGGCGGCCTGGATGGAGGGCGGCACGCTGGTGATCCGCGCCTGCACCCAGGCGCCGGCGATGGATCGGGACGAGACGGCGGCGATCCTGGGCCTGCCGCCTGGGCGGGTGCGCATCCTGCCCTCGGCGGTCGGCGGCGGCTTCGGGTCGAAGCTCGACCTGTCGGTGCAGCCCTACCTCGGCCTCGCGGTGCTGCGCACCGGGCGCCCGGCGCGGATGACCTACAGCCGGACGGAAAGCATGATGGCAACGACCAAGCGCCACCCCGCGGCGATGACCGTCCGGGCCGGCTGCGACGCCGAGGGGCGGCTGGTGGCGCTGGACTTCGACGGCGTGTTCGACACCGGCGCCTATGCAAGCTGGGGGCCGACGGTGGCGAACCGCGTTCCCGTCCATGCGACAGGCCCCTACCGGGTGCCGCATGTCCATGCCCGCGCGCGGGGGGTCTACACGAACAACCCGGTGGCGGGGGCCTTCCGCGGCTTCGGCGTGCCCCAAGCCACGATCGCGGTCGAGGCCGCCTACGACCGGCTGGCGGAGGCCGCGGGGATCGACCGGCTGGCGTTCCGGCGGCTGAACGCGCTGCGCGACGGCGACGCGACCGCGACCGGGCAGGTGCTGGCGGGCGTGGGGATCGACGCCTGCCTTGCGGCGCTGGAACCGCGCTGGCAGCAGGCGCTGGCCGAGGCGGCCGCGGCGAACCGCGCGGGCGGGCCGCTGCGCCGGGGGGTGGGGGTGGCGTCCTGCTGGTATGGCTGCGGCAACACCGGCCTGCCGAACCCGTCCACCATCCGCATCGGCATCACGCCCGGGGGGCGGGCGGTGCTGCACCAGGGCGCGACCGACATCGGGCAGGGCTCGAACGGCGTGATCCTCCAGATCGCGGCGGATGCAGCCGGGCTGCCGGCCGATGCCTTCGACCTGATCGGTCCGGACACCCACCTGACCCCGGACGCAGGCAAGACCTCGGCCAGCCGGCAGACCTTCGTCAGCGGCCGCGCGGCCGAGGCCGCGGGCCGCGCCCTGCGCGCCGCGATCCTGCGGCAGGCGAATGCCGGCGAGGGCGCCCGGATCGCACTGGCCCCCGGTGCGATCGGGATCGACGGGGCCCGGCGGATCGACCTTGCGGCACTGCCCGTCGATGCGGACGGCTACGTCTTCCGCGCCGAAGCGACCTACGATCCGCCCACCTCGCCGCTCGATGCCGACGGGCAGGGGGTGCCCTATGCGCTCCATGGCTACGGCGCACAGATGGTGGAGCTGTCGGTGGACACCGCGCTCGGCACCGTCGCGCTGCACCGCATCACCGCGGCGCATGACCTCGGCCGGGCGATCAACCCGACGCTGGCCGAGGGCCAGATCGAGGGCGGCATCGCGCAGGGCATCGGCCTTGCGCTGATGGAGGACTACCTTCCCGGCCGGACCGAGAACCTGCACGACTACCTGATCCCCACGGCGGGCGACGTGCCGCAGGTGGACAGCATCCTGGTCGAGGTGCCGCATCCCGAAGGGCCGTTCGGCGCCAAGGGCCTGGGCGAACACGTCCTGATCCCGACGGCGCCGGCGATCCTGAACGCCATCCGCCATGCGACCGGAGCCGAGATCGACCGCCTTCCCGCGCTGCCGCACCGGGTGCTGGCGGCGATCCGCGCCGCCGGGGGCGCGGGATGAGCGACGCGGCGACCGCCCCCCCCTCCCCGCGGGCAGACCCGACCGCGACCGGCGCGAAGATCCGCTGCGACGCCTGCCCGGTCATGTGCTATGTCGCGCCGGGCCAGACGGGCGCCTGCGACCGGTATGCGAACCTCGACGGCCGCATCGTGCGGACCGACCCGGTCGTGCTGATGTCGCGCGCGGTCGCGGCGGGAGGCGCCGTCGTGCCCTTCGGGGCCTCGGCCTGGCCCGAGGGCGCGGCGGACGCGGTCATGACCGGGATCGGATCGGGGACGACCTATCCCGACTACAAGCCCGCGCCATTCATCATCAGCACCGAACTGGACGGGGCCGACATGGTGACGGTCGTCACCGAGGCGATCTTTTCCTATTGCGGCGTCAAGGTGAAGATCGACACCGACCGCTTCCTCGGCCCCGAGGGCGCCACCGTCCGCGCGCGCGGCGAGGCGGTCGGACACGTCACCACGGCGGAATATGGCAGCCAGATGCTGTCGCTCGGCGGGGTGCATCACCTGACCGGCGGATCGAAGGCCGAAGGGCGCGTCACCTGCGAGACGCTGCTGGCGCTGTGCAACGCCGAGGCGGTGGATCTGACCATCGACGGCGGCGCGACGGTCGGCGTGCAGGCCGCCCGCGCGCCCGTGGTGGACGGCGTGCCGGAACGGCGGATGCGCGTCGGCTGCGGCTCGGCCACCATCGGGATGTTCGCGGCGCAGTGGCAGGGCCT
Source organism: uncultured Paracoccaceae bacterium (assembly GCA_938028765.1). GTDB lineage: Bacteria > Pseudomonadota > Alphaproteobacteria > Rhodobacterales > Rhodobacteraceae > CALIZF01. Next base: position 9,661 of record CALIZF010000024.1, read on the forward strand.
CGTGGACGAGGTGGTGGTGGTGGACGACCACATCACCGGCGTGGTGTCCGAACACCAGGCCGGCAAGGTGATCGGCTGGCAGCCCACGGGCATCCGCATCCGCGGGCACCGGTCCACGCCGGGGCGCTATTTCCGCGTCTCGGAACCCGGGCCGGGCTGGGGCGGCACCCGGTTGACCGACCCCCTCGAGATCCTCGGCCCCTGGGACGCGCGGCGCGGCGCGCGGCCGGGGCTGCGCCTGCTGATGGTGTCGACCACGGGCGAGGAGTGGGGCTACTATGTCCTCGATGACGCGCTGGTGCCGCAGCCGCACCCGCTGCCCCCTCGGCTCGAACCGACGGTGCGGCTGATCGACGAGAACTGCGAACCCGCCCTCTGCACCGTCCTGTTCATGGGCGGCGCCGGCGGCAGCCTGCGCGCGGGCGTCACGCGGAACCCCGTCCGCCTCACGCGGGCGGTGCAGGCGGGTGCCGCGCGGCTGACCTGCGGGGGCGCGCCGGTCTATGTCTGGCCGGGGGGCGGCATCACCTTCATGGTGGACGTGACGCGCGTCCCGCCAGGCGGCTTCGGCTACGTCCCCACGCCGGCGCTGGTCGCGCCGCTCGAGTTCACGCTGCCGCGCGCCGACTACCTCGCCCTCGGCGGCCATGCGGCGGCGATCCGCACGCTGGACGACATCCGCGCGCGCGGCGGCGAATACGCCATCGCCGCGCGGCTTGCGCCGCCTCCGGCCGGGGCGGCAGGATGACGGCGTTGGCGGCGCTGCTGGCGGATGGCCGGCGGCTGCACCTGCAGCACGGGCCCATCGACATGATCGTCGAGGCCTGGGGCGCGCCCGCGGCGGTTGCGGCCGCCTACCGTCGGGCGGCCGCGCGATTCGACACGCTGCTGCAGGAACTGGTGGACGAGCTGCAGGCCTTACGGTCGGCGGCGGCACGGCCTGTCCGGGGGCCGGTCGCGCAGGCCATGGCGGCGGCGGCGGCCCCGTTCCGCCCGGCCTTCGTCACGCCGATGGCCGCCGTCGCCGGGGCGGGGGCGGATGCGGTTCTGGCCGCGCTGACCGCGGGCGGGGGGATCGACCGGGCCTATGTCAACAACGGGGGCGACATCGCGCTGCATCTCGCCCCCGGCGCGCGCCTGACCTGCGCCATCGCCGCGCGCCCGGGCCTGCCCGACCGCGTGACGGTCACGACGGCCGATCCGGTGCGCGGCATCGCCACCTCGGGCTGGCGGGGGCGCAGCCAGTCGCTGGGGATCGCCGATGCGGTCACCGTGCTGGCGCCGACCGCCGCGATGGCCGATGCGGCGGCGACGATGATCGCCAACGCGGTGGACCTGCCCGGCCACCCGGGTGTGACGCGCCGCCCCGCGCGTGCGGTGAAGGCCGACAGCGACCTTGGCGACCTGCCGGTGACCGTGGCGGTCGGCCCGCTGACCGCGGCCGAGGCCGATGCGGCGCTGGCCGCAGGCGCGGCGGCTGCCGAAGGCTTCCGCGCGCGCGGGCTGATCGTCGCGGCGGCGCTGTTTCTCGGCGGCCGAGCGCGCCTTGTCGGCCCCATCCCCCTGTCTCTGCCGGAGCCTGCCCGTGCCTGACTTTCCGATCCGCAAGATCCTCACTCTCGTTGAGGAAATCCGCCACGAGGGCGGCCCGCCCCCGGCCGTGCCCGCCCTGCGCGGGGCGGTGCTGGCGGTGGTGGCCAACCCCTACGCCGGCCGTTTCGAGCCGGACCTGCAACCGGGGATGGAGGATCTGAAACCGCTCGGCCTGATGATGACCGACCGGCTGATTGCCGCGCTCGGCGGGCGCGAGGGGATCGACAGCTACGGCAAGGGCGCCATCGTCGGCGCCGCCGGCGAGATCGAACATGGCGCGCTGTGGCATGTGCCTGGCGGCTATGCGATGCGCGAACGGCTGGGGGACTCGCGCGCAATCGTGCCCTCGGCGATGAAGGTCGGGGGGCTTGGCGCAACGCTCGACGTGCCGCTCGGCCACATCAACGCGGCCTACGTGCGCAGCCGGTTCGACGCCGTCACGCTGTCGGTGCCGGACGCGCCGCGCGCGGGCGAGATCGTGTTCGCGCTGGCGATGGCCCGAGGGGGGCGCGTCCACGCCCGCATGGGCGGGCTCGAGGTCTGGCAGGTCAGGGGCGAGGACGGGCTACGCTGATGGCACCCCCGGCGCGTCTGGTCGCGGGCGTCGATGTTGGCGGCACCTTCACCGACCTCGTGGCGGCCGATCCGGCCACCGGCGCGATCCGGCTGGCCAAGGTGCCCACCACACTGCCGAACCAGGCCGGGGGGGTGCTCGCCGCCTTCGAGGCGGCGGGCATCGCGCTCGGTGCGGTGGACCTCATCGTGCACGGCACGACGACGACAACGAACGCGGTGCTGGAACGGCGGCTGGCGCGCACGGGGCTGATCACCACGGCGGGCTTCCGCGACGTGCTGGAGCTCGGCCGGCGCACCCGGCCGCAGGCCTACGGCATGACCGGGCGCTTCGTGCCCGTGATCCCGCGCGACCTGCGACTCGAGGTGGACGAGCGGATGGACGCCCGGGGCCGCGCCGTCGTGCCGCTGGACGAGGCGGGCCTGCGCGCCGCGCTGGACCGGCTGATCGCGGCGGGGTGCGAGGCGCTGGTGATCCACTTCCTGCATG
>CALIZF010000025.1 GCA_938028765.1 uncultured Paracoccaceae bacterium
CCCCCGGCCGCGACCAGCCCCTGGATCGCGAAATACATCTTCCCCGGCGGCTATGTGCCCGCCCTGTCCGAGGTGTCGCCCCACATCGAACGCGCCGGGCTGTGGCTGACCGACCTCGAGGTGTGGCGGCTGCACTACGCCGAAACGCTGAAGGAATGGCTGCGCCGGTTCGAGGCCAACATCGACCGCGTGCGGCAGATGTACGACGAGCGGTTCTGCCGGATGTGGCGGTTCTACCTCGTCGCGTCGGAAATGACCTTCCGCGCCGGGCGGCAATGCGTGTTCCAGTTCCAGCTCGCGCACCGGCGCGACGCGGTGCCGCTGACGCGCGACTACCTCTACCCCTGCCCCGACCGCACCGGCGCGTCGCCGTCCCAGCCCCCTTGACCCCGACCGGGGCGGACGGCCGCGCGGCCGGCCCGGGTGCCCGCGTGCTGCCGCGGTGGCGTCCTCTCCATGCTCGAGGGGTCCAGAAGCCGCATTCTCCCGGCAAGAAGGACGGGGAGAGCGCGACGAACGAAGGGGGGCGCCGACGCCCCGATCATTGGCGCGCCGCGCCGGACGAAGGGCGGGATGCCGGTGCCCGAGGTTGGCAGCGGGCACAGGGGGGGCGGGAGCGGCGCAGTCCCGGGGTGTAGGACCCGACGGCCGCAGGCCCGCGCCGGGATGCGCCCCTTTCAGCGGGATCGCCGACCGGCGGCCCGCCCGCCTTGCCCGTCGCGCGCCCCGCGGCACCCTTGCGCGGGTTGGACCATCCGCCGCAAACCGGGCCGGGCGCCGCCTTCAAGGGCGGACCGCTGGCGACCACTCCACGGGACGCCAGATGTTTACCGTTCGTTCACGTCTGTGGCCTTAGGGTGCCTGGGTCGGCGGAGGGCGCAGGATGGACGAACTGGGACCGGTGGTAGGGATCGGGGCCGGGGTGGAGGATCCGCTGTCGGCGGCGGTGGACCTGCGCGACCGCGCAACCCTGACTATGGTGCGGTCGGCGCTGGAGCGCCGGCAGGTGATGCTCGCGTTCCAGCCGGTGGTGTTGGCCGCGGAGCCCGGCCGGATGGCCTTTCACGAAGGGCTGATCCGCGTGCTGGACGCCGACGGGCGGCCCATCCCGGCGCGCGACTTCATGGGCGCGGTCGAGACGCGCGATCTGGGCCGGCTGCTCGACTGCGCGGCGCTAGAGCTTGGACTGGCCACGCTGTCGGCGGTGCCGGACCTTCGGCTGGCGATCAACATGTCGGCCCGGTCGATCGGCTATCCGCGCTGGCGCGAGGTGCTGCGCACGGGACTCGCCCGCGACCCGACCGTAGGGGAACGGCTGATCCTCGAAATCACCGAGGCATCGGCGATGCTGATGCCGGAAATCGTCACCGCCTTCATGGATGAGGTGCAAAGAGAGGGCGTCGCCTTCGCGGTGGACGATTTCGGCGCGGGTTTCACCTCGCTGCGCTACCTGCGCGACTTCTGCTTCGACATGATGAAGATCGACGGACAGTTCGTGCGCGGTGTGGCGGCTGACCCGGACAACCAGGTGCTGTGCCGGGCCATGCTGTCGATCGCGCGGCATTTCGAGATGCTGGTGGTCGCCGAATCGGTCGAAACGCAGGCGGACGCCGTCTGGCTGGCCGAGGCGGGGGTGGACTGCCTGCAAGGTTACCTCTACGGCGCCCCGACGACGGAACCTGCCTGGACCGAGGCGGCGCGACGGCGCGCATAGGCCGCAACCCGCGCGGGCAGGCGCAGCACGGCGCGGGGGCAGAGCGCCCGGCATGCGGTCCGGCCGGTGGCGATCATGCCGGGATGTCGGCAACCACGGCCCACCCGCTTGCGCGCCGGCCCGGGGCGGCGGGTCCGGGACGCGGCGGCACGGGAGAAGCCTTCCACAGGCGGCGGATGCGCCCCGGCGCCGGGGGCCCGTCTGACGGGGGCGCGCGCGGGCCGGCCAGCCGGGCTCAGCCGACCGCCAGCACGATCTTGCCGATATGGGCCGAGCTTTCCATCCGCGCGTGGGCCGCGGCCGCGTCGGCCAGCGGGAACGTGCGGTCCATCCCCGGGGCGATGCGCCCCGAGGCCAGCAGCGGCCAGACCTCGGCCTCGAGCGCCGCGGCGATGCGGGCCTTCGCGGCGTCGGACTGCGGGCGAAGGGTCGATCCGGTGACCGTCAGGCGGCGCATCATCAGCTCGGCGATGTTGAGCTCGACCTTTGCCCCCCCGAGCACCGCGATCTGCACCAGCCGACCGTCGTCGGCCAGCGCCCGCAGGTTCCGCGGCGTGTAGGCGCCCGCAACCATGTCGAGGATCAGGTCCGCCCCGCCCGCCGCCCGCATGACCGCGACGAAATCCTCGGCGCGGTAGTCGATCGCGCGTTCCGCGCCGAGGCGGGTGCAGGCCGCGCATTTCTCGGGGCTGCCGGCGGTCGCGAAGACGCGCGCGCCGCGCGCGGCGGCCAGCTGGATCGCCGTGGTGCCGATGCCCGACGACCCGCCGTGGACAAGGAAACGTTCGCCCGCCCGAAGCCCGCCGCGTTCGACGACGTTGTGCCAGACGGTGAAGAACGTCTCGGGCAGGCAGGCGGCCTCGCGCAGGCCCATGCCCTGCGGCACCGGAAGCGCATGATCCGCCCGGGTGACGGCGTATTCCGCATAGCCGCCCCCCGGCAGCAGCGCGCAGACCCGATCGCCCGGCCGCCAGCGCGCCACACCCGGCCCGACGGCCGCAACCTCGCCCGCCGCCTCGAGCCCGGGCAGCGGCGAGGCCCCCGGCGGCGGCGCATAGGTGCCCATCCGCTGCGCGACATCGGGGCGGTTGACCCCCGCATAGGCCACGCGGATCAGGATCTGCCCGTGGCCGGGCACCGGCACGGGCGCCTCGGTCAGCCGCAGCACCTCCGGGCCGCCGGGAGCGGCGATCGACACGGCACGCATCGCCTCGGGCGGGCTTGTCCACGGGGTCATCGCGGCTCGCCGCCCCTGAAGGCGCCGAGGTTGCCCGGGAGGTGGTCGGTCCGCAGGGGCCGCCGGATGCGGGAAGCGATCCAGTCCTGAAACTGCATTGCCGGCCGGGTCAGGGGGTGTTCGCGCAAGCGGGCCTTCGCGGCCGCGATCCCCATCACCTCGGCCAGCCGCCGGTCGAGGAAGGCCCAGGTCGCCTCCGCCCCCGGCGACTCGTCGCCCAGCCAGTAGAGAACGGTCGCCGCATAGACGCCCGACAGCGTGGCGCGTTTGGTATACCAATTGAGATCCTCGGCCGTGTCGCCGAGTTCGGTCCAGATTCGGTCGGCGGTGCCCCAGATCAGCCGCGCGCCCTCGGCCGCGTTCGACGGCAGCGCAAAGAGGGTCGCGCCGCGCCGCACAGCCTCGCGGTCGGCCGCCTCCAGCCGGTAGCGGACCGCCAGCGCCACCCGGTCGCGGAAGCGCATCGCGCCGAGCTCGGCCGCCCGCAGCCGTGCTGCCATCGCGTCGTCGCCAGCGCGGTGATAGGCGCAGGCAAGATCGAGCGCCCCGCGCGGGCAGAGGGCGCGCGCCAGCGCTAGATCGATCCCGGCATCGCGCGCCGCGGCGCGGAAAGTCGCCTCGGACCATCCGTCGAAGGCGACATGCGGCAGGGCGGCGCTGGTCAGGCGCGCAATCGGGTCGGGTTCGGGCGTGTCTGTCATCGGCTCGGTCCTCCGCGGCGCGGCGTGCGGCGCATCCTAGACAATAGCGCGGGGCTTTGCTATGTCGCGCCGGCCTGCACGGACCCGTGCAACTCTAACCCGGAAAGGTGGTGAAAACCGCATGCAGGTCAGCGTTCGCGACAACAACGTCGATCAGGCGCTTCGTGCGCTGAAGAAGAAGCTTCAGCGCGAGGGGGTGTTCCGCGAGATGAAGCTTAAGCAGCATTTCGAGAAACCCTCGGTCAAGAGGGCGCGCGAACGCGCCGAGGCGATCCGCCGGGCGCGCAAGCTCGCGCGGAAGAAGGCGCAGCGCGAAGGCGCGCTCTGATCGGCCGCGAGGCTGGGCCGCCCCGGTGGGCGGCCGGTGGCGAACCCCCGGGGCCGGAGGCCCGCGGGGGTTTTTCATGGCGCCGCCCCGGATGGCGACGACGACAGCCGCCCACGGCGGGGCGCCCGGCGTCAGCGCGGCGATGTCCGCCCCTGCCCCAGGACAGGCCCGGCGGCGCCGTGGCAGCGGCGCCGCGCGGCCCCACGGCAGGCCCGCGGCGCGCCCCGCGGCAATGTGGCGGTCGGCCGGACCTCGTCGGCCGTAACGCTGCGGCCCGGAGCCCGGAACACCGCGGCGGCACGGCCCGCGCGGCCGATCCCCGCCCCGCGATCCGCGATCCGGTCGATCCCGCCCGCAACGACGCGGTCGGCGGTCCGGACCAGCGCGGGGTCGCCCTCGCGCGCGGCACGGGCTCGGGTAGCAGCGCTTCGGCACGGCGCTGCCGCATCGGGGGAGGGGGCGGGTGGAGTTCGACCATGTGATCGTCGGGGGCGGGTCGGCGGGCGCAACGCTCGCCGCGCGGCTGGCCTCGCGCGGGACGGTGCGCCTTGCGTCGCCCGACCCGCTGAAGGCCCCCGCGATCGACCCGGCCTATCTCGGCCACGCCGACGACCTGCCCGCCCTGGTGCGCGGCGTGCGCGCGATGGAGCGGATCCTGGCCGCGCCGCCGCTGGCGCCCCGGCGGGGGCGGCGGCTCTACCCCCACGACGGCAGCGATGCGCCGGTCGAACGGGACATCCGCGCCCGCGCCGACACGATCTATCACCCCGTGGGCACATGCCGCTTGGGCAGCGACGCGGGCGCTGTCCTCGATCCCGCCCTGCGCGTCCGCGGAGTAGGGCGGCTGCGGATCGTGGACGCCAGCGTGATGCCCGCCATCGTCAGCGGCAACACCAACGCCCCCACCATCATGATCGCGAAACGGGCGGCCGACCTGATCGCGGGCGCGGCGTGATCACACGGGCAGCGCCGTGGTCTTGAACACCGTGCGCAGCGCGAAGGACGAATGCATCGTCTGCACGCCCGGCAGGCGGGCAAGGTGCTGGCGGTGGATGCGGGCGAAATCCTCGGTGTCCTGGGCGACCACCTTCAGCAGGTAGTCGGCCGTGCCCGCCATCAGGTGGCATTCGAGGATGTCGGGCACCCGCTGGACGGCTCGTTCGAAGGCATCCAGAAGCTCGTCCGCCTGGCCCTGCAGCGTGATCTCGACGAAGACGGTCGTCGGCCGGCCCAGCCGGCGGGCGTCGAGCAGGGCGACATAGCCCGCGATCCACCCTTCCGCCTCCAGCCGCTGCACGCGGCGGTGGCAGGCCGACGGGGACAGGTTCACCCGCTCCGAAAGCTCGGCGTTGGTGATACGGCCTTCCTTCTGCAACACGGTCAGGATGCGGCGGTCGGTTGCGTCGAGTTCCATAGGCGCGCAAGTTCCTTCGGCGGGCCCTTCGCTTTGCCGAAGGTTCTACCGCAGACTCCGCCGACTGTCCCGCCCGATTTCAAAGCAATTCCGCGCCATCCGGCGCAGACTGCCCGCAAAGAGGGAGGAAGGACATGCAGATCGGCTGCCCGAAGGAGATCAAGCCGCAGGAATTCCGGGTGGGCATGACACCCGGCGCGGTGCGCGAGGCGGTGGCCCACGGCCATGCGGTGGTCGTTGAGGCAGGCGCAGGCGCGGGGTCGGGTTACCCCGACGCGGACTATGTCGCGGCCGGGGCGCGGATTGCCGACACCGCGGAAGAGGTGTTCGCCGCCGCCGAACTGATCGTGAAGGTGAAGGAACCGCAGGCGGCCGAACGCGCCCGGCTGCGCGCCGGGCAGGTGCTGTTCACCTATCTGCACCTCGCCCCCGACCCCGAGCAGACCCGCGACCTCCTCGCCTCGGGCGTGACGGCGATCGCCTACGAGACGGTGACGGACGACCGCGGCGGTCTGCCGCTTCTCGCGCCGATGTCCGAGGTCGCGGGCAAGCTTGCCCCGCAGATGGGCGCCTGGACGCTGCAGAAGGCGAACGGCGGGCGCGGCGTCCTGCTGGGCGGCGTGCCGGGCGTGCCGCCGGCGAAGGTGGCGGTGATCGGCGGCGGCGTGGTCGGCACCCACGCAGCACGGGTCGCGGCGGGAATGGGGGCGGATGTCCTGGTGCTTGACCGGTCGCTGCACCGGCTGCGCTATCTCGACGACGTGTTCGGCCGCGCCTTCCGCACCGCCTTCGCAAGCCGCGACGCCACCGCCGCCGCCGTGGCCGAGGCCGACCTGGTGATCGGCGCCGTGCTGATCCCCGGCGCCGCTGCACCGAAGCTGGTCAGCCGGGCGCAGCTTGCCACAATGAAGCCGGGCGCCGCCGTGGTTGACGTGGCCATCGACCAGGGCGGCTGCTTCGAGACCTCGCGCCCCACCACCCACCAGGATCCCGTCTACACGGTGGACGGCATCCTGCACTACTGCGTCGCCAACATGCCCGGCGCGGTCGCACGCACCGCGACCCAGGCGCTCGGCAACGCTACCCTGCCCTTCCTGCTGGCACTTGCCGACAAGGGCTGGCGGCGCGCCTGTGAAGAGGACCCGCACCTGCTCGCGGGCCTCAACACCCATGCCGGGCACCTCACCTATTATGCCGTGGGCAAGGCCCTGGGGCTCGACGTTCTGTCGCCGCAGCTGGCGCTGAAGCGATAGACGCCCGGGCTGGCAGGGCGCCGGGACGGACCCGGCGCCCTGCCCTGCACCCTGCAGCGCCGGCGCTGCCATGCAGCGCGGGCGCGCAGGCGTCAGCCGCGCGCCTTCAGCAGGTCGCGGATCTCGGCCAAGAGCTCGGCTTCGCTCGGGCCCTTGGGGGCCTCGGGGGCGGGGGCCTCCTTCTTTGCCACCGCATCGCGGGCGCGGTTCACGGCCTTGACGATCAGGAACACGACCCAGGCGATGATCAGGAAGTTCAGCACCGACATGAGGAACGCGCCCCAGGCGAACACCGCCGCCCCGGAATCGCGCGCCGCCTGCAGGCTTGCGCCTGGGCGCACCTCGCCCGACAGGACGAGGTAGAGGTTCGAAAAGTCGATGCCGCCGATGATCAGCCCGATGATCGGGTTGATCAGGTCGGTGACGATCGAGTTGACGATGGCAGTAAAGGCCGCACCGATGATGATCCCGACGGCAAGATCGAGGACGTTGCCGCGGGCGATGAAACTGCGAAACTCGTTGAGCATCTGATCCCTCTGCTGTGCAGGGCTGCAGGGCACCGCAGACCCGCGGAACCGCACAGCCCCCGCGCCTTTCGCGCGGCGGCATTTGCCCCTAAGTTTCGACGCATCGCAACCGGAGACGCGCATGCCCGCCCTTGCCGAATTCGCCCTCACCCGTCGCTGGCCGCCGCGCGATCCGCGGGCGATCCAGCTCTACTCGTTTCCCACGCCGAACGGGCAGAAGGTGGCCATCGCGCTCGAGGAACTGGGCCTGCCCTACGACGCGCATGCCGTGAACATCCTGCAGAACGACCAGTTCGACCCCGGTTTCCTCGCCGTCAGCCCCAACAACAAGATCCCCGCAATCATCGACCCCGACGGGCCGGACGGCGCGCCGATCGCGCTGTTCGAATCCGGCGCGATCCTGATCTACCTCGCCGACAAGGCCGGGCGGCTGCTGCCGCAGGGCGCCGACCGCTACCGGGTCCTGCAGTGGCTGATGTTCCAGATGGGCGGTATCGGGCCGATGTTCGGACAGCTCGGCTTCTTCCACGCCTTCGCGGGGAAGGAGATCGCGGATCCCCGCCCGAAGGAACGCTATCGGGCCGAGGCGGCGCGGCTGCTGAAGGTTCTGGACGGCGCGCTGGCGGGGCGCGACTGGATCGCGGGCGCGTATTCCATCGCCGACATCGCCATCGCGCCCTGGCTGCGCACGCTGCGCGACTTCTACAAGGTGGCCGACATCACGGGTTGGGACGATCTTGCACATGCGCCGGCCTATCTCGACCGGTTCCTCGCCCGGCCCGCAGTGCAGCGGGGCCTCGACGTGCCGCCGCGCGGCTGACGCCGAAGGCCATCCCGGGGTCGGGGTGCGCCCGCCGGCTACTTGACCCCGAGGTTGACGCCCGGCGCGGCGACCCGTCGCCCGGCGCGGTCCTTCAGCCAGCAATCGCGGGTGGCCCTGACCCAGGCGAAGGCCTGGCAGCGCGCGTCGCCTGCGCAGGCGGCGAAACAATCCGCAAAGCCCGACCGCCGGATGCGCGCGTAATCGCCCCCGGGCGCGTCCGTGCCGGGCTGCACCGCGAGGGTCGTGCGCCGAACCGCGCCCGACAGGTCGGCGCGCCAGGCGCTGTAGGCATCGTCGAGCGGGGCGAGATACTCCGCGCCGTCCTTCAAAAGGCACAGGCCCTGCTGCGTATCGTAAGTGTAGGCCCGGCAGTGCGGGTCGGCCTCGCAGGCCGAACCGCAGCCGACCAGCGACAACCCAGCCTCCTGCCGGTAGTCGAACCCGACGATGATCTGCCCCGCGGCGGTCAGGAAGGAACTCCGCCCCGGGGGTCGGGGCGGCGCGGCGGGCGGCGGGGCCGGGGCGGCTGGCACGCTGGTCTTGCCGCGCGGCGGGGCCGCGGGCGGTTCGGTACGCGGGGCGGCCGCGGTTGCCGGCGGCAGGCTGACCTTGCGCCCCGGCGCCGGCGGGATCTCGGCCGAACGCGGCAGCAGCGGCGCGGCGCGGCCGCGCGGCACGGCGGCGCCCGGTTCGCAGACGATGTTGACCGTCGCCGCCGCCGCGCGTTCCACGATGTCGGGCAGCGGTCCGGGGTTCGCCGGGGACGCGGCGGTGCGGTGCGCAATCCCCGCGCGCTGCAGGAAGGCGGCCGCGACCGCCGCGCGGATGGCGAAGTTGACGTTCTGGACGCCGGCGAAACGGTCCTCGGACAGGCGGCTGACCGCGACGCCGACGACCAGCCCCGCGCGGTCGATCACCGGCCCGCCCGAATTGCCGGGCTGGATCGGGGCCGAGAACTGGAACCGCGCAGGATCGCCCCCCAACCCCGCCAGCGCGCTGACGGTGCCAGTGGTCGCCTTGATCCCGCCCGCCAGCACGCCCGACAGGGGATAGCCGAGCGCCACCACATCCTCGACCAGCCGCGGCGCCGCCGCGCGGAAGGCGAAGGGCACCGCAGCGGGCGGGCGGTCGAGCAGCACGACGGCCAGATCGATGTCCTCGTCCCGCGCCACCACGCGCCCCCCGCCGCCGCCGGCCAGCGCCACCGCGGCGCAGCCCTCGACGACATGGGCGTTGGTCAAGACATGGCCGCGGCCGTTGACGAGGAATCCGGTTCCGGTGAAGGTCTGTGCCCCTGCCGCCACGCCCGCGGCCCAGAACGCCGCCGCCAGACCGATAGCCCGCACAACTCTGCTCCGTGCCGCACGCTGACGAACTCTGGCACAGGAATTGCGGCGGTTCTTCGGCGGTCGCGCGATCAGACCAGCCGCGCGCCCTCGACAGCCGCGCGGACGAAGTCGGCGAACAGCGGGTGCGGGGCAAAGGGTTTGGACTTCAGCTCGGGGTGGAACTGCACGCCGATGAACCAGGGGTGGCCCCGCACCTCGACGATCTCGGGCAGGCGGCCGTCCGGGGACATGCCGGAAAACCACAGCCCGCAGCCTTCCAGCGCGTCGCGATAGCGGATGTCCACCTCGTAGCGGTGGCGGTGGCGCTCTTCGATCTCGGTCGTGCCATAGACCTGCGCCGCCTTCGAGCCCGGCGCCAGCCGCGCGGTATAGGCGCCCAGCCGCATCGTGCCGCCCTTGGCGTCGCCGGGGCGGCGTTCGACCAGGTGGTTGCCCTGCACCCATTCCTTCAGGTGATAGACCACCGGCGTGAAGCGGCGTTCGCCCTTTTCGTGGTCGAACTCCTCCGACCCCGCGTCGGCGACGCCGGCGAGGTTGCGCGCCGCCTCGATCACCGCCATCTGCATGCCAAGACAGATGCCGAGGTAAGGCACCCCCTTTTCGCGCGCGAACTGGGCGGCCTTGATCTTGCCTTCCGTCCCGCGTTCGCCGAAGCCGCCAGGCACCAGGATCGCATGGAACCCCTCGAGGTGCGGCGCGGGGTCCTCGCGCTCGAAGATCTCGGCGTCGATCCATTCGGCCTTGACGCGCACGCGGTTCGCCATGCCGCCGTGGGTCAGCGCCTCGGCGATCGACTTGTAGGCGTCCTCGAGGGCCGTGTACTTGCCCACCACGGCCACGCGCACCGCGCCTTCGGCATGGGTCAGGCGGTCCATCACGTCCTCCCACCGGGCGAGGTTCGGCCGCGGCGCGGGGCTGATCCCGAAAGCGTCGAGCACCGCCTGGTCGAGGCCCGCGCGGTGGTAGGCCAGCGGCGCCTCGTAGATCGAGGAAAGGTCGTAGGCGGGAATGACCGCCTCGGGCCGGACGTTGCAGAAGAGCGCGATCTTGGCCCGCTCCCGGTCGGGGATCGGGTGTTCGGAACGGCACACCAGGATGTCGGGCGCGATGCCGATGGCGCGCAGTTCCTTGACCGAATGCTGCGTGGGCTTGGTCTTGAGCTCGCCCGAGGCCGCCAGATAGGGCAAGAGCGTCAGGTGCATGAAGATGCACCGCCCGCGCGGGCGTTCCTGCGCGAACTGGCGGATCGCCTCAAAGAAGGGCAGCCCCTCGATGTCGCCCACGGTGCCGCCGATCTCGCACAGCTGGAAATCGACCTCGTCCTCGCCGATCGCGAGGAAATCCTTGATTTCGTTGGTGACGTGCGGGATCACCTGGATCGTCTTGCCAAGGTAGTCCCCCCGCCGCTCCTTTTCCAGCACGGTCTGGTAGATGCGGCCTGCGCTGACCGAATCGGTCTGGCGCGCCGAGACGCCCGTGAAGCGTTCGTAGTGCCCGAGGTCGAGGTCGGTTTCCGCGCCGTCGTCAGTGACGAAGACCTCGCCGTGTTCGAACGGGCTCATCGTGCCGGGATCGACGTTGAGATAGGGGTCGAGCTTGCGCAGGCGCACGGTGTAGCCGCGCGCTTGCAACAGTGCGCCGAGCGCCGCAGATGCAAGGCCCTTGCCCAGCGACGACACCACCCCACCCGTGATGAAGACATAGCGCGCCATCAGGCCCCCCGCGATCCGAAGCATCCCCGCGGAAATCGCGGGGTCACGGGACTTGGGGTATACCCCCTTCCCGCCCCCGCCGCAACGCAAGATCAGGTCTGCGCCGCGATCCCCATGTCAACCCGTAGTGTGCGCGCGTTCAGTCCGCGCGCGGCGGCGTCAGCGGCGCGCTGCCTGCCGCGGGCGGCAGCAGGTCGGCCGGCGCGGGCAGGCCCGGCCCCGCGGGGGCCGATACCGGCGCCTCGCCGCCGATGCGGTCGATCACCGACGACCCGGCTGTATCGCGCGCGGCCAACACCGTCAGGGTCAGCGAGGTGCCGATGAAGGCGATCGCGAACAGCCATGTCAATTTGCCGAGCGGCGTCGCCGCGGCGCGCCCCGTGACCGGCCCGCTGCCGCCCATGCCCAGACCGCCGCCCTCGGACCGCTGCAAGAGGACGATGCCGATCAGGCACAAGGCCAGGATCAGGTGGATGGTCAGGACGACGTTTTCCATGCGGGCGGCCCTCGCGTTTGCGGCTATCTAGGCGCAAGCGCCCCCTGCCGCAACCCTGGCCCTCAGCGGTTGTCGATCTCGTCCAGGTCCACCTGCCCCGTCAGCCGTTTCTGCAGGATGCTCCACGACAGCCCCGCGCCGAGGATCAGGGACAGTGCGACAATCCCCCGCCAGAGGTTGGTGTCGGTGCTTGCAAGGTCGAACATGCTCCAGTCGGACAGCACCCAGACCAGCGACCCGAACACCGCCGCGACCAGCAGTATACCGAACGCGCCGATCGAGTTCAGCGTGGCTTTGATGCAGATGATCCAGCCGATCGCCAGAACGAGGCCGAGGAACACGGTTAGCGACAGCTGCGCGGCGGCGTTGTCCATCGCGCAGCGGACGAAGTTCCACCGCGTCGGGTTGAAGGTCGCGGCCAGAAGCACGAAGGCCCCGAACCAGCGCCAGAAGATGCCCATGCCCGCCCCCGTCTCTGCCGATCTGTTAGCGACGCAGGCGCGCGACTGTAATGCGCGAGGCCGCGATTGGCGGTTCCGCCGCCCGCGCGGTGCGGCTATACCGCACCCGTTTTGACCGAAGGGAGGGGCCACCGGTGGCCAACGTCGTCGTCGTGGGCGCCCAGTGGGGCGACGAGGGGAAGGGCAAGATCGTTGACTGGCTGTCGGCGCGCGCCGAGATCGTTGCCCGTTTCCAGGGCGGGCACAATGCCGGGCACACGCTGGTGATCGACGGCGTGACCTACAAGCTGTCGCTGCTGCCCTCGGGGATCGTGCGGGGCAAGCTCAGCGTGATCGGCAACGGCGTCGTGCTCGATCCTTGGGCGCTGCTCGACGAGATCGGCCGGCTGGCCGCGCAGGGTGTCGCGGTCACGCCGGACAACCTGATGATCGCCGAGAACACGCCGCTGATCCTGCCCGTCCACGGCGAACTGGACCGCGCGCGCGAGGCGGGGGCGGGGTCCGGCAGGATCGGCACCACCGGGCGCGGCATCGGTCCCGCCTACGAGGACAAGGTCGGCCGCCGAACCATCCGCGCGGCGGACCTCGCCGATCCCGCAACGCTCGATACCCGCCTCGACCGGCTTCTCGCGCATCACGACGCGCTGCGCCGCGGGCTCGGCCTGCCGCCGGTGGACCGGGCGGCGCTGCGCGGGCAGCTTCTGGATGTTGCGCCGGCCATCCTGCGCTTCGTCGGGCCGGTCTGGCAGGTGCTGCGCGATGCCCGCCGGTCGGGTCGGCGCATCCTGTTCGAAGGCGCGCAGGGCGCGCTTCTGGACGTGGATTTCGGCACCTATCCCTTCGTCACCTCGTCGAACACGCTGGCTGGCATGGCCGCGACGGGCACCGGGCTCGGCCCCACGGCAGTGGATTTCGTGCTGGGCATCGTGAAGGCCTATACCACCCGGGTGGGCGAAGGCCCCTTCCCCACCGAGCTTTTTGACGCCGACGGCGAGCGGCTGGGGGCGCGGGGGCGCGAGGTCGGCACCGTCACCGGGCGCAAGCGCCGCTGCGGCTGGTTCGACGCGGTGCTGGTGCGCCAGACCTGCGCCACATCGGGCGTGTCGGGGATCGCGCTGACGAAGCTCGATGTGCTCGACGGGTTCCCGACGCTGCGGATCTGCACCGGCTACACGCTCGACGGCGCACCGATCGACCACCTGCCCGTCGCATCCGACCAGCAGGCCCGCGTGCGGCCCGTCTACGAAGAAATGGAAGGCTGGGCAGGCAGCACCGCCGGCGCCCGGTCGTGGGCGGACCTGCCGGCGGCTGCGGTCAAGTATGTCCGCCGGATCGAGGAGTTGATCCAGTGCCCGGTGGCGCTACTCTCAACTTCGCCCGAGCGGGATGACACCATCCTCGTCACCGATCCCTTCGCGGACTGACCCGGGCGGCGCAGACGACGGAAGGAACGCATGGCCCTGACGTACAAGGCGCGGCGGCGCTGGTCGCTGGTGATCCTCTTGAGCGGGATGCCGCTCTACATCGTCGCGGCAGTGTCGCTGATGAACGCCATCGACCGCCCCTCGATCTGGGCCGAGTTCGCGATCTATCTCGTGCTCGGGATCCTATGGGCGTTGCCGTTCCGCTTCGTCTTCCGCGGCGTGGCCCAGCCCGACCCCGCGGCGGCGCAGACCGCGGCCGACCCCTCGCGCGGGGGCGAGAGGCCGCCGCGGGACTGACCACGGCCGGCGAGCACAGCCCGCGCGGGTGCAGGCGTCAGCCCAGAAGCCGCCTCATGCCGGCCAGCAGGTGGCTGTCCTCGGCCAGCGCGAACTGGCCGCGGCGTGCGCGCAGGATGCGCCCCTCGCGCAGCAGCGTGCCGAAGGCGCGCAGCCCGTCCTCGCGCCCGATCCGCCCGGCCGCGGCGGACTGCACGAGGCGCACCAGCTGCGGCCGGGTGAAGCTGTCGCGCCCCTCGGCCACGACGAGGTAGGCGGCGGCGGCCTCCATCAGGTCGGGCAGCTGGCCGGCGCCGAGGCGTTCCACGGCATCGACGAACTTTGCCGGGGGGGCGAAGATGTTGCCGTCGCCCGCCTCCGGATCGTCCTCGTCCGCCTCGACGACCGCGACGGCGCGGGTCAGCACGACCGCGCCCGCCGTCACCCGGCGCGGGCGCACGGGCGGCGGCTCGGCGGCGGGCGCCGCGGGCCGGTCGATCCGCTGCGCGGACACAAGCACGAGGGGCGGGATCCGCGCGCCGCCTTCCGGCCGGCCGCGCGACGGCCCGGCACCGGGTTCGGGGCGACGCGGGCGGACGGCATGGGCCAGATCGTCACGGTAGGGCTCGATCGGATCTGCCGCCTCGGCCCTGGCCGCGCCGGCGGCGCGATCCGCGTTCGTGGCGGCGACCGCGGCCTTGAGATGGGCGATGGTGGCGGCGCGGCGGCGCGTCTCGGCCCCTTCCATCTCGGTGCTGGCCTGGCGCATCAGGCGGCTTACCGCCTCGTCGGGCGGGGCGTCTGCGCGGGCGGCTGGCACCCGGCGGTCGGCCGCCGCGGTGCCGCCGATTTCGCGCTCCACCTCGGCCAGTTCGCGGGCGAGTTCGGCCTCGGCCTCGGGCGACAGGATGCCGCGGGGCGGCGCGACCGGTTCGGGAGCGGGCGCCGGAACGATCCGGCGGACCTTGACAACCCGCGCCCGGACGGTGGGCACGGCCGCGGGGGCAGCATCGGCCGCCTCGGCCTCGGCCGCGGCGGCGCCGGCCTCGGCCGCGTCGGGGGCAGCGGCGTCGCGGGCAGCGGCGTCGCGGGCAGCGTCGTCGGGGGCAGCGTCGTCGGAGGCCGCAGGCGGCTGGGCCGGGGGCACTTCGGGTTCGGCCGCGGCGGCGAGGATCGCGGCCAGCCCGTCGGCGGCGACATCGTCTGCCGGCGCATCGGCGGCGGTGCCGGCAGCGACCGCGGCGACCGCGGGCGCGGTCGGCGCAGGGGTCGGCGCATCCTCTTGCCTGGCGGGCCCGGCGGCACTGGCGATCCGGTCGATCAGGGCCGACAGGTCGGGCTCGGGCGCCGAGGCGGGCGACGCCTCGACTGCGCGCGACGCGCGGGCAGGCAGGTCGGCTTCGGCTTCGGGCGCAGGTCCGGCCACCGGTCGCTCGGCGAACGCCGCGGCAGCGATGGCTTCGCCCGCAACCGCGATCCCGAGCGGCGGAAAGTCATCCGCCGGGTCCGCAGCAGCGTCGTCCCGCGCAGACCCCGCTGCAGCCGCCGACGCGGGCCCTGCGGGTTCCGACGCGACGCCAGAATCCGCGCGGCGTTCGGCGTGGGGCACACCGGCTTCGGGGATCGCGGCCCCGGGCTGCGGCGCAACCGCCCCGGGCTGCGGCGCGGCGGGTGCCGGCGCGGCGGCGGCCGGCCCGGCGGGCGAGGGCTCTGGCCGGCGCGGGGGCAGTTCCTCGGCATCCTCGATGTCGGTGGCGGGCGGAGCGGCGATGCGGGCGCGGTCCACCGCCGCACGGATTCGGGCAAGCTTGGCCGCCACGCTTTCCTCGATCGAGGGCGAAGGGGCGACGACCCGCGGGGCCGGCGCGGCCTCGGCCTGCGGCACGGGTGCGGCCGGCCTCGCCGCGACAGGGGCAGCGCCGGGCGCCGGCGCGGGATCGGCGGCGCGCAGCAGCACGCCGCCGTCCTGCACCCGGGCCTCGACCCGGCGCTGGATCTCGCGTTCGGCGATGCGATGCAGCATGGCGGCGTCCGGCACCGGCGGCTCGGCGCCGAAATACCGGTCCTCGGCAGCAAGTTCCCGGAAATACTCGGCGATCGCCTTCATGGTGTTGAAGGGATCCTCGAAGCCTTCGAGGGTGCACGAGAAGGTGCCGTAGGACACCGTCAGGATCTTGCTCGGACCGACCATCGGACGCATTCCCTTCGTCATCGCCGCGGCATCCACCTTACCCCGGACGCGAACAATTCCATGCCCGGAACGGGGTCTTTTGTAGGAACGATTATGGCCCCGTCCGCGCAATGCAACCGAAGGGATCAACAATCGCCCATGAACAGACCGATTGTCACGGCCGACGGGGGCGTCACGCTGGCTGGCGGGGCGCCGTTTTCGCGTGCGCTGCTTGAGGAATCCCTGTCCCACGCCCCCCGCATCGTCGCCGCCGATGCCGGTGCGGACCGTCTGTTGCGCCTCGGTGTCCAGCCCGAGGCGGTGATCGGCGACTTCGATTCGATTTCGCGCGCCGCGCGCACGGCGCTGGCCGGCCGGTTGCACCCGATCAGCGAACAGGAAACGACCGATTTCGACAAGGCGCTGCGATCGGTGGACGCCCCCTTCACCATCGGGCTGGGGTTCACCGGGGCGCGGCTCGATCACGGACTTGCCGTGCTGAACGCGCTGGCGCGGCATCCCGAACGGCGCTGCCTGATCCTCGGGGCCCGCGACGTGACGTTCCTCGCCCCGCCGCGGCTCGACCTCGACCTGCCGGCGGGCACGCGGCTGTCGCTGTTTCCGCTCGGCCCCGTGACGGGCGAAAGCCGCGGCCTGAACTGGCCCATCGGCGGCATCGACTTCGCGCCGGGGGCACGGATCGGCACGTCGAACCGTGTCACGGGGCCGGTCAGCCTCGACTTCGACGCGCCCGCGATGCTGGTCATCCTGCCGAGGCGGGCGCTCGGGCGGGCGCTCGACGCGCTTGTGCCCGGGCGGTCGCGCGTTCGCGGTGGATGATGTAGAGGCCGGCCCCGGTGATGACCGCGATCCCCGCCCATGTTAGCAGGTTCGGGAAATCGCCGAAGACGAGGTAACCGAGCGCCACCGCCACCGGGATCTCGAGGTATTGCAGCGGCGCCAGGGTGGCCGACGGCGCGAAGCGCAGGGCGTAGGTCATCATCATGTGGCTGATCGCCGCCCAGAAGCCCACGCCCAGAAGCCAGAGCCAGGCCCCCGCCTGCGGCATCACGGGATCGAGGACGGCGATGCCCGATCCCTCGGCCAGCGCCAGGACCGGCAGGCAGACCAGGCTGCCCGCAAGCGAGGTCTGAACCTGCATTGCCACGGGCGCCATGTCGCGCGCCAGCCGCCGCGTCACCAGCATGTAGGCCGCAAAGGCAACCGCGGTGCCGAGCGGAAGGAGCGCGACCTGTCCGAAGGCCGCCAGCGACGGCCGGATGACCAGCATCGCACCGCCGAACCCCACGGCCGACGCCGCGATCCGCCGCGGCCCGACGCGGTCGCCGAAGATCGCCCAGCCCATCAGCATCAGGAACATCGGTTCGACGAACACGATGGCCAGCGCATCGGCCACCGGCATCACGCGCACGGCGGCCACGAAGCAGAAGGTGGACACGATCAGAAGCGCCGCCCGCAGCACGACCAGCGCCGCGACGCCGGGCCGCATCCGCCAGTCCATGCCAAGGACGAGGGCGGGGGGAAGCGTGAAGGCCGCCTGCAGGACGAACCGCGCGGCGGTGATCTGGCCGACCGGGATCGTGGCGGCGGCGAGCTTGGCCGAAACGTCGAGCAGCGGCGCCGTGAGGCAGAAGGCGAGCATCAGGGCCACGCCCGGCAGGATGCGGTCGGTCTGTGCCACGGCAGCCCTCCCCGGCGGACGCCCCGCCCCGGTAGGCCCGGCCGCCGTTGCGGTCAACCCGCCGTCAGCAGTTCGGCACGTTCACCGCCAGGCCGCCGAGGGCGGTTTCCTTGTATTTCTCGTTCATGTCGCGCCCGGTCTGGCGCATCGTCTCGATGCAGACATCGAGGCTGACGAGGTGCCGCCCGTCGCCGCGCAGCGCCAGCGAAGCCGCCGACACCGCCTTGATCGCGCCAAGGCCGTTGCGCTCGATGCAGGGCACCTGCACGAGGCCCTTCACCGGATCGCAGGTCATGCCGAGGTGGTGTTCCAGCGCGATCTCTGCCGCGTTCTCGACCTGTTCGGGCGTGCCGCCCAGCACGGCGGCGAGGCCCGCGGCGGCCATCGCGGCGGCGCTGCCGACCTCGGCCTGACAGCCGCACTCGGCCCCGCTGATCGAGGCGTTGTGCTTGACGATCCCGCCGATCGCGGCCGCGGTCAGCAGGAAGTCGCCCACATCGGCCGCCCGCGCGCCCGGCACATGGTCAAGCCAGTAGCGGATCACCGCCGGCACCACGCCCGCCGCCCCGTTGGTGGGCGCGGTGACCACCTGCCCGCCCGCCGCGTTCTCTTCGTTCACGGCCATGGCGTAGACCGACATCCAGTCGTTGACGGTGTGCGGCGCGGTCAGGTTCAGGCCGCGTTCGGCCAGAAGCTGCGCATGGATGCCGCCGGCGCGCCGGCGCACCTTCAGGCCGCCGGGCAGGATGCCCTCGCCCTTCAGGCCCCGGTCGATGCAGGCGTTCATCACCGCCCAGATGCGCGCGAGCCCCGCATCGAGCTCGGCTGCGCTGCGAAAGCGCAGTTCGTTCTGCCGCTTCATCTGCGCGATGGACAGGCCCGACTCGCGCGCCATGCGCAGCATCGCCCCGGCCGTCTCGAACGGCCAGGGCACGTCGGCGCGCGCCCGCGCGCCCTCGCCTGCAGCAAGTTCGGCCGCGGTCAGGACGAACCCCCCGCCGATGGAATAGTAGGTCTCTTGCAGGATCGTGTCGCCCTGCGCGTCGGTGGCCGCGAGGATCAGTCCGTTCGCATGGCCGGGCAGCGCGGGCCCGTAGTCGAAGCGCAGGTCTGCCGCCGGATCGAAGGCCATGGGCGGCAGGCCGGGCGGGGTCACGCGGCCCTCGGCGCGGATCGTGGCCAGCGCGGCTTCGGCCGCGGCATGGTCGTAGGTCTCGGGCAAGAACCCGGCAAGGCCGAGGATCACTGCCCGGTCGGTCGCATGGCCGACGCCGGTGAAGGCGAGGCTGCCGTGCAGGCTGGCCTTCAGCCCATGTGTCCGGAAGGGCGAGGCGCGCAGCGCATCGAGGAACCGCCCCGCCGCCACCATCGGCCCCATCGTATGCGACGACGACGGGCCGATGCCGACCTTGAACATCTCGAACACCGACAGGAACATCGGCTTGACCTTCCGCAAGGGATCGCTCGGCCCTCTATGCCCCGGCGCGCCGGCGGCTTCCATGGCCCCATCGCGCAGACGGGGCGATTTGCCCTCGCGCAGGCCGCGGGCCTTTCCTATAACCGCGTGGAAAGCAAGGCTGCGCATGGCGCGCGCGGGAGGGCGAAGGTGAGCGCGGATCTGTCCCCGATCGACAAGGCCAAGTTCGTGGCCGCCCGCCGTGCGGTCGATTTCGTCGAGGACGGCATGCGACTCGGCCTCGGCACCGGGTCCACCGCCGCCTGGATGGTGCGCTGCCTTGCCGAACGGATCCAGGCCGAAGGGCTGCGGGTGCAGGGCGTGCCCACGTCCAGCCGCACGGCCGAACTGGCGCGCAGCCTCGGCATCCAGGTCGTCAGCCTCGACGAGGCCAAGTGGCTCGACCTGACGATCGACGGCGCCGACGAGTTCGACCCGGACCTTGCGCTCATCAAGGGTGGCGGCGGGGCGCTGTTGCAGGAAAAGATCGTGGCGACCGCCTCCGACCGCATGGTCGTGATCGCCGACGCCGCGAAGGAGGTCGCACAGCTCGGCGCCTTTCCCCTGCCGCTCGAGGTGATCCCCTTCGGCTGGCAGACCACCAAGGCGCTGATCGAGGAAACGCTGGTCGCCCTCGACGTGCTGGGGCGCGAGGCGACGCTGCGCATGAACGGCACGCGGCCCTTCGTTACCGACGAGGGCAACTACATCGTCGACCTGCACCTCCAGCGGATCGGCAATCCCCGGCAGTTCAGCCTCGTGATCAACCAGATCCCGGGCGTGGTCGAGAACGGCCTGTTCATCGACATCTGCGACATCGTCGTGGTCGGCCACGGCGACGGTCGGGTGGAGGTGCGCGACATCAACGAAGGCACGGTCGCCGAGGAACGGATCGACTTCGCGGACATGACCAATATCTTCGCCGACCTCGGGGACGGGGCGTGACGGCCTTCGACCTCGATCTCTTCGTGATCGGCGGCGGATCGGGCGGCGTGCGCGCCGCGCGCATCGCCGCGGGCGACTACGGGGCGCGCGTCGCCTTGGCCGAGGAAAGCCGCATGGGCGGCACCTGCGTCATCCGCGGCTGCGTGCCGAAGAAGCTGATGGTCTTCGCCGCCAGTGGCCCCGCCGGCGTGGCCGAGGCGCGCGCCTATGGCTGGGACGCGACGCTTGGCGGGTTCGACTGGCCGCGCTTCCGCGCTGCGCTTGCCGCCGAGCTCGACCGGCTAGAGGCGGCCTATCGCGGAACGCTGTCGCGCGCGGGCGTGACCGTGCACGACCAGCGCGCGCGGATCGCCGATGCCCACACGGTCGAGCTGGCGGACGGCACCCGGTTGACCGCACGGCATATCCTGATCGCCACCGGCGCGCGGCCGTATGTCCCCGCTTGCCCGGGCAGCGCCCTTGCCGTCACGTCCGACGCGATGTTCACCCTGCCCGCCCTGCCCCGGCGGCTGCTGATCGTGGGCGGCGGCTACATCGCCTGCGAGTTCGCGGGGATCATGGCGGGCCTCGGCAGCGCGGTGACCCTGGCCTGCCGTGGGGCGCAGGTGCTGCGCGGTTTCGACGACGAGGTGCGCGAGGTCGTCGCAGAGGCGATGCGCCACCAGGGGATCGACCTGCGGACCGGTCTGACCGTGACCGCCCTCGACCGCGACGGCGACGCCATCCGCGCGACCCTGACCGACGGCAGCGCCGGAACCTTCGACACTGTCCTCTACGCCACCGGCCGGGTGCCCAACACGGACGGGCTCGGGCTCGAGGCGATCGGCCTTGCGCCTGGCCGCAACGGCGCGGTGCCGGTGGACGGGTGGAGCCAGACGGCCGTGCCGTCGGTCTATGCCGTGGGCGACGTGACCGACCGGCTGCAGCTGACGCCGGTAGCGATCCGCGAAGGTCACGCCTTCGCCGACACCGTGTTCGGCGCGCGGCCCTGGCAGGCCGACCACGCGCTGGTCCCAACCGCCGTGTTCACGCAGCCCGAGATCGGCACCGTGGGCCTGACCGAGGCCGCGGCGGCGGCGCAGGGGCCGGTCGAGGTCTATGCCTCTGCCTTCCGCCCGATGCGCAGCGCCTTCGCCGGACGGCCCGACCGCGCGCTGATGAAGCTGGTGGTGGCCGCCGACACGCGGCGTGTGCTGGGCTGCCACATCGTCGCGCCCGAGGCGGGCGAGATGATCCAGCTGGCGGCGGTGGCGATCCGCATGGGCGCAACGAAAGAGGATTTCGACCGCACGGTGGCGGTGCATCCGACGCTGGCGGAAGAGCTGGTCACGCTGCGCAGCCCGGTCAGACAGGCGTGAGGCGCGCTTGAAACGCGCCCCCGCGCGACCACGTAACGACCGACAGGAACGAGGACAACGACATGGCAGGAAGCGGAGGGCCCTGGGGCGGCGGCGGGGGCGGCGACAACCGCGGCGGCGACAACCGCGGCGGCCGCAGGCCGGGCGGCGAGGGGCCGCAGATCCCCGAGATCGACGATCTGGTGCGCAAGGGGCAGGAACAGCTGCGCGTCCTGATGGGTGGACGCGGGCCCTCGGGCCGCGGTCCGTCGGGCGGCGGCGACGGGCCGGGGGGCATCGGCCCGATCTTCACCCGGCGCGGCCTCGCGCTCGGCGCGCTGGCTGCGGCGGCGGTCTGGGCCTTCGCGTCGTTCTACACCGTCCGGCCCGAAGAACGGTCGGTCGAGCTGTTCCTCGGCGAGTTCTCGGGGATCGGCAACCCCGGCCTCAACTTCGCGCCCTGGCCGCTTGTCACGGCCGAGATCGTCCAGGTGACGGGCGAGCGCAACACCGACATCGGGACCGGCCGACTGGGGTCGATGGACACCGGCCTGATGCTGACGCGCGACCAGAACATCGTGGACATCGAGTTCCAGATCGTCTGGAACATCTCGGATCCGGCGCGCTTCCTCTTCAACCTCGCCGATCCGACGGACACGATCCGCGCGGTCAGCGAATCGGCTATGCGCGACATCATCGCCCGGTCCGAGCTGGCGCCGGTGCTGAACCGCGACCGGGGCGCGATCGCGGCCGACCTGCGTGCGGCCGTCCAGGCGACGCTCGACAGCTACAATGCGGGGATCAACATCGTCCGCGTGAACTTCGACCGCGCCGACCCGCCGCGCGAGGTGATCGACGCCTTCCGCGAGGTCCAGGCGGCCCAGCAGGAACGCGACCGGCTGGAAAAAGAGGCCGACGCCTATGCCAACCGCGTCACCGCCGGCGCCCGGGGCGAGGCCGCCCGGCTACTCGAAGAGGCCGAGGCCTACCGCGCCCAGGTGATCAACGCCGCCCAGGGCGAGGCAAGCCGCTTCCTCGCCGTCTACGAGGAATACGTGAAAGCGCCCGAGGTGACGCGCCGCCGGATGTATCTCGAAACGATGGAACAGGTCCTCGGGGGCATGAACAAGGTCATACTCGACGGCGTATCGGGAGGCGCGGGCGGGGGCTCGGGCGTGGTGCCCTATCTGCCGCTGAACGAGCTCGGGCGCACGGGACGGGGGAACTGATGAAACGGGGTGCTTTCATCCTGCCGATCCTCGCCGCACTCGGCGCGCTCGGCCTGTCGTCGGTGTTCATCGTGGACGAACGCGAAAAGGTTCTGGTCCTGCAGTTCGGCCAGGTCCGCCAGGTGAAGGAGACGCCGGGCCTCGGGTTTAAGCTGCCCCTGATCCAGGAGGTCGTCCGGTATGACAAGCGGATCCTCGGCCTACCGACCCAGCCGCTCGAGGTGACGCCGCTCGACGACCGCCGCCTTGTGGTTGATGCCTTCGCCCGCTGGCGGATCGAAAACCTGGTCGAGTTCCGGGAATCGGTCGGCACCGAAGGCGTCCGCGCGGCGCAGGTGCGGCTGGAGCGGATCCTGAACGCCGCCATCCGCGAGGTGCTGGGGTCGGTGCCCTCGAACGCCGTCCTGTCCGAGGACCGGACAGCGCTGATGAATCGCATCCGCGACCTCGCCCGGCGCGAGGCGGCATCGCTTGGCGTCGAGGTGATCGACGTCCGGCTGACGCGCACCGATCTGCCCGAGCAGAACCTAGCCGCGACATATGCGCGGATGCGCGCCGAGCGCGAGCGCGAGGCGGCCGACGAGATCGCCCGCGGCGGCGAAGCGGCGCAGCGCGTTCGCGCCTCGGCCGACAGGACGGTGGTCGAGCTGACCTCCGACGCGCGACGGCAGGCCGAGGTGATCCGCGGCGAGGCCGACGCTGAGCGCAACCGCGTCTATGCCGAGGCGTTCGGCCGCGATCCCGAGTTCTTCGCCTTCACCCGGTCGCTGACCGCCTACGAACGCGCGCTGCGCGGCGAGAACTCGTCGATCGTGTTGCAGCCCGACAGCGCGTTCTTCGAGTTCCTGCGCAGCTACGAGGCCGCGCCGCCGGGCCCGTCGCCGGCACCCGGCGCGACTGCGGCGGTTCCGGCCGCCGCACCCTGACCGGCGATGACGGTCGTCCTGCTGGCCCTCGGGCTGGTTCTCGCAGTTGAGGGGCTGGCGCTTGCGCTGGCCCCGTCGCGTCTAGACCAAGTGGTGGCGATGATCGTCCGGATGCCGCGCGACCGCCGCCGCGCGGTCGGGCTGGCGATGCTGGCGGCGGGCGTGGCGCTGGTCTGGCTGGGGCGCACGGCAATCGCCTGAAGCGCCGCCCGCATGCTTCACAAGCCATTGAAGCACGGGAAGGGGATTTGCAAAGCCCCGTTCCCGCCCCCATTCTGGCGGCGACGGGGCGGCCGCCTGATCGTGCCGGGCCCCGAAATGGAGGTTCAGGGAATGCAGTCGAGGGTCATCACCCTGCGGGCCGAGGGGCCCGCCCACCGGGCGCTGCGGGCAATCTGGGTTCTGGTGCTCGGGCTCGCGCTGGCGCTGGCGCAGACCATGGCAGCCGACGCGCGCGGCGCGCCGGAAAGCTTCGCCGACCTGACCGAGAAGGTCAGCCCGGCAGTGGTCAACATCACGACGTCAACGACCGTCGCCGCCAACGCCGGCGGCGGGCCGCGCCTGCCGCAAGGCTCGCCGTTCGAAGAGTTCTTCCGCGATTTCATGGACCGGCAGAACCGCGGCGACCGTGCGCCGCGGCGCGGCTCGGCGCTCGGGTCGGGCTTCGTGATCTCGGAAGACGGCTACATCGTGACGAACAACCACGTCATCGAGGGCGCCGACGACATCGAGATCGAATTCTTCTCCGGCAAGCGCCTGAAGGCGCGCGTGATCGGGACCGATCCCAAGACCGACATCGCGCTTCTGAAGGTGGACAGCGACGCGCCGCTGCCCTTCGTCACCTTCGGCGACTCGGACGCGATCCGGGTGGGCGACTGGGTGATGGCCATGGGCAACCCGCTCGGACAGGGCTTCTCGGTCTCGGCCGGGATCGTGTCGGCCCGCGGGCGGACGCTGCAGGGCACCTATGACGACTACCTGCAGACCGACGCGGCGATCAACCGCGGCAACTCGGGCGGCCCCCTGTTCAACATGGACGGCGAGGTGGTGGGCGTCAACACCGCGATCCTGTCACCGAACGGCGGGTCGATCGGCATCGGCTTCGCGATGGCGTCGAACGTCGTGACGAAGGTGGTGGCGCAGCTGCGCGACTTCGGCGAGACTCGGCGCGGCTGGCTGGGCGTGCGGATCCAGGACGTGACCCCCGACATCGCCTCGGCCATGGGCCTTGCGTCGGCCAAGGGCGCGCTGGTCACCGACGTGCCCGACGGTCCGGCGAAGGAGGCCGGGATGCAGGCGGGCGACCTGATCGTCAGCTTCGACGGGAACGACATCGCCGATACGCGCGACCTTGTCCGCCGCGTCGGCGACGCCGAAGTGGGCAAGGCGGTGCGCGTCGTGGTGATGCGCGAGGGTCGGACACGCACGCTGACGGTGACGCTCGGCCGGCGCGAGACCGCCGAGGGCGAGGCGGTGCCGGCTGCAGCCGCCCCCGGATCCCCGGCCGAGACGGTCGTGCTCGGCATGACCGTCAAGGCGCTGACGCGGGACGAGCGCGAGGCGCTGTCGCTGCCCGCGGGGACCGAGGGCCTGGTGATCACCGCGATCGACGAGGCGTCCGAGGCGTTCTCGAAAGGTCTGCGCCCCGGCGACGTGATCACCGAGGCCGGGCAGACCCGCGTGGCGACGCCCGGGGATCTCGCCGCGCGCGTCGCCGAGGCGAAGGAGGCGGGGCGCAAGTCGCTCTTGCTGCTGATCCGCCGCGGCGCCGATCCGCGCTTCGTCGCGCTGTCGGTGGAGTGACGCCGACCGGCCGCATGACCCGGGGGGCGGCCTGGTGCGACCAGTCCCCCCCTAGCGCGCGACCTGGACGCCCTCGGCGGGAACGAGGCCGAGGGCGCGGGCCGCAGCCAGAGACAGGGTGCCGCTGTCCAGCCCCCGCGACGCCTGGAAACGCCGGACGGCCATGCGCGTGTCGTCGTCGATCACGCCGGTCACCGGGTTCGGGAACAGACCCCGCGCCTTCAGCGCCCGCTGAAGCGAGGCTGCGAAGGCGGGCGTCGGCGCCGCACAGGGCACGGCGAACCAGACCGTCTCGCGCGGACGGACCAGCGACTGGCGCGTTTCCGTCACCACCTGACCGCCGGCTGCTATCCGCTGACGGCTGACCGTCTCGAACACGGCGGGGCGCTCCTCGCGGTGCCAGCAGCCCGGCTCGTCCGCCGCAGGCGCGGTCCGGCGCAGGGCCGCCGCAAGGTCAGCTGCCGCAGGCGCGCCGCTCGGCCCCGCGACCCCGGCCGCGCAGCCGGCCACCGCCAGCGACGCCACCGCCCGCAGGACCGCGTCCCGCCATCCGCCTTGCCATCCGTCCCGCTGCCGTGCCAACCGCCCCTCCGCCTGCCCGGGCGAGCCTAGCGGCGCTGCGGTGCGACCGGAAGGGGCGGCCACTGGCCAAAGCCCGAGCGCTCGATTATGTGGCGGCTGCGAAGCAATCGGGAAGGACCGGCGATGGCGAAGATCACCTACATCGAGCATGGCGGGAAGGTGCACGTCGTGGACGTGCCGAACGGCCTGACGGTGATGGAAGGGGCGCGCGACAACGGCATTCCGGGGATCGAGGCCGATTGCGGCGGCGCCTGCGCCTGTTCGACCTGCCATGTCTATGTCGCCCCAGAATGGGTGGACCGCCTGCCCAAGCGCGAGGCGATGGAGGCCGACATGCTGGACTTCGCCTGGAAGCCCGATCCGGTCCGGTCGCGCCTGACCTGCCAGATCAAGGTGACCGACGCGCTCGACGGTCTTGTGGTGCAGATGCCGGAAAAGCAGATCTGACCCGACCGGCCGCGGCGGCCGCGCGGGCGGCTGCGGCGGCACGCTCACCCCCGAAGCGCGCGCCAGCCGATGTCACGCCGGAAGAACCCGTGGGGCCAGTCCACCGCCTCTGCGAGCGCATAGGCGCGCTCGCGCGCCTCGGCCAGGGTCGCCCCGCGCCCGGTGGCATTCAGGACGCGCCCGCCCGCCGCGACGATCCGCCCGCCCGCCTCGGCCGTGCCCGCGTGGAACAGCATCTGCGACGCGGTCGCCGGAAGCCCCTCGAGCCCGCCGATCGTGGTGCCCGTCCGCGGCGCCGCAGGATAGCCCTCGGCCGCCAACACCACCGTCAACGCGTGGTCGTCCGCCCAGTTGACCGCCGCACCGGCCAGCCGCCCCTCGGCGCAGGCGTGCATCAGGTCCAGCGCCTGCGCGCCCATCCGCATCATCAGCGCCTGACATTCCGGGTCGCCGAAGCGCACGTTGAACTCGACCAGCCGCACCGTGCCGTCCGCGATCATCAGTCCGGCATAAAGCACACCCTGGAACGGCGTGCCGCGCCGCGCCATCGCGGCCAGCGTCGGGCGGACGATCAGGTCCATCGCCTGCGCCTCGAGCGCGGGCGTCAGCACCGGCGCGGGCGAATAGGCCCCCATGCCGCCGGTATTCGGGCCCGTATCGCCCTCGCCCACCCGCTTGTGGTCCTGCGCGGTGCCCACGGGCACGGCCGACTGCCCGTCCGCCATGACGAACAGGCTCGCCTCCTCGCCCGGCATGAAGGCCTCGATCACGACCCGCGCGCCGGCCGGCCCGAAGGCCCCGCCGAAGGCTGCGCGCACGGCCGCCGCGGCCTCGTCGCGCGTGGCGGCGACCGTCACCCCCTTGCCGGCCGCCAGCCCGTCGGCCTTGACGACCACCGGCACGGGATGGCCCGCCAGATATGCAAGCGCCGCGCCTTCCTCCTCGAAGGCCGCCCATTCGGCCGTCGGCACCCCCGCCTCGGCACAGAGCGCCTTGGTGAAAGCCTTCGAGGCCTCGAGCCGCGCGGCCGCTGCCGAAGGCCCGAACACCAGAACCCCCGCCGCCCGCAGCGCATCCGCCACGCCCGCAACCAGGGGCGCCTCGGGGCCGACGATGACGAAATCCACCGCCTCGGCCGCACAGAACTCCACCACCGCCGCCGGATCGAGGATATCGAGGGCGGCGCAGCGCGCCAGCGCGGCGATCCCGGCGTTCCCCGGCGCGACGATCAGCCGGTCGCACTTGGGGTTCTGCCGCACCGCCCAGGCCAGCGCATGTTCGCGCCCGCCGCCGCCGAGGATGAGGATGTTCATGCGCCCGCCGCCCCTCGCCCGCCCGCCGCAGGCGACCTGCCTTGCAACTTCACCTTGGTGCAAATACTCCACGGGGGCCCGGGGGTGTGAAACCCCCGGGGGCCCGCGCAGGCCGCCGCACCGACCGTTCCCACGACCCGCTCCCTAAGCCGCCGCCGCCGCCGCTGCAAGGAACCGCATGGCCCTGATCGAGGACGACCCGCCCGCCGCCGGCGCGAATGCGCCCGAATACACCGTGTCCGAACTCGCCGGCGCCGTGAAGCGCACGATCGAGGGGGGCTTCGGCCGCGTCCGCGTGCGGGGCGAGATCGGGCGGATCTCGCGCCCGGCATCGGGGCACCTTTACTTTGGCCTCAAGGACGACCGGGCGGTGCTCGATGCGGTGGTGTGGAAGGGGCAGGTGCCCGCGCTCGGCCTGCGCCCCGAGGAGGGGATCGAGGTGATCGCCACCGGCCGGCTGACCACCTTCCCTGCGCAGTCGCGCTACCAGCTGGTCGTCGAGGCGATGGAACCCGCCGGCCTCGGCGCGCTGATGATGATGCTGGAACGGCGCCGCGCGGCGCTGGCGGCCGAGGGGCTGTTCGACGCCGCACGGAAGAAGCCGGTGCCTTTCCTGCCTGCGGTGATCGGCGTCGTCACCTCGCCCTCGGGCGCGGTGATCCGCGACATCCTGCACCGCCTGCGCGACCGGTTTCCGCGCCGTGTGCTGGTCTGGCCGGTGGCGGTGCAGGGGGCGGCCTGCGCGGCCGAGGTCGCGGCGGCGATCCGCGGGTTCAACGCGCTGCCCGCGTCGGGCGGCCCGGTGCCGCGGCCCGACGTGCTGATCGTCGCGCGCGGCGGCGGGTCGTTCGAGGATCTCATGGGTTTCAACGACGAGGCGGTGGTGCGGGCGGCGGCGGCGAGCGCGATCCCGCTGATCGCGGCGGTCGGGCACGAGACCGACACGACCCTGATCGACCTTGCCGCCGACCTGCGCGCGCCGACGCCGACCGCGGCGGCGGAACTGGCGGTGCCGGTGCGGCTTGACCTTGTGGCCAACCTCGCGGCGCTGGCGGGGCGGCTCGACCGGGCGGCGGCGCAGGGCCTGGCCCGGCGGCGCGAGCGCGCGCGCGACCTCGCCCGCGCCCTGCCGCGGCCCGAACCGCTGACCGAGGCGGCGCGCCAGCGCCTCGACCTTGCGGGCGAACGGCTGCGCGCGGCGCTGATGGCGCCGGTCGCGGCCCGGCGGCAGCGGCTCGCGGCGGCCGCCGCCGGAATCCGGCCTGCGGTGCTGACCGGCCTGATCCTGCGCGGGCGCGCCCGCGCGGGGCGCGAGGGCGCCCGGCTCGCGCCGGCGATGGC
>CALIZF010000026.1 GCA_938028765.1 uncultured Paracoccaceae bacterium
CCCCGAACGCGTCGAGGGTATCAACTGGCCGAGGCTGGCCGAGATGGCGGGGGAACCGCTGGACCCGGACGGCTGGCGGCGCTCGACTGCCGCCCGCTTCGCGGACCCCGGCGACGCGGGATCCTGCGGTGACCTGTAGACCCCCCGCCGCTGGCGGGCCTGCGCGCCCCCGACGCCCGGACGCCCCCCGGCTTCCCGCAACTTCCTGCGGTGTCCGCACCATCGAGGGGGATGGATTGGGGGATGACATCTTCGAGTTTTATTGATTATAAATAGCTTATAAGTTTTTCATGGCGGAGATGATATCCTCGACACCTGCATCAAGGCCCGGGCGCCAAGCACCCCTTGCGCCGGATGCCGCCGGCGGCGACAAGGGGCGCGACAACGGCCACGGACAGGCCCATGCGCCCCTTGCGGGGGATCCTCTACAAGATTGCCTCGGTGCTGATCTTCACGGTGATGTCGGTGCTGGTGAAGGCGACCGCCGACACCGTTCCGCCCGGCGAGCAGGTGTTCTTCCGCTCGCTCTTCGCCGTGCCGGTGATCGTCGTCTGGCTGGCGATCCAGGGCGAGCTGCGCACGGGCTTGCGCACCGGGAACCCGATGGGGCACCTCTGGCGCGGCCTCGTGGGGGTGACGGCAATGGGGCTTTCCTTCGCCGGCCTCGGCCTCTTGCCGCTGCCCGAGGTGACGGCGATCGGCTATGCCGCGCCGCTTCTGACGGTGATCTTCGCCGCGATGTTCCTTGGCGAACAGGTGCGCGCCTTCCGCTTGACGGCCGTGGCGCTTGGGCTTGTGGGCGTGCTCATCGTGCTGTCGCCGCGCCTCAGCATCGGCGCCGGCGTGTCCGACCGAGAGGCCTTCGGTGCGATGGTGGTGCTGGGCGGCGCGGTGTTCGCGGCCCTGGCGCAGGTCTTCGTGCGCAAGCTGGTGCAGACCGAAACCACCTCGTCCATCGTGTTCTGGTTCTCGCTGACCGCGGCGGTGCTGTCGCTGGTCACCTTGCCCTTCGGATGGGTCTGGCCGACGCCCGCGCAGGCCGGGCTGATGGTGCTGACGGGCCTTCTGGGAGGGCTGGGCCAGATCTTCCTGACGCTTGGCTATCGCGAGGCGCCGGCCTCGGTCGTGGCGCCGTTCGAGTATGTGTCGATGCTGTTCGCGCTGGCGTTCGGATGGTTCCTGTTCCGCGAGGCGCCGACGATGCCGATGCTGGCCGGGGCGGCGCTGATCGTGGCGGCCGGCATCTTGATCATCTGGCGCGAGCGTCAGCTCGGCCTCGAACGCGCGCGCCAGCGCAAGGCGATGACGCCGCAGGGCTGATCGTTGCCGCAGCGGCAAGGCGCGCGCCGGTCGTCGCCCGGTTCCGCTTGACACCGCCCGCCCGGTCACACAGGTAGAGCCCGCGTCCGAGGGGGCCGACCCCAAGCGGGCCAGGCGGGCGCACGATGACGACCAGCGAACGAACGGAAGCCCCCGATGTCGCTTGCCCTGATCGCCGCCCTGCCGTTCCTCGGCGCGCTGCTGCCCGGCCTGATGATCCGCGCCGGGCGGAACGCCTGCGCTATCGCCGCGGGCTCGGCCACGCTTCTGGCCCTGACGGGCCTTCTGCTGCATGCGCCCGCCGTGTTCCGTGGCGAGGTGCTGCACACCCGGATCGCCTGGCTGCCGCAGCTCGGCCTCGACGCCAACTTCGTCCTCGACGGCCTCGGCCTGCTGTTCGCGGGGCTGATCCTCGGGATCGGCCTGCTGATCATCCTCTACGCGCGGTTCTACCTCGCCAAGTCGGACCCGATGGGTCAGTTCTACACTTATCTGATGCTGTTCCAGGGCGCGATGACGGGCATCGTCCTGTCGGACAACATCCTGCTTCTCCTGATCTTCTGGGAGCTCACCTCGCTGTCGTCATTCCTGCTGATCGGCTACTGGAAGCACCTGCCCGAGGGTCGGCAGGGCGCGCGGATGGCTCTGACCGTGACCGGCATGGGCGGCCTTGCGATGATCGCGGGCATGCTGATCCTCGGGCAGATTGCGGGCAGCTACGACCTGAGCGTGATCCTGACGAAGGGGCCCGAGATCCAGGCCTCTGAGTGGTATCTGACCGCGCTGGTGCTGATCCTCTTGGGCTGTTTCACCAAGTCGGCGCAGTTTCCGTTCCACTTCTGGCTGCCGCACGCGATGGCCGCGCCCACGCCCGTGTCGGCCTATCTGCATTCCGCCACGATGGTGAAGGCGGGCCTGTTCCTGATGGCGCGCCTGTGGCCGGTGCTGGCGGGCACCGAAGAATGGTTCGCGCTGGTCGCCTCGGCAGGGCTGATCACCATGGTCCTCGGCGCGGTGATCGGGCTCTACAAGAACGACCTGAAGGCGCTGCTTGCCTTTTCCACGGTCAGCCACCTCGGCCTGATCACGATGCTGCTGGGCTTCGGGACCGAGGCGGCGGCGGTGGTGGCGGTGTTCCACATCATCAATCACGCCACATTCAAGGCCGCGCTGTTCATGGCCGCAGGGATCGTGGACCACGAGGCGCATACCCGCGACATCCGCCGTCTCGGCGGCCTGCGCAGGCTGATGCCGGTGACCTTCGCCATCGTCGCCGTCGCCGCGCTGTCGATGGCGGGAATCCCGCCGCTGAACGGATTCCTGTCGAAGGAGATGATGCTGGAAGAGGCGTTCGAAACCGTCTGGTTCGGGTTGCCGTGGCTGTTGCCGGCCCTCGCCACGCTCGGCGCGACCTTCTCGGTCGCCTATTCCTTCCGGCTGGTTGCGCATGTGTTCCTCGGGCCGGTGCGCGACGACTATCCGCACCGCCCGCACGACCCCGGTTTCGGGATGTGGGCCGCGCCGGCGTTTCTTGCGGGTTTGGTCGTGCTGATCGGCCTTCTGCCGATGACCCTGACGGGCGACCTCGTCCGCGTGGTGGCGGGGGCGGTGACGGGGGGGACGGCCTACGTCAACATCTATCACTGGCACGGGTTCGTGCCGGCGCTGTTCATGTCGCTGGCGGCGGTCGGCGGGGGCCTGGTCCTGCTCGGCCTGCACGGGCCGCTGGCGCGCGCCTGGGACAACGCCCCGAGGCCTGAGGCAAAGGTGATCTTCGACGCCATCGTGGAACCGGCGGCGCGGCTCGCGCGCGGGTTCACCGACGCCCTGCATGACGGCGCCTTCACCCGCTATGCCGCGATCTTCACCGTGGCGGTGGTGGCGGCGGGGGCCTGGGCCTTCGCCGGCGGCGGACATGTGCCGGGCGCCCGGGAAACGACGCCGGTCACACCGGTGCCCGCGGTCGGCTGGCTGCTGCTGGTGACCTGCGCCGCGCTGCTGGCGACGATGCACCGCGACCGCCTGGTGTCGCTGGTGCTGATCGGCGTCGTGGGCCTGACGGTGGCGCTGACCTTCGCCTACTTCTCGGCCCCAGACCTTGCCTTGACGCAGATACTGGTCGAGGTGGCGACCGTCGTCCTGATGCTGCTGGCGCTCAACTTCCTGCCGAAGCGGACGCCGGTAGAAAGCAGCGGCGTGCGGCGGCTGCGCGACGGCGCGATCGCGGCCGCTGCAGGCCTCGGCGCCGCGGCGCTGGCCTACGCGCTGATGCTGCGCGACTTCGCCTTCCCGACGATCTCGGACTACCACCTCGCGAATGCGAAGGATCTCGGCGGCGGCACCAACGTGGTGAACGTGATCCTCGTGGACTTCCGCGGCTACGACACCTATGGCGAGATACTGGTCCTCGCCATCGGCGCGTTGGTCATCTTCGCGCTGACCGAGGCGCTCTTGCGCGGCCCGGCGGCCCGGCGGCTGCTGGCGCGCGTGCCCGATCAGGCCAAGGCGGGGGACCGGCACCCGATGATGCTGGTCGTGGCGACGCGGCTTGCGCTGCCCTTCGTGCTGATGGTCGGCATCTACCTCTTCCTGCGCGGGCACAACGAACCTGGCGGCGGGTTCATCGCAGGGCTTCTTGTCGCCATTGGGGTGCTGATCCAGTACATGGCATCGGGCCTTGCCTGGGCCGAGGCGCGCCAGCGCGCCGACTGGCACGCGGTGATCGCGGTCGGGGCGCTGATCGCCGCCGCCGGCGGGATCGGTTCCTTCCTCGCCGACCGGCCGTTCCTGACCTCGAGCTTCGGCTATGTCACCATTCCGCCCTTCGAGAAGTTCGAGCTTGCGACCGCGATGGTCTTCGATCTCGGGGTGTTCCTCGTCGTGGTGGGCGTGGTCCTGCTGATCCTGTCGTCGCTGTCGCGCATCGGCATCCGCGCGGGCGAGACGGTGAATGTCGCGCCGATGGACATCGACCCCTCGGCCCCACGCGGAAAGGAGAGGTGAGATGGAGCTGCTCGTCGCCACCGGCATCGGCGCCATGACCGCGTCGGGCGTCTACCTTGTGCTGCGCCGCCGCGCCTTCCCGGTGATCCTCGGCCTTGCGATGCTGACCTATGCGGTCAACATGTTCATTTTCGCGTCCGGGCGGCTGAGCGTGGACATGCCGCCCGTGCTGATGCCCGACGCGCCCGGCTATGCCGACCCGCTGCCGCAGGCGCTGGTCCTGACGGCCATCGTGATCTCGTTCGGGATGACGGCGGTGGTCGTGATGATGGCGCTCGGCACCTTCCTTGAAACCGACGACGACCGGATCGACGAGGACGGGGACGCGCCGGGCACAGGGGCGGAGGACGGCCGGTGAACCACTGGATCATCGTTCCCGTCCTCTTGCCCGCGGTGACGGCCGCGCTCATCGTGCTGGCCATGCGCAGCGACATCGAGCTGGCGCGGGTGTTCTCGGTCGCGGCCAATGCGCTGCTGCTGCCGGTCGCGGGCGCGCTTCTGTGGGCCGCGTCGACCGGCGATCCGCAGGTCTACTTCCTCGGCAACTGGCCGGCGCCGTTCGGAATCGTGCTGGTGCTCGACCGGCTGTCGGCGCTGATGGTCGGACTGACGGCGGCGATGTCGCTGATGGTGCAGCTTTATGCCATGGGCAGCGGCTGGGACGCGCGCGGGCGGCATTTCCACGCGCTGTGGCAGTTTCAGCTGATGGGGGTCAACGGCGCGTTCCTGACCGGCGACGCCTTCAACCTGTTCGTGTTCTTCGAGATTCTGCTGATCGCGTCCTACGGCCTGATGATCCACGCGGGCGGCGGCGCGCGGGTCCGGGCGGGGGTGCAGTATGTGGCCTACAACCTGCTGGGCTCGACGCTGTTCCTGTTCGCGCTCGCGACGCTTTATGGCGTCACGGGCACGCTGAACATCGCGGACATGGCCGGGCGGGTGGCCGAGCTGCCCGAGGGCGATGCGGCGCTGCTCCGCGTGGGGGCGGTCCTGCTGCTGCTGGTCTTCGCGGTGAAGGGCGCGCTGGTGCCGCTGCAGTTCTGGCTGCCGGCCACCTACGCGCGGGCACCGGGGCCAGTGGCGGCGCTGTTCGCGATCATGACCAAGGTCGGTGCCTACGCCGTCATCCGGTTCTACACGCTGGTCTTTCCGCCGGACACGCCGGCCACCGGCGGGCTTTACGCCGATCTGATCCTGCCGGCGGCGCTGGCCACGCTGGCCATCGGCATGATCGGGGTCCTCGGCGCTGCGACGGTCGGGCGGCTTGCGGCCTTCGCCGCCGTCGGGTCGATGGGGACGCTGTTCCTGGCCGTGGCGCCCGCAACGCCGCAGGCGACGGCCGCGGCCCTCTACTACCTCGTCCACTCGACCCTCGCGGGGGCGCTGCTGTTCCTTGTTGCCGATCTCGTGATCGCGCGCCGCGGCAGCGGGACGCTTGCCGAGGTGCGGCCGCCCCTGGCGCAGGGCGGGATGATCGCCGCCCTGTGGTTCGCGGCCGGCATCGCGACGGCGGGGATGCCGCCCCTGTCGGGCTTCCTCGGCAAGCTTCTCGTGCTCGACGCGCTGGCCGGCCGGCCGGACACCGGGCTGCTGTGGGCCGCGATCCTTGTCACGTCGCTGATCGCCATCGTCGGCTTCGCGCGCGCGGGGTCCACCCTGTTCTGGAAGGCGCACGAAGGCGGCGCGGCGCCCGAAGCCCTTCCGCCAGTCCGGGCACTGCCTGTCGTCGCGGCCGTCGCGCTGATCGGGATGATCGCGCTGCAGACGGTGCTGGCCGGCCCGATCATGGACTGGCTGGCCGCCACCGCCGAACAGGTGCACGACGGCAGCGCCTATGTCGCCGCGAACCGCCTGACCTACGGGGAGGACTAGGATGCTGCGCCGCCTCTTCCCGCACCCCTACCTGACGGTCGTGCTGACGGCCGTCTGGGTCATGCTGATGAACGAGGTCAGCCTTGGCTACATCGTGTTCGGGTTCCTCCTCGGCACCATCGTGCCGCTGCTGACCGCCGCCTACTGGCCCGACCGGCCGACAATCCGGCGTCCGGTGCGCTTCGGCCTCTACATCCTCCTGGTGCTGTGGGACATCGTGATGGCCAACATCACCGTCGCCCGCATCATCCTTTTCCTGCCGCGGTCGCAGCTGCGCCCGGCCTGGATCACCGTGCCCACCGTCCTGCGCACGCCCGAGGCGATCACGATGCTGGCAGGCACCATCACGATGACGCCGGGCACCGTCACGTCCGACATCGCCACCGACGGGCGGTCGTTGCTGGTCCACTGCCTGCACGCGCCCGACCCTGACGCGGTGCGCGACGGGATCAAGAACCGCTACGAACGCCGGCTGAAGGAGATCTTTGAATGATCGACGCGAGCCTCACCTTCTCCATGGGCTGCTTCGCGCTGGCCCTGATGATCAACCTCTGGCGCGTGATCGTTGCCCGCGGGGTGCCGGAACGGGTCCTCGCGCTCGACACGATGGTGATCAATGTGATCGCGCTGACCATGCTCTACGGCATCTATGCCGGCACCGCGGTCTACTTCGAGGCGACACTGATGTTCGCGATGACCGGCTTCATCTCGACCGTCGCCTATGCCAAGTTCATGCTGCGCGGCAGCCTGATCGAATGACGGGGGCGGGGATGGAGCTTGCCGCCGAAATCCTAATCGCCGCGCTGATGGTGATCTCGGGCGTGTTCGGCCTGATCGGGTCGTTCGGCCTCCTGAAGCTGCCCGATCTGATGACGCGCCTGCACGCACCGACCAAGGCCACAACCCTGGGGGTGGGGGGCGTGCTGATCGCCTCGATGATCCATTTCGCGATCTTTGCCGATCACATCTCCTTCCACGAGCTGCTGATCACGCTGTTCCTGCTGCTGACAGCACCCATCACGGCGCATTTCATCGCCAAGTCGCACATCCACCGCGAGGTGCGCGCGGACGAGCTTCCCCCGCCTGCGGGTGGCGCGGCGTGGGGCTGTTTCGAGAGAACCGGCGACGGCCGACGCATCGAGGTTCCGGGCGAGCGGCAGGGCTGAGCCGCGCTTGCCGGCGCACGGCCCGCGTGCGACGCTGGACGCAGCCGCAGGAGAGGCGCCGATGGACACGCTGACCGACAGGCCGACCGCGGGCGCGCATCTGCCCGTCGCGTCGCATCCCCGCAATCCGGGGATTCCGCTGGACCTCGACTGGGTGGCATCGGCCGCCGCCAACACCTCGGCCATCGAACGGCGCGCGGCGTCCCTGCCGGGGCGGCGGTCGGTCAAGAAGGACTGGCAAGCGGCCTGGCTTCTGAAGGCGATCACCCTGATCGACCTGACGACCCTGTCGGGGGACGACACGCCCGGGCGGGTCCGGCGGCTGTGCGCCAAGGCGCGCCGGCCGGTGGCACCCGCGCTTCTCGATGCGCTCGGAATGCCGGGGATCACGGTGGGGGCGGTCTGCGTCTATCACGAGATGGTGGAAACCGCCGTTAGGGCGCTCGAGGGATCGGGAATCCCGGTCGCGGCTGTCTCGACCGGCTTTCCCGCCGGCCTGTCGCCCTTTCGCCTGCGCATCGCCGAGATCGGCGAAAGCGTCGCCGCCGGTGCGGCCGAGATCGACATCGTGATCTCGCGTCGCCACGCGCTGACCGGCGACTGGCGCGCGCTCTACGACGAGGTGGCGGAAATGCGCGCCGCCTGCGGGCCTGCGCACATGAAGGCGATCCTCGCCACGGGCGAGCTCGGCACCCTGCGCAACGTCGCCCGCGCTAGCCTCGTGTGCATGATGGCGGGGGCGGACTTCATCAAGACCTCGACCGGCAAGGAAGGGGTGAATGCTACCCTGCCCGTCAGCCTCGTGATGATCCGCGCGATCCGCGACTACCTCGACCGGACCGGTCACCGGGTGGGCTACAAGCCTGCGGGCGGGATCTCGAAGGCGAAGGATGCGCTGCTGTACCTCGCGCTGATGCGCGACGAGCTGGGCCTGCCGTGGTGCCAGCCCGACCTCTTCCGCTTCGGCGCCTCGTCGCTTCTGGGCGACATCGAGCGGCAGATCGAGCACCATGTGACGGGCCGCTATTCCGCCGCCTTCCGCCATCCGATGGGCTAGGGCCATGACCATCCGCGACATCTTCGACACGCTCGACTACGGCCCGGCCCCCGAAAGCGCCGATCAGGCGATGGCCTGGCTCGACCGCCACGGGCGGCGGTTCGGACACTGGATCGAGGGCCGCTTCACCCCCGCGGACGGCGCTGCCTTCGAGACGCGCAATCCCGCGACGGGGCAGGTGCTGGCCGCCTGCCGGCAGGGCGACCATGCGGATGTGGACGCGGCGGTGCGCGCCGCGGCGCGGGCGCAGAAGGCCTGGGGCGCGACGGCGGGGCACGACCGGGCGCGGGTCCTCTACGCGCTCGGGCGGCTGGTGCAGAAACACAGCCGGCTGTTCGCGGTTCTGGAAACCCTCGACACCGGCAAGCCGATCCGGGAGTCGCGCGACATCGACGTGCCGCTGGTTGCGCGCCATTTCGGCTATTACGCCGGGATCGCGGAGCTGATCGAGGCCGAGATGCCGGGAACAGCGCCGGTCGGCGTCTGCGCGGCGGTGATCCCGTGGAACTTTCCGTTGCTGATGCTGGCCTGGAAGGTCGCGCCGGCGCTGGCCGCGGGCTGCACGGTGGTGCTGAAGCCGGCCGAATACACGCCGCTGACCGCCCTTCTCTTTGCCGAGATCAGCCGCGAGGCAGGGCTGCCGAAGGGGGTCCTGAACATCGTCACCGGCGACGGGGCGACGGGCGCGGCGCTGGTCGCGCATCCCGGCCCGGCCAAGGTCGCCTTCACCGGCTCCACCGAGGTCGGCCGGGCGATCCGCGCGGCGACGGCCGGCACGGGCAAGGGCC
Organism: uncultured Paracoccaceae bacterium; assembly: GCA_938028765.1. Taxonomy (GTDB): domain Bacteria; phylum Pseudomonadota; class Alphaproteobacteria; order Rhodobacterales; family Rhodobacteraceae; genus CALIZF01. The sequence continues at coordinate 9,207 of CALIZF010000026.1, forward strand.
TGACGCTCGAACTCGGGGGCAAGAGCCCCTACATCGTGTTCGACGACGCCGACCTCGACTCCGCCGTCGAGGGCCTGGTGGACGCGATCTGGTTCAATCAGGGGCAGGTCTGCTGCGCGGGATCGCGCCTTCTGGTGCAGGAAGGGGTGGCCGACCGGTTCCACGCGAAGGTCCGGCGGCGCATGTCCGTCCTGCGCGTGGGCGATCCCCTGGACAAGTGCATCGACGTCGGCGCGATCGTCGATCGGGTGCAGCGCGACCGCATCGCCGCGATGGTCGGGGCCTGCACGGGCGACGTGTGGCGCAGCCCGGCACCCCTGCCGGCGGGCGGCTGCTTCTACCCGCCCACGCTGATCACCGGCCTCGCCCCCGCCGACCCCCTGATGCAGGAGGAGATCTTCGGGCCGGTGCTGGTGTCCTGCACCTTCCGCACTCCGGACGAGGCGGTGCAGCTGGCCAACAACACCCGCTACGGCCTCGCTGCGACCGTCTGGACCGAGAACGTCAACCTCGCCCTCGACATCGCGCCGAAGCTGCGCGCGGGCGTGGTCTGGGTCAACGCGGCGAACCTCTTCGACGCCGCCGCCGGGTTCGGCGGCCTGCGCGAAAGCGGCTTCGGCCGCGAAGGCGGCTGGGAAGGGATCGTCCCCTGGCGCCGGCCTGCCGCCGCTGCCGCCCGGGCGGCGCGGGCGGTGGCGCCGGTGCCTGCACCGGCCGATCCGATCGTCGAGGGGATCGACCGCACCGCGAAACTGCACATCGGCGGCCGGCAGGTGCGGCCCGACGGCGGGCATTCCCGCGCCGTCTGGTCGCCGCGGGGGCACCTTCTGGGCCATGCCGGGATCGGCAACCGCAAGGACATCCGTAATGCGGTCGAGGCGGCGCAGGCCGCGCAGAAGGGCTGGGCCCGCGCGACCGCCTGGAACCGGGCGCAGGTCCTCTACTACCTGGCCGAGAACCTGTCGGCCCGTGCGGCCGAATTCGCCGCCCGCCTGCGCGGGATGACCGGCCGCCCCGGCGAGGGCGAGGTGCAGGCGGCGATCCGGACCCTCTTCCGGGCCGCCGCCTGGGCCGACAAGTGGGAAGGTCGGGTCAAGCCGGTGCCGATCCGCGGCGTCGCGCTGGCCATGCCGGAACCGCAGGGGGTGATCGGGATCGTCACCCCCGACGACCAGCCGCTTCTGGGCCTGATCGCGCTGGCGGCACCGGCGGTGGCGCTCGGCAATGCCGTGGTCGCGGTTCCCTCGCGCGCCTTCCCGCTGGCCGCGACCGACTTCTACCAGGTGATCGACACATCGGACGTGCCGGGCGGCGTCGTGAACATCGTGACCGGCGACGCGGCCGACCTCGGCGCGGCGCTGGCGGGGCACATGGACGTGGAGGCCGTCTGGGCCTTCGGCCCGCCGGCCCTTTGCGCGATGGTGGAGGGGCAATCGGTGTCGAACCTCAAGCGCACCTGGGTGTCGGACCGCGCCATCGACTGGGCGGCGCACGACCTGCGCGAAACCCTCGCCCGCGCGTCCGAGATCAAGACGGTCTGGGTGCCCTACGGCGAATAGCCCGTCATCTCGAGGTAGCCGCGCCCCGGATGGGTGCCGGTCACGCGCACCGGGCCTTCCCAATAGGAAACGCCCAGGTCCATCCACGCCTGCGGGTTGACGGCCTCGGCCGTCACGTCGATGCCCGCGTCCGGCACCGCCACGCGCCAGCGCACGGGCACGTCGCGCCCCGCGACCCGCGCGCCGGCCAGCGGCGTCAGCCGCACCGCGTCGCCGTCGAGCGGCCGGGCCGCACTGTCGGCGCCGATCAGCGTGCCGAAGCGGTAGGGCGCGGCACCGCGCACCTGCGCCGCCATCAGCCGCGATCCGTCGTCGAAGTGCAGCGCCAGCCAGTCCCACCCTGCCTGATCGGCGTCGAGCGGCTGCGAGGACCATTCCCGGTCGAGCCACCCCGTGCCGGTCACCGCCACCGGCCCTTCGGGCAGCGTCAGGGTGCCCGTCACCCGGTAGAAGGGCTGGGAATAATAGTGCGATGCCTGCCCCCCCGGGCCCTTCACCGAATAGCCGCCCGACCCGTGCAGCACGACGGGGCCGGTCGCCTCGGCCGCAAGCTCGAAGGCGAAGCCCTCGCCCCGGGCGCGCAGGGCGATGCGGTCCAGCGCATCCGCGCCGCCGGGCAGCCCCTGCATTGCCCAGTCGTCGATCCAGGCGGCGAAGGGATCGGCCGTGACGCCTGCCTGCCCGATGCCACCGCGCGCGAGCCGCTCGGCCGCGAAATGCGCAGTCTCGGTCGTGACGGCGGCGTGCGCCAGCCAGACCTGAGGGCTGGACCAGCCCGCGCCCTCGCCGGGTGCAAGTGCCGTGCGGAACAGCGTCCACTGCGCGCCGTAGGCGCGGCCGTCCGGCCCCTCCAGCGCGGCGGTCAGATACCACCATTCGATGCGGAAGCCGGGATGCGGCCCGTGATCGGCGGGAAAGTCCGGGCGCCAGGCGGGATCGGGCAAGGCGAAGCCCTCGGCCGCCGACCCGAGGCCCGCGAACCCGCCGCCGCCCGCGCCCTGGGCCGCCGCCGGACCGGCAAGGGCCATCGCCGCCAGCAGCACCGCAGCGGCAGCCCTAGCGTTCATGCGCGAACACCCGCAAAAGGTCCGCCGGCGCGAGCCGCGCGATCCGCCGCACCGGCAGCGCCGCAGCCAGCGCCGCGGCCGCCAGCGCGGCCGCGAATAGCACCGCCCAGTCGCCCGGGAAGAGGTGCAGCGGCAGCCGCCAGCCGAAGGCCTGCACGTTCACCACCGCGAGCAGCACCCAGGCCAGCGCCAGCCCGACCGGCAGCGCCAGCACCGCCGTCAGCGCCGCCAGCATCAGCGTCCGCGCCATCTCGAGCGCGGCCAGCCGGCCCCGCGTCAGTCCCGCCGCCCAGACGGGGGCAAGCTGCGGCAGCCGCATCGCGCCGAGCGTCACCATCGAGGCCAGAAGCGCCACCGCCGCCACCCCGAGCGTCAGCAGGTTCAGCGCCCCTGTGACCGCGAAGGTCCGCTCGAACACCGCAAGCGAGAACCGCTTGACCGCCGCCTGATCCAGCACACGGTCGGGCGGCAGGTCGAAGGCGGCCGTTACCGCCTCGGCCACCCCGGCAGGGTCTGCAGTGCGGACGGCGAAGGCCTGGTGCGGCAGGCCGGGAAACCGGCGGTCGAAGTCGGCCAACCCGAGGATCGCCTGCCCCGCGGGGTTGCCGTAGTCGGAATAGACCCCCGCGACCGGAAGCGCGCCCCCCGGCAGCGGCAGGGGATCGCCGAGGCGCAGCCCCGCGCGGCGCCAGAGCTGTTCGTTGACCAGAACGCCCGTCCCTGCCGCCACGCGATCCCACACATCCGGCGCGGCGGCGATCAGCGGCCAGGCGTCGCGGAACGTGGCATGGTCGGCCATGCCGAACACCTGCCCCGGCGCGTCGTCCAGCACCGCCTCGGCGCTGACGATGGGCAGCACCGCCTCGGCCCGCGCGGCGAGGAACGATGCCAGCCGCGCGCCCTCGTCGGGGCTGCGGGCGGTGACGTAGAGCTCGGCCGCCAGCCGCTGGTCGAGCCAGCCGGTGAACGTCGCCCGGAACGAGGCCACCATCGTGGCAACGCCGACGTTCGCCGCCAAGGCCAGCATCAGCGCCATCAGCGACAGCGACAGCCCCGGCACCTGCTGGCGCGTATCGGCCACGAACCATTCCGCCAGCACCCCGCGCACCCGCGCCGCCGCGGCGCGCAGGGCAAGGTGCAGCGCCACCGGCAGCGCCAGCGCCGCCGCCAGCAGCAGGCAGCCGATCAGCGCGAACCCCGCCACCACGCCATCGCCCCGGACGGCGAGCGCCCCCGCCGCAACCGCCAGCGCGCCGGCCGCAGCCGCCTGCGCGCGCAGGCCGCCGGCCGCGGCCATCGCCCAGGCCCGCGGCCGCGCGGGGGCAAGGACCGGCAGCCGCGCGATGCGCCACAGCGCCTGTGCGCCCGCCGCGAGCGTTCCCGCGACCGCGATCGCGAGGCCTGCCGCAACCCATTCCGCCCGCAGCGCGACCGACCCCGGCACCGCGGCACCGTAAAGCCCCGACAGCGTCGCCGCCACATCGGGCAGAAGCGCCGCCGCGATCAGCCAGCCCAGCACCACGCCCGCCCCGCCCGCGACCACCGCGAACAAGAGAAGCTCGCCCGCCAGCAGCGCCGCAAGCCGCCCCCCCGGCAGGCCGAGCGCGCGCAGCGTGCGGAAGGTGCCGCGCCGCTCTTCGAACGCAAGGCCCACGGCGGCGTGGACGATGAACAGGCCGACCGCGAAGGCGAGGAGGCCGAAGGCGGTCAGGTTCAGGTGGAAACTGTCGGTCAGGCGCGCGAGGTCGCCCGCCCCCTCGGGTGCTTCCCGGACAAGGCCGGGGGCGATTTCGCGCCAGTCCGGCAGGCCCGCCGGCACCTCGGCCGCGATCAGCAGGCGCGACACCTGCCCCGGCGCGTCCAGCATCGCCTGCGCGATCCCGATGTCGGCGATCAGCGTGCCCTCGGGCACGCCCTCGGCCGCGCGGATCGCCGGGCCGCCCGGCAGTGCGGCCTCTGTCAGCCGCGCGGCGGTGACGGGATGGGCCAGCACCTCGCCCGGCGGCGTGATGAACCGCAGGAACCCGCCCTGTGCCGCCAGCCCCGCGAGCCCCGATTGCGGCGGGGCCGTCAGCGGATCGACGCCCAGCACCGTCAGCCGCAACCCGCCGGCGCGGATCCGCCCCTCCAGCACCGGCGAGACGGGCCATCCCGCACGCCGCAGCGCCACATGCGCCGCCTGATCGAACCGCGCCGCGCCCTCGGCCACGAACCGTTCCAGCCGGTCCTGCCCCAGCACCGCGGCGGCGCGGGCATAGCTGGCCCGCGCCTCGGCGTTGATCGCCTGCACGCCCGTCCAAAGCGCGGTGGCCAGCATCAGGCCCGCTAGCAGCATGGCCAGCTGCACCGGGTGCCGTCGCCAGTGCGACAGGATCGCGGCCATCCCCGCCCGCATCATGCGATCCGACCTTGCGCCAGATGCAGCCGCCCGCCGAGCCGCGCGGCCAGCCGCATCGAATGCGTGACCATCAAGAGCGCCGCCCCCGCCTCGGCCACGCCGTCGAGCAGCAGGTCCATCACCGCATCGCCCGTCGTCTCGTCGAGGTTGCCCGTCGGCTCGTCGGCCAGCAGCAGTGCGGGCCGCGCGGCCAGCGCCCGCCCGATCGCCACCCGCTGCTGCTGGCCGCCCGACAGCTGTTCGGGATAGCGGTCGAGAAGGCCCGAAAGCCCCAGCCGCGCGGCCAGATGCGCGCAGAAGGCCGGATCGTGCCGGCCGGCGAGCCGCGCCTGAAAGGCGAGGTTGGCCCCGGCCGTCAGCGACGGGATCAGGTTGAACTGCTGGAACACCAAGCCGACCGTCCGCCGGCGCAGCGCTGCGCGCGCCGCCTCGCCCATGCCGGCGAGGTCCGCTCCGCCGATCCGCACGGCGCCGCCGTCGAACGGCTCGAGCCCCGCCACGCAGTGCAGGAGGGTGCTCTTGCCCGACCCCGACTCGCCCGTCAGCGCCAGGCTCTGCCCCGCGTCCAGCGCGAAGGACACGCCGCGCAGCACCGCGACCGGCCCTTCGGCGGTCGCAAAGGTCTTGGTCAGCCCGTCGACGTCCAGCAGCATCCCGCACCCCGCGAGACCCTAACCTAAGTCGAAGGACGGGCCCGCACAGTGCGACGGATCGGCCGCGCCGACCCTTGCCCTGCGCGGCCCCGGCGGGCAGGGTCGGTCCCGCGGGTCGCACCGCCGGCCCGCCCGCAGGCGGGATGCCAACCGAGAGGGGATCGCAGCATGAAACGACCCTGGCCGCCGCTGTGACGCTGGCCGCCGCCCTGACCGCCGGTGCGGCCGTCGCGCAGAAGCTGGTCGTCGGCGCCTATCCGTCGAACCCGCCGTGGGAGTTCAAGACCGAGCAGGGCCAGTTCCAGGGCTTCGAGGTGGACATGGCGACCGAGACCGCGCGGCGCCTCGGACGCGCGGTCGACATCTCGGACTACGGGTTCCAGGCGCTGTTCGCCGCCACCGCGTCGCAGCGGCCCTTCCGCTGGCTTGCCATCGCCTGGACCGACTTCTTCCGCGCGCTGCCGATCCTCGTCCTGCTGATCCTCATCTACTTCGCGCTGCCGTTCGTGGGTATCCGGCTGTCGGCCTTCACCTCGGCCACGCTCACGCTGTCGCTGGTCTTCGCGGCCTTCACCGCCGAGGTGTTCCGCGCCGGGATCCAGGCGATTCCGCGCGGGCAGATCGAGGCGGCCGCCGCCCTGGGCCTCCCCTTTCCGGTGACGGTCTGGAAGGTGATTCTGCCGCAGGCCTTCCGCATCGCCATCCCGCCGCACACCTCGAACGCGGTGGCGATCGCCAAGGACCATCGCTGGCCTCGGTCGTCGCCATGCCCGACCTCCTGAAGCAGGCGACCGACGCCCAGGCGCTGACCGCGAACCCCTCGCCCCTGATCGCGGCGGCGATGATCTATCTCGTCATCCTCCTGCCCGCGGTGCGGCTGGTCAGCTGGCTGGAGGCGCGGTCGTCCCGGCCGCACTGACCGTCGCACCGCCCTGCCCCGCCGGTTTCCCGGCGCGGCGATGTTCGCTATATGTTCCAGGGACTCGGGACGGGCGGCATGGCGGACGCGCAAGAGGACACGGCAGGGGCGACGGGCGGGCGCGAGCGCAGGGCCGCCCCGCCGCCGCGCTATGCCGAGCTGTGCGTCACCTCGAACTTCACTTTCCTGACCGGCGCCTCGCACCCCGAGGAACTGGTGGCCCGCGCCGCCGAGCTTGGCCTTCACGCCATCGCCATCGCCGACCGCAACAGCCTTGCAGGCGTGGTGCGGGCGCATGTGGCGCTGCGCGAACTGGCCCGCGCCCGCAGCGGAGGAACGGGCGGCGCGGGCGCGCCGGCACCGCCGACCGATACCGCAGGAGCCTCC
>CALIZF010000027.1 GCA_938028765.1 uncultured Paracoccaceae bacterium
CGCGATGCGGGCGCGGTCGCCTTCACCGACGCTGCCCGGCCGGTTGCGGACACGCGCGTGCTGGCCCGCTGCCTGACCTATGCCCGCAGCCTCGACGCGCTGGTGGTCGGGCATCCGCAGGATGCGGGCCTCTCGGCCGGCGCGGCGGCGACGGCTGGCAAGTTCGCCACGCTGAAGGGCCTGCCCGCCGTGTCCCCGCTGGCCGAGCGGATCGGGCTCGAACGGGACCTTGCGCTGGTCGAGATGACCGGCGCGCGCTGGCACGCCGACCAGATCACCACCGCGGCGGCGCTGCCCGCGCTGGCGCGGGCGAAGGCCGCAGGACTTGACGTCACCGCGGGCACCTCGATCCACCACGTCACGCTGAACGAGTTCGACGTGGGCGACTGGCGCACCTTCTTCAAGCTGACCCCGCCGCTGCGGTCCGAAGACGACCGGCTGGCGACCGTGCAGGCGCTGGCCGAGGGGGTGATCGACGTCCTCTGTTCCATGCACACCCCGCAGGACGAGGAATCGAAGCGCCTGCCGTTCGTGGATGCGGCACCCGGCGCGGTGGCCCTCGAAACCCTGTTGCCCGCCGCCCTGCGCCTGTGGCACGCCGGGGCGATGACGCTGCCTGGCCTTTTCCGCGCGATGGCGCTGAACCCCGCCCGCCGCCTCGGGCTGAACGCGGGCACGCTCGATCCCGGCGCGCCGGCCGACCTCGTGCTGTTCGACCCGGACGCACCCTTCGTGCTCGACCGCTTCGCGCTGGCGTCGAAATCGAAGAACACCCCGTTCGACGGTGCGCGCCTGCAGGGGCGCGTGGCGCTGACGCTGGTCGAAGGCGAGCCGGTCCACGCCGCACGAGGGTGGAGCCTCTGACCGAAACCACGGCCGGGGGCCGGCGCGACCCCCGCCCGCCAGCCGGACCCGCCGCCCATGCCCGACATCGTCTCGCCCGCTGCCACGCTGCTGATCGCCGCGCTGCTCGGCTACCTCCTCGGCTCTGTCCCTGTCGGCGTCCTGATGGCGCGCGCCTACGGCCTTGGCGACCTGCGCAAGATCGGATCCGGCAACATCGGCGCCACCAACGTCCTGCGCACCGGCAACCGGACGGCGGCCGCGCTGACGCTGCTGCTGGACGCCGCCAAGGGCGCGGCGGCCGTGCTGGCGGCGCGCGCGCTCGCGGCCGAGGATGCGGCGCAGGCCGCGGGCGTGGCCGCCTTCCTCGGCCACCTCTTCCCGCTGTGGCTGAAGTTCCGCGGCGGCAAGGGGGTTGCGACCTTCCTCGGCACGCTGCTGGCGCTGGCACCCCTGGCCGGGGCGGCCGCCTGCCTCGTCTGGCTTGCGGTTGCCGCCGCCTTCCGCTTCTCGTCGCTCGCCGCACTGGCCGCGGCGGCGCTGGCGCCGGCGCTGGCGCCCTTGCTCGGCGCGCCGCAGACCGGCCTCGCCTGCCTGCTGATGGCCGCGCTGATCTTCGTGCGGCACGACGCCAACATCCGCCGCCTCCTGCGCGGCGAGGAACCGCGGATCGGGCGCAAGGGTTGAACCGCTCTGCCCGTCGTCTGTCCTCGGACATCTCACGGGGGTTCGGGGGTGTAGCCCCGAGGGTGCGGTCTGCGCCCGGACAGGGAATCAGCGCGCCATGCCGTGATACTCGGGGTTCGGCTCCATCCCCGTCGCCGTCGCCACCCGGTTCGACATGTTGAAGAACCCGGCAACCGCCGCGATGTCCCAGATGGCGCGGTCGTCGAAGCCGGCGGCACGCAGGGCGGCGCGGTCGGCCTCCTCGATCGCCTCGGGGCGGCGGGTCAGCTTCACCGCGAAGTCCAGCATCGCCCGCTGCCGGTCCGGCAGCCCCGCATGGCGGTAGTTCTGCGCGATGCGCTCGGCCAGCGCGGGATCGCCGGTCAGCTGCCGCAACGCTGCCCCGTGGGCGGTCAGGCAGTAGACGCAGCGGTTCTCGGCGCTGACGGCGACCGCGATCATCTCGCGCTCGGCCTTCGTCAGGCCGGAGGGCGCCAGCATCAGGTCGTTGTAGAACGCCATGAAGGCGCGCAGCTTCGCGGTGTCGAAGGCGTAGGCGCGCAGCACGTTCGGCACGAGGCCAAGCTTTTCCTCGCACCTGGCGAAATAGGCGGCGATGTCGGGGTCCGCGGGCGGCGGATCCGGCAGGTCGAGGGCCGTGATGCGGTCGGTCATGGCAGGGTCCTGATGGTGTCGCCTCGGATCAGTTCGGGGGTCAGCGTTTCGATCACGCCGTGCAGGCCTCCGGCAACGATCTCGGCGGCGCGCCGGCCGATCGCGAACCGGCGGCTGTCCTGCGTGGCCAGCCGCCGCGGCAGCCCCTCGAGCAGGTCGAGCCCGTTGAACCCCGCAAGCCCCACCCGCCCCGGGACATCCACCCCCTGCGCGAGGCACCACAACAGCCCGCCCGCCCCGATCACGTCGTTGGCGTAGTAGAGGAAATCGAGGTCGGGGCGCGCCGCCATCAGCGCCGCCGTCATGTCGCGGCCCTTCGCCAGCGCCGATCCGCCGTCGTAGGCCGTTTCGGCCGCCAGCGGCACGCCCGCCGTCGCCAGCGCCGCCACGAAACCTGCCCGCCGCTTGCGCGCCCGATGGTCGCCCCCGACCGAGGTGCCGAGGTAGCCGATTCGCCGGTAGCCCGCTGCAAGGACCGCCTGCGCCATCGACGCACCCGCGGCGATGTGCGAGATCCCCACCGCGCTGTCGATCGGCGTGCCGTCGGTATCCAGCACCTCGACCACCGGCACGTCCGCCTGTGCCAGCATGGCCCGCGCCGACGCGTCGTGCTCGAGCCCCGCCACGATCACCCCCGAGGGGCGCCAGGACAGCATCTCGTAGAGCACCGCCGCTTCGCGCGCGGGATCGTAATGCGTCGCGCCGAACACCGGTTGCAGTCCGCTGCCCTCGAGCCCCGCCGAGATGCCGGCCAGCACCTCGGGGAACACCATGTTCGACAGCGACGGGATGATGACGGCAACGAGGTTAACGCGCTTGCTGGCCAGCGCGCCCGCGATCCGGTTCGGCACGTAGCCGAGGCTGTGCGCGGCGGCCAAAACCCGGTCGCGGGTCGCCGCCGAAACCTCGCCCCGCCCGCGCAGCACGCGGCTGACCGTCATCTCGCTGACGCCCGAGGCGTCGGACACGTCGCGAAGCGTCAGCGGGCGTCGGGGCGGGCGTCGGTCCATGCGCGGCGGCCTTCGGGGCGGCGGGAGCCCAGCCTACGCGCCCTGCGTCGCCTGGCCAAGCCCCTGCGCCCGCGCCGGCCCATCCGGGCAGTTGCATCGCGGCCGGTTTGCGTGCAGAGGATTGCCTGCGCCGCGTCTCTGCACCGCCAGGGCCGCGGCGCCGCCCGCGGCAAGGGTCGGTTCGCCCGCGCCGCACGGCGCCTCGAGACGTGTGGGAAGGATTGACAGGATGGCGGGGCGGTTCGGCCGTGCTCGCCGGAAAAGGCCCCGTAGCTCAGCTGGATAGAGCGACGGTTTCCTAAACCGTAGGCCGCGTGTTCGAATCACGCCGGGGTCACCATCCGCCCTTACGCCGGTCGATCCGCGCGATCCCGTCCGCCGTTGGCCGGGGTCAACCCGAAACGGACGGGGCAGCGCCGACCCGACGCCGCCCCCCCCGATTTCCGGCCCGCGATTTCGGGAACCCGATTTCCGGCCCGTGTGCCCCGGTCACTTGACCCGGTCAGTGCAGCTTCGCGCCGACGACGCGGATCGACTCGTCGATCATCGCGCCGGCCGCTTCGGGCGTCATCTGGCGGGCCAGCACGTCGCCGGCGGCGGCGATCGCCACGGCGATGGCGCGGTCGCGCACGGCCCGGATCGCCTCGCCCTCGGCGGCCGCGATCTGATCCTCGGCCGCCTTCAGGCGGCGGGCGATGTTGCGTTTCAGCTCTTCCTGCGCCGCGGCCGAGGCCGCCTTCGCATCCTCGCGTGCCGCCGCCACGATGCGGTCGGCCTGCGCCTTGATCTCGCGCGACTTGCGTTCGTAGGAGGCGAGAAGCTCCTTCGCCTCGTCGCGGAGCGCGCGGGCGGTCTCGAGCTCGGTCCTGATCGCCGCGGCGCGCTTGTCCAGAAGCCCGCCGATCATCCCCGGCACCTTGAAATAGACAAGGACGCCGACGAACACGACGAAGGCGATTAGCACGACGAAATCGCTGTTCCCGAGCGAGAAGAACGGGCCCGAAGCGGCAAGCGCCGGAAGCGGAGCAAGAAGCGCCGCGGTGGTGGCGGTCAGACGCATGGCTTACCCCTTGATCCGGCCGGCGACCGCTGCCGCGACCATCGCGGCGTCGGCCCGCCCGCCAAGCGCCGCAACCAGCGCCTCTGCCGTGTCGGTCGCCACGGCGACGACGCTGTCGGCCGCCGTGGCGCGGATTTCGGCGATGCGCGCCTCGGATTGCGCGAGCTTCGCTGCAATCTCGGCGTCCGCCTTCGCGGTTGCCGCGTCGAGGTCGCGCTGGATGGCCGCGCGCGCCTCGGCCACGATCCGGCCGGCCTCGGCCCGGGCCTGGGCCAGCGCCTCGTTGTAGGCGGCCTCGGCGGCCTTGGCCTTGGATTTCAGCTCCTCAGCCATCAGCAGGTCGTTGGTGATGGTGCCCTTGCGTTCGGACAGCACCGCCGCGATCCGCGGCAGCGCGATCCGCGTGAGGATGAGGTAGATCGCCACCAACGCGATCGCCAGCCAGAAGATCTGGTTGGCGTAGGTCGTGGTGTCGAGCTGCGGCATCCCGACCGCCGGGGCGGCCCCGTGTTCCGTCGCCATCGTCGTCTCCGTCAGGCCGGTGTCAGGCCGGGGGCGCGCCCCGGCCCGGTGTCACGCCGGTATCAGACGGCGAACATCAGGAGAAGCGCGATCAGGAACGAGAAAATCCCGAGCGCTTCGGCAAAGGCGATGCCGACGAAGAGCGTGGCGGTCTGGCCTGCAGCCGCCGAGGGGTTGCGCAGCGCACCGGCAAGGAAGTTGCCCGCGATGTTGCCCACGCCGATGCCGGCCCCGCCGAGGCCGAAGGCCGCAAGGCCAGCACCGATGTATTTGCCCATTTGAGCGAGTTCGCCTTCCATGGTCGTTCTCCTGTCTCTGGAATGGCTTGACGTTGGGGTGCCGCGCGTCAGTGGTGCGCGTCGCCGACCGCGTCCCTGAGATAGACGCAGGTCAGGATGGTGAAGACGTAGGCCTGGACGACCGCCACCAGAAGCTCGAGGGCATAGATCGCCGCCATCGCGCCGATCGCCACCGGCGACACCAGCGCGATCGAGGCGAACCCCGCGAAGACCTTCAGCACCGCGTGGCCGGCCATCAGATTGCCGGCAAGACGGATCGAGTGGCTGAGCGGCCGGACGAAATACGAGATCAGCTCGATCACCGCGAGGATCGGGCGCAACGGCAGCGGCGCCGACGAGACCCAGAACATCGCGAGGAACGCCGGCCCCTTGCGGACGAACCCCACGATGGTCACCGCCAGGAACACCGCCAGCGCCAGCGTCGCCGTCACCGCGATGTGCGAGGTGGTGGTAAAGCTCATCGGGATCAGGCCAACCAGATTCGCCGAGAGAATGAACAGGAACAGCGTCATCACATAGGGGAAGAACTTCGCCCCGTCGTGGCCTGCCACCTCTTCCACCATGTTGTGGATGAAGCCGTAGATCAGCTCGGCGATGGACTGGCTGCGGCCCGGCACGACATCCTGCGCACGGGTGCCGAGGACGAATAGCGCGGCGATGGCCGCCACCGCCACGGCCAGCCAGAGGGTGACGTTCGTTGGGGTGTAGAACGCAATTTCGGTGCCGCCGAACAGCGGCTTCACGATGAACTGGTCCATCGGGTGGATGGAAAGACCGCCGCCCTCGCCTGTCGCCACCTGTCAGTCCCTTCTGCCGTCGCCGGGCTCGTCCGGCTTGCCCTTCGTCAGCGCCCGGGCGGTGCCGAGCATGGTGCGCACCCCGGCCGCGAAGCCCAGAAGCGCGAAGATCACGATCATCACGGGGGCCGTCCCGAACAGCGTGTCCAGCCCCAGGCCGAGCGCCAGCCCGATCGCGATGCCAGAGGACAACTCGATCACCATGCGCCACGCGGCTTCGCCCTGGCCGAGGCCGCGCAGCGTCGCGTCGGGCTTCGTCACCGAACCCTTTGCCGCGGCGATCCGTTCTTCCAGCCGGACGAGCCGGTCGGCATCGGGTTCGTCGGGCATCGGGGGCACCCCTCCGCGAAGTCGGGCGGAAACTAGAGAGGGGCGCGGCGCGAGTCAACCCGCCGACGAGGCTGCGGCAATCCGCACAACCCATTGAATCAAAAACCTTTGGTGCGGGCATGCCGCAGCGCGGCGCAGCCGCTGCGGCATGGCTCGGCCGGCGGCGACATTCAACCCCGCGGTTGACCTTCCTGCGCCGCGGCGCCATGCCTCGGACATGGCCGACCGTCTGGATGCCGTCTTTGCCGCCCTCGCCGATCCGACCCGGCGGGCGATCCTTGCGCTTCTGCTCGAGGACGACATGGCGGTGACCGACGTGGCGGCGGCCTTTCCGGTGTCGCTGGCGGCGGTGTCGAAGCACCTCGCGGTGCTGGCGGCCGCCGGGCTGATCCTGCAGGAGAAGCGCGGGCGGATCACCTGGTGCAAGCTCGACCCCGACGGGCTGCGGCCTGCGTCGGTCTGGATGCAGGGGTTCGGCCAGTTCGAACCTGTAGACCTCGACGCCTTCGAGCGGTTCGTGGCGGCCGAGCTGGACGGCGGCGACGCGGCCTAGCCGCTCTGCCCGGCGATGAAGCGCCGGCATTCGGCGGTGCGGGGCGCGTCGAAGACCGCCGCGGTCGGTCTGATCTCCAGCAGGCGGCCGAGGTGGAAGAACGCAGCCCGGTCCGCGATCCGGCGCGCCTCCATCATGGAATGAGGGATGACGACGATGGCACGGTCAGCGCGCAGGTCGAGCATCGGTTGTTCGATCCGTGCGGTGCCGATCGGATCGATCGACGCCGTTGGTTCGTCCATGAGCAGGACATCCGGATTGGTGGACAGTGCCCGGGCAATGCACAGGCGCTGCTGTGTGCCCACTGACAGGCTGGTGCCGGGATGGCCGAGGTCTTCCTTCACCTCGTCCAGCAGCAACGCGCGGCGCAGACAGCTTTCCGCACGGGCGGCAGCCTCGGCCCGCGCGGTCACGAGACCCTGGATTCGCGGCCCGCAGGCCACGTTCCAGAAGACCGACGTGGGAAAGGGGTTCAGCCGCGGCGCGACCCAGCCGAAACGGCGGATCGACCTCGGGGGCGTGGATGTCTTGCCCGTCGAGCGTGATCGGGCCGGTCCGGCGAAGGCCGCGGGCGCTGTCGCGCATCCGGTTGAGACCCTTGGGCGCCGTGGTCTTGCCGCAGCCCGAGGGACCGAAGAAGGCGAGGGTCTTGCCCCGCCAGCGGTCGAAGCTCGCGTCGGTCAGCGCCTGCGTGTCGCCGTACCAGAGGGCGAGGCCGCGCACGCTGATCAGCGCTCGGGAATTCCGGGCAACGGGGTGGACGAAGGTTTCGGGTGCGGTGTCGTCGAACATCGGGGCCTCCATCATCGCGGGTCGGGCCGATGCCGCCTGCGGCGCCCGAGGGCAGGGATGCGCTGGATCAAGCCGGCGCGCGCTTTCATCAGAACTTCATCGCCCCCCACGGTCGCGCGTGTCCGGCCGCGAAACCTTCGCGGGCGTCGACGTCGCCTGCCGCCCCGATCGCAATGGTCCGCCGTCGCGGCCGGCCGCGGCAGGCGGGTCGGCGGGCACCTCGACACCGCGGCGATGCCGCGCGACGCGACGGGGGATGCGTCCGCCCTTTCGACGCCCGTCCGCGCTACCGACCGAACCGGCCTGCGCAGGGGCAGCGCCCGGCCCGCGCCTTGGGGCGGCGGTCAGGCGCGCTTGCGGTCGTCCGGGCGCAGAAGGATCGCCAGTGCCGCCGCGGTCAGCGCCACGCCCACCAGGACCAGCGCGGGCGGGGCGGGGCGGCCCAGTGCAAGCTCCCACAGGATCACCCAGGCGGGAACGAGGTAGGTATAGGCCATGACCTTGGCCGCAGGCAGGCGCTCGGCGGCGTAGCTGAGCAGGAAGAAGGTCAGCGCCGAGGCGAAGACGCTGACATAGCCGAGCGTGACCCAGACGATCCCGGGCAGCGCCGCCCAGTCGGTCGCCGCAAGGTCACGCCAACCCCAGAGGCAGAGAACGGCGAACCCCGCGGCCATCACGAACGTGGTGACCACCGACGCCGGTTCGCCCCGGTTCAGGAGGCGCAGCATCGGGGTGAAGGCTGCGTGCGCGACGCAGCCCGCGAAATAGATCGCCTCGCCGCGGCCCAGGTCGAAGGCGAGGGCCGCCGCGAGGTCGGCCCGGAAGATCACCCACAGCGCGCCGAGGGCCCCGATGGCCAGCGCGGCCGCCATGCCCGGTGTCGTCACCTGCCGCAGCATCAGCCAGCCGAAGACGGCCGACATCGCGGGGGTCAGCGTGAACACCGCGGCGGTGGACACCGGGGGCGCGGTCTTCAGCCCTTCGAACATCAGCACGAAATAGACCGCATAGACCGCCCCCAGAAGGACATAGCGCCAAGGCGCGCGGAAGTGCGCGGCGCGAAAGCCCGGCCCCGCCATGGCGACGGCGGCAAGGATCGCCGCGGCCAGCGCGAAGCGCACGGCGTTCAGCGCGGCCGGCGCGATCTCGTTGGCCACCATCGCGCCGAGGCTGAAGCTGCCCGCGACGAAGGCCGAGAAGGCAAGCATCGCGGCATGGCCGCGCAGGGCGGCGGCCCGCGCCGGATCGCGCGGCAGGTCGGGCCGCGCCCGGGTGGTCAAAGGGCCGACCAGCCGCGGGCGGCGTCCTTGAGGTGCGTGAGCAACGCCTGCACCTTGGTGGTGCGGTGCAAGTCAACATGCGTGACCAGCCAGAGCGGCACCGCCCAGTCGGACCGCGGCGGCATCACCTCGACCAGATCGGGGTGCTGGCTCGCCTCGAACACCGACACGAAGCCGATCCCGGCGCCGGCCCGGATCGCAGCCAGCAGGGCGGCGGGTTCGGTGGCGCGGAATGCGATCCGGTCGCCCGGCACGCTGTCGATCAGCCAGCGGTTCGAGGGCGCGCGCGCCGGCGGCCCCTCGGGCACGACGAAGCGATGTTTGGGCAGCTCGGCCGGACCGGAGGGAAGACCCTCGCGCTCGACATAAGGCCCGGATGCGTAGAGGCCGACCCGCAGATGGCCGAAGGGCTGCACGACATTGTCGGGTTCCTCGGGCGCGGCACCCGCGCGGATGGCCACGTGCGCCTCGCCGTATTCGAGACGGAACACGCGCGCGTCGGTCAGGAAGCGCACTGTCAGACCGGGGTGGCGCGACTGGAAGTCGACCAGAACGGGCGTCAGCAAGGGCGCGATGCCGGTGATCGACGTCACCGTCAGGTCCCCCGAGACGGTCTCGCCCTGGCCCTTGATGCGGCCCTGAAGCTGTCCGAACTGGTCGGCCGTGGCCTGCGCCACCCGCAGCAGGTCGCGCCCGGCCTCGGTCGGGGTATACCCGCGGGCGTGACGCTGGAAGAGCTTGGCCCCCAGCCGCCGCTCGAGGGCGTCGATATGGCGAATGACGGTCGCGTGGTGGACACCCAGCACCTCGGCCGCCCCTGACACCGTGCCAAGCCGCGCCACCGCCCAGGCCGTGCGGACCTCGTCCCAGCTGTCGAGCCCCATGCGAAACCTCCCGCGACTCGGGCGCAGACTACGCCGACAGCCGGGGGCCGCAAGCCGTCGCCGCAAGCGCGAACAATGGCTTGGGAAGAAAGCAGCCAAGCAGGGCGCGCGGCCGCGACAGCCGCGACCCTGGCCCCGATCTTCCCTGGACTGCGAGCTGCAAGGCGGGCACACTTGTGCGGATCGTCCATCCTGCGCATACCCCCGCTGCGCATCGGCGGTTGCTGCCTCTACCGTTTCAAGCGAACGAGCTTGCGAGAAACCGAACCCGGATTGCAGTGCGAAGAAGGCGGATGATGCGCTGGCTTGCGGCGATGCTGACGGTGCTGCCGGCGCCTGCCTCGGCCTGCCGGCTGGCGCTGCTGCTGGCCCTCGACGTGTCGGCTTCGGTCGATCCGGTGGAGTATCGGCTGCAGGCCGACGGCATTGCCGCAGCTTTGATGTCTCCGCCAGTCGCCGACGCGATCCTCGCCGAGCCGGGCGCGATCGCGCTGGCGGCCTTCGTCTGGTCGGGGCCGGCCGATCACGACCGGATCGCAGACTGGGCGATGATCGACGGCCCCGCGGCGCTGTCGGCCTTCGCCGCGCGGATCGCGGCGCATCCGCGCGGGTCGTCCTTCGACGGACGCACGGCCATCGGTGCGGCCATGCTGGCGGCGGCGGCGGAATTCGCGCGCGCGCCGGCCTGCCTGATGCGCACGCTCGACATCGCCACCGACGGCGAAAGCAACGTCGGCCCTGCCCCGCATCGCGTGCGCGACTCGCCGGCGCTGGCTGACATTACCGTCAACGCGCTGTCGATCGGCGGCGATCTGCCGTTCGACCACGAGACACCCGACCTCGCCGCGGGGCCGCTGACCGCCTACCTGATGCGCAACGTCATCCGCGGCCCCGGCGCCTTCGTCGAACAGGCCGAGGATTACGCCGATGTCGAACGCGCGATGACGCGCAAACTGTTGCGCGAGCTCCGGGGTATGGTCGTCGGGATGCGCTGACCTTGCGCGCGTTCGCCAGCCGGGGCAGAGGGCGCTCATGCCCCGCCGCGCGCCCCGGATCGCCGTCCTGCCCTATGCCACGCCCTTCCCGCGCGGGCTGGCGCGGGTGCCGCTGACGCGGCTGCACTGGCCCCTGGAACCCGCACCCGACGGCGGCGCGGTCGGCGACCTGCTGCCGGACGATCACCTGATCGTCTTTCCTTCGCTGGCCACGCTTCTTGCGCCGCACCGCGGCGTGCGGGCACAGCTGACGCCGATGCTGGTCGAGCCGCGGGCAGTGCAGCCCTGGGCCGGCCGGATCGCGGCGGCTCTCTACCGGCGGTTCTTCGCCATCCTCACCTGCGACCGGGCGGTTCTGGCCGCCGCGCCGAACGCGGTCCCCTTCACCTACGGCGGCTCATGGGTGCCCGACTGGCGGACGCGTGACCTGACCAAGACCGCCGGCCTGTCGCTGATCGCCTCGCGGAAGCGGGCGCTGCCCGGGCACCGCCTGCGGCACGAGATCGCCCGGCGGCTGGCGGCCGACGGGATCGCGGCCGATGTGATGGGCGGGGGCTACCGGCCCTTCGCCGACAAGGGCGACGGCCACGCGCCCTACCGCTTTTCGGTCGTGATCGAGAACTCGAGGCAGCACGGCTACTTCACCGAGAAGCTGATCGACGCGATCCTCTGCCGGTCGGTGCCGATCTACTGGGGCGATCCGGCGGTGGCCGCAGTGTTCGACCCCGCGGGGATGATCCTGTGCGACGACGCCGAGGCGATCCTGGCCGCCTGCCGCGACACCGGTCCCGACGCCTACGCCGCCCGTCTGCCCGCCCTTCTGGCGAACATCCCGCGCGCGGCCGCCTATGCCGATCCGCTCGGCAATGCGGCGCGCGCGGTGCTGGCGCGCGCGGCTGTCCGGGGGTGACGCAAGGCCGTTACATCGGCATGGTCCAACCGCGCGAGACCCGAGGAGACCCGCCATGCGCCCCGACGATCCGCCGGCCGACTGGTTCGAGGCCGACCTGGCCGATGCCCTCGACGAGAATCTGGAACTGGAGCTTGAGGACGACCTGGTGCCGGAGGCGATCCGCGCCCGCTACAAGGCGCGCCACGCCGACACCATTCCGCGGGCCGACTACTTCCGCGCCCTGCTCCGCCTGCAGGCGGAACTCGTGAAGCTGCAGGACTGGGTCCAGCACCGGCGCGAAAAGATCGTCGTGATCTTCGAGGGCCGCGACTCGGCCGGCAAGGGTGGCGCGATCAAGCGCATCACGCAGCGCCTGAACCCCCGCGTCGCCCGCGTCGTCGCCCTACCCGCCCCGTCCGACCGCGAACGGACGCAGTGGTATTTCCAGCGCTACGTCCCGCATCTGCCCGCCGGGGGCGAGATCGTGCTGTTCGACCGCAGCTGGTACAACCGCGCCGGCGTGGAGCGGGTGATGGGCTTCGCCACCGAGGACCAGGTGGAACAGTTCTTCCGCGACGTGCCGGAGTTCGAGCGGATGCTGGTCCGCTCCGGCATCCGGGTGGTGAAATACTGGTTCTCGATCACCGACGAGGAACAGCAGTTGCGCTTCCTGATGCGGATCCACGATCCGATGAAGCAGTGGAAGCTGTCGCCGATGGACCTGCAATCGCGCGTGCGGTGGGAGGCCTACACCAAGGCCAAGGAAGACATGTTCGCCCGCACGAACATCCCCGAGGCGCCGTGGTACATCGTCGAGGGCAACGACAAGAAGCGCGCGCGGCTGAACGTGATCGACCACCTTCTGAGCCTGATCCCCTACGAGCCCGTCCCGCACGAGGAGATCACGCTGCCCGACCGGGTGTTCAATCCCGACTACGAACGCGCCGTTCTGCCGCCCGAACTTTACGTTCCGCAGAAATACTGACCGCCCGCCGGGGTCACGCGCCCGGCGCGGCGGCGGTGTCCGCGACCGCAAGTTCGGCGAAGAGGCGGGCGACCGCCTCGGCGCCGGGGTCGTTGAAGCCCAGCATGCTGCCCTCGGCGAGATAGCTGGCGCGCCCCGCCCGCGCCCGGCCGATCCGGGCGGTGGCGTCGGCGCCCGCGCGCGCAGCGGCGGCGGCGGCAGGCAGGCCCTGGTGCAGCGCGTTCAGCGCCGGGGCGAGCGCGTCGATCATCGTGCGGTCGCCGGGCCCCGCGCCGCCGACGCGCTGGACCCGGTCAAGCCCGACCTTCAGCGCCTCGATCGGGTTCGCGCCGCTCGCCGAGGCATCGCCCGCCGCGGCGAAGAAGATCGCCAGCAGGACGCCCGACGACCCCCCCATCGTCTGGCTGAGTTCCTGCCCGATGGCGCGGTAAAGCTGGGTCTGGTCGGCCAGCGGCAGCCGGTCCAGCGCACCGGTCAGCGCCCGCGCCGCAGCGGCCAGCGTGCTGCCGGTGTCGCCGTCGCCCGACCTTGCGTCGAGCTGGTTCAGCTCGCCCTCCGCCTGGATCAGCACGCGGCAGCAGCGCTCGATCAGCGCCCGTGTCGCGTCGTGGCGCGACGGGATCGGCTGGATCGGCGTCAGCCCGTCGGGCAGCGCCACGACCGGTATCTCGCTGACCGGCATGCAGCCGGGCCAGGCGTGCGGGGCGACGGGGGCGCAGAGGGCCGCCTCGTCCTCGCGCGTGGCGGGGAAGAGCGACACCGAGAACCCCCGCATGTCGAGCGAGGTCATCATCGGTGCCGGGCCGACCAGCCAGCGGATCTGCCCGCCGATGCGCGAGCGGACCAGTTCCTCGGTCAGCACGCCCATCTCGAGCGGCGTGGTGCTGCCGAGGTTGTTCAGAAGCGCGACATGCGGCCCGGCGGACAGGCGCGGGGCGAGCCGGTCGATCACCTTGTCCATCGCGTCGCGCGCGTTCACGAAATCGACCTGCTCGATCCCCGCCTCGCCGTGGATGCCAAGTCCCAGCTCGGCCTTGCCGGGGGGGATCCGGTTCTCCTTCGGGGCGCCGGGGATCGTGCAGGTATCGAGCGACATCCCGATCGAGGACACGCGGGCGATGACGCGCTGCGCCTCGGCCACCAGCGTGTCGAGATCGGCCCCCTGTTCGGCCAGCGCGCCGACGATCTTGTGGACGAAGAGCGTGCCGGCGACACCCCGCGCCTGCGGCAGGTCGGGCAAGGCCACGTCGTCGTCCACCACGACCATGCCGACGCGGATCCCCTGGGCGCGGGCGCGTTCGGCCGCAAGGCCGAAGTTCAGCCGGTCGCCGGTATAGTTCTTGACGATCAGCAGACACCCCGGCTTGCCCGTGACCGCGAGGATCCCCGCCAGCACCGCATCGACCGACGGCGAGGCGAACACCTCGCCGCAGACCGCAGCCGTCAGCATCCCCCGGCCGACGAACCCCGCGTGGCTGGGTTCGTGCCCCGACCCGCCGCCCGACACCAGCGCCACGCGCGACCGGTCCCAGTCGGTGCGGACGACGACCTTGATGTGCGGGTATCCGTCCAGCCGCGCCAGCCTGCCCGCCGCGGTGCGCAGCAGCCCGTCGATCGCCTCGGTCACGAGCGAGTCGCGGCTGTTGATGAACTGCTTCATTGTGTTCTCCTCAGGCGATGCGGGCGCCGGTGGCGTCGAAGTAGAGGGCGTTCTGCGGCTCGACCGGCAGCGTGTCGCCCGGTTCGAGGTCGGTGTGCACCTCGGCGAGGGTGACGATGGCGTGCCCGTCGAGCGTCAGGTGCAGCCGGGTCTGGTCGCCGAGGCGTTCCACCCGCTCGACCCGCGCAGGGCGGCCGGAACCCTGGCGGACGTGTTCGGGGCGCAGCGCGATCGTCGCGGCCCCTGCCGGCGCGCCCGGGAACAGGTCCGCCGGCAGCGTGTTGATCCGCGGCTGGCCGAGGCGCCCTGCAACGTAAAGGCTGACGGGGTTTTCGTAGATCTCGCGGGGGCTGCCCACCTGCACCAGCCGGCCGGCGTCGAGGACGCCGATCCGGGTGGCCATCGTCATCGCCTCGATCTGGTCGTGGGTGACATAGAGGATGGTCGCGCCGAGGTCCGCCTGGATGCGCTTGAGCTCTACCCGAAGGTCGGCGCGCAGCTTGGCGTCGAGCGAGCTCAGCGGTTCGTCCATCAGGTGGATCGCCGGGTTGCGCACCAGCGCGCGGCCGATGGCAACCCGCTGCATCTCGCCGCCCGACAGCGCGGTGGCGCGGTTGTCGAGCTTGTGGGCGATCTGCAGCGTCTCGGCCACCTGATGCACCCGGGTGCGGATCGTCTCTTCCGGCGTCCGCAGGACGGGCGAGCGCAGCGGGAACGCGAGGTTCTCGCGCACTGTCATGTGCGGATAGAGCGAGTAGTGCTGAAAGACCATCGTCACGTCGCGCTCGGCCGGCGTCTCGTGCGTGGCGTCGCGGCCGTCGATGGCGATCATGCCGCGGTCGGGGCGTTCGAGGCCCGCGATCAGGCGCAGCGTCGTCGTCTTGCCCGCACCCGTCGGGCCGAGCAGCACGACGAACTCGCCATGCGCGATGGTCAGGCTCAGGTCCGCCACGGCCTCGACCGCGCCGAACCGCTTCGACACCCCGCGCAACGCGACCTCAGCCATGCGCCAGAACCCCCTCGTTCAGCGCCGACCGCAGCGCCCGGCCCGTGGCGGCGTCGAACAGCGTGATGGTCGCCGGATCGAATGTCAGGCCGACGCTTTCGTCCGCGCGCACCCTCTGCGCCGCCGGCAGCCGCGCCTTCACGATGCCGTCGCGGGTCTGGAGGGTGACGATCTGGGTCGTGCCCAGGTATTCGCTGGCCAGAACCCGCGCGCGCAGCGGCGCGTCGGCGGACAGGCGGACGTGTTCGGGCCGCACCCCCAGCACCGCCTCGCCGTCGAAGGGAACGCGCAGCGCCGGAACGGGCACGGTCTGGTGGTGCAGCGTCACCGCCGTCGCCCCGGCGGCAAGCCGGGCGCGGAAGGGCAGGAAGTTCATCGGCGGCGATCCGATGAACCCTGCCACGAACAGCGTCGCCGGCTTGTCGTAGATGTCCTGGGGCGGACCGAACTGTTCGATCACGCCGTGGTTCATCACCACGATCTTGTCGCCCATCTGCATCGCCTCGAGCTGGTCGTGGGTGACGTAGACGGTCGTGGCGCCCATCCGGTCGTGCAGCGCGCGCAGTTCCTCGGCCATGCGCTCGCGGAATTCGGCGTCCAGCGCCCCGAGCGGCTCGTCCATCAGGAAGCACTTGGGGTTCCGGACGATCGCACGCGCCAGCGCCACGCGCTGCCGGTCGCCGCCCGAGAGACCGCCCACAGGGCGGTCGAGCAGCCCCTCGATCCCGAGGATCCGCGCCACCTCGGTCACCCTCTCGGCCACCTGCGCCCGCGGCATCCCCTGGCTGACGAGGGGATAGCTGATATTCCGGCGCACGTTCATGTGCGGGTAGAGGGCGAACATCTGGAACACGAAGGCGATATCTCGCTGGCTGGCGGGCCTGCGGCCGACTTCCTCGCCGTCGATCCAGACCTCGCCCGAGGTCGGCAGTTCGAGACCCGCGATCATGCGCAGCGTCGTCGTCTTGCCGCAGCCCGAGGGGCCGAGCAGCATGAAGAACTCGCCGTCTGCCACGCGGAAGCTGGACGACTGCACAGCGGTGAAGCTGCCGAAATCCTTGCGCAGGTTGCGGACGACGATCTCGGCCATGGTCATTCCGGGAAGTGGCTGACGATCACGAACAGCACCGTGCCGGTCAGCGTGACGGCAAAGGACCACGAGAAGGCCCAAAACGCCCAGGGTTGCATCAGCATGACGACGCCGGCACCGATGACGACCGAGGCGACCGCCTCCCACGGGCCGCGGCGCAGACGGACGAGGCCGCTGAGGAACGCGATCATTTCCGCACCGCCCCGAAGGTGATCCCGCGCAGAAGATGCCGGCGCAGCAGGATCGTGAACACCATCACCGGCACAAGGAAGAGGGTCGCCCCCGCCGCCACCGCAGGCCAGTCGCGCCCGCCCACCCCGATGATCGTCGGGATGAAGGGCGGCGCGGTCTGCGCCGTGCCCGAGGTGAGCAGCACCGCGAAGGCATATTCGTTCCAGGCGAAGATCAGGCAGAAGATCGCGGTCGAGGCGATGCCGGTGGCGGCCTGCGGCAGCACGATCTTCACGAAGGCCTGGAACCGGGTATAGCCGTCGATCAGCGCCGCTTCCTCGTATTCTCGCGGGATCTCGTCGATGAAGCCCTTCAGCAGCCACACCGCCAGCGACAGGTTCACCGCGGTGTAGAGCAGGATCATGCCGGCATGCGTGTCCGACAGGCCGGCCCAGCGGAACATCAGAAAGATCGGGATGGCGACCGCGATCGGCGGCATCATCCGGGTGGAGAGGATGAAGAACAGAAGGTCGTCCTTCAGCGGCACCCGGTAGCGCGAGAAGGCATAGGCCGCCAGCGTGCCGAGCAGGACCGACAGGAAGGTGGACCCGAAGCCGATGATGACCGAGTTTATGAACCGCTCGCCGAAGCGCGACGGCCCGCTGATCACCATCCCCCGGTCGGCGACGATCCGGTCGTACCAGGTTTCGGGCGGGTTTTCGGCCAGCTGCGCCGGCGTGGCGCGGTTCTGCACCGTAAAGAGGTTGACATAACCTTCGAGGGTGGGCGTGAAGACCACCTTGGGCGGATAGGCGATCGCGTCGGTGTTCGACTTGAACCCGGTGGCGATAATCCACAGCAGCGGGATCAGCGTGATGACCGCATAGGCCGCGACCAGAACCCCAGCGAGCCATTTCGTCCGCCGCGACGGCTCGGTGATGGAATAGCCGCTCATCGGGCCTTCACCCGGTTCAGCGCCTTGACGTAGATCGAGGCGAGGCCGAAGACCGTGACGAACAGGATCACCGCATAGGCCGAGGCAAAGCCCGTCCGCCACTTCTCGAACGCCTCGCGCTTGAGGTTGATCGAGGTCAGCTCGGTCGTGGACCCCGGCCCGCCGCCGGTCAGCTGCACCACGAGGTCGAACATCTTGAAGTTCTCGATCCCGCGGAAGAGGACCGCGAGCATCAGGAACGGCAGCACCATCGGCAGCGTGATCGTCCAGAACTGCCGCCACTTCGAGGCGCGGTCGCATTCGGCAGCCTCGTAGATCGACGGCGGGATGGACCGCAGGCCCGCAAGGCAGATCAGCATCACGAAGGGCGTCCACATCCAGGTATCGACGATCACGATGGCCCAGGGCGCAAGGCGCACGTCGCCGATCATGGAGAAGCCGGCCGGATCGGCGCCCGTAAGGAAGGCGACCACCGAATTGAAGATGCCAATCTGCGGCTGGTAGAGGAACGTCCAGAAGTTGCCCACGACCGCCGGAGACAGCATCATCGGCAGGACGATGATCGTGGTCCACAGGTCGCTGCCGCGGAAACGCGCGTTGATCAGCCAAGCCAGCGCGAAGCCGATCGCGACCTGCAGCGCCAGCGTCCACAGCAGGAAATGCGCCGTCGCCTGCATGGATTGCCAGGTTTCGGGATTGCCGAGGATCCGCTGGTAGTTCTGCAGACCGACCCACTGCACCTCGGCACCCGGCCGGTTCGCCCGGTAGTTGGTGAAGCTCAGCCAGACCGTCCAGATCAGCGGAAAGATGTTGACCGCAAGAAGAAGAAGGATGGTCGGCGTGATGAAGATCCAGGCGATCGCCCGGTCCGACAGGCCGCGGACCCGGCGGGCGATGTGCGGCGGGGTGCGGCGGGCGATGCGGTCAATCGCGGTGTCGGACATGGCGATTCCCCTGGCTCCGGCGGCCCCCGCCCCGCAGATGGGGCAGGGGCGGTCGAGGTCGGTCGATCACAGCTTGCCGTCGTCGGCGAAGATCTCGGTCCAGTCGCGCACCAGCGCGTCCAGCGCTTCTTTCGCCGTGCCCTCGCCGGCCACGACATAGCGGTGCACGCGGTTCTGCATCGCCAGCATCAGCTCGGCATAGGTCGGTTCGGCCCAGAAATCCTTCACGATCGCCATGCTGTCGAGGAAAGTCTGCGCATAGGGCTGGCTGGCGGCGAAGCCGGGCGCCCCGACGACGGCGTTGAGCGCCGAGAACCCGCCGAGTTCCCACCAGCGTTGCTGGATTTCCGGCTGGGCGAACCAGGCGATGTATTCCAGCGCCGCGTCCCGGTTCTGCGAATAGGACACGACCGAGATGCCCTGCCCGCCCAGCTGGGCGAAATGCCCGGCCGGCCCCGCGGGGTTCGGGAAATAGCCGGACCGGTCGCCGCCCACGTTCGGGTCCTTGTCCACGCCCGGCCAGATGAAGGCGAAGTTCATCTGCAGCGCGACCTGGCCCGACCGGAAGGCGTCGATCGTTTCCGACATGTACCAGTCGGACGACCCCGGCGGCGTGCAGCAATCGTAGAGGGCCTTGTAGAACTCCAGCCCCGCGACCGCGCCGGGCG
This sequence comes from uncultured Paracoccaceae bacterium, assembly GCA_938028765.1. Lineage (GTDB taxonomy): Bacteria > Pseudomonadota > Alphaproteobacteria > Rhodobacterales > Rhodobacteraceae > CALIZF01. The sequence continues at coordinate 19,078 of CALIZF010000027.1, forward strand.
AGTTGACGAACCCTTCAAGCTCGTAGGGGTTCTCCGGGTTCCCGTACTGGAAGCCGTAGTTGTAAAGGACGTTGGTCACCCCCATCGTGATGCCTTCCGACCCGCGCTCGGTATAGATCGCGGCGCCGTAGACGGTGCGCCCGTCGATCTCGCGGCCCTGGAAGAACTCGGCGATGTCCTTCAGCTCCGCCAGCGTCGCGGGCACGGCAAGGTCGCGGCCGTATTTCTCGCGGAACGCCGCCTGCAGCTCGGGCCGCGCGAACCAGTCCTTGCGGTAGGTCCAGCCCACCACGTCCGCGAAGGCCGGCAGCGCCCAGTAGTTCGGCGTGCCTTTCGGCCACTCGGCGTAACCGGTCACGGTCGCGGGGATGAAGGCATCCATGCTGATGCCCTGGGCAGCGAAGAAGTCGTTCAGCTGCACGTAGTGGCCCGATTCGGCCGCGAGCCCGATCCACTGGCTGTCGCCGATCATCAGGTCGCACAGCTGCCCGCGCGAATTCAGCTCGTTCAGCATCCGGTCGGCGAAGTTCGGCCACGGCACGAACTCGAACCGCATGGTGTGGCCGGTCTTGGCCTCGAAGTCGCGCGACAGTTCGATCAGCGCGTTCGCCGGATCCCACGCCGCCCAGCACAGGGTCAGGTTCGCGGCCTGCGCGCCGGGCGCGGCAAGCCCGGAAAGGCCGACCAGAGCGCTAGCCGCCAGAAGGCGGGTCCTTCTCGTCATGGTGTCATTCCTCCCAAACACCCCGGTCGCCGCTGCGGCCCCGGATCATCGCCCCGTTCGCCGGGGGCTATCCCAAGCTATCTGATGAACGTACCTCAGATCAATCCCGAAATGATGAACGCAACCGGCGAGCGGGCGGGGGAAGGTCATGGCGCGTCGGGCAGGTTCTCGCGCAGGACGATCTCGATGCGGACGCGCTCCTGCTGGACGATGATTGGCTGGCCGTCGCACAGGCTTCGCAGGACGCGGATGGTGGACCGCACCAGGTGGCCCACGTTCTGCGCGATCACGGCGTCGATCTCATCAGCCAGCAGGGCGGCGCGCGTCGGCGGCGTCAGCTCGTGCATGATCACCCGCAACGCCCCCGCGCGGGCGCTGCGGCGCAAAGCGCGCAGCACCGACAGATTGCCCGATCCGGTCGAGTAGAGGCCGACCAGCCGGGGCTTTCGCAGCAGCAGACCGAAGACGAGTTCTTCCATCCGGGCGGGGTCGTCGAAGGATTCGACGGTCGGCAACACGGTCAGGTGCGGGAAGCGGTCCCGCATCACGTCGTCGAAGCCCAGCCGCCGCTCCTGGCTGTCGCGCGACCGCAGCGAATTGGTGACGACGAGGATCTCGCCCGGACCGGCAATGAACCGGCCCATCAGCTGCGCCGCCGTGCGCCCTGCCGCAACGCTGTTGATGCCGACATAGAAATCGCGCGCCGAATTCGGCAGGTCCGTCGCCAGCGCCACGACCGCCAGCCCCGCCCGCTTCAGCCGCGCAACCGCGTCGCGGACCTGCGGCGTCTCTGGCACCATCAGCGCGATACCGTCGATCGCGGTCAGGTCCAGCGCCTGCAGGCAGCGGACGATGGCATGCGGGTCCTGGGCGGGAACCGTCAGAACCTTCAACGCGGTGCGGTCCACGATCTGCGATCCGTGGGCCTCGAGCAGCGCGGCCCGGATCGCGGCCGCGAACTGCCCCGGTCCTTCGGGCAGCACCGCCACGAAGGTGTAGCGCCGCTGTCGTGCAAGGTTCGCCGCCGACGTGTCGCGCACATAGCCCAGACGCGAGATCGCGTCGTTGACCCGCGCCACCGTCTGCGGCCGCACACCGGCACGCGCGTTCAGCACGCGATCGACCGTTGCCAGGCTGACGCCGGCCTCGCGGGCGATGTCGTGGACCGTTGGCCTGATCACAGCGCCCTCCTGACGCGACGCTATCGTCGCCGATGATGCACGTCAATCGAGGCTTGCCAGCCGGCTGGACCGCCCTCCCGGCGACCCAAGGCCGACCTACGGCGGTCGGCGGGACAAGGGGCGGCGGCACGGAGGGGCGGCAACGCGGAGGGGCCGGCGACCGGCGACGCGAGCCGAGAAGAGCTTTGGCGCGGTCGGGATGCCCGCGCCCATGGGCCTTGGCCGGCCGACCGAACGCGCGGGCGCCCGAAGGGCGTGGCGCGGCCTCTGGGGCACCTCGGGACACCGGGCCCGGACCGGCCGCCTGCACCTCCGGCCGACCCCGCCGCCCTTGCCCGCAGCCCGGCGCGGGCTTAACCTGCCAAGGCTTGCGCGAGAGTTTTCCATGCAGATCGGCATCCTTCAGACCGGCCGCGCGCCGGATGCGCTTCTCGACGAATGGGGCGACTATCCCGCGATGTTCGCCCGCCTTCTGGACGGGCACGGCTTCACCTTCCGCACCTGGCGCGTCGTGGACATGGAGTTTCCGCCCGATGTCCACGCCGCGGACGGCTGGCTGCTGACCGGATCGCGCCACGGCGCCTACGAGGATCTGCCGTTCATCCCGCCGCTCGAAGCCTTCATCCGCGAGGCCTATGCAGAGGGCGTGCCGATGGTCGGCATCTGCTTCGGCCACCAGATCATCGCCCAGGCGCTTGGCGGGCGGGTCGAGAAGTTCGCGGGCGGCTGGTCGGTCGGCCCCACGACCTATGACATCGAGGGCCGGCCCGTCACGCTGAACGCCTGGCACCAGGACCAGGTGACAGTTCCCCCCCCCGGCGCCACGGTGATCGGCCGCGCGCCGACGTGCGCGAACGCGGCCCTTGCCTACGGCGACCGGGCGCTGACGATCCAGGCGCACCCCGAGTTCAGCGCGGGCTTTCTCGCTGGCCTGATGCGCACGCGCGGGCGCGGGCTCGTCCCGAACGACAGGCTGGACGCAGCGGCGGCGAAGCTCGACACTCCCCTGTCCGACCGAGCGGTGGCCGACCGGATCGCAGCGTTCTTCAAGGCGCCGCGGGCGCGCGCCGCAGCGGCGGCGGGGGCGTGACCATGGCCGACTGGACCGACCAGATCCCCCCCGCCGCGCGCGCCTACATCGCCGGCCGGAGGCTCGACGAGGTGGAATGCATCGTGTCCGACATCGCGGGCGTCGCCCGCGGCAAGGCGATGCCGGCATCGAAGTTCGCCAAGCAGGCGACGTTCTTCCTGCCCAACTCGATCTTCCTGCAGACGATCACCGGCGACTGGGCGGACAACCCCGCGGGCGCCTTCACCGAGCCCGACATGATCATGGTGCCCGATTTCTCGACCGCCAGCGCCGCGCCCTGGACCGCGGACGTGACCCTCCAGGTCATCCACGACGCGGTGGACGGCGAGGGGCGGCCGGTTCCGGTCAGCCCGCGCAACGTGCTGCGCCGGGTCGTGGCGCTCTACGAGGCCGAGGGATGGCGGCCGATCATCGCGCCCGAGATGGAGTTCTACTTCGTCGCCCGCAACACCGACCCGAACATGCCGGTTGTCCCGCCGATGGGCCGCACGGGGCGTCGCGCGGCGGCCAAGCAGGCCTATTCGATGTCGGCGGTGGACGAATACGGCAAGGTGATCGACGACATCTACGATTTCGCCGAGGCCCAAGGGTTCGAGATCGACGGCATCCTGCAGGAAGGCGGCGCGGGCCAGGTGGAGATCAACCTCGCCCACGGCGATCCGGTGAAGCTCGCCGACGAGATCTTCTACTTCAAGCGCCTGATCCGCGAGGCGGCGCTGCGGCACGACTGCTTCGCCACCTTCATGGCCAAGCCGATCGAGGGCGAGCCGGGCAGCGCCATGCACATCCACCATTCGGTGGTGGACATGGCCACAGGCACCAACATCTTCTCGGCCGAGGACGGGGGCGAATCGCCTGCCTTCCTGCACTTCATCGCCGGGATGCAGGCGCACCTTCCGGCGGCAGTGGCGCTGCTGGCCCCTTACGTCAACAGCTATCGCCGCTACGTGCCGGACTTCGCCGCACCCATCAACCTCGAATGGGGCCGCGACAACCGGACCACCGGGTTGCGCGTGCCGATCAGCGATCCCGCTGCCCGGCGGGTCGAGAACCGGCTGGCCGGGATGGACTGCAACCCCTACCTCGGTCTCGCCGCCTCGCTCGCCTGCGGGTTCCTCGGGCTGAAGGAGGCGCGGATGCCGCGGCCCGAATGCACCGGCGACGCCTACATGGGCGAGGACGAGCTGCCGCTGAACCTCGGCGACGCGCTCGACCTTCTCGACGAGGACGCAGCGCTGCGCGAGATCCTGGGGGACGAGTTCTGCAACGTCTACCAGTCGGTAAAGCGAAACGAATACAAGGAGTTCCTTCAGGTTATCAGCCCCTGGGAGCGCGAGCATCTCCTGCTGAACGTCTGATGGACCTCATCACTGCCAACGACCGGCCGGGGGAATATCCCCCGTCGTGGTATGCCGCCACCCGGGTTCCGGCGCCCGATCGGCCGCCGCTGTCGGGTGACGTGCGGGCGGACCTCTGCGTGATCGGCGGCGGCTATACCGGCCTTGCTGCCGCCCTCTTCGCGGCGCGGCGCGGTCTGTCGGTCGTGCTGGTCGAGGCGGGGCGCACGGGTTTCGGCGCCTCGGGCCGCAACGGCGGGCAGGTGGGCACCGGGCAGCGGCTGGACCAGGACGATCTCGAACGCCGGTTTGGGAACGAGACTGCGCGCCGCCTCTGGGCCATGGCCGAGGACGCGAAGGCCCTGGTCCGCGACCTGTGCGCCGGAATGCCGGGCACGGACTGGCGGCCCGGCATCGTCTCGGCCTGCCGCACGGCCGCCGAAGCGCGCGATGCCCGCGGCTACGCCGCGCGGCTCGCACGCGACTACGGCTATGACCGGATCGAGCCGCTCGACCGTGCGGACATCGCCGCGCTTCTCGGCACGGATGTCCATGCGGGCGGGGTGGTGGACCGCGGGGCGGGCCACATCCACCCTCTGAACTTCGCGCTCGGCCTCGCGGCCGCCGCAGAGGCGGCGGGCGCGCGGCTCCACGAGAACACGCGCGCGCTGCGGATCGGCCGCGGCACGCCGGTGACGGTGGATTGCGCGGGCGGGGCGCGCGTGACCGCGGACCGACTGGTGTTCGCCGCCGGCGGGTATCACGGCGACCTGCTGCCCGAAGTGGGCGCGCGGGTCATGCCGATCAACAACTTCATCGTGGCCACCGAGCCCCTGGGCGACCGGATGCCGCTGGCCGAACCGGTGGCGGCGCATGATTCGCGTTTCGTCGTGAACTACTGGCGCCCGACACCCGACGGGCGGCTGCTGTTCGGCGGGGGCGAGACCTACGGCTACCGCTTCCCGGCCGATATCGCCGCACAGGTCCGCCGGCCGCTGGCGCGGGTCTATCCGCGGCTGGAGCATATCCGGATCGACCACGCCTGGGGCGGGACGCTGGCGATCACCACCACCCGCGGGCCCTACATGCAGCGCATCGGGGGCAACATCCTTGCCGCGTCGCTCTGTTCCGGCCACGGGGTTGCCCTGTCGACCCTGGCGGGGCGGATGCTGGGCGAAGCGGCGGCGGGCGACGGGGCGGTGATCGACCTGCTGACCGCGCGCCTGCCGCCGCCATTCCCCGGCGGCCGGCTGCTGCGCTGGCCGATCCTCGTCCTGGCCATGTCGTGGTTCGCCCTCCGCGACCGTCTGGGCCTCTAGCGGCGTCTGCCCGCACGGGCGGGAGCACGCCCGCAGGATCGGCTGCGGCCGGGCGGTTCCGGCGGAGCGCCCGATCGCCGCTTTTCCGCCGGCCGCGACGCGCGGACCGGGCGCAGCGGGATGGGGCGGATGCGCGGCCGGACCTTGAGCGGCGCTACGCCGCCGGTCGGCGGTCGGACGCTGGAAAAAGGCTTGCCGACCCTATATGCACGGCGTCACAGGCCACGGCAGGAAAGAGCCTCATGTCGCCCGATGGAGAGACCCGCGCGCCGAACCTCTACGACGCCGAGCCGATCCCGGAAGCCGCGAGGGCCGAGATCGACCGGCTGCTGGCCTCGGGCGACCTCTTCCGCTACACCGCCCCCGAGGGCGCGCCCGTGGCACGGCTCGAAGCCGAGTTCGCGGATTGGCTGGGGTCGCGCTATGCACTGGCGGTGTCGTCCTGCTCGGCTGCGCTGTTTTTGTCGCTAAAGGCGCTGGACCTGCCGCGCGGGGCGCGGGTGCTGGTGCCCGCCTTCACCTTCGCCGCCGTGCCCTCGGCGGTGCTGCACGCCGATTGCGTGCCGGTGCTGGTCGAGGTGGGCTTCGACCTGCGGGTCGATCTGGGCGACTTCGCGCGAAAGCTCGACGGCGCGCAGGCGGTGATGATCAGCCACATGCGCGGCCACACGTCCGACATGGATGCGATCATGGCGATGGCCGACGCCCGCGGGATCCCGGTGATCGAGGACGCGGCGCATTCGCTCGGCACCACTTGGGGGGGGCGCAACATCGGCACCATCGGGCGAATCGGCTGTTTCAGCTTCCAGTCCTACAAGCTGATCAACGCCGGCGAGGGGGGGATGTTCGTCACCGACGACCCCGAACTGGCGGCCCGCGCCGTCATCATGTCGGGCGCCTACGAATACAACTGGAAGAAGCATCCGGGGCTTCAGAACAGCTTTCCGCACTGGCAGAACCGCCTGCCGCTTTACAACCTTCGGATGCAGAACCTGTCGGCCGCCGTCATCCGCCCGCAGATCGCCGAGGTGGAACGCCGTGTCCGCCGGGGGCGGGCCAACCACGACGCGATGGCGCGAATGCTGAACGCCTCGCCGCACCTTACGGTGCCGCCGGCCCTGCCGGCCGAGGAACGCGCGCCGGACTCGATCCAGTTCAGCCTCGCCGGCGAATGGACCGACGCCGAGGCGCGGGCATTCGAGGCGACGGCCAAGCGGCGCGGCGCGCCGGTGCAGATCTTCGGACTGTCGCCCGACAACGCGCGCGCGTTCTGGAACTGGCAGTTCCTGACCGAGATGCCCGATCTGCCGATGACCCGCGCTATGCTGATGCGGACATGCGACCTGCGCCTGCCCGCGCGCCTTGGCGAAGGCGAGATCGCCTTCCTTGCCGATGCCGTCCTTTCGGCGGCCGAGGCGGTGAAACTGCGCGGCGCGGCCTGACGACGCGCCGGCGGTGCGCGCCGGCCGCTTGCGCCCGCAGACCGGTGCTGCCGCGCCGAAGGGCCGCACTGTCGCCGACCGGGCCTTCCGGCGCCGCCGCGCGCGGCGGGGTTGCTGCCGGTCGGCGGCATCCTTCGGCAAGACGCGGGAAAGACCCGCGCTCAGGCCGCGGCGGCGGGCGTCAGCGCCGCCTCCATCGCGGCGAGGAACCGCGCGACCTCGTCCGCGCTGTTGTAATGGCTGACCGAAACCCGGACGCAGGACCGAAGCCCGAGCGGGCCCAGGACGTTGCCGCTGTAGTGGTCGTTCGCGCGCACATGCGCGCGGATCCCGTGCGCCCGCAGATGCGCGACCAGGGCGGCGCTGTCGGTGCCCGCCAGCACGAAGGACACCACGCCTTCGCGCCCCTCGATCGCGGCGCCGCCGATGATGGTGATGCCGGGCATGGCCGCCAGCCCGCGCCGGTTGCCCTGCCCGCGGATCAGCCCGGCCATCAGTGCCGCTTCCTGCGCGGCGATGGCGGCTGCTGCGGCTTCGATCCGCGCGCGGCGGTCGGTTTCGGCGGTGAAATGGCTGCCCAGCCAGTCGAGATAATCCACGACGTCCGAGAAGGTCGCATAGGCCCCGGAATCGCGCGTGCCCATTTCCCAGACGGTCGGCGCGCTGCCCGTCACGACCTCCTTCGGGCAGGCGGTCAGCCGGTCGGACGCCCAGCCCACGCCGTAGCCGTGGCGCGAAAACGCCTTGTAGGGCGAGATCGCGTAGCCGTCGATGCCCAGGGCGGTCACGTCCACCGCGCCGTGGCTGGCGTGCTGGATGCCGTCCACGATGATCAGGCAATCGGGCGCGACCGCCCTGATCGCGGCCGCGATGGCGCCCGCGTCCACCGCCATGCCGGTGACGGGCGAGGTGTGGATGATCGTCGCCACCCGCAGGTCGGGCGTGATGTGGGGGGCATAGGCATCGGCCGTGACGGTGCCGGTCGCATCGTCGTGAACCGCGAACCGCAGCGGGCGGCCCGTGACCTCGGCCCACCGGGTCATGGCGCTGCGCGAGGCGGGATGTTCCAGCGTCGTGGCAAGCATCGCCCCGCCGGGTGCCGTGCCGAGTGCTGCGGTGCGGATCAGCCGGAACAGGATTTCCGACCCGCTTTCGCCGACGAAGACCTGCCCGCCTTTCGCCCCGAGGAACAGCCGCATGTCGGCCTTGCCGCGGCGGATGACCTCCATCAGTGCGGCCGAGGCCGGATTGTCGCGGCCCTGGTTCTCGGGCAACCCGGCGTGGAAGGCCGAGGTTTCCGCCACCGCCTTCAGATGCAGCGCGCCGCCCGCGTTCTCGAAGAACACCCGCGGCCCCTCGAAGGGGCAGCAATCGACATGGGCGAAGCGGTCGCGGACGGCGGCCAGAAGCGCGGGGGTAAGGCTCATCGGGCGGTCACAGGGCGGCGGTGACCTGGATTTCCACCCGGTATTCGGGCCCGGCCAGACGCGCCTCGACCGTCGCGCGCACCGGCAAGTTGGCCCGGTCAACCCAGGCGTCCCAGGCCCGGTTCATCTGGTCGAACTCGGCGATGTCGCGCAGCCAGACGTTGGCGGTCAGGATGCGGGCCTTCGACGTGCCGGCCTTGGCGAGCTGCGCGTCGATCTGCGCCAGGATGTCGCGCGTCTGGCCTTCCGTGCCCTGCGCGACGTCGTTCGCCACGAAGCCCGCAAGATGCACGGTGCCGTTGTGGACGACCGCGCGGCAGAAGCGGGCACCAGGATCGTGACGGGTGATGAAGGTCATGGCGATGCCTCCTTCTGGTTTCGGACCAGCACCGCGATACCGCGCGCGGGCTTGGCTGGCCAGAGCAGGCAGCGGAAAAAAAGGCCCGGTCCGTTGCGGTCCGGGCCAGTCCCACAGGGAGGTAGGCGCTGGATACCGGATGCGGGTCAGGCGCACCTTGACGCAAATCAACATCCCCGCCGCAGAAAAAAGGCCCGGGTGCAGCCCGGGCCAGTCCAACAGGGAGGTGCCGCGCCATGACCCCGACGCGACCAGGGGAACCGCCTGCGGAAACCGTTCCGCTCAACCTGAGGGATAACGCAGGATTCCGGCAACAATGTGGCGTCACACAGCCAGCTTGTAGCCGCCCGATTCCGTGACGAGCAGCCGCGCATTGGACGGATCGGGCTCGATCTTCTGGCGCAGCCGGTAGATGTGCGTCTCGAGCGTGTGGGTCGTCACGCCGGCGTTGTATCCCCACACCTCGTGCAGCAGGACATCGCGCGCCACCACCGCATGACCGGCGCGGTAGAGGAACTTGAGGATGTTCGTCTCCTTCTCGGTCAGGCGGATCTTCCTGTCCTTCTCGTCGAGAAGCAGCTTCATGGCGGGCTTGAACGTGTAGGGGCCAAGCTGGAACACTGCATCCTCGCTCTGCTCGTGCTGGCGCAGCTGCGCGCGGATGCGGGCGAGAAGGACCGGAAACTTGAACGGCTTGGTCACATAGTCGTTCGCGCCGGCGTCGAGGCCGAGGATCGTGTCGGCATCCGTATCGTGCCCGGTCAGCATCAGGATCGGTGCCTTCACCCCCTGTTTGCGCATCCGGCGGCACAGCTCGCGCCCGTCCGTATCGGGCAGGCCGACATCGAGGATGATCAGGTCATGGTGCTGCGCCTTCGCGCGCTCCATGCCCTCGGCGCCGGTCGCCGCCTCGAACACGTCGAAGTCCTCGGTCATCACCAGCTGTTCCGACAGCGCCTCGCGCAGGTCGTCGTCGTCGTCTACCAGAAGGATTTTCCGCAGGTTCGCCATGGGGTTCCTCCGTTACGTGCGGGGCAGATGCGCGGCGGGGCGCGGCGGGGCAAGATTTGTGACGCCGCTCTCACGGCGACGTGTCGGCCGACGGGGGTTTGTTTCAGTCCGTGACGGGCGCTATGGATGCGCCATGTCCCTGCGCCCCACCGCCGCCGAACGCCTGAACCGCGCCCGTGCCGACCTGCGCATGGGCCTGCCCGTGGTCCTGACAGACGCTGGCGCGGGCACCGTGGCGGCCGCGGCCGAGACGCTGGCGCCCGCGCGGCTTGCCGCGATGCGCGCACTCGGCCCCGCGGCGCTGGCCATCACCGCCCGACGAGCCGAGACGCTGAAGGCGCGCGCCTACGACGGCGACCTGGCGCGCGTTGCGCTGCCGGCGGGGGCGGACCTCGGATGGATCCGCGCGGTGGCCGATCCCGCGCAGGATCTCGCCCAGCCCATGAAGGGGCCGCTTGCCACCCTGCGCGAGGGGTCGGCCGACCTGCACCGCACCGCAATCGGGCTGGCGAAGTCGGCCCAGCTCCTGCCCGCAGCCCTCGTCGTGCCGGTGGCCGATGCCCTTGCCTTCGCCGCGGCCGAGGGGCTGACCTGCCTTGCCCGCGCCGAGGCGGAGGCGGCGCTGGCGCGCGCCGCGATCCTGTCCCCGGTGGCCGCGGCGCGGGTGCCGATGGCGGCCGCGGCGGCAGGGCGCGTCCACGTCTTTCGCCCCGACGACGGCGGGGTGGAACACTATGCGGTCGAGGTCGGCCGGCCCGACCGCGCCCTGCCCGTGCTGACGCGCCTGCATTCGGCCTGCTTCACCGGCGATGTGCTGGGCAGCCTCAAGTGCGACTGCGGCCCGCAGCTGGCCGCGGCGCTGGCGCAGATGGGGGCCGCCGGGGCGGGGGTGCTGCTCTACCTCAACCAGGAGGGCCGGGGGATCGGGCTGGCCAACAAGCTGCGCGCCTATGCGCTGCAGGACCAGGGGTTCGACACGGTCGAGGCGAACCACCGCCTGGGGTTCGAGGACGACGAACGCGACTTCCGCATCGGTGCGGCGATCCTGCGGCGGATGGGCTTTGCCGCCGTGCGGCTGATGACAAACAACCCCGCCAAGATCGCGATGATGCAGGCCCAGGGGCTGGCCGTCGCCGAGCGCGTGCCACTGCGCGTGGGCGAAACGGCCGAGAACCGCGGCTATCTGGCCGTGAAGGTCGCCAAGTCGGGGCACCTGCCTTGACCGCTCCGCCACGATCCCGCCCGTCCGGTTGTCCGGCGTCGCCCTGCCGCAGGCGGGCGGGGGCGGGTCGCGCGGCGCATCCCCGGGCGCGGAGGGCGACGGCCCAGTGACCGTCACCCGCAACGATCTGGTGGTGCGACGCGGCGGGGCCTGGTTCATGGGCCGCTGCTTCCCCTGTGTCGTCGGGCGCGGCGGCGTCGTGGCCGCGCGCGCCAAGCGCGAGGGCGACGGGGCGACACCCGCCGGCGTCCATCGCCTGACGGGGATGCTCTACCGCGCCGACCGCCTCGCGCGCCCTGCCGACTGGGCGGTGCCGATCCGCCCGTTCGACCGCTGGTCGGACGATCCGGCCGATCCCGACTACAACCTGCCCGTCACGGCACCCCACCCCTTCTCGTCCGAGGCGATGCGGCGGCCAGATCCGCTTTATGACCTTGTGATCCTCACCGACTGGAACTGGCCGCAGGCCGAACCGGGGCGCGGTTCGGCGATCTTCGTGCACCGCTGGCGCGCCGCCGGGCGGCCGACCGCAGGCTGCATCGGCCTCGACCCCGCACACCTGCGCTGGATTGCCGCGCGACTGCGGCCCTGGGGGCGGCTGGTCGTCCTCGGCTGACAGGCACGGCTTGTGCGGCCGCGGCGGCCCATGCCACCGTCGCACCGGCTGTGCAGGGCGGAGGGCGAAGGGGGGGGCGGATGCGGGGGCGGATCGGCTATCTGGTGCCCGAGTTTCCCGGCCAGACGCACGCCTTCTTCTGGCGCGAGGCGACCGCGCTCGAAGACGCGGGCTTCGCGGTCCGGTTCCTGACCACGCGCCGGCCGCCCGGCCCGCCGCTGCCCCACGCCTTCGCCGCCGCCGCCGCGGCCCGCACGGCGAGCCTGCACCCCCCCGGCGCGGCGGCGATCGCGACGCTGGCGCAGCCCGCCGCGCTGGCGGGTGCGCTGCGGCAGGCCGCGCGCCTGCGCGAGACGCCGTGGCGCGACCGGCTGCGCTTTCCGGGGCTGGTCCTCGCCGCTGCCGCGCTGAAGGCGCGCACGGCGGCCGAGGGGGTGCGGCACGTGCACGTGCACTCGTTTGCCAACGCGGCCCATGTCGCGGCGTTGGCGCGGGCCATGGGCGGGCCGACCTTCAGCCTGACGCTGCACGGCGACCCGGCCGTCTACGGGGTCGATCATGCCGCGAAGCTGCACGGCGCGGCCTTCGCCACCGCGGTCACGCGACCCCTGGTCGCCGCGGTTCAGGCGATCGCCCCGGGCCTGCCGGTGCACCGCGTCACGATGGGGGTGGATACCGAGCACTTCACGCCCGGCCCGGCGCGGCCGCCGGGCGGGCCGCTGCGCCTTGTCACCGTCGCGCGGCTGAACCCGACCAAGGGCCATGCCGTGGCGCTGGCGGCGCTGGCGCAGGCGGTGGCGGCGGGGGTGGACGCCGTCTGGGACATCGCAGGCGACGGGCCCGCGCGCGACGGGATCGCCGCGGCCATCGCGGAGGCCGGCCTGTCGGGCCGCGTGCGGATGCTCGGGACGCTCGGCGAGGATGCGGTGCTGGACCTTCTGCGCAGGTCCGATGTGTTCGTGCTGCCGTCCTTCGGCCTCGGCGAGGCCGCCCCCGTGGCGGTGATGGAGGCGATGGCGACGGGCCTTGCCGTGATCGCCACGCGCATCGGCGGCACGCCCGACATGATCGACGACGGGACCGACGGCATCCTCGTGCCGCAGCAGGATCCGGCTGCCATCGCCGGCGCGATCGCCCGCCTCGCGGCCGAGCCGGGCCTGCGTGCCGCGCTCGGCGCCGCGGCGCGGCGGCGCGCGCTGGCGGACTTCGGCCATCGCGCCGAGGCGGCGAAGCTGGCCGCCCTGCTCGATGGGGCGCTGACGGCGGGGCTGCAGGCGGGGCCTGCCTGATTTTCGGGCAGATCCCCGCGCCCGCGCCGCGGCGCCGGCCGGGCCCCCTTGCCCCCGCCCGAGGGCCGGTGGTTAGGTGGCAGGGCGGCAGACGCGGAACGGGGGCAGGGTGACCGCCTACTTCAACGAGATGTACGAGGACGGTCGGGTGCGCGCCCCCTATGCCCGGCTGGAAGACTGGATGCGGCACATGCCGGCCGGGCTGCGCAGCCTGAAGCAGGCCGAGGCGGAAGACCTGTTCCGCCGCATCGGCATCACCTTCGCGGTCTATGGCGAAGGCGGCGACCCTGACCGGCTGATCCCCTTCGACATGTTCCCCCGCGTCTTCACCGCCGCCGAATGGGCGCGCCTCGAACGCGGGATCAAGCAGCGGGCGCGCGCCTTGAACGCCTTCCTGGTGGACATCTATCAGCGGGGCGAGATTGTGCGCGCCGGCCGCATCCCTGCCCGCCTCGTCTATCAGAACGAGGCCTACGAAAAGGCGGTGGCCGGCATCCGCCCGCCCAAGGGCGTCTACAGCCATATCGTGGGCATCGACCTCGTGCGCACCGGCCCGGACGAGTTCTTCGTCCTCGAGGACAACTGCCGCACCCCCTCGGGCGTCAGCTACATGCTCGAGAACCGCGAGATCATGATGCGGATGTTCCCGGAACTGTTCCAGGCCAACCGCATCCAGCCCGTGGACGCCTATTCCGACCTCTTGCGCCGCACGCTCGCCTCGGTCGCACCGGCGAAATGCGACCGCGACCCCTGCATCGTCATCCTGACGCCGGGCCATTTCAACAGCGCCTACTACGAACACTCGTTCCTCGCCGACCTGATGGGGGTGGAACTGGTCGAGGGGCAGGATCTGTTCGTCGAGGGCGAATTCGTCTGGATGCGCACGACGCAGGGGCCGAAGCGGGTCGATGTGATCTACCGCCGGATCGACGACGCCTTTCTCGATCCGCTGTGCTTCCGGCCCGATTCGGTGCTGGGCGTTCCGGGGCTGATGGACGTCTACCGCTCGGGCGGGGTCGCACTGTGCTCGGCCCCCGGCGCAGGCGTGGCCGACGACAAGGCCGTCTATACCTTCGTGCCCGAGATGATCCGCTTCTACCTCGGCGAGGAACCGATCCTGCAGAACGTGCCCACCTGGCAGTGCGCGAGGGAGGCGGACCTTGCCTATGTGATGGATCGCCTGCCCGAGCTCGTGGTGAAAGAGGTGCACGGGTCGGGCGGCTACGGGATGCTGGTGGGGCCCAAGGCCAGCGCCGAACAGATCGCCGCCTTCCGGGCCAAGATTGCCGCCGACCCCGCCAACTACATCGCGCAGCCGACGCTCGCCCTCTCCACCGTGCCCACCTTCGTGGCCGAGGGCGTGGCGCCCCGCCATGTGGACCTTCGCCCCTACTGCCTGGTCGGCGAACGGGTGGAGCTTGTGCCGGGCGGCCTGACGCGCGTGGCGCTGACCGAGGGCAGCCTTGTCGTCAACTCCTCGCAGGGGGGCGGCGTCAAGGACACCTGGGTGCTGGCGGAGTAGCGGGGATGCTCAGCCGCACCGCCGACAATCTCTACTGGATCGCCCGCTACATGGAGCGGGCCGAAACCTCGGCGCGGTTCCTCGAGGTCGGCTCGCGTATCGCGCTGATGCCGAACGCCGGCGAGGGCTACCGCAACGAATGGGACGCGCTTCTGCGTGCGGCGGGCACGGCGGATGCCTTCGCGCGCAAATACGGCGATGCGGTGCAGCGCAACATCGAAAGCCACATGTTCTTCGACCGCGACAACCCCGCGTCGGTGGCCGCCTGCCTCGGTCGCGCGCGGGAAAATGCGCGGATCGTGCGCACCGCCCTGACGACGCAGGTCTGGGACGCGATCAACACTGCCTTCCAGGAGCTGAAGGGGCTCGAGCGGCTGCCGCGGTCCGAGGTCTCGATCGCGCGGCTGACCGACTGGACGATGCGCGCCGCCGCCCTGGTGCGCGGGTCGATCGAGGCGACGCTGCTGCGCAACGACGGGTGGGATTTCCTCAACCTCGGCTATGCGCTGGAACGCGCCGACAACACCGCCCGGCTTCTGGACGTCAAGTATTTCGTCCTGCTGCCGCGGGTTGAGTTCGTCGGATCGGGCCTCGACAACTACCAGTGGACGACGCTTCTGCGCGCGATGAGCGTGCACCGCGCCTTTCACTGGGCCTACGGCGGCGAGGTGACCGCGGCCAAGATCGCGCATTTCCTGATCCTGAACCCGCAATGCCCGCGCGCCCTTGTGACCTGCGCGGCGGCCGCGAACACCCATCTCGAGCGCCTGGCGCGCGGCTATGGCGCCGTCACCGAGGCGCAGCGGCGGGGGCACGCCCTCTTGGCCGCGCTGGCCGACCTGACGGTGGAAGAGGTGTTCGACGAGGGGCTGCACGAGTTCCTCACGCGCATCATCGGCGAGGTCTCGGCCCTCGGCGCGGTGGTGCACGACACCTACCTTTCCGGCGACCAGCGGTAGGAGGTGCGGTCATGCTGATCGCGGTGGATCACCTGACGACCTGGCGCTACCCCGCCCCCGTCCGCGGCGTGGTGCAAAGCCACCGCCTGCGCCCTGCCCAGCACGACGGGCAGAAGATCGTGGACTGGGGCGTGACCGTCACCGACGGCACACCCGGCGGCAGTTTCCGCGACGGCGCGGGCGACTGGGTTCAGGGCTGGACCATCCGCGGCCCGCTCAGCGAGATCGCGGTGCGCGTGACCGGCATGGTCGAGACCGCCGACACCGCCGGCATCCTGCGCGGCCACCGCGAATCCATCCCGCCCGAGGCCTGGCTGCGCGAGACGCCCGCAACCCGGCCGGATGCCGCGATCCGTGCGCTGGCGGCCGTTGCGGCGGCCGATCCGCTCGACCTCGCCCATGCCCTGTCCGCCGCCGTGGCCGACGCGATCGCCTGGGAGCCGGGCGCAACCCACGCCGCCACCACGGCGGCCGAGACGATGGCGGCCGGGCGCGGCGTCTGCCAGGATCACGCGCAGGTGCTGATCGCGGCGGCGCGCCACTGCGGCCGGCCGGCCCGCTATGTCGCGGGATACATGCTGACCGCGACCGAAAAGGCCGAGGCCGCCCATGCCTGGGCCGAGATCCACATCCCCGGCCTCGGCTGGGTGGGGTTCGATCCGGCGAACCGCTGCTGCCCCGATGCGCGCTATGTCCGGCTCGGCTCGGGCCGTGACGCGCAGGACGCGGCACCCGTGCGCGGCATCGCCCGCGGCCCCGGCGAGGCGGCGCTTGACGTGGCCGTTGCGGTGCGCTCGGTGCAGCAGTAGCGTCGCGCGTCCGACGCGGCGATCCTTCGGAGGAAACGTGACCTATTGCGTGGGCCTGCTTCTGAACGACGGGATCGTCTGCCTTTCGGACACGCGCACCAACGCGGGCCTCGACAACATCGCGACCTACCGCAAGATGTTCACGTTCGAGAACCCCGGCGAACGGGTCATCGTGGTGATGACGGCGGGCTCGCTGTCGGTGACCCAGACCACCATCGCCCGCCTGCGCGAGGCGATCGAGGATCCGGGCGCGACCGAGGCATCCTCGATCATGCTTGCGCCGACGCTTCTGAAGGTGGCCGAGATCATCGGCAACACGCTGGCCGCCGTCCGCGCGGACGTGGACGAAAAGCTTGCGGCAATGCGCGGCGGCGTCTCGGCCAGCCTGATCGTCGCCGGCCAGCGCAGGGGCGGCGCGATGCGGATGTTCCTCGTCTATCCCGAAGGCAACTTCATCGAGGCAACCGAGGACACGCCTTTCCTGCAGATCGGCGAACACAAGTATGGCAAGCCGATCCTCGACCGCGTGGTGCGCCCGACCACCAGCCTGATCGACGCGCAGAAGGCGGTGCTGTTGTCGATGGATTCGACGCTGCGCTCGAACCTGTCGGTCGGGATGCCGCTCGACCTCTGCGTGATCGAGAAGGACGCGCTGCGGGTGACGCTCGCCCGCCGGATCGAGGCGGGCGATCCCGACTACGCGCAGATGTCTGCCGCTTGGTCGCAGGCGCTGCGCGAAAGCTTCCAGCGCATCACGCTCTGACCGCCGCGGCTAGAGCCGTCGGAAGGTCAGATACTGCGGCGCGCGCCCCGCGCGCAGGGCCTTGGCCTCGTAGCGCGTCCGCACCCAGCCCGCCCAGGGCTCCGGCCCGTCCGCGACGGGCGCGAAACCGGCGGACGGCACCGTTTCCCGCGCCTGCCGGGCGTAGTCGGCAATGTCGGTGGCGATGTGGAAGAGCGCGCCGGGCGCCGTCACGCGCGCGAGCGGCAGAAGGTATTCCGGCGTGACGAACCGCCGGCGGTGATGCCGCGCCTTCGGCCAGGGGTCGGGATAGTTCAGGAACACCCGCGCGATCCCGCCCTCGGGCAGGCGCGGGAACAGCGCCCGCACGTCCCCGTGCTCGACGGCGACGTTTGCCACCGGTGCCGCGCGCAGCCGCCCCAGCAGCATCGCCACCCCGTTCACGAAGGGCTCCACCCCGATCAGGCCGACATCGGGGTTCGCGGCGGCCAGCGCCGCCAGATGCTCGCCACCGCCGAAGCCGACCTCCAGCCAGACCGGCCTGCCGCCGAAGCGCAGGGCGAGGTCCACCGGCCCCGACGGCATGGCGAGGCGCGGCAGATCCTCGGCCAGATACTGCCGCTGCAGGGGCCGCAGCGTCTTGCCGGCCCGGCGGCCGTAGAAGTTGAACCGCGCCGGGCCGCCTTCATCGCTGTGCAACTGCGTCACCGGGGTCTCTGGGGTCCCATCCCCCGGGCTGCCCCCGCCTCCTGCCGGCTGCGTCAGACGGCGCGCTTGAGCGCGTCGGCAAGATCCGTCCGCTCCCACGAGAAGCCGCCGTCGGCCTCGGGCGCGCGGCCGAAGTGGCCGTAGGCCGCGGTGCGGGCATAGATCGGGCGGTTGAGGCAGAGGTGCGTGCGGATGCCCGTGGGCGTCAGGTCCATCACGTCCATCGCCGCCTTCTCGATCGCCGCGTCGGGCACCTGCCCGGTGCCGTGCGTATCGACGTAGATCGACAGCGGCCGGGCCACACCGATCGCATAGGACAGCTGCAACGTGCACCGCCGCGCCAGGCCCGCGGCAACGACGTTCTTGGCGAGGTAACGCGCGGCATAGGCCGCCGAGCGGTCGACCTTGGTCGGATCCTTGCCCGAGAACGCGCCGCCGCCGTGGGGCGCGGCCCCGCCGTAGGTATCGACGATGATCTTGCGCCCCGTCAGGCCCGCGTCGCCGTCCGGGCCGCCGATCACGAAGGCGCCCGTGGGGTTGACGTGCCAGACGGTGTCCTGCGTCAGCCAGCCGTCGGGCAGCACCTTGCGGACATGCGGTTCCACGATGGCGCGCACGTCGCCGCTGGTCAGCTTCGGGTCGAGGTGCTGGTGCGACACGACGATCTGGGTGACACCCACGGGCCTGCCGTCCTCGTAGCGCACCGACAGCTGCGATTTCGCGTCCGGCCCCAGCAGCGGCTCCTCCCCCGCCTTGCGCGCCTCGGCCAGCCGCCGCAGGATCGCATGGGCATACTGGATCGGCGCCGGCATCAGTTCCGGCGTCTCGTCGGTCGCATAGCCGAACATGATGCCCTGGTCGCCCGCACCCTGTTCGCGGCCCGCCTCGCCGGTCACACCCTGGGCGATGTTGACCGACTGTTCGTGCAGGAAGTTCAGCACATGGCAGGTGTTCCAGTGGAACTTCTCCTGCTCGTAGCCGATGTCGCGGATGCTGTCGCGGGCGATCTGGCCGATCCGGCCCATCACGTCCTTCAGCCGCTCGCCGCCCGGCCGGCCGTCCTTCGCAGGCAGGCCGATCTCGCCCCCGATCACGACAAGGCCCGTGGTGGCGAAGGTCTCGCAGGCCACGCGCGCGTTCGCGTCCTCGGCGAGCAGGAAATCGAGGACCGAATCCGAGATGCGGTCGCACAGCTTGTCGGGATGCCCCTCCGAAACGGATTCGGAGGTGAAGACGTAGTTATCGCGCGCCATCGGGGGGGGGTGCTCCATTGATCCGGGCCGCCACGCCAGGAAGCCGTTGTGACGGTTCTACCCCCTTACGCCTGCGCGCAGCGCGGGGTCAAGGCCGGGGCGCGCGCGCACGCCACAGGACGCCTGCGGCAGCGAGGCCCAGCAGCAACACAAACGGCCATTCGCCCGCCCGCGCATAGGGTGTGGGCGGCAGCGCGGCCGGGAGCGCGGCATCGAGATGCCCCGCCGCGCCGAGCGGCAGGGCCGCGACAACCCCCCCGCGCGCATCGATCACCGCCGATACGCCGGTGTTGGCCGCGCGCACCGCCGGCAGGCCGAACTCGACCGCGCGCAGGCGGGCGAGACCGAGGTGCTGGAACGGGCCGGACCGCCGGCCGAACCAGGCGTCGTTGGTCGCCAGCATCAGGACATCCGGCCGTGCCTCCGCCGCGCGGATCAGGCCGGGGAACACCGCCTCGTAGCAGATCAGCGGCAGCGCGCGGCCGACCCCCGGGACGGGCATCGTGCGCGGCCCCGGACCGGCGGAATAGCCCTGTCCCTCCTGTGCGGCGAAGGCCCCGACGCCGAACAGGTCGAAAAGCAGATCCCCCCCCGGCAGGTATTCGCCGAATGGGACCAGGCGGTGCTTGTCGTAGACCGCCGCGATCCGGCCGTCCCGTCCCATCAGCGCGAGGCTGTTCCAGCCCCGCCAGCCCTCGGTCCGCTGCACGCCGAAGGCGACCGGCACGCCCGCCGCCGCGGCAGCGATCCGGTCCAGCCCGTCGCCCGGCCGGTTCAGGAGGAAATCCACCGCGGTCTCGGGCCATAGAACGAGGTCGGGCCGCGGGTCGGCCGCCGTCGCGTCCAGCTGGCGGGCGAAGAAGGTTTCCGCCCAGACCGGATCCCACTTGAGATCTTGCGCCGCGTTCGGCTGCACGACGCGCACGACCGGGCCGGGCGGCGGCGGCAGCGGGCCGGACGCCCGCCAGAGCCCCGCCCCCCACAGCAGCGCCACGCCCGCGACCGCGGCGACCAGACCCCGCCATCCCGCCGCGGCCGGCAGCGCGGCCAGCGTCAGCGTCGCCAGCGTCAGCGCCCCCGTGCCGGCCAGCGCAGCAAGCTGCATCGGCGGCAAGCCGATCCAGACGTGCCCCGGCAGCGCCCAGGGAAAGCCGGTCAGCACATGGCTGCGCAGCGCTTCGGCCGCCGCCAGCGCCACGGCGAATCCCGCGGCGCCCGCGCGCAGCCGCGCCGACAGCCATCCCGCCAGGCCCCAGAACAGCGCAAGGCCCCCTGCCATGAACAGCAGCGCGAAGGGCGCCATCCAGCCGTGCCGTTCTGGCTCCACCAGGAACGGCTCGACGATCCAGTCGAGCGCCAGCGCGAAATGCCCGGCCCCGAAGGCCCAGGCGGTCAGGGCCGCGCCGCGCGCGGTTGGCGCCGCGGCGGCCAGCGCGACGCCGCCCGCCAGCCCCGAAAGCGCCAGCGGCCAGAGCGACCACGGCGCCTGACCAAGCGCCGCCGCCGCGCCACACGCCGCCGCCACGAAGGGCCGAAGGCCGGGGCGCGCCGCCGTCACTCCGCCGCGGCCGGCTGCCGCGCGGCGCCCGGCACGCCCGGCAGGCGCACGCGCAGCCGCTTGATCCGCCGCGGGTCGGCGTCCAGCACCTCGAAGGCCGCGCCGCTTTCGTGCGGCACGACCTCGCCCCGCGCCGGCACCCGGCCCGCGCGCAGGAACACGAGGCC
This sequence comes from uncultured Paracoccaceae bacterium, assembly GCA_938028765.1. GTDB lineage: Bacteria > Pseudomonadota > Alphaproteobacteria > Rhodobacterales > Rhodobacteraceae > CALIZF01. The sequence continues at coordinate 39,812 of CALIZF010000027.1, forward strand.
GCCGAGCGTGTCGATTTCCTCGTCGTCCTCGCCGTTGCGCAGGCGCATGCCGATCTGCGCCTCGAATTCCTCGAGCGGCGCGCGGGCTTGCGCCAGCCAGACGCCCGGCTTCTCCTCCGCCCAGAACGCGCCTTCCTCGGTGTCGTGTTCGTCCGAGATGTCGCCGACCACCGTTTCCAGCAGGTCCTCGATCGTCACGAGGCCGTCCACGCCGCCGTATTCGTCGATCACCAGCGCCATGTGCACCCGTTCCGCCTGCATCTTCTGCAAAAGGACCGACAGCGGCATCGACGGCGGTGCGTAGAGGACGGGCCGCAAGAGCTTGCGCAGGCTGAACTTGCCGGCCGGCGCGCCGAAGCCGTAGCCAAGCGCGAAGTCCTTCAGCATGACAAGGCCCTGCGGCTTGTCGAGCGTGCCCTTGTAGACGGGCAGGCGGGAGAAGCCGTGCTCGCGGAACACTTCGGCCAGCGCATCGCGGTCGATGTCGATGGGGACCGCCACGATCTCGGCCTTGGGGATCGCCACGTCATCGACCCGCAGGCGGCGGAGGTTGACAAGGCCCGGCAGGGCCGGCGCGGCGGCAGAGGGGGTGGCGACCACGGGTGGCGGCGATTCCGCGGCGGTGGGGACGAAGGCCCCCAGGATGCGACCGAGGAACCCGCGGGATCCCTGGTCCGGGTCCGCCTCTGCCGCATCCAGCGCGGCCGGCGCCCCATCGTTGCTACTGCCCATCGGTCCTTTCCGAACAGAAGGCGCGCGGAACAACCCGCGCACGGTCAGAGATATGGGTTGCCAACCCCCAGGGCGGCAAGGGCGCGCACCTCGACCGCCTCCATCAGCGCGGCGTCCGCATCGCGGTCGTGGTCATAGCCCATCAGATGCAGGATACCATGCACGATCAGATGCGTCACGTGATGCGTCATCGGCTTGCCGGCCACGTCTGCCTCGGCCGCGCAGGTTTCCCAGGCCAGCGCGATGTCGCCCAGTTCCGCGGGATCGTCCGCGGTTCCCGGCGCGGGCGGCGCAGGGGCGGTGCCCGGCACCGCCGCGCCCCGTTCCGCCGAGGGCCAGGACAGCACGTTGGTGGGGGTCGGCTTGCCACGGAAATCGGCGTTCAGCGCGGCGATCCGCGCGTCGTCGCCCCCCATCACGACGATCGAGAAGCCGTCCGGCTTCAGCCCCAGCGTCGCCAGCGTGGCCCGCCCCGCCGCCTCGGCGCAGGCCTCCAGCCCGAACGCCTCCCAGCGGGGATCCTCGACGATCGTCTCAACCAGCGGCATCGGCGCGGTCGTAGGCCTCGATCACGCGGGCGACCAGCGGGTGCCGCACCACGTCGGCCGAACCGAAGTAGCTGAAGCTGATGCCCGCCACGCCCTTCAGGATCCGCTCGGCATCGGCGAGACCCGACGGCACGCCGCGCGGCAGGTCCACCTGCGTCCGGTCGCCGGTCACCACCATGCGGCTGCCTTCGCCGAGGCGCGTCAGGAACATCTTCATCTGCATCGTCGTGGCGTTCTGCGCCTCGTCCAGCACCACGAAGGCGCCGGCCAGCGTGCGCCCGCGCATGAAGGCCAGCGGCGCGATCTCGATCCGCTTCTCCTCGATCAGCTTCTGCACCTGCTTGGCAGGCAGGAAGTCGTTCAGCGCATCGTAGAGCGGCTGCATGTAGGGATCGACCTTTTCCTTCATGTCGCCGGGCAGGAACCCCAGCCGCTCGCCCGCCTCGACGGCGGGGCGCGACAGCACGATGCGGTCCACCCGCCCCTCGATCAGCATCGTGACACCGACCGCGACCGCGAGATAGGTCTTGCCGGTGCCCGCCGGGCCGATCCCGAAGGCAAGTTCGTGCGTGAAGAGCGCCTCGACATAGGCGCGCTGCGCCTCGGTGCGCGGTTCGACCGGCTTCTTGCGGGTGCGCAGCTCCATCCCCGAACGGAACATCTCGAGCTGGTCGCCGGGACCGGCACCGACGATCGCAGGCGCACGCATCCGCAGGGCGCCGTCCACGTCGCCGGGCGTGACGCCCCGCCCGCCCTCGAGCCGCGCATAAAGCCCGCGCAGAACGCCCGACGCCTCGTCGCGCGCCGCCCGTTCGCCCACCACGGCAAGGCGGTTCCCCCGCCGCAGGATGTGCACGCCGGTCGCATGTTCGATCTGCGCCAGATTGCGGTCGAATTCGCCGCACAGGTCGATCAGCAGGCGGTTGTCGGGGAACTCCAGAAGCGTCTCAAGTGCGTCTTCCGGCCGGGGCGGGGTGGTCAGCGCGCTGATGCCCAAGGTTGGTCCTTCTGCGGGGATGGCGGTTGAACCTTATGCCGTGCAGCTTGCGCGCGGGTTGCGGGTCGCGCAAGCGCGGCGTTATGCGCCTGTCAATGTGGCGCGGAAACGTGCCGTTTCGATGACGCCGGCCCCGGAAATGCGCGAGGCCGCAGCATCGGCTGCGGCCCCTGCGGTTCCGTCGGTCCATTTGCGCCGGCGCACTAGGGCAGCCGGCGCTGCGGGCTGCCCGAGGGGATCCAGTCGCGCATGCCGCCCAGCTGGTATTCCTTCACCACCGTGCCTGGCGGGAACTGGTTGTTGCACACCGGCAGGCCCGACCGCGGATCGCGGCGGCGGCTGGCATAGCCTTCGGCGCCGTCGTCGATCAGCCAGTTCTGGCAGCCGTCGGGATCATAGGCGATCGCCGCCTGCTGCTGCCTGATCGTGGTCTGATCGAGCGGTCCGGTATCGTAGGCGCGGGCGATGATCGGAAGCTCGCCATTGGGGCCGACACCGGGGTTGGGCGTGACGCAGCCGGCCAGCGCGGCAAAACCGACAAGGGACAGGGCGAGCGAAGCGGGCTTTCTCATGTCACCACCTGTAGCAGACGATCTCGACGCGGCGATTCTTCTGCATCCCGGCCGCCGTCGCGTTGCTGGCGACCGGCATCCGTTCGCCATATCCCACCTCGCGCTCGACCGCGGCGCCGACCGACCGGGCGACATTGGCCACCGCGGCCGCACGGCGCTGCGACAGGCGCATGTTGTATTCGTCGGAGGCGCGGCTGTCGGTATGGCCGTAGATGGCGTAGCCGAAGGCGCCGGCGTTGCGGAAGAAGTGCTCCAGCCGCGCCCGCCCGGCCCGTGTCAGCTGTGCGCTGTCGGTGGCGAACAGCACATCCGTGTTCTCGACCGCGCAGAGTTCGAGCTTCAGGCAGACGGGCTTGCCGGTCTGCGGGTTCACCCGCTCGACCATGTAGCCCTCGAGCCCGCCGTCCGAATACCAGTGCATGCAGCCGTCGGGATCGACCCAGATGCCCCATTCGATGAAGCCCGTGGCAGCGGGCCGGGGCGGCGTCTGCGCCGATGCCGCACCGACCTGGCCGATCGCCAGCGCAAGCGCCGCAGCTGCGGCGGCCCGCACCCCAAAGCCGAATCGCCTCACCACGGCTACACCCCCATCCGCATCCGTCAAGATGTTCGTTGTGGTATATTGCCTGACACTACATCGTGAAGTCCAGCAAAATTTAGGTGGACTCGTCGCGGGGGACCTCAAACTGTTGCGAAGACGTGTCGAAACCTGCCTTTCGCAGTGGGATTGCCATTCTTCCAGAAACAGCTCAGCCGGCCGGAAGGCGTTCCGCGGCCAGCGAGTGCGGCGCCGCCGCGGTGATGCGCACCGGCACGAGCTCGCCGGGCCGTCCGGCCGGATCGTCCACATGCACCGCCATAAGATGCGGGCTCTTGCCGCCCATCTGGCCGGGCAGGCGGCCGGGCTTTTCGTAGAGAACCTCGGTCACGCGCCCCACCATCGCCGCCTGCGCGGCGCGCTGCTGCGCGGTCACAAGGGCCTGCAGACGCTGCAGCCGGTCGTCCGCCACCGCATCCGGCACGGCTTCGCGCCCGGCGGCCGGCGTGCCGGGCCGCGCGGAATAGCGAAAGCTGAAGGCCGACCCGAACCCGACGGCGCGGATCAGGTCGAGCGTTGCGTCGAAATCGGCCTCGGTCTCGCCGGGGAAGCCGACGATGAAATCCGACGACAGCAGGATGTCGGGCCGCGCCGCGCGCAGGCGCCCGACGATGCGCAGATAGGCGTCGGCGGTGTGGCGCCGGTTCATCGCCTTCAGGATCCGGTCCGATCCCGACTGCACCGGCAGGTGCAGATAGGGCATCAGCTGCGGCACCTCGCCATGCGCGGCGATCAGGTCGTCGGTCATGTCGTTGGGATGGCTGGTCGTGTAGCGGATGCGCGCGAGCCCCGGAATGGCGGCGAGTTCCCGGATCAGCCGGGCAAGCGTCCAGCCGTCGCCGTGATAGGCGTTCACGTTCTGACCGAGCAGCGTGATCTCGCGCGCCCCACGGCCGACCAGCGCGCGCGCCTCCTCGAGGATCCGTGCGGGCGGGCGGCTGACCTCGGCCCCGCGGGTATAGGGCACGACGCAGAAGGAACAGAACTTGTCGCAGCCCTCCTGAACCGTCAGGAACACCGCCGGGGCCGTGCGGCCGCGGGACTGCGGCAGATGGTCGAACTTGTCTTCGGGCGGCATCTCGGTATCGACCGCCCTGACCCCCGCACGCAGCAGGGCGGGGATCCGGTGATAGGCCTGCGGCCCCACCACCAGATCGACCATCGGCGCGCGGGCGAGGATTTCCGCGCCCTCTGCCTGCGCGACGCAGCCGACAACGCCAACCTTCATGTCCGGGTTCGCGGCCTTCAGCGGGCGCAGCCGGCCGAGGTCGGAATAGACCTTCTCGGCCGCCTTCTCGCGGATGTGGCAGGTGTTGAGCAGGACGAGATCGGCCCCTTCGGGCGCGTCCGCCGCGACATAGCCTTCGGCCGCCAGCGCCGCGGCCATGCGTTCGCTGTCGTAGACGTTCATCTGACAGCCATAGGTCTTGATCCAGACCTTCCGCACGTCCGCCATCGCAGCCTCCGCACCCCTCCCCGCCTCTTCGCGCCTACACGGGTGCGCGCGGGCTTGCAACGGCGGGGCGGGTGGCGGATCCTCGCGGCGGGCAGGACGAACCGGACGGCATGGAACACGACAGCATCGCGGCCTTCCTTGCCGACCAGAAGGCGGCTCTGGCGAAGGGGCCGACCGCGCTCGTCATGGTCGAGGACATGGCGGCGCTGTCGGCGACGCTCGGGCACCTGCTGAAGATCGGGTTCCGCACCGTCGTGGCCCTCTGCCCGCCCGAACTGCCGATCCCGCCGCAGTTCGGCCAGCGGGTGCACCGCGTCGTCCACCCTGTCTATGCCGACGGCGCGCTGACCGGGGCGGTGAACGCCGCCATCGCCGCCGCGCCGGGGGCGTGGTTCCACTACTGCTACAACGCCGAATTCCTGTTCTACCCGTTCTGCGAAACCCGCACCGTGCGCGACCTTCTGGCCTTCCACGCCGAGGAACGGCGCGATGCCATGCTGACCTATGTGATCGACCTCTATGCCGCCGACCTCGACCGCAACCCCGATGCGGTGTCGCTGCGCGATGCGATGCTGGACCGGTCGGGCTATTACGCGCTCGGCCGGCCGGATCCGGCGAACCACAACCATCCGAAGGAACGGCAGCTCGACTTCTTCGGCGGGCTGCGCTGGCGTTTCGAGGAACATGTGGCGCCGCCCAAGCGCCGGATCGACCGCATCGGCCTGTTCCGCGCGCAGCCCGGCCTGACCCTGCGCGAGGATCACACCTTCAACATCGAGGAATACAACACCTACGCCTGCCCCTGGCACAACAACCTGACGGCGGCGATCTGTTCGTTCCGCACCGCCAAGGCGCTTCGGTCCAACCCCGGCTCGCGCCACGCGATCCGATCGTTCCGCTGGCGCAACTCGGTGCCGTTCAACTGGCACAGCCAGCAGCTCATGGACCTCGGCCTGATGGAGCCGGGCCAGTGGTTCTGACCGCGCCATGACCGGAGGGCCGCGCCGCAGCCCGGCCGCCGCCTTTGCCGCCGGGGCGGGGGTGGGCACGCTCGGCGGCCTGATCGGCCTCGGCGGGGCCGAGTTCCGCCTGCCGCTTTTGATCGGCCTGTTCCGCTTCCCTGCGCTTGAGGCCGTGGTGCTGAACAAGGCGACCAGCCTTGTGGTCGTCGCCGCAGCTCTGCCGTTCCGGGGCATGGCCGTCCCGCTGGCGGAGGTCGCGGCGGCCTGGCCTGTGATCCTGAACCTGGCTGCCGGCAGCCTCGTCGGCGCCTGGGCGGGGGCGGGCTGGGCCACGCGGCTGTCGGCCCGCGCGCTCTACCGCACCATCGCCGTCCTTCTGGTCGTCATCGCCGCGGCCCTGATGTTCGGTCACGACGCGCGGGCGGCGCAGCCCCTTCTGACCGGGCCGGCGCAGGTCGTCGCCGGCGTCGCCCTGGGGTTCGGGATCGGCGTCGTGGCGTCGCTGATGGGCGTCGCGGGGGGCGAACTCCTGATCCCCACGCTCATCCTCCTGTTCGGGGCGGACGTGAAGCTGGCGGGGTCGCTGTCGCTGGCGGTCAGCCTGCCGACGATGCTGGCCGGTTTCGCCCGCTACAGCCGCGACCGCAGCTTTGCGGCGATCGGGCGCAACCGCGGATTCGTGGCGGCAATGGCGGCGGGGTCGGTCGCCGGCGCCTTCACCGGCGGCCTTCTTCTGAGCGTGGTGCCCGGCGCGGTCCTGCTGCCCGCGCTGGCCGCGATCCTGCTTGTCTCGGCGGTCAAGGTCTGGCGCCACGGGTGAGACGCGGCGCGCGCGTCGCGGCGTCAGAGGTTCTCGGGCTGCGGCATCCCCAGGACGTGATAGCCGCCGTCCACGCGCACCACCTCGCCCGTGGTGAAGGCGCCGTAATCCGAGGCCAGCCACACGGCCGTGCCCCCTACAGCCTCGAGCGTGGCGTTCGACCGCAGCGGCGCGTTCGCCTCGGTGTGGCGGAAGGTTGCGCGCGCCCCGCCGATGGCCGCGCCGGCCAGCGTCTTCATCGGGCCGGGGCTGATCGCGTTCACGCGGATCTTCTGCGGCCCGAGGTCGTTGGCGAGGTAGATCACCGCCGCCTCCAGCGCCGCCTTGGCCACCCCCATCACGTTGTAATGCGGCGTCACGCGATGCGAGCCCTCGTAGGTCAGCGTGATCAGGCTGCCGCCGTCGGGCATCAGTTCCGAGGCCCGGCGCGCCACGTCGATGAAGCTGTAGCAGCTGATGGACAGCGACTTGGCGAAATTGGCCCGCGTGGTGTTGATGAAGCGGCCCTGAAGCTCGGTCTTGTCGGAATAGGCGATGGCATGGATGAGGAAATCCATCCGGCCCCATTCCGCGCGCAGCTGCGCGAAACAGGCGTCAAGCGAGGCGTCGTTCATCACGTCCACGTCCATGAGGATCGACGACCCCAGCGACGCGGCCAGCGGCGCCACCCGCTTACCGAAGGCGTCGCCCTGGTAGCTGAACGCAAGGTCGGCCCCCTCGGCGTGCATCGCCTTGGCGATCCCCCAGGCGATGGACCGGTCGTTCGCGACGCCCATGACGAGCCCGCGCTTGCCGCGCATCAGGTCGGCCATGTCGCTTACCCCCGGTAGCTTGACAGCACGAGCGTGGCGTTCGTGCCGCCGAACCCGAAGCTGTTGGACAGCACGCTGTCGAACTCGACGCCCTCGCGCAGTTCGGTCACGATCTCGCCAGGGTGCAGCGCGGGGTCGAGTTGCGTGACATTGGCCGAGGCGGCGATGAAGCCCCCCTGCATCATTAGCAGCGAATAGATCGCCTCGTGCACGCCGGTCGCGCCCAGGGAATGGCCCGTCAGCGACTTGGTCGAGGTGATGGGCGGCACCGCCTCGTTGCCGAAGACGCGGCGGATCGCCTCGACCTCGGTCACGTCGCCCGCCGGGGTCGAGGTGCCGTGCGCGTTGATGTAGCTGATCCGCCGCCCTTCGGGCAGCGTGGACAGCGCCAGCCGCATCGACCGTTCGCCGCCCTCCCCCGACGGCGCCACCATGTCGTGCCCGTCCGAGGTCGCGCCGTAACCGGTCACCTCGGCGTAGATCTTCGCCCCCCGCGCCAGCGCGTGGTTCAGCTCTTCCAGCACCACGACGCCGCCGCCGCCCGCGATCACGAAGCCGTCGCGCGTGGCATCGTAGGGGCGCGAGGCGGTTTCGGGCGTGTCGTTGTATTTCGACGACATCGCCCCCATCGCATCGAACAGGCACGAGAGCGTCCAATCCAGCTCCTCGCCGCCGCCGGCAAAGACGATGTCCTGCTTGCCCCACTGGATCAGCTCGGTCCCGTTGCCGATGCAATGGGCCGAGGTCGAGCAGGCCGAGGTGATCGAGTAGTTCACGCCCTTGATGCGGAACGGCGTCGCAAGGCAGGCCGAGTTGGTGGAGGACATGCCCTTCGTCACGCTGAACGGCCCGATCCGCTTGGGGCTGCCGGTTTCGCGCACGATGTTGTGGGCGCGGAAGAAGCTTTTCGTGGACGGCCCGCCCGACCCCATGACAAGGCCCGTGCGTTCGTTCGACACCTCGCCCGGCTCCAGCCCCGCGTCGGCGATCGCCTGGCGCATCGCGATGAAGTTGTAGGCCGCCCCGTCGCCCATGAAGCGCAGATCGCGCTTGTCGATGTGGTCCTCGAGCACGATCCGCGGCGCCCCGTGCACGCGGCAGCGGAAGCCGTGTTCGGCATAGTCCTCGGCAAAGACGATACCGGAACGCCCCTTGCGCAGGCTGTCGGTCACCTCGGCGGCCGAGTTGCCGATGGGCGAGACAATGCCCAATCCGGTGATGACGACGCGGCGCATGGGCCCTCCCTCGGCAGTCGCACCTTCGTGTGTATGACAGCGGGGGGCGGCGGGCAAGTCGGGCGGCGGCCGGCGTCCCGACCGTGCGGGCCGCCGCGCCGGGCGGCGCCGGACCCGCGCGCGCCTCGCCGCCGACCGCCACGGCCGGAACGCATGGTCCGCCAGCCCCGGCCCGCGCCTTGCCACCGCCGGCGCCGCAACCGCGAGACCCCGTCCGTCCTCGCGCTGCCCGGATGCGCGCCGCGGTCCTGCCGGCCCTCGCGCCGCCGGGCGCGGCCCGAGGTCAGGCCGCGGACAGCGCGACCTTCATGTCCTTCACCCGATAGATCACCTCGCCGTCGGCCTCCACGATGCCGTCGGCGACACCCATCGTCAGCCGGCGGGTCTGGACTGCCCTGGTGAAGTCCACCTTGTATGTCAGCATCTTGCGGTCCGGCCGGACCATGCCGGTCAGCTTGACCTCGCCCACGCCCAGGGCATAGCCGCGCCCCTGCCACCCCCGCCAGCCGAGGTTGAAGCCGGTCAGCTGCCACAGCCCGTCGAGGCCGAGGCAGCCCGGCATGATCGGGTTGCCGGGAAAGTGGCACGCGAAGAACCACAGGTCGGGCGTGATGTCGAACTCGGCCACCACATGCCCCTGGCCATGCAGCCCGCCGTCGGCGCTGATGTCGGTGATCCGGTCCATCATCAGCATCGGCGGCAGGGGCAGCTGCGCGTTGCCCGGTCCGAAAAGGTCGCCTTTCGCGCAGGCGATCAACGCAGCCTTGTCGAACCGTGTGGGATAGTCTGGCACCCGCCCCGCCCCCGTGGATGGCCGTGGCTTGCGCATAGCACCCGGAAAAGCCGCCGCGCAAGGCCGCGGACCGGGCGAACCTGCTGCGGCAGGGCTGCGCATCCGGCGGGATCGCATTGAAATCCGGTGCAATCGGGGCTAGCTTCGCCGCATGACGACCGATTGCAGCACCAAGGTCACGCCGGCCAGGGAACGCGGTATCGCCTGGCTCGCCGGCGGCGGCCTGCGGCCGACACGGCAGCGCGTCGCGCTGGCCGCGCTTCTGGTTGGCGACGGACAGAACCGCCACGTGACCGCCGAAAGCCTGTTTGCGGCCAGCCGTCAGGCGGGCGAACGGGTGTCGCTGGCCACCGTCTACAACACGCTGCGCGCCTTCTGCGACGCCGGCCTGATGCAGGAAGTGGTGGTGGACGGCACCCGCAGCTATTTCGACACTCGCATCGACGAACACCCCCACTACTTCTGGGAAGAGACGGGCGCGCTGACGGACGCACCCTCCGACGGGATGGAGATCCGGGGGCTTCCGGACGCCCCCGCGGGGACCGAGATCGCCCGGGTCGATGTCGTGATCCGTCTGCGGCCCCGCGCCTGACCCCCTTTTGCCGGTCGGCGAACCGTGCGACCGTTCGGCCATGCATGTCCGCGCCGCCGTTTTCGATGCCTATGGGACGCTGTTTGACGTGACGGCGGCCTTGCGTGCGGCTTTCGCGGGCGATCCCGCCATGGCGGACCGCTGGCCGCGGCTGGCCGAGGACTGGCGGCGCAAGCAGCTCGAATACACCTGGCTGCGCGCAGTCATGGACCGGCACGCCGATTTCCGCCGCGTGACCGCCGATGCGCTGGACTGGGCGCTGGCCGCACAGGGAATTGCGGCCGACCGCGAGGGGCTGATGGCGCTTTACGACCGCGCGGCGGCCTTCCCCGAGGTGCCGGCGGTGCTGGCCGCGCTGGCCGCGCGGGGCATCCGGCTGGCGATCCTGTCGAACGGCACGCCCGCGATGCTGGATACCGCGATCACCGCCGCGGGCCTGCGGGGCGTGTTCGAGGCCGTGATCTCGGTCGAGGCGGCCGGGGTCTTCAAGCCCGACGCCCGCGTCTATGCGCTGGTCCCCGCCCGCCTCGGCGTGCCGCCGGACGAGACGCTGTTCGTATCGTCGAACGGCTGGGATGCAGCGGGGGCGGCGCTGCACGGCTTCCGCAGCGTCTGGGTCAATCGCACCGGCGCCCCGCCCGACCGCCTTCCGGCCGCGCCCGGACGCATCCTCGACCGGCTTTCGGATTTGCCCGCCATCCTCGCGGAGGCCCCATGAACCGATTCACCACCTCCGACGCCGTCGGGATCGCCTACGATGTGACCGGCGACGGCCTGCCCGTCCTGTGCCTGCCCGGCCTGACCCGCAACATGCGCGACTTCGAGCCGCTGATGGCCGCGCTCGACCGCCCGGTGCGGCTGATCCGCTTCGACCCCCGCGGGCGCGGGCAATCCGACCGGCCGGCGGATTTCATGACCTACAACCTGATCCGCGAGGGGCAGGACGCGCTGGAACTGCTCGATCACCTCGGCGTCGCCAGGGCCGTCTTCCTCGGCACCTCGCGCGGCGGGCTGATCACGATGCTGCTGGCGCCCCGCTTCGGCGAACGGATCGCAGGCGCGATCCTGAACGACATCGGACCCGAACTCGACCCGCTGGGGCTGTCGCGCATCATGGATTATGTCGGCCGCCCGCCCGCAGCGCGCAGCTATGACGAGGCCGCGGCCGCGGTGGCGCATGTGATGGCCGAAGCGTTCCCCGGCCTGAGCGCGGCCGACTGGCGGCCCCATGTCGAACGCTGGTATGCCGAAGAGGGCGGACGGCTGGCGCTGCGCTATGACCCGCGGCTGCGCGACGCGCTGCTGGCGCAGGGGCAGAAGGGACCGGGGCCGGATCTCTGGCCCTTCTTCGCGGCGCTTTCGGGACGCCCGGTCGCGGTGATCCGTGGCGCCAACTCGGACCTGCTGACCGCGGAGACCCTGAGCGCCATGCAGACCCGCCTGCCGGGCCTGATCGCGGCGACCGTGCCGGGCCGCGGCCATGTGCCCTTCCTCGACGAACCCGAGGCGCTGGACGCCGTCCGCGCCGTGGTGGATGCCTGCCGGGCGGCCGGCGCGGCGTGAGGCGCGATCACTTCTGTGCGGCAGGGCCGTAACCCGGGCGGCTCTGCCGCGTAATGCGTGCAGCCGCCGGAGGATCGCACCATGCCCCGCCTCGCCCTTGCCCTTGCGCTGATCGCCGCCGTCGCCGCGGCACTCTGGGCGCTGGCGGAGGCCGACCTCACGATCGACGGCCTGCGCCGGACGGTGGCCGCCGCGGAGGCGTGGCGCGATGCAAACCCCGTCGCGGCGGCGGCGGCGGCCTTTGCCACCTATGTCGCCGTCACCGCCCTGTCGCTGCCGGTCGCGGTCTGGATGACGCTCGGTATCGGTGCGCTGTTCGGCTTCTGGACGGGCCTTGCCATCGTCTCCTTCGCGGCCAGCATCGGCGCCACGCTGGCCTTCCTGACCGCCCGCTACCTCGCCCGCGGCTGGGTGCAGGCGCGGTTCGGCGAAAGGCTGCGCGCGATCGACGACGGCGTGCGGCGCGACGGGGCGTTCTACCTCTTCACGCTGCGGATGATCCCGGTCGTGCCGTTCTTTGCCGTCAACCTGCTGATGGGGCTGACGGCGATGCGCACCCGGACCTTCTACCTCGCCAGCCAGGCCGGGATGCTGGCAGGCACCGCAGTCTATGTGAACGCCGGAACGCAGCTCGCACGGCTCGACGGGCTTTCCGGCATCCTCACCCTGCCGGTCCTGCTGTCGTTCGCCGCCCTCGGCCTGATGCCCTGGGGGGCGCGCGCCGCGGTCGCCGCGATCCGCCGTCGGCGCGTTGCCGCGCGCTGGACCCGGCCGCGCAGGTTCGACAGAAACCTTGTGGTGATCGGCGGCGGGGCGACCGGCCTTGTCGCGGCCTATGTCGCGGCAGCGGCGAAGGCGAAGGTGACGCTGGTCGAGGCGCACCGGATGGGGGGCGACTGCCTGAACACCGGATGCGTGCCGTCCAAGGCGCTGATCGCCGCCGCACGGCAGGCGCACCGGATGCGCCACGCCGACCGCTGGGGCCTGACCCCGGCCGACCCGCCCGTGCCCCTCCGCAAGGTGATGTCCCGGGTGCGCGCCGCAGTCGCCGCCATCGCGCCGCACGATTCGGTCGAGCGCTATACCGCGCTCGGGGTCGAAGTTCTTCAAGGCCACGCGCGCCTTGTCGATCCCTGGACGGTCGAGGTGGCGCTGCATGGCGGCGAAACCCGCCGCCTGACGACCCGCGCGATCGTACTGGCGACCGGCGCCGCCCCGGTAATCCCGCCCATCCCTGGCATCGGGGAGGTGCGCCCGCTGACCTCGGACACGCTGTGGGATGCGCTTTCCGCCCTCGATACGCCGCCCGCCCGGCTTGCCGTGCTCGGCGGCGGCCCGATCGGGTGCGAGATCGCGCAGGCGATGGCGCGCCTCGGGTCGGCGGTGACGCTGATCGAGGCGGCCGACCGCCTCTTGCTGCGCGAGGACGACGACGTGTCGGCCGCCGCCGCCGGCGCGCTGGCCACCAGCGGCGTTGCCGTGCTGACTGGCCACAGCGCCACCGCCTGCGGCGCCGACCCGGACGGCACGCGCTGGATCGAGGCCCGAGGGCCCGAGGGCACCCGCCGGATCGCCTTCGACATGCTGCTGGTCGCCACGGGGCGCGCCGCGCGCCTGGACGGCTACGGGCTCGAGGACCTCGGCATCCCCGCAAGCCGGGTGATCGAGACGAACGACTGGCTGGAAACGGTCCACCCCAATATCTATGCCGCGGGCGACGCCGCCGGCCCGTTCCAGCTGACCCACGCCGGCGCGCATCAGGCCTGGCATGCGGCCGTGAACGCGATGCTGGGCGGCGTCTGGCGGCTGCGCGCCGACTATCGCACCATCCCCGCCGCCACCTTCATAGACCCAGAGATCGCGCGCGTCGGCCTGAACGAACGCGCGGCGACGGCGCGCGGCATTCCCTTCAGGGTGACGCGCTATGACCTCTGCGACCTCGACCGCGCCATCGCCGAGGGCGCCGCAGAGGGTTTCGTCAAGGTGCTGACCCCGCCCGGCAGCGACCGGATCCTCGGCGCGACCATCGTGGGCGAACATGCGGCCGAGACGCTGACGGAGTTCACCCTCGCCATGCGCCACGGTCTGGGCCTGTCGAAGATCCTCGCCACCGTCCACCCCTATCCGACCTGGTCCGAGGCGAACAAGTACGCCGCCGGCGCCTGGCGTCGCGCGCAGCTGAACCCACGCCTCCTGCGGCTCGCCGAGCGGTTCCATGCCTGGATGCGCGGCGATGCCGGGGGCATGCCATGACCGCCGCACCGCGCCCGGCCGGACCCGCGCGGGGGGGCCTCCTGCCCCCCTCGCCGCTCCGCGGCTCACCCCCCGGGAGTATTTCGGACAAGATGAAGCAGGCAACCGCCCGGGGTTTCCGTCAAACCGCCTGCCGGGGCGGCGCCCGGTCCGCGACGGCGGGTGCCCCGGAAGGCCGAGGGGCGTCCCCCCGAGCGCCGGCACATGGGAGATCCATTGCGCAGACTTCATCTTGTCCGAAATACTCCCGG
>CALIZF010000028.1 GCA_938028765.1 uncultured Paracoccaceae bacterium
TGCGGTGACGGTCGATTACACCGGCGGCACCAAGACGATGACGGCGGCGATGGTGCTGGCGGCCAGCGCGCACGAGGGGGTGCAGCTGCAGTTCATGGCCGGCCGCCGCCCCGACCTTGTCCAGGTCGAGGCGGGCAGCGAGGCGCCGCTGGAGATGCCGGGGCACCTGCTCGGCATTGCGAACCTCTTCGCGCTGGCCCGGGCGCAGGTTGCACGCCGCGCCTACGGCGCCGCGCTGGATACGGTCTCGGCCGTCGAGCAGGGGCTGATGGCGGCGCAAAAAGCCGGCCTGCCCAAGGCGCCGAAATCCTGGCGCCAGCGCGCCGACTTCTGGCGCGGCTGGCTGTCCGTGCTCGAGGCCTGGGACCGGTTCGACATCCGGACTGCCGACGAAACCCTCGCGCGGGCGCTCAAGGAGGGCCACGCCTGGGCCGAGGCACTCGCGCGCGGCGGCTTCGCGGCGCGGCTGCGCGCCCTTGCCGAGGAGCGCGCGGGCGGCCCCGGCCCGGCGCTTTGCGAAGACCTCTGGCTCAACGCCGAACGCCGCGGCGAGCTCGGCCTTTACGACGATGCGATCGCCCGGCTTTACCGCCTTGCCGAGGCGGTGGTGCAGGCACGCCTGAACCGGCGACATGGCATCCGCGACACGGGCCGGGTGCCGCGCGCCCGCGTGCCCGAGGCGATCGCCGCACGCTGCGACCCCCGCCGCGATCCGCTTATGGGGGAGGAGTTCGTCACCCTGCCGCTCGTCCGCGCGCTCGATCTGCTCGCCCATCTCGACCCGGCCGATCCCGTCGTCGCCGCCTGGCCGCGCGAGGAGGGTCGGTTCGGCCTTCCGGGCTGGCAGAGCGCGCGGAACCGTTCGATCCTTGCCCACGGTTTCCGCCCGGCCTCGCGGCAAGACTGGAACGAAGCGCGCGCCTGGTTCGACGCCCGCCGCAAGGCCTTCTGGGAAGACGCGCTTGGCCGCCCCACCGCGCCGCAGCTGCCCGAGGCGCTGCCCTGAGCCCGGTTCACGCCGGCGGTGCGGCCCGGATGATGCCTGCGCACATCGTCGGCGTGGAACGCCACCGGCGCCACCGGCGACAGGCAGCGCTGGCCCCTCGACCAGCGGCACGAACCGGGCGCGGCTTCGGCGGTGATCGCGTTCAGGTCCGCCCACGGACCGGTGGCGGGCAGGCCCTTCACCATCGTGGCCAGATCGTCCGGCCGACTCGCGGCGAGGGGCGCAGGGGTCCGTTGCGCCCGACAGCCGCCGCGGTGTCGGGTTGCCACGGTGTCGCGGTCCTGCGGGTCAGAGGTAAGGGCACAAACGCCGCTGGATCGAGAAAGAGCCCGAACGTCGCGGCCACGCGGACGGCGATGGCGTCATGGCAGTTGCGGATACAGGAGGCGCCGTCGCCTGTGATGCCGGCGTCACCTGTTCGGCGGGATCTGCTTGAGCATCCCGGGCAGCAAGAGGGCGGGGCGTCGCCGAGATCGCGCGTGGTGAACTCGGCGGCGCGGATGCCCGGTCGTCGTCGGGGAAACGGTCCCGCGGGGGCTGTTCTCTGGGAACCCTTCGCCATGCATCGTCAGACGGGTCCGGTTGGCGGCACCACCAGCGGCGGGCTGCGGCCCGCGCTTGCCGGTCGGCGCGGCGTCCCGGGTCATCGCGGGATCGGACCTGATCGTCAGCAAACCACGACGCTTCAGCGCGTCGTTCCAGGCCGGCGGGTTGAGGGTCTTGCAGGCGGGGTGGTATGGACCTTCCCGTGCAGGCCAGCTGTGACGCTCGATCCACGAGATGAACCCCCTCGGCCGTTTCGTGCGGCAGCGCCGGGCGCGGGCAATGCATGGTGCCGGCAGAGGGACTTGAACCCCCGACCCCCTGATTACAAATCAGACGCTCTACCGCTGAGCTATGCCGGCCGCGGCGCCAAATAGCGGGCCGCCCGCGGCCGGGTCAAGCGCGGCCGCAGGAAACCGGTTGGCGTGCCGCGGTCAGGCCGTATAACGCTGGCAGCCGGAGGCGGGCGGCAAGCGGGGGCGGACAGGAACGCATGGAGATCGCGATCCATCTCGGCGCGCATTGCACCGACGACGAGGCGCTGGTGCGGTGCCTGCTGAAGAACCGCGGCCCGCTGTCCCAGCACGGCATCAGCGTGCCGGGCCCTGCGCGCTACCGCACGCTGTTGCGGGATGCGGCGGCGCAACTCGGCGGCGCAGTCGCCTCGGCCGACAGCGCGCAGCTTCTGCTGGACGAGATCGTGGAGGACGAGGGCGCCCGGCGCGCGGTCCTTTCCTACGACAGCTTCATGGCCTTCCCCAGGTGGGCGCTCGGGCGCGGGCAGCTCTACCCTGCGGCCGCCGACCGGGTCGGGGCGCTGGCCGCCCTGTTCCCCGGCCACCCGGTTTCGCTGTTCCTCGCCATCCGCAACCCGGCAACCTTCCTGCCCGCCCTCTTCGAGCGGCAGAAGGTCAAGTCGGTGGAGGAATTCTTCGACGGCACCGATCCGATGGACCTGCGCTGGTCCGATCTGGTCGCACGGCTGCGCGAAGGGGTGCCCGCGGCGCCGCTGACCGTCTGGTGCGACGAGGACACGCCGCTGATCTGGCCCGAGGTGCTGCAGGCGGTATCGGGCCACCCCGAGGGCCTGATGCTGGACGACGCCGACGTGATCGTCGCAACGATCATGGCCCCCGACGGGTTCGAGCGGATGCAGGCCTACCTTGCCAGTCATCCGCCGCAGACGCCGGTGCAGCGGCGGCGGATCGTGTCGGCGTTCCTCGACAAGTTCGCCCTGCCCGACCGGATCGAGATGGAACTCGACGTTCCCGGCTGGACCGACGCGACAGTGGCCGCGATGACCGCGGCCTACGACGCCGACTGTGTGCGCATCGCCCGGATGCCCGGCGTCCGTTTCCTTGTGCCCTGAGCGGCCGGTTGCACGTCCGCAACCTGCCGCCGGCAAAGGCTAGCGCATGCCGAGGGCGGCCTTGTACATTTCCAGCACCGCCTCTTCCTCGGCGATCTCGTCGGGCTTGCGCTTGCGCAGCGCGATGACCTTGCGCATCACCCTGGTGTCGTAGCCGCGTCCCTTGGCTTCGGCCATCACCTCCTTCAGCTGGTCGGCGATGGCGCGCTTTTCGGATTCGAGCTGCTCGTAGCGTTCGATGAACTGGCGCAGTTCGTCGGCGGTGACGGCGTAGGTGTCGGTAGGGTCGGTCATGGCGGCCTCTGGCGGTCAGGGCGGCGTCCTAGCGCCGCCCCACGCCCCGCGCAAGCGGCCTTGCCCTTCGCGCCCGCGCGGCCTATCGGGGCGCGGCAGGCGGGGGGCGGCATGGGTCCGTGGCTGATCTGGGCAGGCGTGGGGGCGACGCTCGCAGGGGTGGCCGGCCTTGCCTGGTGCGTGATCGATGTGGCGCGGGCCAAGCGGGCGCGGCTCGACGACGCCGACCTGCGCCGCCGGGTGCAGCGCGCGATTGCAGTCAACCTGGGCGCGGTCGCCGTGTCGGCCCTGGGCCTTGGCCTCGTGATCCTCGGCCTCGTGCTGTCCTAGTCGCCGTTGCGCGCCGCGAAGGTGCCGCCGGCTGCCGCGATCTCGACCAGAAGCGGCGCGGGCGTCCAGAGTTCGGGGGCTTCGGGCAGGCAGGCGGTCAGCGTCTCGACGAGACGGGCGGGGCCGAAGGCATCGGCCCAGTGCATCGGCCCGCCCTCCCACCGGGGAAAGCCGTAGCCGAACAGCCATACCGCATCGACATCCGATGGCCGCTGCGCGATCCCCTCGCCGAGGATCCGCGCCCCTTCGTTCGCCAGCGCGGCAAGGCAGCGGAAGCGCAGCTCGTCCGCCGCGAAGGCCCGCGGCGCGATGCCCTTCGAGCGCCGCTCGGCGTCGATGATCGCCGCCACCTCGGCCGATGGCACCGGGGCCCGGCTGCCGCCCGGGTAGTCGTACCAGCCCTTGCCGCTGCCCTGCCCGAACCGGCCCGCCTCGCACAGCCGGTCGGCGATGGCAACGTAGCGGTGCGCGGGGTTGCGGGTCGGCGCCAGCCGCTTGCGCCGCGCCCAGCCGATCTGGAGCCCGGCAAGGTCGCTGACCTCGAACGGCCCGAGCGCGAAGCCGAACGCCCGCATCGCCGCGTCCACCGCCTGCGGATCCGCCCCGTCCTCGACCGCGAATTCGGCGGCCTGGCGATAGGCGGTCAGCATCCGGTTGCCGATGAACCCGTCGCAGACGCCCGACCGCACCGCGACCTTCCCCAGCCGCCGTGCGAGGGCAAGCCCGGTGGCCGTCACCTCGGGCGCGGTCTGCCGGGCCACCACGATTTCCAGAAGCCGCATCACATGCGCCGGGCTGAAGAAGTGCAGCCCCAGAACGTCCTGCGGCCGGCCGGTGACGGCCGCCAGCGCGTCGATGTCGAGATACGATGTGTTGGTCGCGATCACCGCGCCTGGCCGCAGCGCCGCGTCGAGCGCGCGCAGGACGCCGGCCTTGACGTCGAAATCCTCGAACACCGCCTCGATCGCAAGGTCGCAGCCGGCAAGGTCGGCCGCGTCGAGCGCGCCGTCCAGCCGCGCCCAGTCGGCCTGCCGCTGCGCCTCGGTCGTGCGGCCCTGTGCCACGGCGCGTTCCTGCAGCGTGGCGATGCGTTCGAGGCCGCGCGCGAGGGTGGGCTGGTCGCGGTCCATCAGCGTCACCTGAAGCCCCGCCGACAGCGCCGCATAGGCGATGCCCGCCCCCATCAGTCCCGCGCCGACGACGCCGACATGGCGCACCGGGCGCGGGGCCGCCGCTGCCTCGGGGAACCGCGCGGCGCGGCGTTCGGCAAAGAAGGCGTGGCGCAGCCCTGCCGCCTCGGGCGTCGCGACCAGCTCCTCGAAGGCTGCGCGCTCGAACGCCAGGCCCTGCGGGAAGGGCAGAAGCAGCGCCGCTTCCACGCAATCGACGATCTTCCGTGGGGCGGGCAGGCGGTCCTTCGCATGCCGGGCGCGGGCGGCGGCCACCGCCGCCTCGTAGCCCGCGGGATCGGCCATCCCCTCGCGTCGGTCGCGCGTGGGGCGCACCCCGCGCCCCTCGTCCAGGACCAGCCGCGCCAGCGCCAGCGCCGCCGCCGGCAGGTCGTCGTCCGCCACCGCGTCGATCAGCCCCAGATCGCGCGCCGTCGCAGCCGTCAGCGGCCGGCCGCCGATCATCAGGTCGAGCGCCGCCTGCGCGCCGGCGATGCGCGGCACCCGCTGCGTGCCGCCCGCGCCGGGCAGGATCCCCAGCGTCACCTCCGGCAACCCGACCTTCGCCGACGCAAGCGCCACGCGATAGTGCGCCGCCAGCGCCAGCTCCAGCCCGCCGCCGAGCGCGGTGCCGTGGATCGCGGCGATCACCGGCCTGGGGCTGGCCTCGATGGCGTTGCAGAGATCAGGCAGCAGCGGCGCCTGCGGCGGCCGGCCGAATTCCGCGATGTCGGCGCCGGCCGGGAAGGTCCGCCCCTCGGCCCGGATCACGATGGCGCGCACGGCCGGATCCGACAGCGCCGTGTGCATCGCCGCCGCAAGGCCCGCGCGCACGGGGTGGCCGAGCGCGTTGACCGGCGGGTGGTCGATCACGATCACCGCGATGTCGCCCGCGCCTTCGGTCCTGACCGCCATGCCGCCCTCCCCCGTCCCGCCGGGCAGTAAAGCCTTGACGGTTCAGGCAGCGCAACCCCCGGGGCGGGCGTCAGACGGGCATGTTGTCGAAACCGTCCTCGGTCGCGTCCTCGGCTGCCTTCCGGGCCGCCGGATCGGGGGGCGGCGCGGGCGGCGCGGCGATCGCCTGCAGCATCGCCAGTTCCGCCTCGAGCACGGCGCGCGCCAGCGCCAGCGCCTCGGCCGCGGGCCCCTCTGGCGGCTTGCCGGCCCCGGTCATGTCCGCCCGCCCGCCGCGCAATCGCGGCAGAAGGGGGTATCGGGCAGCAGGTCCAGACGCTCGGGGGCGATCGCCCGTCCGCAACGGACGCATACCCCGTAGTCGCCCGTCTCGATGCGGTCCAGCGCAGCAGCGATGCGGCGCATCTCTTGCCGGGCGGTCAGACCCATCGTCTCCAGCACCTCGTCCTCCTCGCGCTCGGTGGCCAGATCCTCCCAGTCGCGCGACTGATGCGACTCAAGCTCTGCCCCGATCGCCCGCAGGCGCGCCTCGAGGTCGCGCAAGCGCGTCGTCAACTGGGCCTTGCGGCTTTCGATATCGATCATCCGGCATCCTCCCCGAACGGCAGGATGATCCATGCAAGGGAAGGGCCGCCTTGATGCAGGTCAACCGGCAGCCGCGACGGGAAATACATATTCAATTCTTGAAATGTGAGTCGGGGCGCTCTATGTGCTGCGCAGGCCAGCCAAGGAGCCTTGACCCATGACCCCCCACGTCACCGCCTTTTTCGACGAGGCGACCAACACCCTGACCTATGTCGTGCGCGAACCCGAGGGGCGCGCGGCTGCGATCATCGATTCCGTTCTCGACTTCGACTATGCCTCGGGCCGCACCGACACCCGATCGGCCGATGCGGTGATCGACTTCGTCCGGCGCGAAGGGCTGGACGTCCAGTGGATCCTCGAAACCCACGTCCACGCGGACCACCTGTCGGCCGCGCCCTACCTGCAGGAACGCCTCGGCGGCAAGATCGGGATCGGTGCCAACATCACGGTGGTGCAAGACACCTTCGGCAAGATCTTCAACGAGGGCACGCGGTTCCAGCGCGACGGATCGCAGTTCGACCGGCTGTTCAGGGAAGGCGACAGCTTCCACATCGGCCAGCTTCGCGGCGACGTGCTGCACACGCCGGGCCACACGCCCGCCTGCCTGACCTATGTGATCGGCGATGCGGCCTTCGTGGGCGACACGCTGTTCATGCCCGATTTCGGCACCGCCCGCTGCGACTTCCCCGGCGGCTCGGCCGAAACGATGTGGGAATCGATCCAGAAGATCCTCGCGCTGCCCGATGACACCCGGATCTTCGTCGGCCACGACTACAAGGCCGAAGGCCGCGACGAGTATGCTTGGGAAACGACCGTGGGCGAGCAGAAGCGGCTGAACAAGCACGTCGGCGCCGGCAAGTCGAAGGAGGATTTCGTGCGGATGCGCAGCGAACGCGATGCGACGCTTGCGATGCCGAAGCTGATCATCCCGTCGCTGCAGGTGAACATGCGTGCCGGACATCTGCCGGAACCCGAGGACAACGGCGTCAGCTACCTCAAGGTTCCGGTCAACGGGCTGTAAGCACGCTTGCAGGTGCGGGCAGCCGGCGGGCGCGCGACCCGTCGGCGCCCGCGGTTTCTTGACAGAACAGGACATGCGACAATGATCGGGACAATCCCGCAGGACTGGATCTGGGGCCTCGTCGGCGGGCTGATGATCGGCAGCGCGGCGGCGCTGTATCTTCTTGTGAACGGGCGGATCATGGGGGCGTCGGGGATCCTCGGCGGCCTCGTGGACCGCTCGGGCTGGGCCACCGCGGCCGAACGGATCGCCTTCATCGCCGGGCTGGTCGCCGTGCCGGCCGTCATGGCCCCGCTCGTCTGGGGTCATGTCTCGACCAACATTTCGCAGAACCCCGCGGTGATCGTGGCGGCGGGGCTGCTGGTCGGCATCGGCACGCGGCTGGCGAACGGCTGCACCTCCGGCCACGGGGTCTGCGGCATCTCGCGCTTCTCGCTGCGCGGCATCGTGGCCACGGTGTTCTACCTGCTGGCGGGCGGCATCACGATGGTCGTCTTCCGCCACGTTCTGGGGGTGATCTGAGATGGTGCGCAACCTGTTCGCCTTCCTTGCGGGGGGGCTCTTCGGCGCGGGACTGCTGGTGTCGGGCATGGTCGATACGACCAAGGTCCAGGGCTGGCTCGACGTGTTCGGCAACTGGGATCCGACGCTGGCCTTCGTTCTGGGCGGGGCCATCCTGCCGATGGCGATCGCCTGGCAGGTGGCCGCGCGGCGGCGCACGGCGGTGCTGGGCAGCGCGCTGCCGGAGAAGCCCGATCCCCGGCTGGGTCACAACCTGGTCGTCGGGTCGCTGCTGTTCGGCATGGGCTGGGGGCTTGCGGGCCTCTGCCCCGGACCGGCCATGGCCTCGCTGTCGTTCGGGGGCTGGGGCGGGCTGCTGTTCCTTGCCGCGATGATCGCGGGTATGATCGCGGCGCCCGCGGTCCGCGTCCGGGTCGACCGTCTGGCTTCCGCCTGAGGAGACATTCATGGACATCCGCGCGATCACACCCGACTATGCGGTCAGCCCGCAGATCGACCCCGAGGATCTTCCCGCCATCGCCGCGGCCGGTTTCCGCGTCGTGATCGACAACCGCCCCGATCGGGAGATTCCGCCCAGCCATCACGCCGCCGCCATGCGTGCGGCGGCAGAGGCGGCGGGTCTCGTGTTCGTCGAAAACCCGGTGACGGGCGGGATGCTGACCGACGAGAACGTCGCAGCGCAGCGCGCCGCGATCGACGCGGCGCCGGGTCCGGTGCTGGCCTATTGCGCCAGCGGCAACCGGTCGTCGATCGTCTGGGCGCTGGCCATGGCGGGCCGGCGGCCGGCCGAGGAGCTGATCGGGCTGCCCGCCCGGTTCGGCTACCAGCTGGCCGGCCTGCGCCCCATGATCGACGCGCTGGCAGCCGAGCGCGCCTGACCGCGCGGACGCATCCCGGTTGGCCCCGAACCCGCCGCACCAGCGGCGGGTTCTTCTTTGTCAGGTGCCCCGGCCGGGGAACGCCGCGCGCGCGTCCGCCGCGTGCCACTGGCGTCGCGCAGCCTTGCCATTGCGGCCCCCGCCGGCCGCGCCGGCACGGCGGCGTGCACGTCCGCGCCGGTCGCCGCGGGTGCGCCTTCTGCTGGCCGAAGGGATCAAGCCCGATTCCCCGCGGTGCCCGCCGGGGCCGCTGGCGGTGCCCGGTCAGGCGCTGCGCGCCATCGGCGCTTCGGGCGGGCGGGCGGTCGCATCGGGCGGGGCCCCGGCGGCTGCAGGGTGGGGGGCGACCGGCACGGGCGCCCGCGCGGCAGCACCCGCATCCTCGATCCGGTTCAGGCGCAGGGCGCGCAGGCCGCGGTTCTGGCCCAGCCGGGCCTCCGCCACCTTCCGGCCCCCCGCCGCCTCGAGCGCAACGGTGTCGATCGAGGCCTGACCGATGGGTAGGACGGCACCGACGCGGAAGGCGGAAACCTGCGCGAGCGGCAGGCGGATGCGGCCGATTACGGCGTGCAGCGTCACCTCCGACTGCGCCACCGCAGCACTCAGCGCCTGCGACCAGGCCCGGGCGGCCTGCGCCGGATCGGGCGCGGCGGGCTTCTTCGCCACAGGCTTCGGCCCCCGGCCTTCGGCCGGCAGCGCCAGCAAGACCCGCCCCTGCCGCCCGGCGTCGCCGAGCACCACGGTCGCGGTCATCACGCGATAGGGCTGGTCGTCGAGCAGCAGGCCGAGCGGCCGGGCATCGTCGAGGAATGACGCATAGTGGAACCCCCCGGCCCAGGCAAGGTCGGGCGATTCGGCCAGACCCGCTTCCATGTCGCGCAGCGCGCGGTCGAGCGTGCCGGCGACCATCGCGGCGTCGGTGCGCGTCGGCCGGCGCGGGGGGGGCGGCGCGCCGGTCAGGCGGCCGGTGGTCTGCACCTCGATCAGGGCCGCCATCACCTCGGGCGACAGCGCCATGGTGCCAAGCCCGCCCTCCGGCCCTTCCAGCATTGCTAGGAAGGCGCGATCGGGCGGCTGCTCGAGAAGCTCGGCCAGCGACATCCGCGCTTCGGCAAGCCGCGTCACCTCGAGGTCGAGCCCCACCTCGTCCCGCGCGGCACGGGCCAAGGCCAGACGGAAGGCGCGCGCCGCCCCGTCGGGCCCCGTCGCGGCAGCGCGCGCCGCACCCCCGGCCTTCCGCCGCAGAACCGAACCATCCGTCATCGCCGCCCCCGCCGCTGCCGCCCGTCCTGCAACCAGTGGCAGAGCGGCGTTGACGAAGCGTTTATGCCGCCCGGTCCCCGGCCTTCAGCACCTGCGGAAAGGACACCCGGAAGGCCGCGCCTCCGCGGCCGGGCAGGTAGGCGATGCCACCGCCGAGGTTCTGCATGATCTCGCGACAGATCGCGAGGCCGAGGCCCGCGCCCCCTGCCCTCGTCTCGTCGGTGAGGCGGGCGAACTTCTCGAAGATCAGGCCCTGGCTTTCGGCCGGAATGCCCGACCCGTTGTCAATGAAGTCCACCGTCACCTGCCCGCCCTGACGGCGCACCGCGATCCGCAGCGCGGGATCGTCGGCGTCGCAGTATTTCCGCGCGTTCGAGATGACGTTGATGAACACCTGCGCCAGCCGGTCGGTGTCCGAGGTCACCTCGAAATCCTCGGCCTCGGGATCGCGCTGAACGCTGAAGCGGCGTTCGGGGCGGGTCGCGGCGGCGGCGGTCAGGGCGCGGTCGATCAGGTCGGACAGGCGCGCGGTGCGGATCGCAAGCTGCACGGTGCCGTTTTCCAGGACAGACAAATCCAAGAGGTCGTCCAGCAGGCGCGTCAGCCGCACCGCCTCGTCGTGGATGATGCCGGCGTAGCGCACGGTCATCGCGGGCGGCAGCTCGCCGTCGCGCAGGATCTCGGAAAACGCCCGGATCGAGGTCATGGGTGTGCGCAGCTCGTGACTGATCTGGCTGAGGAAGGCATCCTTCTGCACCGACAGCTGGGTCAGCTTGTCGTTCGCCTCGCGCAGCTGCCGGGCGGTGCGGGTCAGTTCCGCCTCGCGCGCCTCGAGACGGGCGGAATATTCCATGATCTGCGCCGTCTCGTTCGCCACCGCCATCAGATCCTCGACGCTGACGGTCGCGCCGCCGGTGATCTGCACCAGCATCGCATGGGCCGTCGCCGCCCCGACCGACCCCGACAGCCGGCGCTCCAGCGCGTCGAGGAAGGCGGGCGTGATGTCGGGCAGCCAGCCGGCCTTTCCTTGCGCGGCGGCGGCATCGCGGAAGAAGGCGAGCGCCGCGTCCTCGCCGAGGATCCGCTGCGCCATGACCAGCAGTTCCTCCGCCCCCGCGCCGCCGGCGGACCAGCCCCGCGCCGCCTCGCCTTCGGCAAAGACGTTGACGAAGGCCGCGCCCTGAACGCGCTCGAGCGGGCCGGGGAACGTGATCAGCGACACCGCGACGAATGCCCCGGCGTTCGCGGCCAGCGACCAGAAGAGGGCATGGATCAGGGGATCCATCCCGCCCACGCCGAAGAGGGCGCGGGGCCGCAGCCAGCCCGCGCCGAACGGGCCTTCGGCGAACACCGCCGCCGGGATCACCGTCCCCTCGCCGAACGAGGGCAGATAGAGCGTCCACAGCCACACCGAGAACCCGATCGTCAGCCCCGCCAGCGCCCCCGCCCGCGTCGCCCCGCGCCAGAAGATGCCGCCGAGCATCGCCGGCAGGATCTGCGCGACGCCGACGAAGGCGATCAGGCCGATAGCCGCCAGCCCCGCCGTTCCCGAGGCCATCGCGTAATAGCTGTAGCCGAGCGCCATCACCGCCGCGATGGCGACCCGGCGAGCGACCAGAACGATGCGCCGCAGGTCGCCCGCCTCGGCCCCGCGGCGGGGCAGCGACAGCCACAACGGCATGGCGACGTGGTTCGACAGCATGGTGGCCAGCGCGATCGCCTCCATGATGACCATCGAAGTGGCAGCCGAGAAGCCGCCGAGGAAGGCCAGCATGGCGAGCGTCCCCTGTCCTTCGGCCAGCGGCAGGGCCAGCACGAAGAGGTCGGGGTTCGTGCCCGCAGGCAGACGTTCGAGGCCGACGACCGCGATCGGCACCACGAACAGCGACATCAGCAGAAGGTAGGCCGGAAACGCCCAGGACGCGACGGCGAGGTGGCGCTCGTCGGCGTTCTCGACCACCAGCACCTGGAACATGCGCGGCAAGGTGATGATCGCGGCGGCGGCGCAGAAGATGAGACCCGTCCAGCGGTCGGGCTTCAGCTCCCAGCCCGCGACGGGCGAGGCGGCGATGCGGTCCAGCACGTCGGCGACGCCCCCCGCCAGCCCCCAGACGACGAAGGCGCCGACGGCAAGCAGCGCCAGCAGCTTGACCACCGCCTCGACCGCGATGGCGGTGACGACCCCGTGGTGCTGTTCGTTGGCGTCGAGGTTGCGGGTGCCGAACAGGATCGTGAAGATCGCAAGCCCCGCCGCCACCCACATCGCAGTCTGCGCCGGGCGGTCGAGATGCCAGCCCGCAGGCGTGTCCGAGGCGAACACGGCGAAGGACAGGGACACCGACTGGAGCTGCAACGCGATGTAGGGGGTCGATGCGGTGACGCAGATCAGTGTGACGACCACGCCGATCAGCGGCGACTTGCCGAAGCGCGAGGACACGAGATCCGCGATCGAGGTGATCCGGTGGGTCTTGGCGATCCGCACCAGCTTGCGCAGCAGGATCCACCAGCCGAGGAACACCAGCGTGGGCCCGAGGTAGATGGTCAGGAACTCCAGCCCCGAGCGGACGGCATAGCCGACAGCGCCGTAGAAGGTCCAGGCGGTGCAGTAGACCGACAGCGACAGCGTGTAGACGACAGGCGAGCGCAGCCAGCGCGGCGGGCCCGCGCCGTCGGCGGCCGCCGTGCGCCGCTCGACGGCGAAGGCGACCGCGAACAGGATGGCGACATAGGCGATGCAGGCAAGGACGAGCAGGTCGAACGGCACGGCTCAGCCCCCGCCTGATGCGCCGTCCGGCCTAGCCATCGCGCCCCTGTCCCTCGGACGGCGGGCGGCTGAGCCCGGGCGCCAGCGCGGCGGCAGCGGCGATCAACAGCGCCCAGAGCGCGAAGAGGTAGACGGTATCGCCCGCGGTATCGCGCAGCGCGCCGGCCGGCGGTTCCCAGGCGAGCGGCAGCATCAGGAGGAGAAACCCCGCGAACGGCAGTATGCGCGCGGCGTCGATCAGGCGGCGGTGGCGATAGGCCGCGGGGGCGACGAAGGGGGCGCCGCCGAGGGTCGTCATGCGTCGCCCGCGGCGCGGCCGGCCGGCGCCGCCTCGGCCATCAGCGCGCGCAGTTCCGCAAGGATCGCGGCGTTCGAGAAGGGCTTGGCGACGAAGCGGTTCGCCCCCGCCGCCGCCGCGCGCTCGCGGTCGGCGCCCTGCCCCCGCGCGGTCAGCATCAGGACCGGCAGGCCCGCCGTGGCCGGTGCCGCGCGCAGGTCGTGCAGGATGTCGTAGCCCGACCGGCCCGGCAGCATCACGTCAAGGATCAGCGCGTCGGGCGCGTGTCGTTTCACCGCCTCGACCGCGCTCGCGCCGTCATGGTGGCAGGTCACGCGCCAGCCGTCGCGGGCAAGGATGAAGCGAACCGCTTCGGCGATCGACGGTTCATCCTCGATCAGCAGCACATGCTGGCCCATCCGTCCGGTCCTCCCCTACCGCGCGGTCGTGCAGACGCGACTATGCGCGGCGCAGGGGGCGGCTGTCAAAAGCTATGGCGGACAGGCCGCCGCCGCCGTTGCGCCGCAGGTCAGCCCGGTTCCGGGGCGGCGGCAAGCACGGCCAGCGCCGCGGCGTGAACCGCGGCGTTCGCGGCGGCCAGCACCCGCCCGCCGCCCCGCGCCGGCCTTCCGCGCCAGTCGGTGACGATGCCGCCCGCGGCCTCGATCACCGCGATCGGCGCGGCGACGTCGTAGGGGGCAAGGCCCGCCTCGACCACCAGATCGACCTGCCCCGCGGCCACCAGCGCATAGGCGTAGCAGTCGAGGCCATAGCGCGTCAGCCGCACCTGCGCGGCGAGCCGGTGGAAGGCCGCGCGTTCGTCCCCGGTCCCGACCTCGGGGAAGGTCGACAACAGGATCGCCGCGTCGAGCGGCCGGGCTGCGCGCGCGCGCAAGGGATGGGTGCCCGTCGGCCCCGAGACCTCGGCCCGACCGAGGCCGCCGCGGAACCGTTCGCCGATGAAGGGCTGGTCGATCACGCCGTAAAAAGGTCCGTCCGCATCGGCCACGGCGATCAGCACGCCCCAGGTGGGCGCGCCGGCGAGGTAGGCACGGGTGCCGTCGATGGGGTCGAGCACCCAGGTCAGGCCCGAGGTGCCGCGCTTCGCGCCGAGCTCCTCGCCGAGGATCGCGTCGTCGGGGCGAAGGCGCGCCAGCACGGCCCGCATTCGCGCCTCGGCCAGCCGGTCGGCCTCGGTCACGGGATCGAAGCGGTCGGCGTCCTTGCTGTCGGCCGCGATGCCGGTTCGGAAGTGCAGCAGCGTCGCCGCCCGCGCGGCATCCGCCAGCGCTTCGGCCACGGCCGCGATGTCGTCCGCCTCCGCCGCCGTCAAGGTCTGCCGCATCGCCGCCTCCGCCCGCCTGCCCGTCTGACGATTGCACGTGGGACAATCAGCCCGGCTGGCCGCTAGCGCGACCCGGACCGGGGGTCAAGCGGCGGCGCGGGCCTGCGTCAGGCGGCCGCCTCGGACAGGACGCGGGCAAGGTCGAACAGGCGCCGGCGCTGCGCCTCGGGGATCGCGTAGTAGGCGCGGACGAGTTCCATCGCCTCCTTGTCGCAGAGGTAATCGGCCGCGGTCGGCGAGGGGCGGCCGCCCTCGAGCCCCTCGAAGAAGAACGCGACCGGCACTTCGAGCACCCCCGCGATGTCGTAAAGGCGCGAGGCGCTGACGCGGTTCATGCCGGTCTCGTATTTCTGGATCTGCTGGAACTTGATGCCGACGCGATCGGCCAGTTGCTGCTGCGTCATGCCCAGCATCCACCGGCGATGCCGGATCCGCTTGCCGACATGCGCATCCACGGGATGTTTCATTGATGTCTCCTTCGCGTCCCCTGCCTCCTCGGAAGCAAGAATCGTGCCATCATGACCCGTGGGGATGGTTTCGCCTTCAAGCATTCGGATCGTTGAAGTTATCCAGACGGAGAACAAGGGAACCCCAAGATTGAAGCGCGCGTCGGCGGCGGTTGCGAAGGGTTGAGCCTGGTCAGCGCCTCAGCCGTTGCAAATTGCAATCGCATTGCGCAAAACACGCCTTGCGTCAACTTTTCCAGATTGCGAAGCATGGCGTTTCCCGCGCGGTATGGCTAGCCTGCGAGGCGGTGCGCAACGGCATGAGGGACATATGGCGGCGCGGATGCAGGCCTACCGGGTCGAGGCGTTCGGCGGGGCGGCGGGCCTTGCCGAGGTGCCGGTGCCCGATCCGGGGCCGGGCGAGGTGCTGGTGCGCATCGCGGCCTGCGGGCTGAACTTCGCCGACCTTCTGATGCTGAAGGGCGAATACCAGGAACGCCCCGCCCCGCCCTTCACCCTCGGGCTGGAAGTGGCAGGCACCGTCGCGGCGCTCGGCCCCGGCACGGCAGGACCGGCGCCGGGCACGCGGGTCGCCCTCTTTGCACCGCAGGGCGGGCTGGCGGAGTGGGGCGTCTTTCCGGCCGCCGCCGCACGGCCGATCCCGGATGCGATGCCCTTCGAGCACGCCGCGGCCTTCCTGATCGCCTACGGCACCTCGCACCTTGCGCTCGACCACAGGGCGCGGCTGCAGCCGGGCGAGACACTGCTGGTCACCGGCGCGGCCGGCGGCGTCGGGCTGACGGCGGTGGAGATCGGCCGCCACATGGGCGCGCGCGTGATCGCCTGCGCGCGCGGGGCCGACCGGCTTGCGGTCGCGCAGGCGGCCGGCGCCCACCACCTGATCGACAGTGGGACCGAGGATCTGCGGGCGACGGTGAAGGCGCTCGGCGGGGCGGACGTGGTCTATGATCCGGTCGGGGGCGACCTCTTCATGGCGGCGCTGCGCAGCGCCAACCCCGGCGGGCGGCTGATCCCGGTCGGCTTCGCCGGCGGCGCGGTGCCGCAGATCCCCGCGAACATCCTTCTGGTCAAGAACCTGACGGTCATCGGCCTCTACTGGGGCGCCTACCGGACGCTGGACCCCGGCGCGATGGACGCGAGCATCGACACCCTGCTGACGTGGTATGCCGAGGGCGCGATCCGCCCGCACGTCAGCCACACGCTGCCGCTGGCCGAGGCGGACCGGGCGCTGGCGCTGCTGCGGGACCGGAAATCCACCGGCAAGGTCGTGGTGACGATGGCGTGAGGCCGCTCATCGCCACCCCGGCGGGCGCCTGTGCACCACGGCCGGCGGCGTGGGCCAGGGACGGCAGCCCCCCGGGCGCGCCCCGGGACGCGCCGGCCGACCGGCGGCGGCAGCCGCGACAAACCTGCGCCAAAGCCGAAGGTTTGGCGTCCGGATGCTTGAACTGTGCGCCTGCGCTGCCAATATCTGACCTGAGCGTCCCGGCATCCTGCCGGGGTGCTTTCGCCATAAGTATGACGGAGGCACACATGGCAGAGTATCAGACGATCCGCGGCACCGTCACCGGTGCCCGCGCCGCGCAGATCGACGAGGGCCTGCGCGCCCACATGAACAAGGTCTATGGCCTGATGTCGGTCGGCATGCTGCTGACGGCCGGCGTCGCCTGGGCCGTCGGCACCGCGCCGGCGCTGACCGCGATCTTCCGCGATCCGGTCACGCTCAGCCCCAACATCCTCGGCTGGATCGTGATGTTCGCGCCGCTCGTGATGGTCTTTGCGTTCGGTGCGATGATCAACCGCCTGTCGGCGGCGGCGGCGCAGCTCTTCTTCTACGCCTATGCGGCGGTGATGGGCCTGTCGCTGTCTTGGATCTTCGCGGTCTTCACCGGCATCTCCATCGCGCAGACCTTCCTCGTGACCTCGATCGCCTTCGCGGGCCTCAGCCTGTGGGGCTACACGACGAAGAAGGACCTGTCGGGCTGGGGCACCTTCCTGATGATGGGCGTGATCGGGCTGATCGTCGCCTCGATCATCAACATCTTCCTCGGTTCGCCCGCGATCATGTTCGCGGTATCGGTCCTCGGCCTGCTGATCTTCGCGGGGCTGACCGCCTACGACACGCAGGCGATCAAGAACGAGTATGTCGAGCACGCCACCGCGATGGACCAGGAGTGGCTGGACAAGTCGGCGATCATGGGTGCGCTGCGCCTCTACCTCGACTTCATCAACATGTTCATGTTCCTGCTGCAATTCATGGGCAATCGCGAGTAATCGCGGCCAAGACGGGACGCCTGATGCGACCGGGCCCGGGGAATCCCCGGGCCCTTTGCGTTCAGCGTGCCGCCGACAGCGCGGCGTCGTAGACGGCCGCCACCCCCCCGGCCAGCACCGGAAGGCTGAAGCGGCGCGCCTGCACCGCGGCCCCGGCCTGCCCCATCCGCAACCGCAGTGCGGGATCGCCCGCAAGGCGCAAGATGGCCGCCGCAAGCGCCGCGGGATCGTCCGGCGGCACCAGAAGCCCCGTGGCGCCGTCGTCCACCACTTCGGGCAGGCCGCCCGTCCGGCTGGCGATCACCGGCAGACCGGCCGCCATCGCCTCGGCCGCGGCCATTCCGAAAGCCTCGGCGCGCGAGGGCTGGACATAGAGGTCGGCCGCCGCCATGAGCGCGCCCGCGGGCAGGAAGCCCGGCAGCGCCACCGGCGCCCCGGTTGCGGCGATCAGGCGTTCCAGACGCGCGCGCTGCCCGCCCTCGCCCCCCACGCACACGCGCAGGCCGGGCATCGCGCGGGCCGCCAGGGCGGCGGCGCGGATCAGGACATCCACGCCCTTTTCGGGTTCGAGCCGCGCCAGCGCGACCGCAACCGGGCCGTCGCCGCCGATCCGCGCCCGCAGCGCGGCGGCCGCTGCGGGATCGGCCGTCGGCCGGGCGACGCCGTTCGGCACGAGCACCAGCCGGGCGGGGTCCGCGCCCGCGTCCAGCATCCGGTCGCGGTCGTGCGCCGAGACGACCGTGGTCCGGTGCGCCCACCGGTTCGCGGCCCACGCCGTGGCCGCCGCCTTGATCCGCGCCGCGCCGACGATCCCGTGGTTGGTATAGACCCGCGCGGCCCCCGGCAGCGCCCGCGCCGCGAACCACAGCAGCGCCGCTTCGGTGTGGACATGCACGATGGCCGGGGGGTCGGCCGCCTCGGCCGCCAGCGCCCGGCGCAGCGAGGCGGCCGCCGTCGGCAGGTCGGCCTCGATCCGCCGGAAGGCGCGGCGCGGTAGGACGCCGTCGAACAGGCCCTGACCCGGCCCGTCAGGGGCAAGCATGGCGAAGCGATAGCGCCCCGCCAGCGCCTCGACCATCCGCAGCACGGCGAACTCGGCCCCGCCGCGGTTGAGGCACGGCAGAACGTGCAGGACGCGCGGCGTCATTCCTTCCGCGCAAGACGCCGCAGCGCCGCGACCTCGCGCCGCCACTGGCGCACCTCGACCGCAGGGCTGCCGCCCCAGGTCTGGCCGGCGGGGATGTCCTTCGTGACGCCCGATTGCGGGGCAAGCGTCACACCCGCGCCGATGGTGACGTGATCGCGGATCGCTGCCTGCCCTGCGACGATGCAGCCGTCGCCCAGCACGGTCCCGCCGGCGATGCCGACCTGCGTCATGATCAGGCAGTGCCGCCCGACCTTCACGTTGTGGGCGATGTGCACGAGGTTGTCGAGCTTGGTGCCTGCGCCGATCTCGGTATCCTCGCCGGTGCCGCGGTCGATGCAGGAATTCGCCCCGACCTCGACCCCGTCGCCAAGGATCACCCGACCGAGCTGCGGCACCTTCAGCGCACCCCGGGGGCCGGGGACATAGCCGAACCCGTCGGTGCCAAGGCGCACGCCCGGATGCAGGATCACGCCCGCGCCGAGGATCGCGCAGGCGACGCTGGCCCCGGCCCCGATCCGGCAACCGGGGCCCAGGACGCAGCCCGCGCCGATCACCGCGGTGGGGCCGACGATGCAGCCCGCGCCGAGTTCCGCCCCCGCGCCGACCACCGCGTTCGGACCGATCTCGACCCCTGGCCCCAGCACCGCGGCGGGGTGCACCTGCGCCCCCGGTCCGATGCCCGGAACGGGCGCTGGGTCGGGGTGCAGCGCAGCGGCAAGGCGCGCCCAGGCGGACTTCGGATCGGCCGCGACCAGCAGCGCGCAGGGCGCGTCCGCCATCCCCGGCGGCACGAGGCAGGCCCCCGCCCGTGTCGCCGCCAGATCGGCGGCGACCTTCGGCCCGGTGGCGAAAGCCACATCGCCCGGCCCGGCCGCGCGCAGCGGCGCGGCCCCGGTCAGCCGCAGCGCAGGGTCACCCCCCGCCAGCGCCGCGCCCGTCAGAGCCGCCGCCTCGGCCAGCGTCAGGCCCGGGCCGGGCGGGTAGAACCGCGGGTCGGGCACCTCAGCGCGCGCCCACGATCGCCCGCCGGCTGTCGGCGCGGATGAAATCGACGATCATCATCACCTCCGGGCTGTCGGAATAGGCGGCCGCCGCGCGCTCGACCCGCTCGGCGAAGGGGTGGGTCTTGTCCTCGAAGATGTCGTGATAGCCCGCCCGCAGCGTGTTGATCGCCTCGCGCGGCAGGCCCGCGCGCTTGATCCCGACCAGGTTCAGCCCGCCCAGCCGCGCCCGGTTGCCGAGCACGGAACCGAAGGGGATCACATCCGCCTCGACCGCCGCGCAGCCGCCGATGAAGGCATGGGCGCCGATGCGGCAGAACTGGTGGACGCCCGCCAGGCCACCGACGATGGCGTTCCGCCCGACCGTGACGTGACCGGCAAGCGCGCAGTTCGCGGTCAGGATCACCCCGTCCTCCAGCACGCAGTCGTGGCCCACATGCGCCGCGCACATCACCAGCGCCCGGTCGCCCACGACCGTCCGGCCGCCCCCGAGCTGCGTGCCGCGATGGATCGAGGCGTGCTCGCGGATGGTGCAGTCCGCACCGATCGTCAGCGACGTGCCCTCGCCGGGGTCGCGCAGATGCTGCGGCGGCCCGCCGAGCACGACGAAGGGATGCACGACCGTGCGCGCCCCAAGCGTCGTCCGCCCCTCGACCACCACATGGCTGATCAGCCGCACGCCCTCGGCCAGCACCGCCTCGGGGCCGACGCGGCAGAACGGGCCGACCTCGACCCCCGCCCCGAGGGTCGCGCCGTCCTCGACGATGGCCGTCGGGTGGATGCGGTGGGGCAGGGCGTCGGTCATGGGCAGGGTCCTCTGGATTGCGCGGGACAGAACCATGCGCCCGCGGGCGCATCAAGGCCCGGGCGCGGCCGCACCGGACGGGTTTCCGCCGAGTGCGCTCACCCCCCTGCAACGCGACCATGCACCGCCCGCCGCCGCCGGCTTGCGGACAGGGCTGCGGGTTCCGCCCCGCGGCGGACTTCGCCGGCCCGGCCAGGCCCGCCCGCCCGCCGGGGACCCCGACCCCGACCACCGTCACGAGACGGCCCGAACCGGACCGGTGCAGGCGCCGACCGGACCGTCCTGCCTCACCCGCGCTTCACCTTGTCGGAAATACTCCGCAGGGGGGTGAGCCGCACCGCGGCGAGGGGGGGCGCGAAGCCCCCCCTGCACGACCCGGGCGCGGCCGACGGCGCAGGCGCGCTTGCGGGCGGCGGCGCGGCGCGGTAGGGGCGCACCATGCGGGTTCTGATCACCGGGGCGACGGGCTGCGTCGCACAGTACCTGACGCGCGAGCTTCTGGCGCAGACCGACTGGCACCTCGTGCTTCTGTCGCGCGATGCCGCGCGCATCCCGGTTCCCGACGGTGCCGCGGGGCGGGTCACCGCCGCCTCGGGCCGGCTGCACGAACCCGACAGCTACGGCGCGGCGCTGCAGGGGATCGATGCCGCGGCGCTCGTCGCCACCGCCTGGGGCGGGCCGCTGGCCTATGCGACCACGGTCGCGGGCAACGCCCGGCTGGCCGATCTGCTGATCGCGGGCGGGTGCCGGCATGTCGTCTATTTCTCGTCGGCGAGCGTGCTGGGCCGGCAGGGCGAGCTGAACCCGGTCGCGGCCCGGCTTGGCACCGACTACATCCGCACGAAATACCAGCTGGTCGAGGCGATGGAGCCGAAGGCGGACCGGGCGCGCATCTCGGGCATCTTTCCGACCGTCGTGATGGGCGGGCAGACCGGGGACGACCCGATGCCGCTGTCGGAACTGGCCAAGCTTCTTCTGAAGATCCGCCCCTGGCACTGGCTGATCGCGCGCGTCACCGCCGAAGGGCGGTTCAACGTCACCCATGCGGCCGACATCGCCGCCACGGTGCGCCGGCTGATCGAGGGGGCGGGCGCGCGCGCGGGCGGCGGGGCCGAGCGGCACATCCTGGGCCTGCCGCCCGCGCGGGCGGGCGACATGATCGCCGAGGTTCTGGCGGCGGCGGGGCGGCGGCACCGGCCTTGGCTGCGGCTGACCCCGCGCAACGCCGGGGCGGTGATCCGCGCCTTCCGGCTGCCGATCACGCCGTGGGACCGCTGGTGCATGGAGAACCCCGACCAGGGCTACGACATGGCGATCGGTCCCGACGCCTTCGGCGCGCCAGTGGCGATGCCGAACCTCACCGCCGGCCTGCGGATGATCGGCTACCGCTGACCGGGTGCCCTACGGCGGCCGCGCCCTTGCGCCGCGCCTGCGGCCGCGCCGGCCTTGCGCGGCGCGCTATTCCGCAGCGTCGCGCAGCCCGGCGAAGCTGCGGACGGCGGCGATCACCGCGCCCACCTCGGCATCCGTCAGGTAGGGGTGCATCGGCAGGCACAGAAGGGTGTCGCCCCAGGCTTCGGTCGCCGCAAGGCCCGCGGGATCGCGCGGGAAGTGCGCGTATCCCGGTTGCCGGTGCGTCGGCACCTTGTAGTAGGCGACCGACGGTATGCCGGCTGCCGCAAGGTGCGCCGCCAGCGCGTCGCGCGCCGGCGAGCGGACGGCGTAATAGGACCAGCAGGGCACGTCGCCCGCGCGGAAACCCGGCACCGTCACCGCGTCGGCGAGTTCGGCGGCATAACGCGCGCCGATCCGGCGGCGGGCCGCGACCTCGGCGTCGTAGATGTCGAGCTTGGCCAGCAGCACCGCCGCCTGGATTGTGTCGAGGCGCGAATTGGTGCCGACGCGGACGTGGTTCGTGTAGCTGCCCTCGGTGCCGTGATGCGCGACCGACCGCGCGGCGGCCGCGAGGACCGGATCGCGCACGAAGACCGCCCCGCCGTCGCCCCAACAGCCGAGCGCCTTCGACGGGTAGAAGGACGTCGCAGCGCCGTCGCCGAAGGTGCAGCACTTGGCGCCCCCGCTTTCGGACCCCAGCGAATGCGCGCCGTCGGTGAAGAACATCAGCCCCGCCTCTGCGCAGAGCCGCCCGAGGGCCGCATGGTCGGCCGGAACCGCGAAGAGATCGACCGCGATCACCGCCCGGGGGCGCAGGCGGCCCTCGGCCCGCACGGCGTCCAGGGCGCGGGCGACGCTGGCGGGATCGATCACGCCCGTCGCAGGCTCCACGTCGCAGAACACGGGCGTGGCGCCGGTCAGCGCCACCGCGCCGGCGGTGGCGACGAAGGTCAGCGAGGGCACGAACACCGCATCCCCCGGCCCGATGCCGGCGGCGCGGATCAGGATCTGGATCGCGTCGGTGCCGTTGGCGCAGGCGACGGTATGGATCCCGCCGCCGAGCCAGTCCGACAGCCGGTCCTCGAGCATGCGCACCGCCGGGCCGTTCACGAAGGCGCCCGAGGCGACCACGGCGGCGATGGCGGCCGACACGGCCGGTTCCAGCGCCGCGCGCTGGCGTTCGAGATCGACCATGCGGATCGTCATGCGGATGTCTCCTCCAGGGCCGCGGTGTCGGGGATGCGCCCGCGCTGGCCGTCCACCGCGGCCAGCACGCGCAGCACGTCCAGCCCCTCGGCCACGTCGGCGCGCGGGACGGCGCCGGTGGCGATGCAGGTCAGGAAGTGCCGCTGTTCTGCTTCCAGCGGCAGGGTTTCGGCCAGCGGCACGAACTCGGGTTCCACGCCCTCGACCCGGATCGCGCCGTCGGTCTGGTGGATCCGGTGGCGGTAGATGGCCAGCTTGCGGTCCCAGGGTTCGAGATCGTCGTAGACCGCCATCCCCGCCTCGCCGATCACGGTGAAGCGGCGGTCGCGCCTGGGCGACAGGCGGCTGATGAAGCTGTGCGACCGGATACCCGATGGAAAGGTCAGGTGCAGGTGGGCGAAGTCCGGTGCCGCGGTCAGCACCGCGGTGCCTTCGAGATGCGCCCGGACCGGCAGCTCGCGGGTGACGGCCAGAAGCATCGACAGGTCGTGCGGGGCGATGTCCCAGAGCGCATCGGTCTGCTGGAAGAACTTGCCCAGCCCGATCCGCGTCGTGTGGATGTAGCGCACCCGGCCGAGCGCCCCGGCCCGCACCAGCGCCTCCAGCGCCTCGAACGCCGGGTGGAACCGCAGGAGGTGGCCGGTCATCGCCACGACGCCCGCCGCACGGGCGGCAGCGACGATCGCCTCGGCCCCGGCGATGTCCAGCGACATCGGCTTTTCGACCAGCAGGTGCTTGCCCGCGCGCAGCACGTCGAGCGCGACCTGCGCGTGCCGATGCGGCGGCAGGGCCAAGATGATGCCGTCGATGCCGGGATCGGCCAGCATCGCCTCGGGCGACAGCGCGGGCACGCCGAACTCGGCGCCGGTGCGGCTGCGGCGGCCCTCGTCGGCGTCAGCCACCGCGGCCAGCGCGCCGAGGCCCGCAGCCGTGCGGATATGGTTCCGCCCCCAGTCGCCGCAGCCGACGACGCCGATGCGTGCGGTCATGCCCTTGCCCCTCGTGCCCTGCGCGCAGGCAGACGCCGGCGCGTGCGCGCCACCCGCGCAGCCAGCGTCGATGTGGACCGGTGCCCCGCCCGCCGCAATCCCCGCGGCAGGTGACGCAGCGTCGCCGCCGCACCTTTCCGCCGGGTCTGAAACGCAGCGTGAACGGGCGCGCCTTGCGGCAGGGGGCCGGCATCCCTATTCCCGGCCCATGGCCGAAGCCCCCTGGTTCCTGCCCGAGATCCACGACCTGCATCCCCTGATGCAGGACCGGCTGGATGCCCTGATGGCGTTGTTCCCGCCCGCCGCCGCGGGCCGGATCGCGTTTTCCGTGGTGCCCGACTGGCAAGGCCGCGCGGCGCTTGCGGGCGATCCGGCCTTCGCAGCGCGGCTTGCGGCGCTGCCCGGGGCGCTGGTCCTGCACGGGTTCACGCATTCGCTGGGGCCGTCGCTGGCCGACTGGCTGGTCTACGGCCACGACAACCGCAGCGAGTTCCGCCGCCTGTCCGCGACCGAGGCGGCGCGGCGGATCGCGGCGGGGCTGGCGGCCTTCGCCGCGGCGGGCCTGCCGCGGCCGCGCTGGTTCTGCGCGCCGCGCTGGCAGCAGTCGGCCGCGACGGGGCCAGTGCTCGCGGCGGCGGGATTCGCGGGCTGGATGACCGGGGCGGCGCTGGTCGCGGCGGACGGGCGGCGGGCCGCCTTGCCGGCCCTGAACTTCGACGAGGGCGAGCGGGGCTGGAAGGTGGCCCTGGCCGCCCTGCCGCGGCGGCTGCGCATCCCGCGCCTTCTGGCGGCGCGGCGGCCGTTCCGCTTCGTGCTGCATCCCGGCGACCTCGATCGGCCCTGGCTCGTGGCCGAGATCCGGGCGCTGTCCGACCGGCTGGCGCGCGAGGGCTGGCGCGCGCGCAGCCTCGACGAGGCCGCGCCGTGATCCTCTTCCTGTCGAACGGCCACGGCGAGGACGAGATCGGCGGGCGCATCCACGATGCGCTGGGGCTGCCGGCGACCGCCTGGGCGATGGTGGGCCACGGGGGCGCCTGGGCGCGGCGGGGCGTGCCGCTGATCGGCCCGGCGCAGCACCTGCCGTCCGAGGGGTTCGGCATGCTCAGCCTGCCGCAGTTCTGGCGCGACCTGCGCGCAGGCTGGATCGGGGCCTGCCTGCGGCAGGCGGCCTTCGCCCGGCGGCTCGCGGGGTTCCGCCTCGCCGTGGCCGTGGGCGATGTGGTGCCGCTGGCCGCGGCGCTCATGGCACGCCTGCCCGTCGCCTTCGTCAGCACCGCGAAATCGGCCTGGTATGCCCCCCGGCCGGATGCGGAGCCGGGGCCAGGCACGGGCCACGATGCGCTGGATCACCGGCTGATGCGGCGGGCGCGGGCGGTCTTTCCGCGCGACGGCCTGACGGCGGCGCGCCTTGCCGTGGCGGGGGTGCCCTGCGACGACTGCGGCAACCCGATGATGGACGGGCTCGACCCGCAGGACCCCGCGGCGCTGTGCCCGCCGGGCGAGGCGGCCGCGGCCCTGTTGCCGGGCAGCCGGGCCGACGCGGCGGCGAACGCCCGCCTTTTGCTGGACGCGGCGGCGCGGCTGCCGGGCGTGCGGGCGCTGGTGGCCGCCGCGCCGGGGCTCGAGGCGGCGCAGGCGGTGCCGGCGGGCTGGACGCCCGACCGTTGGGATGCCCCCGTCGCGGAGCCGCACCTCGCGCTGCGCCACGCGGGCGGCGCGCGGGCGCTGATCGTGACGGGGCGCTTCGCCGACTGCCTGCACGCCGCCACGGTTGCCGTCGGCATGGCGGGCACCGCGAACGAACAGGCCGCGGGCCTCGGCCTGCCGCTGGTCGCGGTGCCCGGGACGGGCAACCAGGGCGCCGCCTTCGTGGCGATGAAGGCGCGTTACTTCGGCCCCGCCGCCGTAACCGCCGGCCGCGATCCCGCGGCCATCGCGGCCGCCGTCCGCCGACTTCTGTCCGACCCCGCCGCACGGGCGGCCATGGCGGCGGCGGGCCGCGCGCGGATGGGGCCGCCGGGCGCGGCCGCCTGCATCGCGGCGCGGATCCGGGGCCTCCTCGCATGATGGCCTCGGTCGTCATCACCGCCCACAACGAGGCGGCGGGGATCGGCGCGACGCTGGCCGCGCTGCGCCGCCAGTCGGTGCCGCCGGGCGAGTACGAGATCGTGCTGATCGACGACCGGTCCACCGACGGCACGGCCGAGGCGGCCCGCGCGGCCGGCCATCCGTCGCTGCGGGTCCATCCGAGCGCGCCCGATCCCGCCTCGCCGCTGACGACGCGGCAGCAGGCGCTCGACCTTGGGTTCCGCCTCGCGCGGGGTGACATCGTGCTAACGCTCGACGGCGATTGCGTCGTCGGGCCGGGGTGGCTTGCCGCCATGTGCGCGCCGATCCGGGCGGGCCGGGCCGATGCGGTGGCGGGCCCCGTGGGCTTCGCGCCCGCGCGCGGCGCGGTGGCGCTGTGGCAGAACGCCGATGCCGCCTACTACTTTGCCGTGTCCGCGCTGGTGGCGCGGGCGGGGTTTGCGCCGGGCGCGTTCTTTGGCAACTTCGCCTTCCGGCGGCCGCTCTATGCCGCCACCGGCGGGTTTGGCGCCATCGGCTTCGCGCTGACCGAGGATCTGGCCTTCGCGCAGGCGCTGCACCGGGGCGGCGCGGCCTTCGCCTTCGCCCGCGCGCGGGCCGACGTGGCACCCTGCCCGTCACCGGCCGCGCTGGTCGCGCGCACGCTGCGGATTGCGCGCGGGCCGGTCTCGGCGCTGGCCGCGGTGCTGGCCGCAGTGCCGCTGACGCTGTTGGCCTGCGTGGCTGCGGCGGCGGCGACGGGATCGGCCGCGCTCTGGGCGCTGGCGGGGCTGCGCTGGCTTGCCGGGGCGGGGTTCGTTGCGGCCGCACTGCTGCGGCACGGGCGGCGCGACGCGCTGGCGGGGGCGGTGCTCTACGAGGCCGGCGCGCTGATGCTCGCGCTGGCGGTGACGGCGGCGGGGCTGCGGGGGGCGCGCGTCGGCTGGGGGGGGCGGCACTATGGCTAGGCACACCGGGCCGGTGACGATCCGCGCCTACGAACCGCGCGACCGCGAGGCGGTGCGCGAGATCAACCGCGTGACGGCCTGGCGCAACCGCGGGCACGACTTCCTGTTCGAGGACGGCGAGCTGCACGCGGACTACTGGACATCCTATTTCACCGATCACCGCCCCGAGTTTTCCTGGGTGGTCGAGCGCGACGGGCGGATCGTCGGCTATTTCCTCGGCTGCGCCGACCAGGCGCATTTTATGCGCACGATGCAGCGGCGGATCGTGCCCCGGATCGCCGCGCTGGCGCTGTGGCGGTCGGCCACGCGCTATGGCCCGAAAAGCCGGGCCTACGTGCGGCACATGCTGTTGCGGGGACCGGGCGAGACGCCGGACTTTCCCTTCCTCGATTACCCGGCGCACTACCATTGCAACCTCCTGCGCGAGGCGCAGGGGCAGGCGCTCTATTCCCGGATGGCGCTGATGTTCTGCGACCGGCTGGAGGCGGCGGGGGTCACGCGGATGCACGGGTCGATGCTCGAACCCGAAAAGGGCGCGGCGTTTCCGCGTTTCGCCGCGTCCTTCGGACTCGAGCACGTCGAGGCCTACGCCGAAAAGCCCACCCGCCTGTTCGAGACGGTGCTGGGCGACACCCGGCCGATGCTCAACCGGGTATGGGGGGCGACGGTGGCAAGTTTCCGCCGATTCTTTGAACAGTCGCGCGACGCGGGGCGGATTTGACCCGGCTGCCCGCACCGCTGCTGCCGTCACCGGCCCCCGCGCCGCCCGACGCCGCCGGTGCCGTCGGACAGGTCGTGTTCACGGCAAACGGGCCGGGCGAGGTTGCGGCCTGGCTGTGGCCGGTGACGCATGCGCTGCGCACCGCCGCCCCGGCCCTGCGCCTGCACGCCTTCCTTCTGCCTTGCGTGTTCTCGAGCGGCACCGAGGCAGCGGTGGCTGAGCGTCTGGGCACGCTCGACAGCGTGTCGGCGGTGCGCGACAGCCTTGCCTTCGTGCGGACCGGCCGGCGGCCGGCGGGGCTTGTCGCGGGGCGGACACTGGTGGTGCACCTCGGCGGCGAGGTGGCGCTGACGCGCATCCTCGGCTGGCGTCTCGGGGCGCCGCTCTGGGCCTATGCCGAAGCACCCTTCGGCGGCATCCGGGCGTTCGAGCGCATCTATTTCTCGGGCCTGAACCCGGTGCCGGACCGGTGGGCCGCGCCCGACCGGCTGATCGGCGATCTGATGGTCGACGCCGCGGCCCTGCGCCGTGCGCTGGCACCGCCGCGCCGCGCGGGGACGGGGCCGATGCTGGGCCTCTTTCCCGGCAGCCGCGACTATGCGGTACGGCGGCTGTTGCCGTGGTATGCCTGGTTCGTCAACGCGCTGGCGGGCGACCGGCCCGACCTGACGTTCGCCATCGCCAAGGCCGATTTCGTGCCCGATCAGGTGCTCGAGGATCTGCCGCCGCCACCCCCGGATGCGCCTTGGCCCACGGCGGGCGTGCAGCTGGTGCGCGAGGGTGCGGACCGCTGGCTGGAAACCGACCGGGGCGTGCGGATCGAGATCCTCACGAACCGCGAGGTTCTGGCGCGCGCCGACGCCGCCCTGACGATCCCCGGCACGAACACCGGCGAGATTGCGGCGGCGGGCATCCCGATGGCGGTGGTGGCACCCCTCTACCTGTCCGAACAGGTGCCGCTGCCGGGCCTTGCCGGGCACATCGGGCGGATCCCGGTGCTCGGCCCCGCGGTCAAGCGCGCGGTGCTGGCGCGGCAGCTGCGGCGGATGCCCTTGCTTGCGCTGCCGAACCGACGGGCGGGGCGGATGATCGTGCCCGAGTTCGTGGGCCGGGCCTTCCACGACGACGTGCTGGCGACGTTGCGCCGCCTGCTCGGGGGCGACACGGCGGCGATCCGGGCAGACCTGACCGCCGCGATGGGGCCGCCCGGCGCAGCGGCGCGGCTGGCCGCCGACATCGCGGCGCATTTCGCCGCCGCCTGACAGCCTGCCTGCCGAACGGGCGGACGTCCCGCTTGACGCCTGCCGGGCAGGCAGCGACGGTTGCGTCAGACGCAGCCGCCGCCGGGGCGCCGCGCGGGCCGCTTGCCCGAGCGCCCCGGCCGCAGGACCCTTGCGCCGACCGACAGGAGGACCGATCCATGATCCATTTACTGCGCCTTGCTGCTGCCGCTGCGGCCGCCGCGGCTGCCCTCGCCCTGCCCGCCTTCGCGCAGACGCAGGTCAACTTCGCGCTCGACT
The DNA here is from genome assembly GCA_938028765.1 of uncultured Paracoccaceae bacterium. Taxonomy (GTDB): domain Bacteria; phylum Pseudomonadota; class Alphaproteobacteria; order Rhodobacterales; family Rhodobacteraceae; genus CALIZF01. Next base: position 28,842 of record CALIZF010000028.1, read on the forward strand.
GGCGGTTCGAGGGGCCGGCGGCCCCCTATTTCGCCGCCATCGACAACGGCCATTTCGCGGCCGAGGGGCTGGCGGTCGATATCCAGGCCGGCCAGGGGTCGCTCGACGCGATCCCCAAGGTCGCCACCGGCGCCTTCCCGATGGGCTTTGCCGACCTCGGCGCGCTGGTGCGCTTTCTCGACCAGAACCCCGGTGCGCCGGTCACGGCGGTGATGATGGTCTACGACAAGCCGGCCGCGGCGATGGTGGGGCGGCGGTCGCTCGGCATCAGTGCGATCCGGGACATCGAGGGCAAGGTGCTGGGCGCGCCCCCGCCCGACGGGGCGTGGTCGCAGTTCCCCGCCTTCGCCAAGGCCAACGGCATCGACATGTCGAAGGTGACGGTCGAGCCCCTGGGCTTCCCCACGCGCGAGCCGATGCTGGCCGAGGGCAAGGTGGCGGCGGTGACCGGCTTCTCGTTCTCGGTGCTGCTGAACCTCGTGCGCCTCGGCGTGCCCGAGGACGACATCGCTGTGTTCCTGATGGCCGACAACGGGGTGGACTACTACGGCAACGCGATCATCGTGAACACCGATTTCGCCACCGCGAACCCGGCCGTGGTGACCGGTTTCCTGCGCGCGGTGGCCAAGGGCTGGAGAGATGCGATCCGCGATCCGCGCAAGGCGGTCGAGCAGATGGCGGCGCGTAACCCCGCCATCGACGTGGACCTCGAGACGCGGCGGCTCGAACTGGCCATCGCCGGCAACGTCCTGACCGACTGGGTGAAGGTCAACGGCATGGGCAATGTGGACCCCGCCCGCTACGCCCGCGCGATCGAGCAGATGAAAGAGATTTACACCTTCCAGAACGCGCCCACCCCGGACCTCTACTTCACCGCCGCCTACCTTCCGGCGGACGGCAGCCTGACGCTGCCCTGACGGGCGCGCCGGGCGCGCGCCCGGTGCCGCGCCGCAGCCCGGCGGGGCACGGCGCGCCGGGGCGCGGCGCCTCCCCGCGCGGGGCGGGGAGGCGTGCAGGGGCACCGGCGCGGTGCCGGTTCGGAACGCCGCAGGCGCGCGCTCCGCTTCCCCCGGGCCCGGCACCGCGCACACTCCAACGGAACAAGGCCCATGGCTGATCCCACCCCCCTCGTCGATATCCGCGCCGTGCGCCATGCCTACCGGACGCCGGCGGGGCCGCTGCCGGTGCTCGACGGGCTGACGCTGTCGATCCCCGAGGGCCGGTTCTGCGCCGTCGTGGGCCCCTCGGGCTGCGGCAAGTCCACGCTGACGCGGCTGATCGCGGGGCTGATGAAGCCCGACGCGGGCGAGGTGTTCCTGCACGGCGAACGGGTGCGCAGCCCCCGCAAGTCCGTGGGCATGGCGTTCCAGAACCCCGTCATGCTGGAATGGCGGACCATCCTCGACAACGTCATCCTGCCGCTCGAGATCGTGGCCCCGATGATGCCCCGGCGCGAGAAGGAGGCGCGCGCGCGCGCCCTTCTTGCCCTCGTGGGGCTGCAAGGCTTCGAGAACAAGCGCCCCTCGCAGCTCTCGGGCGGGATGCGGCAGCGCGCGAGCCTCTGCCGCGCGATCGTCCACAAGCCCGAAATCCTCATCATGGACGAACCCTTCGGCGCGCTCGACGCCTTCACGCGCGAAGACCTCTGGCAACTCATGCACCGCCTGCGCGCCGAGGAACCCTTCACCGCCCTCCTGATCACCCACGACCTGCGGGAATCGGTCTACCTCGCGGACGAGGTGGTGGTGCTGTCGGGGCGGCCGGCGCGGACGCAGTTCACGCTGAAGGTGCCGATGCCCTCGCCGCGGCCGATCGACATGCTCTACACGCCCGAATCGGTCGCGATGCTGGCCACGCTGCGCGCCCAGATCGAGATCGCCCAGGGGCGCGTCCCGGCGGAGCCGCACTGATGGACGCGCTGCGGAAGATCGCCCCGCCCGTCATCGCCATCGCGGTGCTGCTTGCGGTCTGGGAATGGCTTGTCTGGTTCTACGACCTGCCGAACTACCGCATGGCCTCGCCCTCGGACCTCTGGCCTGCATTCTGGAAGTTCCGCGAGCTCTTCGTGATTCGGGGGTGGGAGACGCTCTGGCGCACCGTGGCGGGCCTTCTGCTCGCGGTCGGCTTCGGCACGGCTCTGGGCATGGTCATGGGCTTCAGCCGCACGCTGCGCGAAGCGTTCTATCCGATCCTGGTCGGCTTCAACGCCATCCCCAAGGCCACCGTGGTGCCGGTGATCGCGCTGATGTTCGTGGGCCGGCACGACTTCAACACCGTGCTGATCGCCTTCATGATCTCGTTCTTTCCGATCGCGGTGTCGGTGTCGATCGGCCTGTCGACGCTCGAGCCGGAATACCGCGACATCCTGCGGGCGCTCGGTGCAAGCCGGCTGACCATCTTCTGGAAGATTGCGCTGCCCAAGACCCTGCCCGAGTTTTTCGGCGCGCTAAAGGTCGCGGTGACGCTGGCCTTCATCGGCACCAACCTGATGGAGATCGTGGAGCCGCACGGGCGGGGCCTCGGCGCGCTGTTCGATTCGGGGCGGACCAACGCCGACTATCCGCTGATGTTCGCCGTCCTCTTCGCGCTCGCGGCGCTTGGCATCGCGCTCTACTACGTCGTCGTCGTGCTCGAGCGCGTCTTTGCCGGCTGGGCCGAGCGCGGGCAGACCTGACGACGCGCCCTTTCTGCAGGCATCATCGTGGTCTTCCGCCCGCAAAAGCGGCAACAGCGCCGGGCGGTGGGTCGTGCCGCTTGCCGCGGGGCGCAGCCGGTGCTTCCCTTCGGGCCATGTTCGACGCCTCGCACACCCCGATGCAGCGAAGCCGCGGCGCCGCCGCGGTTGCGGTGTCGCGCCGGGGCGGACGCATCCGGCTCGACCGGTTGGCGCAGTCGGGGTCGGCCAGGGCCTTTCTGCCGCGCGTGCACCGGCCGGTGCCCGAGGCGGTGTTCCTCAACACCTCGGGCGGGCTGACGGGGGGCGACACGCTGACATTCTCGCTCGACGTTGCGCCGGGTGCGGCGCTGACGGCGACCACCCAGACGGCCGAGCGCGCCTATGCCGCCGGCGGCGCTGCGGCCACGGTGCGGGTGACGGCCGCGGTCGGCGCAGGCGGGCGGCTCGACTGGCTGCCGCAGGAAACGATCCTTTACGAGGACGCCGACCTCGATCGGACGACCCTTGTCGATCTGGCGGGGGACGCCGCCTGCCTGATCTGCGAGGCGGTGGTGCTTGGCCGCCGGGCGCGGGGCGAAGATCCGGTGCGCGCCCGCCTGCGCGATGTGCGCACCGTGCGCCGCGACGGGCGGCCGGTCTGGGCCGAGCGGCTGGCGATCGACGCCGGCGCGCTGGCGCGGGCGGGGGACGCGGCGGTTCTGGGCGACGCGCGGGCCTTCGCCGTCGTGGCGCTGGTGGCGCCGGGGGCCGCCGACGCCCTGGGGCCGCTGCGCGCGGCGCTGGCCGGGACCGAGGGGGTGGAGGCGGCGGCGTCCGCCTGGGACGGCAAGTGCGTGGCCCGGATCCTCGCCGCCGATGGCTGGCCGATGCGGCGCGCCCTGGCGCGCGCGCTCGGCGCGCTGCGCGGCGGCCCGCTGCCGCGCGTCTGGCAGATGTGAGGGCCGGCGGATGAATCTGACCCCGCGGGAACGCGACAAGCTGATGGTGTCGCTGGCGGCGATGGTGGCGCGGAACCGGCTGGCGCGCGGCGTGAAGCTCAATCACCCCGAGGCGGTGGCCCTGATCACCGATTTCGTGGTCGAGGGTGCGCGCGACGGCCGGTCGGTGGCCGACCTGATGCAGGCGGGGGCGCACGTGATCACGGCCGACCAGTGCATGCCCGGCGTGCCCGAAATGATCCATTCGGTTCAGGTCGAGGCGACGTTTCCCGACGGCACCAAGCTTGTCACCGTCCACCACCCGATCCGCTGAGGTCCTCCCGATGCGCTTTCCCCTCGCCCTTCTCATGGCGCTTGTCCCGGTGGCGGCCGCCGCTCATCCCGGTCACGCGGAGGGGGTCGGCCTCTTTGCCGGTCTCGCGCATCCGCTGTCCGGGCCCGATCATCTGCTGGCCATGCTGGCGGTCGGTCTCTGGGCGGCGCTGGCGGGGGGGCGGGCGCTCTGGGCCTATCCCGCCACCTTCGTTGCGGCGATGCTGGCGGGCGGGCTGCTGGGCGCGGGCGGCGCGGCGCTGGCGGTGATCGAGCCTGCCATCCTCGCCTCGGTGATCCTGCTCGGTGCGGCCGCGGCGCTGACGCTGCGCGTGCCGCTCGGGGTCGCGGTGGCGGCGCTCGCGGTGTTCGGCGTGGCGCATGGCTATGCGCATGGGCTGGAGGGGCCCGGGGGTGCGGCCTATGCTGCGGGCTTCGTTCTGGCGACGGCGGCCCTGCACGGTGCGGGCATCGTGGCCGGACTGGCCGTCGTGCGGCTGCAGCGCCTGCTGATCGGACGTGCGGCCGGGTTCGGCGTGGCGCTGGCGGGCGTTGCGCTTGCGCTGGCGCCCGAGGCAGAGGCGCACGGGCCCGGGGGCGGCATGCAGGACGACGGCGCGCTGCGGGGCGGCCGGCCGGTGGCCGAATGGGTGATGCTCGGCACGCATGTGCACGGCGGCTTCGGCAGCCTGATCGCGCTCGGCATCCGCATCGGGCAGGATGCGGTGGAACGGCTCGATGCCATGCCCCGGCAGCTCGAGGTCACCCATCGCTCGAACCCCGAGGCGCCTTGCCCTTGCGTGATCGACGGGTTGCAGGTGGCCACGCGCGCCTCGCTCGGCACCCGCACGCTGGTCCTGTCGGACGCGGCACCGCCCGCCGATGTCTTCGGCATCGCCACGATCCGGCACCGCGAGACGGGGGCCGTGCTCGAATACACGATCCCGATGGCGGCATGGGCGGCGCTGCGCGCAGCCAATCAGGGCGATCCGGCCGCGCGCTGGTCGGCGGTGATGGACGCCCCCGAGGCGAGCCTCTTCCGACGCGCGGGGCAAGGGTCGTGATCCCGGGCGAGATCCTGCCCGCCGCGGGCGATATCGTGGTCAACGCCGACCGAACGGCGGTGACGCTGACGGTTGCCAATACCGGCGACCGGCCGGTGCAGGTCGGCAGCCATTACCACTTCGCCGAGACGAACCCCGGCCTTGCCTTCGATCGCGCGGCGGCGCGGGGGATGCGGCTCGACATCCCGGCGGGCACCGCGGTGCGGTTCGAGCCGGGGCAGACGCGGACGGTGCGCCTTGTGCCCTACGCCGGCTCGCGCGAAGTTTACGGGTTCAATCAGGCTGTCATGGGAAAGTTGTAGCGCTTTCACCGAATGCAACCCAGACCGAGGAGACGCCGATGAAGCGCGCCGCTGCCCCCGTTCTTGCCCCTGCCTTGCTGACCCTGCCCGAGATGATGCGGCTGGGCTATCGCATGTCGTTCCTCGCGCTCGAGTTCCAGCTGACGCTGGCCGCCAGGCTGTGGGGCCTGACCCGCAAGGTCCAGGCCGAGGCGACGGCGATCGCGGCCGACCTTCCTGCCCCGATGGAGGCGATGCTCGCGCCGCTGACCGTCGCCAACGCCGCCAGCGCCGATGTCCTGCCCGCGGCGGACACCACATCCATCGCGGCACCCGCGCCCGGGCCGGCCCCCGCATCGGCGGCGACACCCGGATCCGATGCCGCACCGGCCCCCGCCGCAGCCGCGCGCCGGGCGCGCCGGCGCGCCGCCGATCAGGCCGCCGAAGTCGGCGTCAGCTGACCGTAGGCCCGCGATGCCCGCCACGCTTGCCCGCACGACCTATGCTGACATGTACGGCCCCACCACGGGCGACCGGGTGCGGCTGGCCGATACCGACCTCATCATCGAGGTGGAACGCGACTTCACCACCTATGGCGAAGAGGTGAAGTTCGGCGGCGGCAAGGTGATCCGCGACGGGATGGGCCAGAGCCAGCGCACCCGCGCGCAGGGCGCGGTGGACACGGACATCACCAACGCGCTGATCGTGGACTGGACAGGGATCTACAAGGCCGACGTGGGGCTGAAGGACGGCCTGATCGCCGCCATCGGCAAGGCCGGCAACCCCGACACCCAGCCGGGCGTGACCATCGTCATCGGCCCGGCGACCGAGATCATCGCGGGCGAGGGCAAGATCCTGACCGCCGGGGGCCTCGATGTGCACATCCACTTCATCTGCCCCCAGCAGGTGGAGGATGCGCTGCATTCGGGGCTGACAACGATGCTCGGCGGCGGGACGGGCCCCGCGCATGGCACGCTGGCGACCACCGCGACGCCCGGCCCCTGGCACATCGGGCGGATGCTGATGGCCGCCGACAGCCTGCCGATGAACATCGGCCTGGCAGGCAAGGGCAACGCCAGCCTGCCCGCGGGCCTCGAGGAACAGGTCCGCGCAGGCGCCTGCGCGCTCAAGCTGCACGAGGACTGGGGGACGACGCCGGCCGCGATCGACTGCTGCCTGACGGTGGCGGATGCGATGGACGTGCAGGTGATGATCCACACCGACACGCTGAACGAAAGCGGGTTCGTGGAAAACACGCTCGCCGCCTTCAAGGGCCGCACGATCCACGCCTACCATACCGAGGGTGCCGGCGGCGGGCACGCGCCCGACATCATCAAGCTGTGCGGGGCGCCGAACGTCCTGCCCTCGTCCACCAACCCGACGCGGCCCTACACCGTGAACACGATCGAGGAACACCTCGACATGCTCATGGTCTGCCACCACCTCGACCGGTCCATCCCCGAGGATGTCGCCTTTGCCGAAAGCCGCATCCGGCGCGAGACGATCGCCGCGGAGGACATCCTGCACGATATGGGGGCGTTCAGCGTCATCGCCTCGGACAGCCAGGCCATGGGGCGGGTGGGCGAGGTCATCACCCGCACCTGGCAGACCGCGCACAAGATGAAGGTGCAACGCGGCCGCCTGCCCGAAGAGACGGGCGATAACGACAACATCCGCGTCCGCCGCTACATCGCCAAGTACACGATCAACCCTGCGATCGCGCACGGCCTGTCGCGGCACATCGGATCGATCGAGGTGGGCAAGCGGGCCGACCTCTGTCTCTGGCAGCCGGCCTTCTTCGGCGCCAAGCCCGACATGGTGCTGATGGGCGGCATGATCGTGCTCGCCCAGATGGGCGATCCCAACGGGTCGATCCCGGTCCAGCCGATCTATTCGCGCCCGATGTTCGGCGCGCTCGGCAAGGCTCGGCACGCCTCGGCCGTCACCTTCGTGTCGAAGGCCGCGCTGGATGGCGGGGTGCCCGAGCGCCTGGGCCTGGGCAAGACGGCGCTGGCCGTCGAGGGGACGCGGGGCATCGGCAAGGCCGACATGCGGCTCAACGACGCCACACCGCGCATCGAGGTGAACCCCGAAACCTACGAGGTGCGGGCGGACGGCGTGCTTCTGACCTGCGAGCCGGCCCTGGAGCTGCCGCTGGCGCAGCGGTATTTCCTCTACTGATGCGCGGCGCTCAAGGCAGGGTTGCGCGCGGTCGCGCCGGATCGACGCGGGCGCGGTCTTGTGGCATCCTGCGCTTCAGGGAGGATCGCGCCACGACGGAGGCCGCCATGCCGCTCCGCCCTGCCAATTCCCCGCTCAGCCCCGCCGTTTCGGCGGCGCTCGACAGGTTCCTTGCCGAGACAGGGCTCGGCTGGAACCCGGCCATCGACCGTCCCGGACGCGAGGCGCGTCTGGCCGCGCTTGCGGCGCTGCCGGATGCGGCTCTGGCGGCGATGGGGCTTGCACGGGCCGATCTGCCGCGCTTCGTCTATGCCGACCTCATCGCGCGTTAGCTTCATGCACGACCTCTGCCCGCCGCTGCCGCCCGCCCGTGCCATCTGCCGCGCCGCCGAGCGCGACAGAGAGCCCTGCGCTGCCGTCACCCTCGGCTATGATGCGCGCCTCCTGCGCCGCCGGCGGCTCGAGACGGCCGAGGGCGCGGGGTTTCTAGTCGATCTTTCAGAGATGGTGAGCCTCGATCAGGGGGATTGTTTCGTTCTCGAGGACGGAAGGCTGATCGAGGTGATCGCGGCAGAAGAAGATGTCGTCGTTGTCACCGGCGATCTGCCGCGGCTGGCCTGGCATATCGGGAACCGGCACACCCCCTGCCAGATCGAGGCGGACCGCTTGCTGATCCGGCGGGATCATGTGCTGGAAGGAATGCTTGCGCAGCTCGGGGCGACGCTGACCCATGCCGCAGAACCGTTCCGACCCGAGGGCGGCGCCTATGGCCACGGGCGGACGATGGGGCACAGCCACGATGCGCACAGCCACGATGCGCACGGGCACGGTGCGCACGAGCACGACGGGGACGGGCACGACGGGGACGGGCACGACGGGCACGGGCATGGGCACGGGCATGACGGCGAGGATCGGCGCCCTGCCCGAGGGAACGACGAGACCTGCGGATCCGGCGATCCGCTTCATCGCCTCCATCGCCACGGGCCGGCAGGCTGAGGCGATGCGCGATGGCGCTGCCCCTGTCGAGCCGGCCGCCGACCGGCTGCGGCTGGCGCACTGGCTGTCGCCCGCTTTCCCGACCGGCGGCTTCGCCTGGTCGCAAGGACTCGAAACCGCGATGGCGACAGGCGGCGTGCGCGATGCCGCCACGCTGGCGGCGTGGATCGCCGACGCGCTGGACTTCGGCGGCCTCAGGACCGAGGCGATCCTGCTGGCCCGCACGCGCGACCCTGACGCCGATCCCGACGCGCTCGACGCATTGGCCCGGGCGCTGGCACCCTCGGCCGAGCGTCTGGCCGAGACGGTCGAACAGGGCGCGGCCTTCGCGGCCGCGGTCGCGGCGGTGACCGGCACGACGCAGGCGGCGCGCGCGTACCCGGTCGCGGTCGGCGCGGCGACGCGCGCGCTGGCCCTGCCGACGGCCGAGGTGGCAGCGGGCTATCTGCAGGCGCAGGCGCTGCAACTGGCGGCGGCGGCGATGCGGTTCGTGCCGCTCGGCCAGGCCGACGGGCACCGCGCGGTTGCCCGCGCCGCCACGCGGATCACGGCGCTGGCGCCGGCGCTTGCTGCGGCCCCTCTCGAAGCCATCGGCACCGCCACGGTCCGGGCTGACCTTCTGGCGATGACCCACGAAACCCTGCCCACGAGGATCTTCCGCTCATGACATCGCCCCACGGCCCCCTCAAGGTCGGCATCGGCGGCCCGGTTGGCGCCGGCAAGACGACGCTGACCGAACGGCTGTGCGCTGCGCTCGCGCCGCGCCTGTCGATGGCGGTGATCACCAACGACATCTACACCCGCGAGGATGCCGATTACCTGACCCGCGCGCAGGTGCTGCCCGCCGAGCGGATCCGCGGGGTCGAGACGGGGGGGTGCCCGCATACCGCGATCCGCGAGGACGCCTCGATCAACCTTGCTGCGGTGGCCGACCTGCGCCGGACCTTCCCCGACCTCGACCTGATCCTGATCGAAAGCGGGGGCGACAACCTCGCCGCAACCTTCAGCCCGGAACTCGCGGACCTGACCGTCTATGTCATCGACACGGCGGCCGGGCAGGACATCCCGCGCAAGCGGGGGCCGGGGCTGGCACGGTCGGACCTGCTGGTCGTCAACAAGACCGATCTTGCGCCGCATGTTGGCGTGGATCTCGCGCTGCTCGAAGCGGACGCGCGCGCGGCGCGGGGCGCGCGGCCCTTCGTGCTGGCGCAGCTGCGTCACGGGCGCGGGGTGGACGCCGTGGTGGACTTCCTGATCCGCGAGGGCGGCCTCACCCCGCGGGCCTGACGGCGCGAAGCGGCCCGCGGCGGGGATCGCCGGCCCGCACCGGCACAATTCCGCGCCAGTGCGGCGGAGAATCGCCGCCCTCACATGCTGCACAACCGGATGGCCCGTGTCCCGCGCCGCGGCGGGCCCGTCCGGTTTCCGCGGCGCGGCAACGGGTGTCGGACGGCGCCGCAGGCGGGCCCTCCGGGGCAGCCCTGCGGATCGGATGTGCGGCGACGTGTTCCTGGCAGGGCCCCCGCCGCCGCACGGGGTGCAACCGAGGTCGCCGCCGACATACGGGCCGCCGCACCGCGTGCGGCAAGCCCGTGCGCGCGGCGTGAAGGGACGGAGGCATGACCGGACTGAGGGGGATGGCGCTGGCGGACGGGCTGACGCTGGCGGCGGCGGGCGCATGGGCGCAGGAAGCGATCAAGATCGGGATCCTGCATGCGCTGTCGGGCACGATGGCGATTTCCGAAACGACCCTCAAGGACACGATGCTGATGCTGATCGCCCGGCAGAACGCCAGGGGCGGCGTTCTGGGCAGGCAGCTCGAAGCGGTGGTCGTCGATCCGGCCGTCAAATGGCCGCTCTTCGCCGAAAAGGCGCGCGAGCTTCTGGCCGTCTCGAATGATGTCGGTGCGGTGCGCAACGCGATGTACGGCCTCGAGGTGCCGAACCTGACCGGCAACATCGCGAAGATGCTGCCGAACCAGCACCTGACCAAGCCGGTCCTGATCGGCGAGATCCGCGCCGACGGCCAGTTCGACATCACCAGCCAGACCGAGCCCGTGCCGGGCGACGCCCGGACCGACTATCTGCCGGAATCGGCGGTGCCCGAAGCCGACTGGCCGGACCTCGGCTGCGGAATGCACAAGACCGCGACCAAGACCTGCGTGCAGATCAAGTCCAACCACTGACGCGCCCGGCAGGCGGCCCCCCCGCCGGGGCCGCCTGCAAGCCGCAGCTGCGGGGTCTCATGCGCGCCCTCATCCTTGCCCTTGCCGCGCTGATCGCGCTGGCAGCAGCGCCCGCGCGGGCCGATCTTCCTGCGGTGCTTCGCGCCAATGCCGGGGCGATCGCCAAGCCGGCCCGCGCGACGGCCCCCGCGGTGCTGGCCGCCATCGTCGCCACCGGCGACCCGGCCGTGCCGGCGTTTCTGAAGGCCAAGGGCCGACCGGCGACTGTGGTCGCGCAACGCAGACGGCGCGTTCTTCATTGCCGCCGAGGGCGATCCCCTGCGCCTGACCGATGCCGCCACCGCCGCCCCGGCGGGCAAAGCGCCGAAACGCGACTTCGACCGGCGGCGCCCCAACGCCGGTGTCCGGTCGCTGATCGCCACCGCGCTGGTGCAGTTCCAGCTGTCGGACCCCGACCCGAACCGCCGCCGCGCCGCCCTCGCCGCCATCGCCCGCAACCCCGAGGCCGACCATATGCCCGCCCTGCGCGCTGCGCTGGCGAGCGTGGCCGATCCGGGCATCGCCGCGCAGAAGGCGCGGCTCGAACGGCTGCTGACCATCCGGTTCAGCGACAGCGCCGGGCGGGTCGCGGCGATCGCCGGCTTCGGCGCCGACCCCGGCCTCGATCTGCGCGCGGTGCTGAACACGCTGGTGGCGACGCGCCTTCTGGTCGTGCCGGCGGGCGAGCCGCTGCCGGCAGGCCTCAACCTCAAGGCCGAATATCGGCCGGGCGACGACGCCCTGCCCGAGGCCGAGGCCTACGCCGCCCTCGTCGCCGAAGGCCGCGCGCCCGCGCGGCTGACGCCGGCGGACCAGCGCGCGGCGCTGATCGCGAACCTCCGCGACGGCCGCGTCGGGGGCGTCGCGGCGGCTGATCTGGCGTCGCAGGCGGCGCGCGACCGCGCCTACACCGCGCTCGAGGCCGCAGGGGCGGTTCCCGCCGCCGCCACCGACGACGAAGTGCGCGCGGCGCTGGCCGCGCACCGGTTCGTTGCGGTCCATGCCGAGCCCGACCCGGCGGTCACCGCGGCGGCCGAGGCGGCGCTGACCCGGATCGGCGGGCGGCCGGCGCTGTTCCAGGCGGCGGATCTCGCGCGCGACGCCCTGTCGCTGGCCGCGATCTACTTCCTCGCGGCCATCGGACTTGCCGTCACCTTCGGGGGTGATGCGCGTCATCAACATGGCGCATGGCGAATTCATCATGATGGGTGCCTACACGGGCTATGTCGCCCAGCTCTGGATCGCGGGCTACGCGGTCGCGATCCTCGCCGCGCTGCCTCTGGCCTTCGCCGTCGGCTTCTCGGCGGGGGTGCTGCCGGACCGGCTGGTGATCCGGCGGCTCTACGACCGGCCGCTCGAGACGCTGCTTGCGACTTTCGGCGTCTCGATCGCGTTGCAGCAGCTGGTCAGGACCGTGTTCGGCACGCAGGCCCGCCCCCTGACGGCGCCTGCCTGGCTGGACGGACAGCTTGCCTTCAACGACGTGGTCGCGATCCGCTGCATCCGCATCGCGATCTTCGTCCTCGCCCTCCTGTTCCTTGCCCTCTCCCTTCTGGTGATGACGCGGACGCGCCTCGGACTCGAGGTGCGGGTGGTCACGCAGAACCCCCGCATGGCCGCCAGCATGGGGATCGACCCCGACCGCATCAACATGCCGACCTTCGGCCTCGGGTCCGGCATCGCCGGCATCGCGGGCGTCGCCATCGGCCTCTATGCCCAGGTGACGTCCGAGATCGGGCGGCAGTACATCGTGCAGTCCTTCATGACCGTGGTGGTCGGCGGCGTCGGCAACATCTGGGGCACGCTGCTGGGCGCAAGCCTGATCGGCGGCCTGCAGAAGGTGATCGAGTGGTTCAATCCCGCCAAAACGCTTGCCGCCCAGACCTACATGATCCTCTTCATCATCGCCTTCATCCGGTTCCGCCCGCGCGGCATCATCGCCCTCCGCGGCCGGGCGGCGGGGGACTGACACGCATGACCGCGGCCTCTTCATCTTGTCTCAAATACTCCGGGGTCCGGGGCAGCGCCCCGGGGGGCGCGCCGGGGCACGCCGCCGCGCGGGGGCGTGCATGACCGGCCCCTTCCTCGCCCGCAACCCCTCGGTCCTGTGGTTCATCCTCGCGCTGGCGCTGTTCACGTTCGCTGCGACGGTCCTCGGCGAAGCCTACGGCGCGGCCGTCATCTCGACATCCTTCGTCAAGACGCTCGGCAAGACGTTGTGCCCGTGCCTCGTTGCGCTGGCGATGGACCTCGTCTGGGGCTATACGGGGGTCCTGAGCCTCGGCCACATGGCCTACTTCGCGCTCGGCGGCTACATGATCGGCATGTGGCTCATGTATGCCCGGACCGAGGGCATCGTGCTGGCCTCGCTGTCCGGCGCCCCGATCCCGCCAACCCCGCAGGAGGTGCGCGAGGCGATTGGCACGCAGATCTTCGGGGTCGTGGGGGGGTCCGAAATCCCCGCGATCTGGGCCTTCGCACAGTCGCTGGCCGCCCAGCTTGCTCTGCTCGTCCTCGTGCCGGGCGGCCTCGCGCTGGCGTTCGGGTGGCTGGCGTTCCGCAGCCGCGTCACGGGCGTCTGTCTGCCGATCCTGACCCAGGCGATGACGCTTGCGCTGGCGCTCTACCTCTTGCGGAACGACAGCGGCCTGTGCGGCAAC
>CALIZF010000029.1 GCA_938028765.1 uncultured Paracoccaceae bacterium
CCTGTTCCGCCGCCTCGTCGGAACCGCGGTGAACGATCAGGCGCGGATCGATCAGACGACCGACCAGGCGCTGGTCGCGACCTGGCCGATCGCGCGGATCGACCCCGTCCTGCGCGCCCTCTTCCGCGCCGCGGGGGCCGAAATCCTCGGCGACACGCCGCCGAAGGTGGTGATCACCGAATTCGTCGATGTCGCGCGCGCCTTCTTCCCCGAAGGACGCGAACCGGCCTTCGTCAATGGCGTGCTGGATCACATGGCCCGCACCCTGCGGCCCGAGGCCTTCGCGTGACGGCGCGGCAAAGGTGCGGCGGTGCGCCGCTTGTTCGGCCCCCCGCGCGTGCTAGGCTCTGACGGGGCCGAAGGGGAATCGCCATGCCGAAGCTTGTCCGCCTGTATCTCGTCAGCGTTGCCGTCGGGTTCGCCCTGGCCGCCGCCTTCGTCGCCGCGCTGGTCGCGCTGGATGTGGCAGGGCTCGGCCGGCTGGTGACGGGCAGCGGGGCCGGCTGGCTGGCCGGTGCCGTGATGGTCGTGCTGAACGGGATCGTGTTCGCGGGCGTTCAGTTCGGCATCGCCGTGATGGGCCTTGCGGACCGGGGCACCGGCCCGCGCGGGGGGCGCCCGGCGCCGACGGCGCAGCCTGTGCCGGTGGCCGTTCCGGCGACGATCCGCCGTCGGCGCTGACAGGCGGGAGCGGGTGGCGGGAACCGCCGCAACCGTGCGAGCGGTGTTTTCCCGAGAGCCTGCTTGCACAGGTGGGCACCAGATACCGGGGCCTGGACCCCGGCAGAGCCAGCTCCCTCGGACTTGAGTATCGGCCACTGGAAAAGCGGCCCGACACGCGAAGGGCAGAACCCGCCGCCCCTCACTTATGCCGCCCGCCGACGCGGCGCAAGGCATCACGGACGCTGGACATGTGTTCACGGATCGTTCATGATTCGGCGCATGGCCGGCGATGTGTCCGATCCCTTGATGCCCGCACATCGCGGGCAGATGCTCGCCCGCGGCGTGTGCCGCGCGCTGGCCGGGCACGACTTCGCCGCGCTGACCGAATTCGCGCCCGCGCCGGGGCTTCGGGTTGACGTAATCGCGCTCGGACCGCGGGGCGAAATCTGGGTGGTCGAATGCAAGTCCTGCCGCGCCGATTATGCCGCGGATCGCAAATGGACCGGCTATCTCGACTGGTGCGATCGCTTCTTCTGGGCGGTGGATACCGGCTTTCCGGCCGAGCTGCTGCCTGACGGGACCGGCCTGATGATCGCCGACGGGTTCGATGCAGAAATCGTGCGGATGCCCCCGGAGCGCAAGCTGCCCCCCGCCCGGCGGCAGGCGCTGCTGCGCGCCTTCGCGCGCACCGCGGCGCGGCAGGTGCAGGGGTTCCGTGATCCTGCCTTCAGGGCCTGGGCCTGACGCAGCGCCTTGCGGCCAACCCTGCCCGAGGCCGGTGCCCGCGCGTGCGTTTCGGGGCCGCGGGGACCGCACAGCCGCGGGCGGCACGGGTCACCCACGCGCGCGCCCCGGCCGCGGCCGCTTCGGCGCTGCCGCCGCAGCGATGCCCCGCGCCGCTTCGGCCGCGGCGCGCAGTTCCTCGGCGATCTCGTCGGCCTCGTCGGGGTCGAAGTCCAGCGGGATGTCGAAACCCTCGCCCTCGACCGAGATGCGCACCATCCCGAGCGTCGTCGGCCCGATCCGCAGGTTGCCTGCGATGTCGCTGTCGTCGTTGCCCATGCCCGCCGCCCCCTGATCCCTCCGGCTTAGTGCGCGCCGCATGGCGCCGCAAGTCCCGCGGCACGCTTGCAATCCGCGCCGTCCGGCTGTATCCCGGCGCGCGTGCCGCCTTAGCTCAGTTGGTTAGAGCACCAGATTGTGGATCTGGGGGTCCCCCGTTCGAGCCGGGGAGGCGGTACCAACGCAGCAGCCAACCGCCCGTTCACCGGGATACGTGGCGCCATTACATGCGGCGATCCTGTGTAACACTTTGCTGACAGTGTTGCGCAAGAGGGCACCGGTGGCTGTCATCACCGGAACATCCGCCGGAAACGCCCTGGTCGGGACCAGCGGCGCGGATACGATCAACGGCCTTGGCGGCAACGACACGCTGGTCGGCCTTGGCGGCAACGATCGGCTCTGTGGCGGAACGGGCCGTGACAGCCTGAACGGCGGCGAGGGCGACGACACCGTCTATGGCGGGGATGGTGACGATCTGTCCTACATCACCATCGCGCCGCTCACGCTGATCCGGACGGTGGCGGACGATCCGGGCAACGATCTGTATTTCGGCAGTCTTGGCGACGACAGTTTCCATGGCGGCACCGGCGACGATACCCTGCACGGCGAGGATGGCGCGGATACGCTCTGGGGCGAGGACGGCAACGACCTCCTGATCGGCGGCGCGGGAAACGACTTTCTCAACGGTGTTGTTGGGAATGACACGCTCTTTGGGGGCGCCGGTGCCGACTACATCAACCTCGCGTAAGGCAACAATCTTGCCTATGGCGGCGACGACAACGACCTCCTTTTCGGGAGCTCGGGTCGCGTTACACTTTATGGCGATGGCGGCAACGACTACATTTCCGGCGATTATGGCGCGGACACGATTAACGGCGGTGACGGTGACGACACGCTGAATGGCGGCATTGGCGCAAAAAACAGCGTGCCGGATTCGAGCGGCGATCTGATCGACGGCGGTGCGGGCAACGATACGCCGACGGGCGGGATGGGGCGCGACGTGATGACGGGCGGTGCGGGGCGCGACGTGTTCGTCTTCACCGACCCGGCGGAATCGCCCGCGGACGCCGGGCGCGACATCATCACAGACTTCGCGCCGGGCTTCGACAGGATCGACCTTTCGGCCTTCGGCGACGGCCTGAAGTTCATCGGCCGGGCGGCGTTTTCCGGCACGCCGGGCGAGCTGCGCATCGGCGGGGCGGGGGTGGTGTTCGTCGATCTCGACGGCGACCGGACGGCGGACATGGCGATCACCCTGCGCAACAACCCGGCGATCGCGGCGGGGGACTTCATCCTCTGACCGCCCGCCCAACGCGGCCCCGGGGCCCGGCGTCGGCGCGCGGGTCGAGGGCCGACCGGACCGTGCGGCCGTCTGCGCCGGCTCGGGCGAACAGCTGCGCCCGTCCGGGGTAGCCACGGCGGGCGCGCTGTCGGGCGAGTTCCATCTCTGACCGCCCTCGGCGCGGCGGGTGCGCGCGCTCCGCCGGGCTTGACCTCGCCCGCCCGCGCGGCCACCTTCCGGGCGCAACGGTTTCCCCATCCCGAAAGGATCCGGCCATGGCCTTCACGCTGCCCGACCTGCCCTATGCGCATGACGCGCTTGCGCCCCTCGGCATGTCGAAGGAGACGCTCGAATACCACCACGACCTGCACCACAAGGCCTATGTGGACAACGGCAACAAGCTGATCGCCGGGACCGAGTGGGAAGGCAAGTCTCTGGAAGAGATCATCGTCGGCACCTATCAACCCGGCGCGGTCGCGCAGTCGGGCATCTTCAACAACGCCAGCCAGCACTGGAACCACAACGAGTTCTGGCTGATGATGGGGCCGGGCGAGGCCAAGAAGATGCCCGGCGAGCTCGAAAAGGCGCTGACCGAGGCCTTCGGCTCGGTCCAGGCCTTCAAGGATGCCTTCGCGGCTGCGGGGGCGGCGCAGTTCGGTTCGGGCTGGGCTTGGCTCGTGAAGGACAAGGACGGCACGCTCAAGGTCACGAAGACCGAGAACGGCGTGAATCCGCTCTGCTTCGGGCAGACCGCGCTGCTGGGCTGCGACGTGTGGGAACACAGCTACTACATCGACTTCCGCAACCGGCGGCCGGCCTATCTTGCGAACTTCCTCGACCGGCTGGTGAACTGGGAAAACGTGGCGTCGCGGCTCTGACCGCGCCGTGAGCCCGGCGGCACGCGGGCTAGCGGCGCTGCTGGGGGCCTGCACGCTCTGGGGGCTGTCGGTCCTCTACTGGCGGATGCTCAACCAGGTGCCGCCGGGCGAGCTTCTGGCGCACCGGATCGCGGGCTCGCTGGTCTGGTTCGGATCGGCGCTGGTGCTGTTGGGGCAGGGGCGCGCGGCCCTGCGGCTGATCGCGGGGCCGTTCCGCTGGCGGGTGGCGCTGGCGGCGCTGTGCATCACCTCGAACTGGCTGTTCCTCATCCTCGCGGTGCAGTGGGGGATGATTACCGAGGCGTCGCTCGGCTACTACATCTTCCCCTTGTTCGCGGTGGCGGTCGGCGTCGTCGCCTTCGGCGAGCGGCTGGGGGCGCTGAAGGGCACGGCGGTCGGACTGGCCGGGGCCGGGGTCGGGGTGCTGACCTGGGGCCTTGGCGCGGCGCCGTGGATCGCGCTCACGCTGGCCTTCACCTTCGCCCTTTACGGCGCGCTGAAGCGGGGCATCGCCGCCGGGCCGGTCGTGTCGGTGACGGCCGAGGTCATGCTGCTGGCGCCGCTGGCGCTGGTCTGGCTTGCGCTGGTGCACGCCGGCGTCGCGGCGGAAGGACGGCCCGGCGCGGTCTTCGGCCGCGACCCCTGGCTGACCGTGCTGCTGCTGGCGGCGGGGCCGGTGACGGCGGTGCCGCTGATGCTGTTCAGCTACGCAAGCCGCCGGGTCAGCATGGCGACCCTGGGCCTCGGCCAGTATGTGAACCCGACGATCCAGTTCCTGTGCGCCGTCGCGGTCGCGGGCGAGCCCTTCACGCGATGGCACGCCGCCGCCTTTGCGCTGATCTGGGCAGCGGTCGCCCTCTACGCCGCCGCGGTTGTCCGTCAGGACAGGGCCGCGCGCAGCCGGCCGACCAGCGCCGGCACGTCGTCCACGACGGCGGCATAGCTGCGCAGCTGCGGCTCGGCAAAGCCCTCGGCGATGACGTGTTCGATGAGATGCACCAGCGGCATCCAGTAGCCGTCGGTGTTCAGCAGGAAGATCGGCTTGGTGTGCAGGCCGATCTGCCGCCAGGTCAGCACCTCGAAGAACTCGTCGAGGCTTCCCGCGCCGCCCGGCAGCACGACGATGGCGTCCGAGTTCATGAACATCACCTTCTTGCGCTCGTGCATGTCCTCGGTAACGATCATCGTGGTCGCGATGTCGCGGTGGCGTTCGCGCCCGAGCAGATGCTGGGGGATCACGCCCAGGGTCTGGCCGCCCGCGGCCTGCGCCGCCGCGGCGACCTCGCCCATCAGCCCCACGTCGCCCGCGCCGTAGACGAGCCGCCAGCCTTCGGCCGCGATCGCCGCGCCGAAGGCGCGCCCGGCGGCGGCATGGGCGGGGTTCGCGCCCGGGCGCGCGCCACAGAACACACAGATCGAGCGGGGAAAGGGCATCGGTGCGCCTTCACAAGGGGATTATTCCTGTTACAGGTGTTCCAGTGGCCGCTCAAGCGCGCGGCCGGACCGTCTTGGGGGGCGGTGCCGGCGGGGCCGCGCGGCCGTGGAGATCGGGCCGCAGGGGCGCGGGGTCGGGGATGGCGGAAGGTCCGGGCAAGGGTGCTGGGGCCGGCGCGAGGGCGCCGGGCCTCGGCGCGGGGATGATCGCGGCGGGTGCGGCGGCGGCGGTGGCTCTGGTGGCGGCGGCGGTGGCGTTCTGGCCCGTGCACGACACGCCGCCGCCGGCAGCCCCGACGGCCGCACCGCC
>CALIZF010000030.1 GCA_938028765.1 uncultured Paracoccaceae bacterium
CGCCGAGCCGCAGCCCGCCCCTGCGCCGGCCACTCCGCCGCCCGCCGTTCAGGCCGAGACGGCCCGGGCCGACACCCCTGCGCCCGCGGTCGCCGAGGCTGTCGGCGCGACCGCCGCGACGCTGTCGCCACCGCCGAGCGCCGCCCCCCCGCAGGCCCCGGCCGCGATCCTCGTCGGCGACAGCGGCGTGCGCGTGGTGCAGACGGCCCGCGGCGCGCCTGCTGTCGGCCTCGGGGACGTGCGGATCGAAACGATCGCCTATGACACCGAGGGCGGCGTGATGCTGGGCGGCCGCGGCAAGGCGGGCGAGGTCGTGCGCCTCTACCTCGACAACCAGCCGCTGGTGGAGGCCGAGATCGGTCCGGACGGCACCTGGTCCTCGGCCCTGCCCAGCATCGACAAGGGCATCTACACGCTGCGGGCCGACCAGGTGAATGGCGCAGGCCGCGTCACCTCGCGCAACGAAACGCCGTTCCAGCGCGAGGATCCGGCCGACCTTGCCGCCCGCGTCCCGGCGCTGCCCGTCGCGGTCACGGTCCAGCCAGGCTACACGCTGTGGCGCATCGCGCGCGAGAACTACGGGCGGGGCATCCTCTATGTGAAGGTCTTCGAGGCCAACCGCGACCAGATCCGCAACCCCGATCTGATCTATCCGGGCCAGGTCTTCACGGTGCCTGTCCCCGACTGACCGACGCGGGTTGATCCCGCCCTGCCGTCCCGGTCCGGCGCGCCGCGCCCGCCCCCCCTGCGCGCGCCGGCTCTGGCGTCCGCCGCCCCGCAGGTCTATGGCCCGCAGCGAGGAGATCAGCATGCGCCAGCCCGCCCCCGCCGCCGCCCGCCCCGCCGACGACCCGAGACCCGCCCGAGGGCTGCGGACAATCGCGCGGGTGCTCCCCTACCTCTGGCCGCCGGGCGAGGGCTGGGCGAAGCGGCGGGTGGTCGGCGCGCTGGCGGCGCTGGTGGCGGCCAAGCTGGTCGCGGTCACGACGCCCTTCCTCTACAAGACCGCGGTGGACGCGCTGGCGGGGCAGGCGCCCGATGCTGCGACCATGCTGGGCCTCGGCGCCGTCGGGCTGACGGTCGCCTACGGCCTTGCGCGCCTGATGACCGTGGCCTTCCAGGAACTGCGCGATGTGATGTTCGTCCGCGTCGGCCAGCGCGCGCTGCGCAAGGTCGCCGTGGAGACCTTCCGCCACATCCACGCGCTCAGCCTGCGCTATCACGTCACCCGCAAGACCGGCGGCCTCAGCCGGATCATCGAGCGGGGCGTGAAGGGCATCGACTTCTTGCTGCGCTTCCTGTTGTTCTCGATCGGCCCGCTGATCCTCGAGCTCGGCCTTGTCATCGGCATCTTCGCCATGGCCTTCGGGCCGGCCTATGCGCTGGTGGTCGCGGTCACCATCGCGATCTACGTCGTCTTCACCTTCCGCGTCACCGAATGGCGGGTGACGCTGCGACGGCAGATGAACGATCAGGACACCGACGCCAACCAGAAGGCGATCGACAGCCTCCTGAACTACGAGACGGTGAAGTATTTCGCCGCATCCGAACGCGAGGCGGAACGCTATGACCGCGCAATGGCCGGCTACGAGGCCGCGGCGGTGCGCACAGGCCAGTCGCTGAGCCTTCTGAACGCGGGGCAGGCCATGATCATCACCGCAGGCCTCGTCGCCGTCATGGCCATGGCGGCGGCCGGAGTGGCGGCCGGGCGGCTGACCGTCGGCGACTTCGTGATGGTCAACGCCTACATGATCCAGATCACCATGCCGCTGAACTTCCTCGGCACGGTCTACCGCGAGATCCGGCAGGCTCTGGTGGACATGGGCGAGATGTTCGGGTTGCTCGACCAGCCGGCCGAGGTGGTGGACAAGCCCGGTGCGCCGCCCCTGCGCATCGCCGGGGGGCAGATCGAGTTCGACCGGGTGGATTTCGCCTACGACGCCGCCCGGCCGATCCTGAAGGGCGTCAGCCTGACGGTGCGCGCGGGCGAACGGGTGGCGATCGTCGGGCCCTCCGGCTCGGGCAAGTCCACCATCGGCCGGCTTCTCTTCCGCTTCTACGACGTGACCGGGGGGGCGGTGCGCATCGACGGACAGGATCTGCGCGACGTGACGCAGGCCTCGATCCACGCGGCCATCGGCGTCGTGCCGCAGGATACGGTGTTGTTCAACGATACCATCTACTACAACATCGCCTACGGCCGTCCCGCGGCAGGCCGGGCCGAGGTCGAGGCAGCGGCGCGTGCCGCGCGGATCCACGACTTCATCGCTTCGCTGCCGGAGGGATACGACACGAAGGTGGGCGAACGGGGGCTGAAACTGTCGGGCGGCGAGAAGCAGCGCGTCGGCATCGCCCGCACCATCCTGAAGAACCCGCCGATCCTGCTGCTGGACGAGGCGACATCGGCACTGGACAGCCAGACCGAGGCCGACATCCAGGAATCCCTGCGCGAGATGGGGCAGGGCCGCACCGTCATCACCATCGCGCATCGCCTGTCCACCATCGCCGACAGCGACCGGATCGTGGTGCTGGAGGCCGGCCGCATCGTCGAGGAGGGAACGCACGAGGCGCTGCTGGCCCGCGGCGGCCGCTATGCCGCGATGTGGGCGCGCCAGTCGACCGACGAGGACGACGGGTCGGCCGCCACCGCGGCCCAGTAGGCGTCGGACCGCATCGCTCCGCCCCCGGCCTTGGCAAGGGATGCCTGCAGCGTGTAAGCAGTCGCAACCCGCAGGGTTCGGCGAGGGGCAGGCGTGGCCAATACCGACAGCTTCATCGACGAGGTGACCGAAGAGGTCCGGCGCGACCGGCTGTTCCGGCTGTTGCGCCGGTACGGCTGGATCGCCGTCGCCGCCGTCGTCGGGGTCGTCGGCTGGGCGGCCTGGAGCGAATGGCAGCGGTCGCAGGCGATCGCGGCGGCGCGCGCGACGGGCGATGCGCTGCTGGCGGCGCTCGATGCGCCCGACGCCGCCGCGCGCGCCGCCGCCGTGGCGGCCGTGACGCCGCCCGGTCTGGCCGCCGCGGCGCTTGCGCGCCTGATCGAGGCGAACGAGGCGATGGACACCCGCACGCCCGAGGGGCGCGCGCGGGCGCGCGATCTCTACGCCGCGGTGGCGGCCGATGCGCGCCTTGCGCCGGAGTGGCGCGACCTTGCCGCGCTGCGCGCTGCGCTGGCGGCCGCCCCCCCGCTCGACCCTGCCGCGCGCCGCGCGGCGATGGAGCCGCTGGCCGCGCCCGGCCGGCCCTATCGCGTTATGGCCGAGGAACAGATCGCGCTCGCGCTGGCCGAGGCGGGCGATGCCGCCGGAGCGCGCGCGATCCTCCAGCGCCTGGTGGCCGATGGCGAGGCGCCGCAGGGGTTGCGGCGGCGCGCTGCCCAGATGATGCTCGTGCTGGCCGAACCGGCCGCGCCGGCGTCGGGCGGCTGAGGGCGAAGCAGGCAGGGCGGAGGGGCGCAAGGTGGCAGGGCTGATCCGCGCGACGATCGCGCTGGCCGTGGCCGGGGCACTGGCTGCCTGCGAACGGCCGGTCATCCTTTCGGGCGAACGCCTGCCGGTGCGTGGGGCCGATGCCCCCGCAGCGCCCGCGAACCGCAGCGTGCCCCCCGGCCTGCCCGCGCCGGTCGCGAATGGCGACTGGCCGCAACGGGCGGGCGGGCCGACGCACGCCATGCCGCACCTTGCGCTGAATCCGGGGGCCGAGCGCCTGTGGTCCGTGCCGATCGGCACCGGCAACGGCCGGCGCACCCGGATCACCGCCGCCCCGGTCGTGGCGGGCGGCGTCGTCTTTGCGATGGACGCGCTGTCGCAGGTCGTGGCAGTCAGCACCGCCGGACAGGTGCTGTGGCGGACGGACGCCATCTTGCCCGGCGAGACGCCCGGCACCGCCTCGGGCGGCGGGCTCGCGGTGGCGGGCGGGCGTCTCTATGTCACCACCGGTTTCGGCGAGGCGCTGGCGCTCGACGCAAGCACCGGCGCGGTGATCTGGCGGCACAATTTCGGCGCACCGGTGTCGGCGGCGCCCACCGTATCCGACGGCACGGTCTATGTGATGGCGCGGGGCGCGGGCGGCTATGCGCTGGATGCGGCCGACGGCAAGGTGCGCTGGATCGTGCCCGGCGTGCCGCAGACCGCAGGCCGCGCCAACGCGCCGTCGCCGGCGGTGGCGGGTGATCTGGTGTATTTCCCCTTCGCCGCGGGCGAAGTGATCGCGGTGAACCGCCGCGACGGCACGCCGGCATGGGCGGCGCAGGCCGCCGGGGCGCGCCTCGGCCGGGCTGCCGCGCTGCTGGCCGACCTGACGGGCGATCCGGTGGTCGCGGGTGGCACGCTCTATGTCGGGTCGGTCGCGGGGCGGATCGCGGCGGCCGACGCCCGCACCGGCCTGCCGCGCTGGAACGTCGGGCAGGGCGCGGCCGGGCCGGTGTTCCCCGCGGGCGGATCGGTCTATGCGGTGGACGACCTCGGGCGCCTCCTCAGGCTCGATGCACGCGACGGCGCACCGATCTGGGCCGTGGAGCTCGGCCTTTTCACCGCCGACCGGCTGACCCGGCAGCGCGATGTGGTGGCGCACTACGGCCCCCTGGTGGCGGGCGGGCGCGTCTGGGTCGCCTCCGGCGACGGGCAGATCCGCGTGCACGAGGCCGCCGACGGCACCCTCGTCCGCACGATCCCGCTGCCCGGCGGCGCGGCGGCCGCGCCGGCCGTGGCCGGGGCGACGCTCTATGTCGTGACGGGCGACGGCCAACTTCACGCTTTCCGCTGAGGCGCGCGCGGTGTAGGAGGCGCGCCTTGCACCGGGACACCGCGCCATGAGCTTTACCCTCGCCATCGTCGGGCGGCCGAATGTCGGCAAGTCCACGCTCTTCAACCGGCTGGTCGGCAAGCGGCTGGCGCTGGTGGACGACCAGCCCGGCGTCACCCGCGACCTGCGCGAGGGCGACGCGCGCCTCTACGATCTGCGCTTCACGGTAATCGATACCGCCGGGCTCGAGGATGTCACGGACGACAGCCTGCGCGGCAGGATGCGTCGGCTGACCGAACGCGCGGTGGACATGGCCGACATCTGCCTGTTCCTGATCGACGGCCGGGCGGGTGTGACGGCGACCGACCAGGTCTTCGCCGACATCCTGCGCCGGCGCGCCAGGCACGTCATCCTCGGCGTGAACAAGGCCGAAGGCAGCGCGGGCGACGCCGGCGCCGCCGAGGCGTGGTCGCTCGGCCTGGGCGAGCCGGTCCGGCTGTCGGCCGAGCACGGCGAAGGGATGGAGGATCTCTACCACGTCCTGCGCCCGCTGGCCGAACCCTTCGCCGCCCGCGAAGCCGCCGATGCGCCGGCGGTGGACGTGGACGTGCCCGCAGGGTCCGAGGACGAGGGCGCCGCCCCCGTCATCACCGCGGCGCGGCCCCTGCAGATCGCCGTGATCGGCCGGCCGAACGCGGGCAAGTCCACGCTCGTCAACCGCATCATCGGCGAGGACCGGATGCTGACCGGGCCCGAGGCGGGGATCACGCGCGACGCGATCTCGGTCCGCGCCGACTGGCTGGGCACGCCGGTGCGGATCTGGGACACGGCGGGGATGCGGCGCAAGGCACGGGTGACCGAGAAGCTCGAGAAGCTGTCGGTCGCCGACGGCCTGCGCGCGGTGCGTTTCGCCGAGGTGGTGGTCGTGCTGCTCGATGCCGCGATCCCGTTCGAGGTGCAGGACCTGCGCATCGCCGACTTCGCCGAGGCCGAGGGGCGCGCGGTCGTGGTCGCGGTCAACAAGTGGGATCTCGAAGAGGACAAGCAGGAAAAGCTCGCCGCGCTGAAGGCCCGGTTCGAAACCGCGCTGCCGCAGCTGAAGGGCGCCCCCCTCGTCGCCGTCAGCGCGCGGACGGGCCGCGGGCTCGACCGGCTGCACGCCGCGATCCTCGCGGCCCATGCGGTGTGGAACCGCCGGGTGCCGACGGCACGGTTGAACCAGTGGCTGGCGGCGGCGACCGCCGCGCATCCGCCGCCGGCGCCGGGCGGGCACCGCATCCGCCTGCGCTATGCCACTCAGGTCAAGACGCGCCCGCCCGGCTTCGTCGTGATGTGCACCCGCGCCGACGAGATCCCCGACGCCTACCGCCGCTACCTGATCAACAGCCTGCGCGAGGCTTTCGACATGCCCGGCACGCCGGTGCGGCTGACCTTCCGCGACCAGGGCGGGAAGAACCCCTATGCGGGGAAGAAGGCGCCGCAACCCTCGAAGCTCAGGAAGCACCTGAAGGGGCGCGCAGAAGCGTAAGCGCCACCGCGGCGATCCCGGCCGCGGCCAGGGCAGCGACGAAGGGCTGGTCCGGCCAGTTCGCCGCCGCGATGCCGAGAAGGCCCCAGGCGACCGCGGCGCCATAGGCCCAGACGCGCCCCAGCCGACGCTGGACGGCCGCGGCCGTCAGCACTGCGATCGGCAGGACCACCAGCGCCGCCGCCGCATCGGACCACAGGAGGCCATAGCCCCCGACGACGATCCCGAGCGAGACGAAGGACGCCGCCGTGAGCCATCCGGCATAGAGCGCGACCGGCGCCTGCGCCAGCCAGCGGTCGCGCGCCGGCGCGCGGCGCAGCGCGGCGACGGCGAGCGCCAGCATCAGGAAGATGCCTGCGGTGGCAAGGACCGGCGCGCGCGGCGCGACGGCGACCCAGGCGGTGCCGAGCAAGAGACTGGCGGTCAGCGTCAGGCGCGGCCGGTCCCAGTCCGCGTCGTCGGCCCGCGCGACGAGGCCGAAGGCGGCATGGGCAAGAAGGCCCGCGTAGATCAGCCCCCAGATCGCGAAGGCATAGCCCGCCGGCTGGACCGGCGGGCGGTCCTGCGGCACGGGGAAGGCGTCGGGCGCGTAGCCCTCGAAGGGCAGAAGGTAGCCCGCCATCGGGAACACGACCGCCGCGGCCAGCAGCAGGATCGCGCGCAGGCGCCGGGCATCGCGGGCGGGATCGGGCAGGGGAACGGTCACGGCGCGGCTCCTTCCGGCGTGGCGGCGCGGGGGCCGCGGCAGGGTGCAGATGGCGGCGCGCGGGCGGCGCGGCAAGGGGCGTGCTGCGGGGCCTTTGGGCACCCGTGCGCGCGATGCGGCCCCAGGCGCGATCAGGCCAGCCGCCCGTCTGGCTCGATCCGCGTGGCCCCGCCCAGCCACGGCGCCAGAACGGGCGGCAGCGTCACCGATCCGTCGGCCTCCTGCCCGTTTTCGAGCACGGCGATCAGCGTCCGCCCGACGGCAAGGCCCGATCCGTTCAGTGTCGCCACGAACTCGGGCCGCCCGTCCGGGCCGCGATAGCGCGCGTTCATCCGCCGCGCCTGGAACTGCCCGCAGGTCGAGACCGAGCTGATCTCGCGGTAGCGCCCCTGTCCGGGCAGCCACACCTCGATGTCGTGCGTCCGTTCCGCGGAAAATCCCATGTCGCCGGTGCACAGCACGATCGTGCGATAGGGCAGGCCCAGCTTCTGCAGAATCGCCTCGGCGCAGGCCGTCATCCGGTCCTGCTCGGCGCGGGCGGTGTCGGGGGTGCAGATCGTCACCATCTCGACCTTCTCGAACTGGTGCTGGCGCAGCATCCCGGCCACGTCCTTGCCGGCGCTGCCCGCCTCAGAGCGGAAGCACTGGGTGTGCGCGGTCATCCGCAGGGGCAGGGCGGCGGCATCGATCGTCTCGCCGGCGACGAGGTTCGTCAGCGTCACCTCCGAGGTCGGCACCAGCCACCAGCCGTTGGTGGTCTGGTAGCTGTCCTCGGCGAACTTCGGCAGCTGCCCGGTGCCGGTCATCGCCTCGGGCCGCACGAGGACCGGCGTCCAGATTTCGGTCAGGCCGTGCTCGGCGACATGCGTATCGAGCATGAACTGGGCGAGCGCCCGGTGCAGACGGGTTGCGGCACCGCGCAGCACCACGAACCGCGCGCCCGACAGTTTCGCCGCCGCCGGGAAGTCGAGCAGGCCGCGCATCGCGGGGATGTCGAAATGTTCGCGCGGGGCGAAGTCGAAGGCGCGCGGGCTGCCCCAGCGGCGCAGCTCGACGTTGGCGCTTTCATCCGGCCCGTCCGGCACGTCGGCCAGGGGCGCGTTCGGGATCACCATCAGCGCGTCGCGCAGGGCTGCATCCAGCCGGTCGGCCTCGGCCCGCGCGGCGGCGATCGCGTCCTTGCGCGCTGCCGCCTCGGCCCGCAGCCGCTCGAACGCGGCGGCGTCGCCGGCCTTCTTCGCCTCGCCCGCCTCGCGCGCCAGCCGGTTGGCGTCGGCCTGCGCCGTCTCGGACGCGTGGATCGCCGCACGGCGCGCCTCGTCGAGCGCAAGCAGCCCGGCCGACTGCGGCGGCAGGCCGCGGCGCACGAGGGCGGCATCGAAGGCTGCGGGATCGTCGCGCAGGGCGCGGATGTCGTGCATGGGCTGGCCCCCGGATCTCAGGCCCGCGCCTTATGCCCGATGCGCCGCGGCTGCGAAAGGGCCGGACGGATCAGGGCGGCGCGGCGCGGAACGCCCCCGGCGGCACCGCTGCATAGGCCCCCTCGGCCCCGCCGAGCCGCACGGCGGCCACAAAGACCGCCGCCACGGTCCAGCCGTTCTCGCCGGCCGCCAGCGCGGGCGCGCCCGAATGCCCGCTCTCGGCCGCACAGCCCAGCCCGATGACCCCCGGCCCGACCGCGACCAGCGGGCAGTCAGTCCGCACCGGCGCATCCGGCAGCGCGCGGGTGTAGCCCCAGCGGACGTAGGCCGCGCCGAGCGCCTCCACGTCGGGCGGCGGCGCAAGCGGGATCGGCGCCACGGTGCGGGCGGGGATGGGCCGGTCCAGCCGCACCAGCGCAAGATCGGCCGCGAGCGCCGGCGCGCCGGGTTCGACCGGCGCCAGTATCACCGCAGCCCCCCGCCGCGCCGAGGCGATGCGGGCACCGTCGCGCCCGGCCTCGAACCGCAGGCGACCGGGGCGGTCGGCCGCGTCGCGCACGCAATGCGCCGCGGTCAGCACGAGGTCCGGCGCGATCAGCGTGCCGGTGCACAGCGCCTGGCCGGGTTGCAGGGCGTCACCCCAGAAGATCCGCCCGACGGCGGGCGGCGCCCCCTCCGCCTCGGCGGTCGTCGCGGCGGAGCCCAGCAGGGCAAGGCAACACAGGGCAGGGCGGATCACCATTGCGCAGGCATAGCACGGGCCCGCGCCGCGCCGCCATCGCACCCGCGTGATCGGCCGCCGCGCAGGCCCCCGCCGCCTTGCCTTCCCCCGTCACCGCCTATAGGGTTCGCGCCGATTTCACGGTCCGGGCAGCGGTGCCCGCGGCCGCAGCCAAGGGTTCCCTGATGTTCGCCACCCCTGCCTTCGCCCAGTCGGGCGACACTGCCGCCGCCCTGTCGAGCTTTGTCCCGCTGATCCTGATCTTCGTGATCATGTACTTCCTCCTGATCCGGCCGCAGCAGAAGAAGGTCAAGGAACACAAGGCGATGGTCGAGGCGTTGCGCCGCGGCGACCAGGTGCTGACGCAAGGCGGCATCATCGGCAAGGTGACCAAGGTGAAAGAGGACGGCGAGCTCGAGGTCGAGATCGCCGACGGTGTCCGGGTGCGTGTGGTGAAGGCCACCATCGCGCAGGTCCTGTCCAAGACCGAACCCGCCGCCTGACCGCGCCCCCGTGCTGCGGCGCGGTCCGGCACCGGCCTGAAGGGGTCTGCCCATGCTTTACATCCCCACCTGGACGCGCGTCCTGATCTGGGCCGCTTGCGCTGCGGCGCTGTGGTTCGCGATGCCGAACCTCTTCTACGGCAGGGTCGAGCGGCACAACGACGCCGCCGCGGCCGCCGCCGCCGGGCGCACGCTGACGCCCGAGCAGAAGGCGGCGCTCGACGCCTGGCCCGGCTGGCTGCCCTCGCGCCTCGTCAATCTCGGCCTCGACCTGCGCGGCGGCGCGCATCTTCTGGCCGAAGTGCGGGTGGCCGATGTCTACGCCGGCAGAATGGAGGGGCTCTGGCCGGAAATCCGCGACGCCCTGCGCGCCGAACGCGCCGTCGTCGGCAACGTGCGCCGGGTCGAGGCGCCGCCGGGCGAGTTGCGCATCGCGGTGTCCGAACCCGCGGGCATCGAGCGCGCGCTCGAGGTCGTCCGTGGCCTTGCCCGCCCGGTGGTCAGCCTGACCGGCATGGGCGCCAGCGACATCGAGGTGCGCCGGGACGGCGAGACGATCGTGGTCGGCCTGAGCGAGGCCGAGCGCCAGGCGACCGACGACCGCACGATGCGCCAGAGCCTCGAGATCGTGCGCCGGCGCGTCGATGCTGCCGGCACCCGCGAACCCACGATCCAGCGGCAGGGAACCGACCGCATCCTGATCCAGGTGCCCGGCATCGGCTCGGCGGCGGAGCTGAAAAGCCTGATCGGCACCACCGCCCGCCTGACCTTCCATCCCGTCGTCGGCGTGACGTCGGACCGCAGCCAGCCGCCGGGGCCGCGGCAGATCATCCTGCCCGACATGGAGGATCCGGCGCGGTTCTTCATCCTCGAGGAAACCCCAGTGGTGACCGGCGAAGAGCTGGTGGACGCCCAGCCCTCGTTCGACGACAACAACCGGCCCGCCGTCAGCTTCCGCTTCAACCCGACCGGGGCGCGCAAGTTCGGCGACTACACGGCGAACAATGTCGGCCAGCTCTTCGCGATCGTGCTGGACGACGAGGTGATCTCGGCGCCGCAGATCCGCAGCCATATCCCCGGCGGATCCGGCATCATCACCGGCCGGTTCACGGTCGAGAAAAGCACCGAACTCGCCGTCCTATTGCGCGCGGGCGCGCTGCCGGCGGGGATGACCTTTCTCGAGGAACGCACGATCGGCCCCGAACTCGGCGCCGATTCGGTCGCAGCGGGGCGCATCGCGTCGCTTGTCGCCATGGCCGCCGTCGTGCTGTTCATGGTCCTGTCCTATGGCTGGTTCGGGATCTTGGCCTCGGTCGCGCTCGGGCTCAACGTGGCGATGATCTTCGCCATCCTGTCGTCCATCGGCGCCACGCTGACGCTGCCCGGGATTGCCGGCATCGTGCTGACCGTCGGCATGGCTGTCGATGCGAACGTGCTGGTGTTCGAGCGCATCCGCGAGGAACTGCGCACGGCGCGCGGCCCCGCGCGGGCGATCGAGCTTGGCTACCAGAAGGCGCTGTCAGCCATCCTCGACGCCAACATCACCACCTTCATCGTGGCGGCGATTCTGTTCGCCGTGGGGTCGGGCCCCGTCCGCGGGTTCGCCGTGACGCTCGGCGTGGGGATCCTCACCTCGGTGTTCACCGCCTATTTCGTCACGCGCCTGTTCGTCGTCACCTGGTTCGACCGCGCCCGGCCGCGGACGATCACCGTCTGAGGTCCTGCCGATGCGCCTGCGCCTTGTTCCCGAGAAGACCAACATCGACTTCTTCTGGCTCGCCCCCGTCACCGTCGGGTTCTCGGGCCTGCTGATGGTGCTGTCCGTCGTTTCGGTGCTGCTCTTCGGGCTGAACCTCGGGATCGACTTCCGCGGCGGCACCACCATCCGCACCGAAAGCACGGCGGCGGTCGATGTCGGCGCCTACCGCGCCGCGCTGAACCCGCTGGCGCTCGGCGATGTCGTGATCTCCGAGGTGTTCGATCCGACCTTCGAGGCGGGCCGGCACGTCGCCATGATCCGCATCCAGGCGCAGGACGGGGACGAGGCGCTGTCGCCCGAGCGCCTCGCCGCGGTCGAGGCGGCGCTGGTGGCCGCCGACCCCGCCTTGCGCATCGCGGCGGTCGAATCGGTGGGCCCCAAGGTGTCGAACGAACTGCTGCGGTCGGCGATCCTCGCCGTTCTGGGCGCCACCTCTGCGATCCTCGTCTACATCTGGCTGCGCTTCGAATGGCAGTTCGCGGTCGGCGCGGTGGCCGCGCTGGTGCACGACGTGCTGGTGACGATCGGGATATTCTCGTTCTTCCAGCTGCGCTTCGACCTTGCCATCATCGCGGCGCTGCTGACCATCCTTGGCTATTCGATCAACGACACCGTGGTGGTGTTCGACCGCCTGCGCGAGAACCTCATCAAGTACAAGACCACGCCGCTCCGCGACCTGATGAACCTGTCGGTGAACGAGACGCTCAGCCGCACGGTGATGACGACCGGCACGACGCTGCTTGCGCTGATCGCGCTTTTGATCCTCGGCGGCGACGTGATCCGCGGGTTCGTCTTCGCGATCACCTTCGGCATCGTAATCGGCACCTATTCGTCGGTCTATGTGGCCAAGAACATCGTCCTGTGGCTGGGCGTGAAGCGCGACTGGACCAAGCCGTCGCCCGAGACCGCCGGGACGCAGTTCGGTAACAACCCGTGAGCCTTGCGGCCGACGCGCTGGCGCAGCCCGGCGCGGTCTGGCTGGCGCTTGCCGCACTTCTGGCCGGCGCGGTGCGGGGGTTCGCGGGCTTCGGCTCGGGCCTCGTATTCATGCCGGTGGCCGGCGCAGTGCTGCCGCCCGCGCAGGCGGTCGTGGCGCTGGTCGTCATGGACGTGCTGGGGCCGGTGCCGAACCTGCCGAATGCGCTGCGCACCGGCGACCTGCGCGAGATCGGGCGGCTCGGCCTCGGCATGGCAGCCGGGCTGCCGCTCGGCCTCGCTGCGCTCGTCTGGGTGGCGCCCGAGACATTCCGCTGGGGCGTCAGCCTCATAGCGCTGGCCACCGTCGCGGCGCTGGCGACGGGCCGGGCCTGGCGCGGCCGGCGGGGGCCGGCGGCGACCGGCGGTGCGGGGTTCCTGTCGGGCATCGTCGGGGGCGCGACCGGCCTGCCGGGGCCGCCGGTCATTCTCTACTACATGGCCAGCGACATGCCCCCGGCCCAGGTTCGGGCGAACCTGACGATGTTTCTCGTCATGGTGGACATCGGGCTCGTGTCGCTGCTGGCGGCGACCGGGCGGCTGCATCCGGCGGCGGCGGTGACGGGGCTGTTGCTGCTGCTGCCCTTCAGCCTTGCCAATTTCGTGGGTTCGCGCCTATTCCGTCCCGACAGGGCCCGTGCCTACCGCATGGTCGGCCTCGGGCTGATCGTCGCGGCGGCGCTGGCGGGGCTGCCCGTCTGGACGGGGTGACAGGATGCGCCTGACAGAAATGGTGTTTCCCGCCGGAACGCCGGTCGACGGCTATGGTCCGGGGTTCTTCCGCATCGGCGGCGCGGTGATCCGGGGGGCGGCGCTGGTGCTGCCCGCGGGCGCCGGGCCCTGGGCGGCGATGGATCCCGCGCCCTTCGTCGCTGCGGCCACCGCGATCGACGTGGTCTTCGTCGGCACCGGTGCCGAGACGCGCCCCCTGCCGCCCGCCTTCCGCGCCGCGCTGGAGGCAGCGGGGATCGGGGTCGAGTTCATGAGCTCGCCCGCCGCCGCGCGCAGCTACAACGTCTGCCTTGCCGAGGGGCGGCGCGTGGCGGCGGCGCTGATGCCGGTCGGATGACGGACCATGCCGGTTTCGCCGGCGTCGTGGCCGAGCGGCTTTCGGTCGCGCGCGGAGGTATCCCGGTGCTCGAGGGGCTGAGCTTCGCCGTCGCGCCGGGCGCGGCCATGGTACTGCGCGGCCCGAACGGGGCGGGCAAGACGACGCTGCTGCGGACGCTTGCGGGTCTTCAGCCGGCCGCCGGAGGCACCCTGCGCCTTGCCCCCGATGCCGCGGTCTATGCGGCCCACGCCGACGCTCTGAAACCGACGCTGACGGTGGAGCGGAACCTCGCGTTCTGGGCCGCGATCTTCGGCACCGGAGCGGCCGCCGTGCCGGAGGCGCTTGCGGCCTTCGGACTTGCCGCGCTGGCCGGGCGCCAGGCGCAGCACCTGTCGGCCGGGCAGAAACGGCGCCTCGGCCTTGCGCGGTTGGCGGTCGCGGGGCGGCCGCTCTGGCTGCTGGACGAACCGACGGTGTCGCTCGATGCCGGTGCCGTCGCCGCCTTTGCGGATATCCTGCGGGCCCATCTCGTCGCCGGCGGCTCGGCGGTCGTTGCCACGCACATCGACCTCGGCCTGCCCGAAGCGATAGTGCTGGACGTGGCGCCCTACCGCGCGCGGGCAACGGCCGCCGCCTTCGGAGGCGAGGATGCGGGGGCCTTCGCATGATCGCACCGACCGGTCCCGGCGCAGACGCCAAAGGGGGGCGTCCCGCCCCCCTCGCCGCGCCGCGGCTCACCCCCCGGGAGTATTTGGAACAAGGTGAAGCCAGCACTGCAGGAGACGCGGTATCGCGTCCTGCCGACGAGGGACTCCGGCGCTTCCGCGGACGGCGCGAGGACCAGCGGCACCCTTCGACTTCATCTTGTTTCAAATACTCCCCGGGGGGTGAATTGCCGCAGGCAAGAGGGGGGGCAGGCAGCCCCCCCTGCCCGGGCGCAGCCGGGCGCGGGGACGAGGCATGAGGGCGGTGTTCCTGCGCGACCTTGCCATCGCCGTGCGGGCGGGCGGTGGCGCGGGTCTGGCCTTGGCATTCTTTCTGATCGTCGTGGTCCTGCTGCCGCTCGGGATCGGACCCGACACCGGCGCATTGGCGCGGGTCGCGCCGGGTCTTCTGTGGGTGGCGGCGCTGCTGGCGTGCCTCTTGTCGCTCGACCGGATCTTCGCGCTCGACGCCGAGGACGGCAGCCTCGACCTCATCGCCACGGCGCCGGTGCCGATGGAGGGTGTGGTTGCGGCAAAGGCGGCGGCGCACTGGGTGGTCACGGGCCTGCCGCTGACGCTCGCGGCGCCCGCGCTCGGCGTTCTCCTGAACCTGCCGGGACCCGCCTACGGGTGGCTGGCGGCCTCGCTGGCGCTCGGGACGCCCGCGCTGAGCGCGATCGGCGCCTTCGGTGCGGCGCTGACGGTGGGGCTGAAGCGTGGGGGGCTTCTTTTGTCCCTGCTGGTGTTGCCGATGTATGTCCCGACTCTTCTGTTCGGGGCGCTCGCGGTCGTGCGCGGGGCGGCGGGGCTCGACGCTGCGACGCCCCTCCTGCTGCTTGCGGGGATCACGCTGGGGTCGGCGGCCGTCCTGCCTGTCGCGGCGGCTGCGGCAATCCGCATCAACCTGCGCTAAGCCGATCCCGTGCTAGTGAGTTGTCGCGGCGCGCGCGAACGCATAGGTGACCCGCATGTCGATCTGGGAATATGCCAACCCCAAGAGGTTCATGGAGGTGTCGGGTCGGCTGCTGCCGCCCGTGGCCGCACTGGCCGTCCTGACGGCGGGGACGGGCCTTGTCTGGGGGTTCTTCCTCACGCCCGACGATTTCCGCCAGGGTTCGACGGTCAAGATCGTGTTCGTCCACGTGCCCGCGGCGATGATGGCGATCAACGCCTGGGTGATGATGCTGGTCGCCTCGCTGATCTGGCTGATCCGGCGGCACCACGTCTCGGCGCTTGCGGCGCGGGCGGCGGCGCCGGTCGGCCTAACCTTCACGCTGATCGGGCTGGCGACGGGCGCGCTGTGGGGCCAGCCGATGTGGGGAACGTGGTGGGAATGGGACCCGCGGCTGACCTCGTTCCTGATCCTCGCGCTGTTCTACATGGGCTATATCGCGCTCTGGCAGGCGGTCGAGAATCCTGATACCGCGGCCGACCTGACGGCGGTCCTCTGCCTTGTCGGCACCGTGTTCGCGGTGATCAGCCGCTATGCCCTGCTGTTCTGGAACCAGGGGCTGCATCAGGGCGCGTCGCTGTCGGTGGCGCCGGGCGAGCGCATGGACGCGGCGTTCCGCCATCCCCTCTACCTCTGCATGGTCGGGTTCGCGCTGGTGTTCGTGGCGCTTCTTCTGGTCCGCACGCGGACCGAGATCCGCGCCCGCCGCCTGCACGCCCTCTTGCAGCGGGAGCGGATGGCATGATGCCCGATCTCGACCGTCATGCCGTTTGGGTGCTGGCGTCCTATGCCGTCACGCTGGCGTTGATCGGGGGGCTGGTCGGGCTGACGCTGTGGCAGGCGGCGCGGGTGCGGCGGGCGCTGCGGGCGGTCGAGGCGCGACAGGCGGGGGGCAAGGATGGCTAGACGGTGGCTGATCTTCGTGCCGCCGGCGGTGTTCGGCCTGCTGGCGGGCCTGTTCTTCGCCGGCATGTTTCGCGACGACCCCGAGGGACTGCCGTCGGCGCTGGTCGGCCGGGTCGCGCCGCCGCTGGCGGTCGCGCCGCTCGGCGACCTACCGGCGCTGACCGACGCCGCGCTGCGCGAACCCGGCGCCAAGGTGGTCAACATCTGGGCGTCGTGGTGCGCGCCCTGCCGGGCGGAGCATCCGGTGCTCGTCGACCTCGCGGACGAGGGCGTGCCGGTCCACGGCATCAACTTCAAGGACGATCCGGCCAAGGCGCTGGCGTTTCTTGCGGAACTCGGGAACCCCTACGCCACGGTCGGGGCCGACCTTGCCGGGCGCACGGGCATCGCCTGGGGCGCCTACGGGGTGCCGGAAACCTTCGTCCTCGACGGCGACGGCCGCGTGCGGCTGCGGTATGCCGGTCCGATCACGCGCGAGATCCTCGCCTCGACCATCCGCCCGGCGATCGCCGCCGCGGCCGCCGGCGGCTAGAGGACAGGGACCCGGTCGATCCGCGACGGCGGTTCGTTGACGTCGGACACGATCCCCCGGATCCCGGAGGTCTCGAAGCCTTCCGGCCGCCCGGTGTGCGTCGCAAGTCAGGCCTCGGCATCGGCGCGGCTGCCGAAGGCGTAGATGCCGCCCGACCGGCCGCCCGCGCTGTCCTCGGCCCGGTATCTGAAGAGGAACCCGGGTTCGGCGGCGATCGACTGTGCCAGCCCGTCGAAGGCCTGCGCCATGTCGGCCTCCCAGGGTCTCCGATGCAGAAAATCCACCTGCAGCAGCGTCACGGACGAGCGGCCCTCCCTGTCCTCGATGCGGCCGAGCCAGCGCCGCGCCCGGCCTGCGCGCAAGCGGCTTGACGCAGGGCGCGCGGGCGGTCAGGGCAGAGGGATGCAGCATCATGCCGAGATCGACGCGGCAAACCTTCTGTGCCCCCTGCCGGTCCTGCGGGCGCGCAAGGCGCTGTTGCGCCTCGCGCCGGGGCAAGTGCTACGCGTTCTGACGACCGACCCGATGGCGGCGGTGGACCTGCCGCATTTCGCTGCCCAAGGCGGCCATGCCTATCTGGGCACGGAACCGGCGGGCGGGGCCATGGCGCACTATTTGCGGCGCGGGGGCTAGTGTTCGGCCTCTGCCGCGTGCTCCCCATTTCCTCTAATTTCATCGAGTGCGTCAAGCGCGCGGCGTTCGCGGGTGATGATGTCTTCGGCGGTCTTGCTCCAGACGAAGGGCCTCAACTTGGCTTTGTGCTGCAGGAGGCAATCCTGGATCGCGCGCTCGAGATCGTCGACGCCGGAGGAACTGCCACGACGGATGCGCTTTGCCGTGGTCTCGGCGAAGACGCGCTCGATCAGGTTCATCCACGATGCGCTGGTGGGCGCGAAATGCAGCCTGAACCGCGGCTGCTGCGTCAGCCATGTCTGAACCTCGGGTGTCTTGTGGGTCGCGGAGTAGTCGAGCACCAGATGCACGTCGCGCGACTTGAGAACGGCCCGGTCGATACGGCGCAGGAAGGCCGGGAACTCCTTCGCCCGGTGGCGCGGCATGCATGCGCCCATGACCCTACCCGACTTCACATCGAGCGCCGCGAACAGCGTCGTGGTGCCGTTCCGCTTGTAGTCGTGCGTCATGGTCGCCGCGCGCCCCTTATTCAGCGGCAGCCCGGGCTGGGTCCGGTCGAGCGCCTGGATCTGCGTTCGCCCATTCTCTCGAACCAGTGGCGTTGATGGGCGCACTCTCGTCGACGCAGAGCACTACCGACCGCTCCGGCCGATCGAGGTAGAGCCCGACGATTTCGGTGACCTTCGCCTCGAACATCGGGCCGTTCGAGACCTTGAACCCCTTCACGATATGCGGCTTCAGCCTCGCATCTGCCCATATCCGCCCCACGCTCGAGGGCGATATGCCCACACCCCCGGCCATCGTCGCGCGGCTTCGGTGCGTGGCATCGGGCGGCGTTTCCCGCACGGTCTTCGCGATCACCTTCAGCCGGACTTCCCCGGGGGCAGGGGCGGCACCCGGGAGGGCCGCGTCTTGTCCCGCTTGAGCCCCGGCACGCCTTCATCAAGATACCGCTCATGCCAGCGCCAGACCGTCGGCTTCGATATGCCCGTGCGCCGCATGATTCCGACAGTGCCCTGCCCGTCCGCCGTCGCCAGCACGATATCGGCGCGCCATTCAAGCTTGCGAGGCGTGTTGCGGTTGCTCGGCAATGCGTGCAGATCAACGCGGTCGGCGGGGCCAAGGTAACGGAAGATGTCGGGGCGTCTCATCCGCCGATCATGCCACATCGGATCGTGTCCCACGGGGTGGTGTGGCTGGCCGCGGGCATCGCGTGCTCCGGCATGGGCCGGGGACGTCATCCCGCCGTGGTGGCGCGGCCGACCATGGGATCATCGCGGACGGCGGCGACGCGTTCCGGCGTCATGCAGCGGGCGCGCTGGACGGCCCGCGCGTCGTTCTGCCCGGGCAGGATGGCGCCCACCAGGCGGATGGCGGCAGCCTCGTCGGGGAAGATCCCGAC
>CALIZF010000031.1 GCA_938028765.1 uncultured Paracoccaceae bacterium
GCGCCCCCGGACCCCCGCGGAGTATTTGTGACAAGATGAAGCGGGCGGGTGTCGGGGAAGCTGGCCTGCGTCGGCCGGGAGGCCGCAGCGCGGGCCCTTCAGGCAGGGCACGGCGACAGAGGGGCGGGGCGTTGGGCGGTCCGGCGTCTGCGGGCGCGAACGGCGGCAATGACGGGGTCCAGTGTGCGGGGGTTTCGGGGCGCGCCGCGCCGGCAGAGCCCGACGCCGATGCGGCTGCGGCTCCACCCGCCAGGTCCGGACCTTCCCATGCCGGCACGCTACGCCCCGCCGGCGGGCGTCGGGGGCTTGCGCAGGGCGGCGCGCCCTGGCCGTCTGCGGGCCGCAGCCCCCCGAGCACACCGGACCTGCGCATCCGGCCGCTGGCCGGACGGTGCTGGCGCATGCGGCGGCCGTGCCGCGCGGGCCATGCGCGCAGGGCCTTGCGCCGCCCGCGCCCCTGCGCTATCCGCCCCTGCGTCGGGCAGTCCCGGCGGGCGATTAGCTCAGCGGTAGAGCGCTTCGTTCACATCGAAGATGTCGGCGGTTCGAATCCGTCATCGCCCACCATCCCGGCCCGCCGCGCGTTCCGCGCCCCTCGGGTGATTAGCTCAGCCGGTAGAGCGCCTCGCTTACACCGAGGATGTCGGGAGTTCGAACCTCTCATCACCCACCACCGCCGCGCTTGACCGTGCCGCCCCCTCTGGCTCGCAGTCTGCGCGCGCCGTGCCGCGGAGGACGGGCCGCGATTGCGGTTTCGGCGCTCCACCCCGACCCCGCCGGGCGCGGTTCGATCTTGCGCGATGACGCGGCGGCGCAGCTGCCGCCGGCGCGCCGCCTGCGTGCGCCGACGGGGGTGCGGACGGTGACCTTCTGCCGTCCGACCGGGAAGGACCCTGTCGCGCCCTTCCGCCGCGTGCCCGAACAGCGCTTCGCCAACATGGCGGCGAAGGCGGCACGGGCGGCGCAGGGGGCCGCAGACGCTGGCCGACATCCCGACCTTCGCCAACGCGGGAGCCGGTTATCCCGATCGGCGCGCGGGTGTCGGCCTGAGGGCTGCGGCCGCTACTGCCGTGCGGTGGTGCCCCCGTCGATCACCAGGATCGACCCGTTGGTGTAGCTCGCCTCGTCCGAGGCGAGGTAGAGGCAGCCATAGGCCATCTCTTCGGGGGTGCCGGGGCGGCGCATGGGCGTCAGGCGGTCGGCCATCGCGGGATCGTCGAAGAGGTTCAGCACCGAAGCCACCATCGGCGTGTCGATGAAGCCGGGGGCGACGCAGTTCGTGCGGATCCCGTCCGTCGCGTAGGCCACGCACATCGCCCGGGTGAGATTGATCATCCCGCCCTTTGCCGCGCAGTAGGTGTGCGCGGTGCCGAGGCCCTGGAACCCGCTGATCGAGGCGACATGCACGATCGCCCCGCCGCCGCCCTGGTCGCGCATCCGGTTCACCGCGAGTTTCGACATCAGGAAGCAGGAGGTGAGGTTGATCGCCATCACCTCGTTCCACTTCGCAAGGCTGGTGTCGTGGATCGCGTTCATCGAGCCCGGCGATGTCTCCATCCATGAATAGCCCACACCCGCGGCGTTCACGAGGATGTCGATCCGCCCCCATGCTGCGATGCAGGCGTCGAAGGCGGTCTGCGCCCCGGCCTCGGTCGCGAGGTCCGCCGCCACCACTGTCCCCGCGCCGCCCGCCGCGCGCACCTGCGCCAGCGTCTCGTCGAGGGCGGCCTGCGTGCGCGACACCCCGGTGACCTTCGCGCCCTCGGCCGCGAAGATCCGCATTGTTGCCCGGCCGACGCCGGACCCCGCCCCGGTGACCAGCGCCACCTTGCCCTGCAACCGTCCCATCCGATCCTCCCCCGCGCGGCCGCGCACATTCGTTGCGCCGTTCGCCCTGCGGGTGTAAGACTAGATCGTAGGACAGGATCGCACAACAACTTCCGTCCGGCCGAAGGGAGGAGCGACCGATGAAGGCAGCCGTGTTCGAGGGGCTGGGCAAGCCCCTTGCCGTGCGCGACGTGCAGCGCCCGGTGGCGCAGCCGGGGCAGATCGTGCTGCGGGTGGACTGGTGCGGGATCTGCGGGTCGGACCTCCACGCGACGCAGCCCGGCGTGTTCGTGGTGCCCGAAGGCACCGTGCTCGGCCACGAGTTCGCGGGCGAGGTCGTGGACAGCGCCGATCCCGCCTTCCGCCCCGGCGACCGGGTGACGGCGCTGCCGGTCAACGCCTGCGCCGATCCTGCCTGCCAGGCGCTGGGGCGGTGCAAGGAGTTGCTCGGCATCCTCTGTCCGCAGAACCGCATCACCGGCCTTGCGCGCGACGTGCCGGGGGCCTATGCCGAGATGGTCGCGGTCGGGGCGCGGCAGGCGGTGAAGCTGCCCGAGGGCGTGCCGACGCGCCTCGGCGCGCTGGTCGAGCCGCTGGCCGTCGGTCTGCACGCCGTCCGGGTGTCGCGCGTCGCGCTCGGGTCGCGCGTGCTGGTGATCGGCGCGGGCCCGATCGGGCTGTCGGTGACCATCTTCGCGCGCGCCGCCGGGGCGCGTGCGGTGGCGGTGAGCGAGCGCAACGACACCCGGCGAGGGCTGGCCGCGCGGATGGGCGCCACGGCGGTGCTGGCGGCGCCCGAGGATCTGACGGCGGCCTTCGCCGACGCGGCCGGCGGGCCGCCCGACGTCATCTTCGATTGCGTGGGCGCGCCCGGGCTGATCCAGACGTGCATCGACGCATCCCGGCCGCGTGGGCAGATCGTGGTCGTCGGCGTGCTGATGAACCCCGACACGATCGTGCCGATCAGCGGCATCCTGAAGGAAATCGACCTGCAGTTCGTGCTGGGCTATGCGGAGGAGGATTTCGCGCTGGTGCTGGACGCGCTGGCGGCCGGCCGGATCGACCCCGAACCGATGATCACCGACGAGGTGACGCTGGACGAGCTGCCCGCGGCCTTCGAGGCGCTGCGCCACCCGTCCACGCAGGTGAAGGTGCTGGTGCGGCCGGGCGGCTGAGCCCGGCCGGGCGACCGGGCCGCACGTCACGGGCCTGCCGCGTCACAACCTGATCGCCCACGAGGACGCCGAACGGTTCGCAGGCTGGGTCTGTGGCATAGCCGTCGCGGCCGACCCTGCCGATGTCCGGCGGCCAGGCGGCATCAGCCCGCCGCCTTCGACTGCCGCTTGCGTTCGTTGGCGTCGAGGAACCGCTTACGCAGGCGGATCGCCTTCGGCGTGACCTCCACCAGCTCGTCATCGTCGATGTAGGCGATCGCCTCTTCGAGGCTCATCCGCACGGGCGGCGTCAGGCGCACGTTCTCGTCCGAACCGGCGGCGCGGATGTTTGTCAGCTTCTTGCCCTTCAGCGGGTTCACTTCCAGATCGTTGTCGCGGTTGTGTTCGCCGATGATCATGCCGACATAGACCTGTTCCTGCGCCCCGATGAACATCCGGCCGCGTTCCTCGAGGTTCCACAGCGCATAGGCGACGCTGACCCCGTCTTCCATCGAGATCAGCACGCCCTGCCGGCGGCCCTGGATGGGCCCCTTCCACGGGCCCCAGGCATGGAAGATGCGGTTGAGCACGCCGGTGCCGCGGGTGTCGGTCATGAACTGCCCGTGATAGCCGATCAGCCCGCGCGAAGGCACATGCGCCACGATCCGCGTCTTGCCTGCACCCGCCGGCTTCATCTCGACAAGGTCGCCCTTCCGCTCGCCGGTGAGCTTGTCGATCACCACGCCGGTGTAGTCGTCGTCGACGTCGATGATGACCTCCTCGATCGGCTCCAGCCGTTCGCCGCCCTCTTCGCGGAAGATCACGCGGGGGCGGCTGATCGACAGTTCGAACCCTTCGCGGCGCATGTTCTCGATCAGCACGCCCATCTGCAGCTCGCCCCGGCCCGAGACGATGAAGGCCTCGCCGCCCGGCGTGTCCTCGACCCGGATCGCGACGTTCGATTCGGCCTCGCGCATCAGGCGTTCGCGGATCACGCGGCTTTGCACCTTGCTGCCGTCGCGCCCTGCCAGCGGGCTGTCGTTGATGCCGAAGGTCACGCTGATCGTCGGCGGGTCGATCGGCTGGGCGGGGAGCGGCGTCTCGACCTCGGGCGCGCAAAGGGTGTCGGCCACCGTCGCCTTCGTCATGCCGGCGAGGGTCACGATGTCGCCGGCCTCGGCGACCTCGATGGCGGTCTGCGAGAGGCCGCGGAAGGCCAGCACCTTGGTCACGCGGAACGTCTCCAGCCGCTCGCCGGTGCGGCTGAGCGCCTTCAACGTCTCGCCGGCCCGCAGGCTGCCCGATTCCACCCGGCCGGTCAGGATGCGCCCCAGATAGGGGTCGTAGGCCAGCGTCGTGGCCAGCATCCGGAACGGCTCGGCCTTGCGGGCAAGTTGGGCGGGCGGTGGCACATGCCGGAGGATCAGGTCGAAGAGGGCGGCCAGATCCTGCCGCGGCCCGTCGAGATCCGCATCGGCCCAGCCGGCCCGCCCCGAGGCATAAAGGTGCGGAAAGTCCAGCTGGTCGTCCGAGGCGCCGAGGTTGGCGAAGAGGTCGAATACCTCGTTCAGCGCGCGGTCGGGCTCGGCGTCGGGCTTGTCCACCTTGTTCAGCACCACGATCGGCCGCAGGCCGAGCGCGAGCGCCTTGGAGGTGACGAACTTGGTTTGCGGCATCGGGCCTTCGGCGG
>CALIZF010000032.1 GCA_938028765.1 uncultured Paracoccaceae bacterium
AGCTTCCCCGCATCATCAGACCCCGAAACCCAAAAGCCCCAGAACCCTCCGCGGGTCAGACATGCAAAACAGTCGCCGCCGATCGCAGCTCAACCGCCCGCATGTCCCCTCATCTCATCACACCTGTCAAAGAGCGCGGAAAACGCCGCCGGGTTCCCCTTATTGCGAGGGGTCGTGCCGACCACGCTTGTCCCAGATTTTCACCGCCACCGTCAGTCCCGAAGGCCATCCCGTCGCGGTGAGCGGCTATTTAGGCCCCGCGTCCGACCCCCGCAAGAGGAAAATTCACGGGCCGGCACGATTTTTGCGGAAAGACAGGATCCTGCGATCAGACGCCGGCCGGCGACATCATCTTGCTCGCGCGCCCGGATTGACGCGGCGTCCGCGCATCATGCCGGCCGGCGCGCCCGCCAGAGCACCCGCAGGCCGACCAGCGCCGCCACCGCGGCGAGGTAGAGAATCGGCTCGATCGGCCAGCGCTTGACCAGCCAGACATAATGCACCGCGGCCGCCAGCGCGGCCGGATAGACGAGAAGGTGCAGCCGCCGCCACGCCGCCGCTCCCATCCGGCGCATCGCCGAATCCGTCGAGGTCCAGGCGAGCGGAACCAGCATCAGGAACGCCGCCGCACCCGCGACGATGTAGGGCCGCTTCACGAGGGCCGCCCCGATCTCGGCCCATCGGAACTGCAGGTCGA
Organism: uncultured Paracoccaceae bacterium; assembly: GCA_938028765.1. Classification (GTDB taxonomy): domain Bacteria; phylum Pseudomonadota; class Alphaproteobacteria; order Rhodobacterales; family Rhodobacteraceae; genus CALIZF01. Next base: position 698 of record CALIZF010000032.1, read on the forward strand.
GCGCCACCCAGACGGCGACATGCAGCGCGGCATAGCCGAAGGCGATCAGCCCCACCGCCCGGCGGAACCGGATCAGGTTGATCCCGGTCAGCCGGCGCAGCGGCGTGATGCACAGCCCCGCGATCAGGAACTGCAGGGCGTAGAGCCCAAGGTCCTGTTCCAGCCGCCTGACCGGATCGACGCCGAGACCGCCCGCGAACAGCAGCATCACCAGCCACAGGGCCGGGAGAACGCCCAGCACATAGACCACGGCCGGCGGCACCGGCCGCAGGGCACCGTTGATCGCTGCGGCCACCGTCATCAGTAGTTCGCCCGCAGGTCCATGCCGGCGTAGAGGCCCGCCACTTCATCACCGTAGCCGTTGAACATCAGCGTATCGCGCCGCCGGCCGAACAGGCCGTCGCCGATCCGCCGCTCGCTCGCCTGGCTCCACCGCGGATGGCTGACCTCGGGGTTCACGTTGGAATAGAACCCGTATTCCCGCGGGGCCGCGTCGTTCCAGCTGGTGAAGGGCTGGGTCTCGGTCAGGGTGATGCGGATGATCGACTTGATCGACTTGAAGCCGTATTTCCACGGCACCACCAGACGGATCGGCGCGCCGTTCTGCTTCGGCATCGGCTCGCTGTAGAGGCCGGTCGCCAGGATCGTCAGGGGATGCATCGCCTCGTCGAGGCGCAGCCCCTCGCGATAGGGCCAGTCCAGCACGCGCCGCGCCACGCCCGGCATCTCGTCGGGACGCAGCAGCGTCTCGAAGGCGACGTATTTGGCGCCCGGCTGCACGCCCACCCGGTTCAGAAGGCCCTGCAGCTCGAACCCGACCCAGGGGATCACCATCGACCAGGCCTCGACGCAGCGGAAGCGGTAGATGCGTTCCTCCAGCGGCTGGTCCTTCAGGACATCGGCAAGGTCGTAGGTGCCCGGTCGGTCCACCAGCCCGTCGATGACGATCGACCACGGGTCGGTGGTCAGGCGCTGCGCGTTGCGCTTGGGGTCGCCCTTGTCGAGGCCGAATTCGTAGAAGTTGTTGTAGGACGTGATGTCGTCCCACGAGTTCGGCGCCTCGTCGGTCGAGAAGCGGCCTTTCGGCAGCCTGGCGGCGGCAGGCCCGGCGGCGGCCAGCGCGGCCGCGCCGGCGATCAGCGCCCGACGGTTCAGCCAGAGCGGTTTCGGCGTCACGTCGGCCCAGGTCGGGTCCGTCTTCCGCGGATGGCGCATCGCAGTCTCCCTCTCGGTCATGCCCTGCATACGGGCGGGCGCGGCAAAAGGTTTCTCACCTTTTCGTACCGCCGCGGACGAGCCGCGGCTTTCCCCGCGCCGGCAGGCGTGATACATTCATCCCGCTGCATATGATCAGCAGGGGAGGATCGCCATGATCGCCGACATCCGGGCCGCCGCGCTGGCCGCCGCGCTGGCCGCAACACCGGCCCTTGCGGACGGAATGATCGAACGCACGGTCGAGGGCGATTTCGCCGACATCGCCTTTGCGGTCGAAAGCGCGATCATCGGTCGGGGGCTGGTGATCGACCACACCAGCCATGTCGGCGCGATGCTCGAACGCACGAAGGGTGACGTTGGCGCCACCGCCACCGTGTTCACCGCGGCCGACATCTTCCAGTTCTGCTCGGCCACCTTCAGCCGGCAGGTGATGGAGGCGGATCCTGCCAACATCCGCTTCTGCCCCTACGGCATCTACGTCTGGGAACGGCCCGATGCGCCCGGCAAGGTGACTGTCGCCTTCCGCGACTATCCCGATGGCCCCATGCAGGTGGTCGAGGGCCTGCTGTCGGGGATCGTCGCCGAGGCGCTCGGCGACTGACGCGGGATAACAGCGGTTCACGAGATTCTGACTGGAAGCGCCTGGAGCCCACGGCTTAGGCGATTCAGGCCGCGGGTCAAGCTGCACTCACACACCCGTGCGGTCATCCGGTGTGGGCGGACAGGCCGTATAGGTTGCGTTGCCGCACCGGCGGCAGCGATCAAACGGAGTGTGACCCATGATCCGCAAGTTTCTTCTCTCGGCGACCGCCGCCTTTGGCATCGCCGGTGCCGCGAACGCCGCCGACATTGTCGATACCGCGGTCGGCGCGGGCAGCTTCAACACGCTCGTCGCCGCGGTCCAGGCGGCCGGCCTTGTCGATACGCTGAAGGGCCCCGGTCCGTTCACCGTCTTTGCACCGACCGACGAGGCTTTCGCCGCGCTGCCGGCGGGCACGGTCGAGAACCTTCTGAAGCCCGAGAACAAGGCGATGCTGGTCGCCGTGCTGACCTACCACGTCGTGCCGGGCAAGGTGATGTCCACCGACCTGTCCGAAGGGCTCAAGGCCGCGACCGTCCAGGGCGCCGAAGTCACGATCACCCTCGACGGCGGGCCGAAAGTCAATGGCGCCAACATCGTCGCAGCCGACGTCGCGGCGGACAACGGCGTGATCCATGTGATCGACGCGGTCATCCTGCCGCCGTCGTGATACGAACCCCATGGATGCAGCGCCGGGCAGGTCAACCTGCCCGGCCTTTTACTTATCCGGCGGCCGGTGGGCCGCCGCGCGACGCTCCGCCCTACCGCCGGGTTTGCGCAGCGGGGCGAGCCGCCGGCAACGCCGGTCGTCTCCCTCTGCATCCGCAACGCTCGGGCGAAGCGGCTGACCTTCGCGCGCCGCCGCAGCAGGGCGGCCGACCCCGGCCCGAGGGGCCGGTCCGCGACTGTCAGTGCACCCTGGCGATCCGCGGCGCCTCGCGGTCGGCTGTCGTCAGCCGATCTCCGACGATCAGACCATCGGGCCCGGCCGTGACGCGCACGGTGTCGCCATCGTTCACGGCGCCCGACAGCAGTTCCTCGGCAAGGGGGTCCTGCAGCGTGCGCTGGATCACCCGCTTCAGCGGCCGCGCGCCATAGACCGGGTCATACCCCGCATCCGCCAGCCAAGCCCGCGCCGCGCCGTCCACCTCCAGCGTGATCTTCCGCCCCGCCAGCCGCTTCTGCAGCCGGGCAAGCTGGATCGCCACGATCCCGTCCATGTCCGCCCGCGTCAGCCGGTCGAAGATGATCATGTCGTCCAGCCGGTTCAGGAACTCGGGCCGGAAATGCGCGCGCACCGCCGCCATCACCTCGGCCCGCGCCGCCCGGCTGTCCGATCCCTCGGGCAGCAGAGACAGGGCCTGACTGCCGAGGTTCGAGGTCAGCACGATCAGCGTCTGCTTGAAATCGACCGTCCGCCCCTGACCGTCGGTCAGGATGCCGTCGTCGAGCACCTGCAGCAGGACGTTGAACACGTCGGGGTGCGCCTTCTCGACCTCGTCGAACAGCACGACCTGATAGGGCCGCCGCCGCACCGCCTCGGTCAGCACCCCGCCTTCGTCATAGCCGACATAGCCGGGCGGCGCGCCGATCAGACGGGCGACCGAGTGCTTTTCCATGAACTCGGACATGTCGATGCGGACCATCGCCTGTTCGTCGTCGAAGAGGTATTCGGCCAGCGCCTTGGTCAGCTCGGTCTTGCCGACGCCGGTGGGGCCGAGGAACAGGAAACTGCCGAGCGGCCGGTTCTCGTCGTTTAGCCCGGCCCGCGCGCGGCGCACGGCGTTCGACACCGCCACCACCGCCTCGCGCTGGCCGACCACGCGCCGCCCCAGTTCCTCTTCCATCTTCAGAAGCTTCTCGCGCTCGCCCTCCAGCATCTTCGAGGTCGGGATGCCGGTCCAGCGTTCGATCACCTCGGCGATGTGCTCGGGCCGGACGACCTCGGACACGAGTTCCGCGCCCTCGCGATCCTCTGCATCCTTCAGCGCCTTTTCCAGCTGCGGGATCCGGCCGTACTGGATTTCGCCGGCCTTGGCGAAGTCGCCCTCGCGCTTGGCCTGTTCCAGCTCCGCCCGCGCGCGGTCGAGCTGTTCCTTCAGATCCCGCGCCCGGTTCAGCTTGTCGCGCTCGGCCTGCCACTTCGCGGTCAGCGCCGCCGACTGCTGCTGAAGGTCCGCCAGTTCCTTCTGCAGCTTCTCGAGCCGGTCCTTCGAGGCCGCGTCGTCCTCCTTCTTCAGCGCCTCGGCCTCGATGGTCTTCTGCAGGATCTCGCGGTCCAGCGCATCCAGTTCCTCGGGCTTCGAATCCACCTCCATCCGCAGCCGGCTTGCGGCCTCGTCCATCAGGTCGATGGCCTTGTCGGGCAGGAAGCGGTCGGTGATGTAGCGGTGGCTCAGCGTCGCCGCCGCCACGAGGGCCGAGTCGCTGATCCGCACGCCGTGGTGCAGCTCGTACTTCTCCTTGATTCCGCGCAGGATGCTGACGGTATCCTCGACGGTCGGTTCCTGCACGAACACCGCCTGGAACCGCCGCGCCAGGGCGGCATCCTTTTCGACGTGCTTGCGGTATTCGTCGAGCGTCGTCGCGCCGATGCAATGCAGCTCGCCCCGCGCCAGCGCGGGCTTCAGAAGGTTCGCCGCGTCCATCGCGCCCTCGGCCTTCCCCGCGCCGACCAACGTGTGCATCTCGTCGATGAAGAGGATGATCTCGCCCGCGGCCCCCGTCACCTCGGCCAGCACGGCCTTCAGACGCTCCTCGAACTCGCCGCGATACTTCGCGCCTGCGACGAGCGCGCCCATGTCGAGCGCAAGGATCCGCTTGTCCTTCAGGCTTTCCGGCACATCGCCATTGACGATCCGCAGCGCCAGGCCCTCGGCGATGGCGGTCTTGCCGACACCGGGTTCGCCGATCAGCACGGGGTTGTTTTTCGTCCGCCGGCTCAGCACCTGCATCGCGCGCCGGATTTCGTCGTCGCGCCCGATGATCGGATCGATCTTGCCCTCGCGCGCCGCCTCGGTCAGGTCGCGCGCGTATTTCTTCAGCGCCTCGTAACCCTGTTCCGCGCTCGCCGTGTCGGCGGTGCGACCCTTGCGGATGTCGTTGATCGCGGCGTTGATCTTCTGCGCCGTCACCGCCCCGGCGTCGAGCGCATCCTTCGCCCGCGTGTTGACCAGCGCCAGCGCCGTCAGCAGCCGTTCGACCGGCACGAAACTGTCGCCGGCCTTCTTCGCCACCTGCTCGGCCTCGTCGAGCACGCGCACGAGGCTAGGGTCGATGTAGACCTGCCCGTCGCCTCCCGTCACCTTTGGCAGCTTCGCCACCGACGCCTCGATGGCCTCGCGAACCCGCTCGGGCGAGCCGCCCGCGCGCTGGATCAGGTTGGCCGCAAGCCCCTGATCGTCGTCCATCAGCGCCTTCAGAAGGTGATCGGGAAGCACCCGCTGGTGGCTTTCCCGCATCGCGATCGTCTGTGCGGCCTGCAGGAACCCGCGCGACCGCTCGGTGAACTTTTCAAGGTTCATCCGCATTCTCCTTGTCCTGGCACCGCCTGCGGACGCCCGCTGTGGCACGCCCGCTACGGCCTCGTCCGGGACATGGGAAAACCCGGGCGCGCCGGCAAGGCCCTCGGGTCAGAATCTCGCGGACACCCCCCGACAGGCAGGCCGGCATGGCCGAACCGGGCGACGGTAACGGTGCAAGGGTCGAACCGCCTTCCCGCGGTTGCGTCGGACAGCGGGCGGCGGCCGTCGCGCGGCGTCGGGCCTGCACCGGCGAACCGGTCGCTTCCGACCTTGCCGACCGCACAGTCGGTTCCGGCGAACGGCCCGCCGGGCCGGCCGTCCCTGATCCGGAGGGCGCGCCTTGGCCCGTCATGCGCCTGATGCCGCCCCGCGGGGTTGCGGGCGTCGCCCCGGACACTGGCCGCCAACGCGCCGGGCTGCCCGTTGCCGGACGAAGCCGACGGCCCGCTGCGGCGAAGCCCGCCCCTTGGCACATGTTCATGGCATAGCCGGTCCGGGGATGCGCGAGGTGACGTCAACGCATCTCCTGGTCCGCCGCTGCGGAGGTCCGCGAGGCTCAGTCGCGCAGCTTCGGCGTCAGCAGGCGCGCAGGCCGCGCCGCCTCGGCCGCCTTGAAGAGGCTGAAGGTCTGGTTGACGTAGTTCACGATCCCGCCGATGTGGTCGAGGTAGGCCATCAGGGCCGGGGTCTTTTCCGCCTCGACCAGCTGCACCGGGCGTTCCGGCCCGTCATGCTCGAACTGCACGTAGAACAGCGGATCGCCGCGCCGCAGCACGATGTCCTTCTGAGGTTCGTGCCATTCGAAGGCCCACATGATCTGCCGCGGCCAGACGCTGACCGGGAACCGTCCGCCGAAGATCGTGCCGGGCAGGGGATCGGGCCGGTAATGCGCGAAGGGCGCAAGCTGGGTCATGTACACCGTCTCGTCCGCGACGAAGACGTAAGGAAGGATCAGCTGGATGGTCGGCCGGTCGGGGTAGCGCCATTCCACCTCGCTCACCAGCGTCAGGAGCTCGCCCAGCTTCGACCCGCGAACAGGGCTCGCGATCCCGGCGCGGTTCACCAGCTTGGCCTTGCCGTCCTTGTCGCGGTCAAAGCCGATGTGCAGGTCGAACGGACAGCGCACGAGGAAATAGCGGCTTTCCATCTGGATCACCGCCGGGCATCGCGCGGCGCTTTTCGCATGCGCCCGGTTGGTCTGGCGGAAGCTGACCCGTTCTGGCGGATCGTAGAGCAGCCCGCCCTTGTCGTTCGCCCGGAACCAGCCGACCATCACGGGCCCGGACCGCGGCCCGTCGTCCTCGCGCACAAGATTGACCGCGATCTCCATCCCGGGCCTCCACCGCAACCAAGGCGATGCTGGAAAAAGCCGGCCGTGCGGGCAAGCGGAAAAACGCGGGCACCGGAACCCGGTTCGAACCGCGGGAACGGTTCGGCGGACGGGTATCGCGCGGGCGGCCCTCGCCTCAGAACGGGCAGGCGACCGCGAAGGTCGCCCAGGTCCCGCCCGAAGGATGGCGCAGCGTCAGGCTTTCGGCGTGCAGCATCAGCCGCGGCCAGTCGTCGCGCGCCGGCCCCGCCGCGTAGATCGGATCGCCGAGGATCGGATGGCCAAGCTCGGCCATGTGCACGCGCAGCTGATGGCTGCGCCCGGTCAGCGGCGTCAGCCGCACCCGCGTGGTGTCGCCTTCATGCGCGATCACCTGCCAGTCGGTCTGCGCGGGGCGGCCCTGCGCATGATCCACCTTCTGCCGCGGCCGGTTGGGCCAGTCGGCGCAGAGCGGCAGGTCCACCCGACCCGAGGCCGGCGCGAGCCGCCCCGAAAGCCGGGCCTGATAGGCCTTGCGCACGACGCGCCCCTCGAACTGCTTGCCGAGGTGCCCCTGCGCCGCCTTGTCCCGCGCGAACACGATGACGCCCGAGGTGTCGCAGTCCAGCCGGTGGACCAGCAGCGCCTCGGGATGCACCGCCCGAAGCCGCGCGATCAGGCAATCCTCGCGCCCCGGCTCCTTCCCCGGAACGGTCAGAAGGCCGGACGGCTTGTCGAGCACCAGCAGACGGTCGTCGGCATGGATCACCGAAAGGGGCACGTGGGGGGGCGTATAGGTGAACTCGAGCATCGCTTTGCCCTGCGCCCCCGGTGCCGCACCGTCAAGGCCCAGGTGTTTGACAGGCCCGTGCGCGGCCGCGCCCTGCGGTGAGGGACCAAGAGGTCGGTCCCGCCCCCCCGGGAAAGACCCTGCCGCTGCCCGACATGCGGCGCGGGTCACCCGTTTCTGGGCGCGGCTGCGCAAGGCCTGCGCCCTGCCGCCCGCCGCCTGCGCCCGGCTGCCCTCGCGGCGGCGTCAGGACGCCCGGGCGAAGGTCTCGTCGAGGATCACCTGCAACGCCTCGGCGTCCGCCGGGCCGAAGGCCGCCGGCGTGTCGCTGTCGATGTCGAAGACGCCGATCAGCCGCCCCGAACCGTCCCGAACCGGCAGGACCAGTTCCGACCGGGTCGAGGACGAACAGGCGATGTGGCCCGGAAAGGCGTCCACGTCGGGCACGATCTGCGCCGCACCGCTGCGCGCGCAGGCACCGCAGACGCCACGGGCGAAGGGGATGACCAGGCAGCCATGTCCGCCCTGGTAGGGGCCGATCTTCAGAAGCTCGGGCGCCACGACCCGGTAGAACCCTGTCCAGTCCGCCAGCGGCAGCGCAAGGTGAACCTCGCAGGCGACCGTGGCCATCAGCGCGATCGCGTCGGTCTCGCCCGCGGTCAGGCTGCGGATCGCGGCGGCCAGCGCGGGATAGTCGGGCGCGGCGACGGTCGGGGCGTTGACGCTCATGCGCGGGCGGTCGCGAACCGGGCCGCGACAACGGGCAGGATCGGCCCGGTCCCGCGGGGTGCCGTGAGCGTGCAACGGGCGAGGTTGCGGCGGGTGGCGGGCGCATCGGTCGGGTTGCCGGGGTCGCGCGCCGGGCCGCGCAGGATGCGCAGGACGCCTCCGCGCAGGACCGGGCGGCGCATGTCGCCCGGCTTGCAGCTCTGTGCGCCCCTCAGCGGGACGCGCCCTGCGCGCGGTGCACGCGCGATCGTGCCGTCTGGCATCACAGCCGCTCCAGCGCGATGGCCGTGCCCTCGCCCCCGCCGATGCAGATGGCCGCCACGCCGCGGCGCGCCCCGCGGGCCTCCATCGCGTTGAGCAGCGTCACCATGATCCGCGCGCCCGAGGCCCCGATGGGATGGCCGAGCGCGCAGGCCCCGCCGTTGACGTTGACGCGGTCGTGCGGCACGCCGGTTTCGGCCATGAAGGCCATCGGTACGACTGCGAAGGCCTCGTTCACCTCCCACAGATCGACATCCTCGATCCGCCAGCCGAGGCGCGCCAGCAGCTTGCGGGCAGCCGGGATGGGGGCCGTCGGAAAGTCGGCCGGGGCCTGGGCGTGGCTGGCGTGCCCGCGGATCACGGCGCGCACCGGCAGGCCTGCGGCGCGCGCCGCATCCGCCCCCGCCAGCACCAGCGCGGCAGCACCGTCCGAGATGGACGAGGAATTGGCCGCCGTCACCGTCCCGTCCTTGCGAAAGGCGGGCTTCAGCGTCGGGATCTTCTCGGGACGGGCGGTCATCGGCTGTTCGTCGGCCGCGACCGTCACCGCACCCTTCCGACCCTCGACCGTCACCGGCACGATCTCGGCCGCGAAGGCGCCGCGGGCCTGCGCGTCCAGCGCCCGGGTCAGCGACGCGGTGGCATAGGCGTCCTGCGCCGCACGGCCGAACTGGAACGCCTGGGCGCAATCCTCGGCGAAGGTCCCCATCAGGCGGCCGCGATCATAGGCGTCCTCGAGCCCGTCGAGGAACATGTGATCGATCACCTGCCCGTGGCCCAGCCGCGCACCTCCGCGCATCTTCGGCAGAAGGTAAGGGGCGTTCGTCATGCTTTCCATGCCCCCCGCCACGGCGATGCCGACAGCGCCGAGCGCGATCTGGTCTGCCGCCAGCATTACCGCCTTCATCCCCGATCCGCACATCTTGTTCAGCGTGGTGGCCGGCACGCCCTGCGGCAGACCGGCGGCAAAGCCCGCCTGACGCGCGGGCGCCTGGCCCTGGCCCGCGGGAAGGACGCAGCCCATCACCAGCTCCTCCACCCGGTCGGGCGCCACAGCCGCCTGCGCCAGCGCTGCGCGGATCGCGGCCCCCCCCAGTGCGGGCGCGGCCATCTCGGCGAAGGCGCCCTGGAAGCCCCCCATGGCGGTCCGCGCCGCCCCGACGATCGCCACATCCATCGCCCTGCCCTCCGCCTCCGGTCCGGCCAGTGCTTACCGGATCGTAACCTCTGGCGTCCAGCATCCCCGTCGGTGCGACTGGCGGAGGATGGGATGCAGGTTTCCAGCGAAGTGCAGGGGGAAACGCTCGTCGTCCGGGTGGACGAGGCGCGGATCGACGCCGCCGTGGCGATCCAGTTCAAGGACCGGATGCGCGAACTGGTGCGCCAGCCGGTGCCGGTCGTCCTGTTGGACCTCAGCCGGGTAAACTTCCTCGACTCGAGCGGCCTCGGCGCGGTGGTCGCAGTGATGAAGCTGCTCGGCCCCGGGCGGCGGCTGGAACTCGCCGGGCTGACCCCGACGGTGGAAAAGGTCTTCCGCCTGACGCGGATGGACGGCGTCTTCACCATCCACCCCGCAGCGCCCGCGCAGACCCATGCCGGATGATCCGCCGGCGGAGCCGCAGCCCGTCCGCCTCCGCATCGTGTTCTGCGCCACGCCGCTGGCTGTGCGGCAGGTGCTGCACCGCCTGATCGCCGATCTCGAGGGGCGCGGCATTCCTGCCGAGGCGCGCAGCGCGGCAGAGATCGTGCTGGCCGAGGCGCTGAACAACGTGGTCGAACACGCCTACGCCGAGGCCACAGGCGAGATCGAGTTCGAGCTTGCGCCCGAGCCAGACGGGCTGCGCTGCTCGATCGTGGACCACGGCAGCGCCATGCCGGAGCTGCGGCTGCCCGAAGGCACCCTGCCCGCGGGGGATGAACCGGCCGAGGGGGGATTCGGCTGGTTCCTGATTCGCAGCCTCGCCCGCGACCTGCGCTACGACCGCATCGGGGGCACGAACCGGCTGAGCTTCAGCCTGCCGGCGACGCTGGCCCCGGACAATCCAACCCCTTGACGAGTCTTCGTTTCCGAACACGGGATAACGCCGGAAATCCGCCATGATCCTGGTCGATTGGCGCCGCAAGCGGGCGTCACAACTGCACCTGTAGCTGCATAAGGCTTCCCTCGGCGTCGCGGCACATGCCCCCACCCAGCCCGCGGCGCCGAGGTCTTCTGCCGCTTCACTTCCCCCGCCTGTCGGCCTAGGGTCGGCCGCGCGTCACGTCAGCGGGGGGCGGCCATGCGCGATTTCCAGGTTCCGGGCCGCTCGGCCGTCTTTGCGCAGAACGGCCTCTGCGCCACCTCGCATCCGCTCGCGGCCGTGGTGGCGATCGACACCCTCAAGGCCGGCGGCAATGCGGTGGACGCGGCCATCGCCGGTGCCGTCGTGCTGGGCATCTGCGAACCGCAGATGACCGGCATCGGCGGCGACTGTTTCGTGCTGCTGAAACCCGCCGGGGAAGAGCGGATTTTGGGCCTCAACGGTTCGGGCCGGGCACCGGCGGCGCTGTCGGCCGCCGCCCTGCGCGCCCGCGGCTTGACCGCCGTTCCGGTCCACGGGGTCGAGGCGGTCACGGTGCCGGGCGCCGTCGATGCCTTCTGCCGCCTGTCGGAACGCTGGGGTCGCCTCGGGCTCGACCGCGTGCTGGCCCCCGCCATCCGCTATGCCGAGGAAGGCGTGCCCGTCGCCCCCCGCGTCGCGCAGGACTGGGCGCGCGCCACCCATCTGCGCGGCGCCGGGCGCGACTTCTTCACATTCGGCGGCGCGGCGCCCCAACCCGGCGCGATCTTCCGCGCCCCCGGCCAGGCCGAGGTGCTGCGCCGCATCGCCCGCGAGGGGCGGGCAGGCTTCTACACGGGCGAGGTGGCGGCCGACATGGTGACGTCGCTGCGCGCGCTCGGCGGCGTCCACACGGACGACGATTTCGCCGCGACCGAGGCGACTTGGACCGAACCGGTCGCCGGGAGCTACAAGGGGATCGACCTCGTCGAGCACCCGCCGAACGGGCAGGGCGCAACGGCGATCCTGATGCTGAACATCCTCGCGCACTTCGAACTGCCCTCGCTCGACCCCTTCGGGGCCGACCGCGCGCATCTCGAGGCCGAGGCCGCCAAACTGGCCTACGACGCGCGCGACCGGTTCATCGCCGATCCCGGCCACACCTCGCGCCTCGCCCACATGCTGGCGCCGGAAACCGCGGCGCGCCTTGCCGCACTGATCGACCCGGCCCGCGCCATGCCGGACCCCGCCCGGGCATCCGAGGCCGTGCACCGCGACACGGTCTATCTGACGGTCGTGGACCGCGACCGGATGGCGGTGTCGCTGATCTATTCCATCTACCACAGCTTCGGGTCCGGCCTTGCGTCGTCGCGGTTCGGCATCGGGTTCCAGAACCGCGGCGCAGGCTTCACCCTGCGCGAAGGCCACCCGAACGAGGCTGCGGGCGGCAAGCGGCCGATGCACACGATCATCCCTGCCATGATCCGCCGCGCCGGCCGCGTCGAGATGCCGTTCGGCGTCATGGGCGGCGCCTACCAGCCGACCGGTCACGCACGATTCGTGACGAACGTCGTGGATTACGGGATGCACCCGCAGGCCGCGATCGACGGCCCGCGCTGCTTCGTCGGGCCCGACGGGTTCCAGGTGGAACGCGGCTACCCCTCCGGCACCGCCGCCGCCCTGGCAGCGAAAGGGCACCGCGTGCGCGCGGCGGACGAGGCGCTCGGCGGCGCGCAGGCGATTCGCATCCACGATTCGGGCGTTCTCGAAGGCGCGTCGGATCCGCGCAAGGACGGCTGCGCCCTGGGATACTAGGGCGCGGTCAGTTCAGCTGGAACTGCAGCGGATAGCGGCCGTCCTCGAAATCCCCGAAGAGGTCGTGCAGGTCGGGGTGTTCGACCGGCTCGCCCGTGTCGTCCGGCACAAGATTTTGTTCCGAGACATAGGCCACATAATAGCTGTGTTCGTTCTCGGCCAGAAGGTGGTAGAAAGGCTGGTCCCGCGAGGGGCGGCTGTCCTCGGGGATCGCGTCGTACCATTCCTCGGTATTCGAGAACATGGCATCGACATCGAACACGACACCCCGGAAGGGGTGCTTCCGGTGTCTCACCACCTGTCCGAGGTGGTATTTGGCTTGCGTCTTGAACATCGTCGTCCCCCGGCATGGTTAGTATCGCCTTGACGGTGCGGATGTCCATCGTCGCGCGCGGGGCGGGCGGAAACAAAGTGTATCCCCCGCGCCTCGCAGCGCACCGATGCGCGCGGCTTCAGCGGGGCATTCCCCGGCGCGCCGAGAACCGCTATCCTGCGCCAAAAAGAGCAGGCATGAGGCAGATGAGCAGGACCCTGAAGGCGGCAGCCTTGCTGCTGCTTGTCGCATCGTGCGGCGGCAACTACAGCGCGCCGCGCAATCTCGACGATGCCTGCGCGCTGTCGCGCGAGCGCCCGCGCTATGCGCGTGCCATGGCCGCAACCGAACGCAAGTGGGGCGTGCCCGTCCATGTGCAGATGGCGACCATCCACCAGGAATCGAAGTTCGTGGGCGACGCGCGCACGCCGTTCCGCTATGCGCTCGGGGTGATCCCGATGGGGCGGATCAGTTCCGCCTACGGCTATTCTCAAGCGCTCGACGGCACCTGGGCGGAGTACCAGCAGGAAACCGGACGGTCCGGCGCCCGCCGCGACCGGATCGAGGATGCGACGGACTTCATGGGCTGGTACATGGACAAGGCCGAGAAAGGCCTCGGCATTCCCAAGACCGACGCGCGCAACCAGTATCTGGCCTATCACGAGGGGCGGACGGGCTATGCGCGACGCAGCTACGAGGCCAAGCCCTGGCTGGTCGCCGTTGCTGGGCGCGTCGCGGCGCGGGCCGAACGCTATCGGGCGCAGCTGGCAACCTGCCGCCGTTAGGGCGTCAGCGGCCGGGGGTCAGGCCGCGCGCCGCCGCCTCGGCTTCGATGCTGAAGAGGTTCGGATCGAGCCGCCCCCCGCCGCCGAGGTCGCCGAGGACCAGCGTCGTCTGCGCCCCCGCCTCGTCGGTGATGATCCATTGCCGCAGCGCCACCGGCCTGTCCGTGAACACCAGTTCGATCGTGCCGAGGCCGGGGTTGTCGGGGTCCTGCGCCAGGACGCGGGTGGTCGGCCCGTCCTCGCGATGACCGACGACCATCCGGGCGCGGCCGAGATCGACCTGCGGCGCGAGGATCAGGTGCAGCGGCGTCTGGCGCAGCGCGAAGGTCTGCGGCGGCTGATTCGACTTCGGATCGAACACGGCCACCTGCTGCCCGTCGGCCAGCACCAGCGTGCGGTCGGGGGGGGCGTATTCGAACCGGATGCGCCCCGGCCGGGCGATCCGCACGGTGCCCGTGGAAATGGTGCCGTCAGGGTTGACCTGGGTGAACGGCGCCTCGACCGTGGTCAGGCGGTTCAGATAGGCCGATAGCTCGGCCAGCGACAGCGGGGCCGCCGCCACCGGCAGGGCGGACAAGACCGCCACCGCGCAGAAAAGTGCGAACCGTCTCATGCGCGCAGTTTAGGCGTGCGGCCCGTCCGGCGCATCGGGGCGGCGATCACGATCCCGCGCCTGCCCCTGTGCCTGCCCCCGCGCCCTCCGCCCGTGCGCGCGGCGGCGGGAACACCGCGGGACCCGGATCGCGTCCCGCGACGCGGGCGATCTCGGCCGCCAGCATCTCGCTGCGGAAGGGCTTGGGCACATAGCCCTCGAACCCCGCCGCCAGGTATTCCGCGATCTGGTGGGTCATCGCATGGGCCGTCACGGCGATGGCCGGCACACACGCAGCGCGCCCGCCGGCGGCGCGGATCGCCGCGAGTGCGGCAAGGCCGTCAACCCCGGGCATCGAGATGTCGAACAGGAAGACGTCGTAATCCCCCGCGCCGGCCTGCGCGATCGCCGCCGATCCGTCCTCGACCAGCGTCGGCTCGATCCCCAGCCGCGACAGCATCGACCGCAGGATCAGGCGGTTCGTCGCATTGTCGTCGGCGACCAGCGCGCGCAGCCCGCGCAGGTCCGCCACCGCGCGCACGGGCGCCTGCGCGGCCTCTGCCGCCGGGCCGACTGCCGGCAGAGGCGCCGTGACCGTGAAGGTGGTCCCCCGGCCGGGTGCACTGGCGATGGCAATGCTGCCGTCCATCAGATCAACCAGCCGCCGCACGATGGCAAGGCCGAGGCCGGAGCCCCCGAACCGCCGCGCGACCGTATTGTCGGCCTGCTCGAAGTCGTCGAAGGCGCGGCCGATCTGGTCCTCGGTCATGCCGATCCCGGTATCCGCGACCGTGATGGTCAGGTGATCTCCGGGGGCTGCCGCGATCGTCACGGCGACGCTGCCCGCAGGCGTGAACTTGATGGCGTTGCCGACCAGGTTGTGCAGCACCTGCAACAGGCGGTGCGGATCGCCGGTCCGCTGCTCTTCGACCGTGCAGTCCACCGCCAGCGTCAGACCCCGGGCCTGCGCGGCCGGCCCGTGCAGCGCCGCGATCCGCTCGGCCAGCATGGCAGGGCGGAACGGCACCTGTTCCAGCGTCAGCTTGCCTGCCTCGACCTTGGCGAGGTCGAGGATGTCGTTCAGCAGCTTGAGCAGGCCCTCGCCCGATTCGCGGATGGCGGCCAACATCCGCCGCTGCTCCGGGTCGGTCAGGGTCGCGTCCAGCAGTTCGGCCGTGCCAAGGACGCCGTTCAGCGGCGTGCGGATCTCGTGGCTCATGTTGGCGAGGAAACGCGACTTGGCGCGGCTTGCCGCCTCGGCCCGCTCCTTGGCGGTGTAGAGCTGGGTGACATCGGCACCGACGCCGCGATAGCCCGCAAAGCGGCCCTCGGCGTCGTGGAAGGGCGCGCCGCTGATCCTGACCCACATGGGCCGCGACTGCCCCGACGCCATCGGCAGCTGATAGACGAATTCGGCGAAGGGTTCGCGCCGGGCGATCTGCGCCTCCAGCGCGTCCCAGTCGGCGCTCGACCAGACCTCGGGATAGTCGCGGAACAGCTCGCGCCGCGTCCGGCCCAATTGCGACGCCGGATCGACGCCGGTCGCACGCGCGAAGCTTTCCGACAGGAAGGTGAAACGCCCCTCTGCGTCCTGTTCCCAGAACCAGTCCGTGCTGACCGCGGCGATGTCGAGGAACCGCCGTTCGGCCGCGTCGCGTTCGGCCAGCGCGCGTTCGAGGCCGCGGTTGGCCGCGTTCAGCGCCGCCTCGCGGTCCTTCAGATCGGTGATGTCGATGTGGATCCCCGCGATCACGGCCGGGCTGCCGTCGGCCATCCGCCTGACGACACGCCCCCGCGACAGCACCCAGACCCAGTGCCCGTCGCGATGGCGCAGGCGCACCTCGTTCTCGAGACGGTCGCACCCCCCGGGGCCCAGATCTTGATGCTGGCGGTCCAGCATGGCGAGATCGGCGGGGTGGACGAGGCGCCGCCAGACGTCGATCGACTGGTCCCCGAGGTCTTCCAGCCGGTAGCCCAGCATCTCGGCCCAGCGGGTGTTGACCCGGTTGTGCCCCGTTTCGAGGTCGCTCTCCCAGGTGCCGAGGGCGGCCGCCTTTATGATCTCGTCCAGCCGCGCCTCGGCCTGCTTCAGCGCGCTGACGTCGATGTGGATCCCCGCCATCGCCGCCGGCGCGCCGGACGGGGTCCAGCGGGTGACGCGGCCGCGCGACATGACGTGCACCCAGTGCCCGTCGCGGTGCCGCATCCGCACCTCGTGTTCCTGGGCGACCGCCTCGCACCGCAGCACGGCGGCCAGCCTTTCCTGCGCGATGCCGATGTCGTCGGGGTGGACGAGCCTTTCCCACGTCGCGAGGGTCAGGGGGCGAAGGTCGTCCAGCGTGTAGCCCAGCATCCCCGCCCAGCGTTCGTTGATCTGGTGTTCCCCTGTCTCGATGTCCCATTCCCAGGTGCCGACCGCGGCCGCGGCGATGATGTCTTCCAGCCGCCGCTCGGCGTTCTTGAGCTCGGTGATGTCGATGCGCATCCCGACGCGGCCGCCGTCCGGCGTCGCCCTCTCGATCACGCGCAACCAGCGCCCGTCGGCAAGGTGCTGTTCCTGCACGTTCTGCAAGGCCCGGTGGTCGGCCAGACGGCGCGCCAGCCATTCCTCTTCCCGGCCCACGGCATCGCGGTATTCGCCCTGCGCCAGCCCGTGCCGCAGGATCGCCTCGAAGGTCGCACCGGGCTGCATCGCGTCGGCCGAGCGCGGATAGAATTCGCGGTACCGGGCGTTGCACATCACCAGACGGTCGTCTGCGTCGTAGTAGGCAAAGCCGTCGTGCAGCGCCTCCATCGCGTTTTCCAGGCGGCGGCGCATGTCCTGTGCCTCGGCGACGTGCCGCCGCCGCTCTGTCACGTCGATCTCGTGCACGACAAAGACGGGGGCCTCGCCCGGCGTGGACCGCAGGCGCGTGATGCGCGCCTCGACATCGCGGACTGCGCCGTCGCCGGCCGGCAGCGCCAGCGGCAGCGTCACCCCTTGGTCGGTCGCGGCGGCCGCCGCGAGGGACCGAGGCAGCTCCGACGCCGCCGCGGCACCTGCGGCGTAGAGGGTGCCTTCAGGCGGGGCGTCCCGCGCCGCCGCCCGGGCAGCGTCGTTGGCCCACAGGATGCGGCCGTTGGCGTCGATGAGGAAGGCCGGATCGCGGAGGGCATCGAGCGCCGCGCGGAACACATCTCCGCTCGGCACCATTACAAACCCGGACGGTGACGGCTCGTCACGCTGCACCGCGCCCCCCAGCCCGCAAAGCGGGTCTCTCGATCAGGATGTTCTCGCGCGGCGGTAAATCAAGCCTGAACTCTACCCCCCCGGCAGCGTCAGCCGCCGAGCGCCGTCAGCCCCGCCACCGCGGCGCGGTTGACCCAGAGCGCGAGGGCCGCGACCGGCAGCGCCACCGCCAGCGCCGCCGCGTCGTGCCGCGGATCCCACACCCCGTGACGGCGCGCCAGCCGGATGATCGCAAGGTGCAGCACCGCCGCCGCAGCCCCGAAGGCGGCAAGCGCCCCGGCAAGGCCCCCGGCCCACAGCCCGGCCACGAAGGCTGCCGTCTGGCCAAGGCTGCGCAGCGCGATCACCGCGAAGAACCCGCGCGCATTGCCTGCCGCGAGCGCCGCCTGATCATAGCTGAGGCCGATCACCGGCACGACCTGCGCCACCGCCAGCGCCGCCAGCACGCCTGCCGCGGCAGCATAGCGGTCGTCGTAGAGCGTTCCCACGACCGGCCCGGCCGCCAGCGCCAGCCCCAGCAGGGCCAAGAGCAGGATCGCCGTCAGCCCCGCCCGCATCCGCCGCAGGCGCCGCCGCGCGGCAGCCCCGTCCGCCGCGGCGGCGGTTTCGCGGTAGATCGGGATCAGCACGCGCCCGGCCAGCGCAAGACCCAGCATCGGCGGAAACGAGGCGAGGAAATAACCGATGTTGTAGATGCCCAGCGCCTCCAGCGTCAGGGCGCGGCCAAGGATGGCCTTGTCGCCCTGCGCCAGAAGGAAGCCGCACAGCGTGCTGAGGAACACCCACTTGCCGAACCGGATCAGCGCGCCGGCTGCCGTCCGGTCCCAGGTGGCGCGGATGCGCGGTCCGGGCAGCAGCGCATGGGCCAGCGCCAGCTTCGTCGCCGCCGCCGCCAGCCCCCCGAGCACCAGCGCCCAGACCGACTGCAACGCCAGCGCCAGCGCCACCATCGCCGCGATGCCGATGGCCTGCGCTGCAAGCTCGATCGCGGTCAGCCGGCCCAGCCGCAGGTGCCGCACCGCCAGTTCCGCCCGGATCGGCATGAACCCGGCGATCAGAAGGCCCACACCCGACGCCGCGATCAGCGGGCCGAGGTCGGGGGCGTTGTAGAACGCCGCGGCGGCCGGTGCCACGGCACAGGCGGCAAGGAACAGGATCGCTCCGCGCACCGCCTGCACCGTCCAGGCGGTGCCGAGGAAGACCGGATCGTCGCCGCGCGGGTTCTGGTGGATCGCCGGGCCGAGGCCGATGTCCGACAGCATGGCAAGACCCACCATGAACACCGTCACCAGCGCCATCAGGCCGAAGGCCTCGGGGAACAGCAGGCGCGTCAGAATCAGGTTGCCGGCCAGCCGCAGCGCCTGCCCGCCGACGAACCCCGCCGCGGTCAGCGCCGATCCCCGCAGGGCCCGCGCCATCAGCCCCTCGGAAAGGATCAGGCCGGCGAGGCGCAGGCGGAGGGGCGGTTGATGGTTGCTCAAAGGGGGGGCCGCCTCCGGGGGTCGCCTTTGCGGTAGCCGCCACCGACCCCTGCGTCAACCGCCCTTCCCAACCGCCCCGCGTGGCGCGTAGGAAGGACCGACGCCACCGCGCAGCAGCCCGTGCCCATCGCCTATCTGATCAACACCTACCCGCAGCCGTCCCACAGCTTCATCCGGCGCGAGATCCGGGCGCTGGAGCGGCGCGGGCAGGCCGTTCACCGCTTCGCCTTCCGGTCCGCGCGCGCCTCGCTCGTCGATCCCGCCGATCTGGCCGAGGACGACGCGACCGAACATCTGCTGGCCGCCGGCGCCCTGCGGCTGGCCGCCGACACGCTGGCCGAGGCGGCCCGCGCGCCCGGCCGCTTCGCCGCGGCGCTGGCGCTTGCCTGGCGCTGCGGCGGGCAGGCGCGGGCGCGGGCGCTGCATCTTGTCTACCTCGCCGAGGCCGCACGGCTGACCCGGCGGTGCCGGATGCTGGGAATCCGTCATGTCCATGCGCATTTCGGCACCAACCCCGCCACCGTGGCGATGCTGGCCCAACGCCTCGGCGGACCGTCGTTCAGCGTGACCCTGCACGGCCCCGAAGAGTTCGACGCCCCCCGCGCCCTGTGCCTGCCGGAAAAGCTGGGGGCGGCCGCCTTCGCCGTCGCGATCAGCGCGCACGGCCTGTCGCAGCTTCGCCGCTGGCGGCCGCCTGACGGCTGGGATCGGCTGCACATCGTGCGCTGCGGGATCGAGCCTTCGGCCTTCGCCAACCCTTCGGCCCTCCCCGACGGCCCCCTGCGGCTGGTCGCGGTGGGGCGTTTCGCACCGCAGAAGGGGTTCACGGTGCTGATCGAGGCGCTGGCGCTGGCGCGGTCGGAAGGGGCGCGGGACGTCACGCTGACCCTTGTCGGCGACGGCGAAATGCGCGGGGCGATCGCGGCCGCCGTAGCCGCCGCCGGTCTCGCCGAGGCGGTGCGGCTGGCCGGATGGCAGGACGAGGCCGGCGTGCGCGCGGCGCTGGCGGCGGCGCATGTCCTTGCGGTGCCGAGCTTCGCCGAAGGCCTGCCGGTGGTGGCGATGGAGGCGATGGCGGCCGGCCGGCCGGTGATCGGAACCTGGGTCGCCGGGCTGCCGGAACTGGTCGAACCCGGCGCCACGGGCTGGCTGGTGCCCCCGGCCGATGCGCCGGCGCTGGCCCGCGCGATCATCGACGCCGCGCAGACACCGCGCGCCGAGCTTGCGCGGATGGGTGCGGCCGCGCGCGCCCGGGCGCTGGCGCTGCACGACGTGGACGCCTCGGCCGCCCGGCTTCACGCGCTTTTCGCCCGGCAGGAGGCCGCTTCCCCATGACCGCCCCGGATTTCGACGGCCCGATCACGGTCGCCGTGATCAGCAACAGCGATGCGGTGCTGGAGCGGAACCTGCTGGCCTCGCCGCCGGTCGCTGCGGGCGGCCTGCCGGTGGCGGTGGACCGCAACCCGCCTGCTGCCAGCGTCGGACTCGACCGGCTGGTCGCGGCGGCGGGCACGGATGTCGTGGTTCTGGCGCACAACGACGTATATCTGCCCCGGGGGTGGGACCGCCTGCTGCGCCGGCGGATCGCCGAGGTGGCCTCGGCCGACCCGGACTGGGCGCTGATCGGCGCCTACGGCGTCGGCACCGACGGCTGGCGGTACGGCCCGGTCTGGTCCAGCTCGATCGGCGAGATCCTCGGTCGCGTCGCCCCTGCGCCGGTCGAGGCGACATCCTTCGACGAACACCTGATCGTGCTGCGCCGGTCGTCGGGCGTCCGCTTCGACGATCGTCTGCCGAGTTTCCACCTCTACGGGACAGATCTGCCGCTGGCGGCGCGCGAGGCGGGTCTGCGCGCCTGGCTTGCGCCCCTGCCGCTTGTCCACAACGACCGCTTCAAAGGCGAACTGGGTCACGGGTTCGCCGCCGCCTACCGCTACATGCAGCGCAAGTGGCGCCACCGCCTGCCCGTCGTCACGCCGGTGACGCGACTTTCCTGGCACGGACTCGAGCTGCGCCGGTCGGAGCGGGCGAATGCCCGCAGCGCCGACTTCCGCCGTCGTATGGCCCTGTCGGCCGACACCGATCCCGCCGTCTGGGCCGAGCGCTGCGGCTGGGGCGACGTCGCGCCGCGCGGCTGATCAAGGCACCGCGACCAGCGCGCGCCAGCGCGGGTTGTCGTCGGCCACATGCCTGAGGCCGCCCCAGCTGCCGTACTTCCCCGGCCGCACCACGTCGCCGAAGTTGTTGAACGGCTCGGCCGTCAGCGCCGCCCATCCCTCCAGCAGGCGGCGGTAGAGCGCGCCCATCTCGGCCGTGTAGTTGAAGTGCACGAAGAACGCGGTCAGCGCGGGATCGTCCTGTTGCCGGCCGTAACCCACGACGTGCGTGCCGCCTTCGTACATCGCCAGCCGCAGGCCGTGCCGCCGCGCGACCTCGGCGTGGTAGGGCAGGACCACCCGCAGAAGGCGGTCCAGCGTGTCGCCGGCATCGCCCGTCACCGACCCGTCTGCCACCTCGCGCGCCGCCAGCGTCACGGCCCGGTCGAAGGCGTGCCGGTCCACATGGGCCGCCCAGGCGGTACCGGTCAGGCCGCGGGCGGTGGCGTCGCGCTCGGCCGCGATCCGGCTTTCCTCGATCCACCGGCGCACCGTCGGGGCCTTCTCGTCGCTGCCGAGGTTGCCGCTGAAATACCCCGTCACCGCATAGGCATCGAACCGCTGCCAGGGCGGCACGAAACCCCGCCCCACCTCGCGCGCCCATTCCGGGGCGTTCAGGATCTGGTCCTCAAGGCCCATCCAGCCGGTCTGGGTGGCAATCACCCGCACCAGCCTGCCCTTTCCGGCAGGGCCGAACACCTCTGTCCAGATGTCGGCCATCTCGCTGGCGCGCAGGGAATAATACTGCACGCCCGTCGCCTCGCGCCGCCAGCGCGCGCGGCCCTGCGCGTCGGCCCACCGGGCCTGCGCGAACATCCAGTTCCAGACCTCGTTGGACAGCTCGACATAGGCCTTCAGCCCCGGGTCGAGCGTATCGCGCGCCAGCGTCGCATAGTGGCGGATCAGGTCGTCGTCTGCGAGGTGCGGGATCGTGAACCAGGCATCCGCGCCAAGCCGGTTCGCCAGCGCGATCTGGATCTCGATGGGCACGCCGATCCGGCCCCAGGTGTAGTCCGTCGGGCGCGGCCTGTCGTCCAGACCGGTGACGCGCGAATTGTTAGCCTCGGTCCAGTCCATAAACCGCAGCAGGCGCACGCCCTGCAGCCGCGACAGCCAGCGGGGATCGAAGATCTCGCCCGCCGCATGGGCGGCGAGGTTCGCCTCGTGCACCACGGCGATGTCGCGGATCGGGTCGGCGGGGTCCGTCTCGACGATGTCGAGCGCAACCGTGCCGGGGCCGGGGACATAGTCGAACCAGATCTCGCCCGGGCCCTGCGACAGCGTGGTGGCGCGACCCGCAACGAGGATCCGCCCCCGTCCTGCCCAGGTCACCCGGTAGCGGCCCGCGACGGTCACGGCATCCTCCGGCTGATCGGTCAGGATCAGGGCCGAGACATGCGTGACCTCGGGCGGGATCGCGCGCAGCCAGCCTTCGGATGTCAGCCAGCCGCCCGCCGCTAGCGCATCGTGCTCGAACCCGCCATAACGGCCGGCCAGATGCCCGGTCCACGGGCGCGCGGTGCGGAACACGTCCACGAAGGGCTGCGCCGCGGTCCAGTCGGTGACGGCCGACAGGCCGATCGCGAGGTTCGGATTGGCGATGCCGTAGAACGCCGCCCCGCCGTGCGAAGCCGGGGCACCCCCCGCCACGCCATGCCCGCCGGCGGCGGGCGGAACCGGTGCCCCGGCGGCCGCTGAGCCGGCGGGCACAGGCTCGGCCGCGGGCCGCGCGGCCGCGCGTTCGACGGCAGTGCGCGCGGCAGCCTGAAGCGCGGCGGCCATCGGCGGCGTCACCACCGTGTCGCGGTTCGTCCACAACCGCCGCAACCGCGGCGGCAGTCCCTCGGGCGACCGGCCCGACAGCGCCGCCTGCGCCACGATAGCGGCAAGGTATTCGCCCCGGTCGTTCAGCCCGCCCTGCGCCGTGACCAGATCCGCGGCCGAGGCGAGGCCGGGCACCTGCCCCGCCGCGGCCCGGTCGGCCACCAGCGCCATCGCCTCGGCCAACGGCAGGATGCGCAGAGGCGGCACGCCGGGCGCGCGCAGGGCGTTCACCGCATCGGCCACGCCTTCGGTTTCGGCCGCGGCCCGGTCCAGCCCGACGCGCCAGTCCGCGCCGCCCGCAGGCCCCGGCGGCAGCGGCGACACCAGCCAGACGGACGCATCCGGGCGCACGCCGGTTGCCAGTGCGTGCAACCGGCGCACCGCGCCTGCCGGATCGTCCGCGTCGGGGGGGGCCGCGATCACGACCGCGTCCGCCGTCCCCGCCGCCACTCGCGCGGCCGCCGGGGCTGCCGCTCCGTCCGCGTCGGCCCAGAGCGCACCGACCGCCGGAGCCTCGCCGCCGATCCCCTCGACCCGCGCCGCGACGCCAGATGCGCGCAGGGCGGCCTCGATCTGCCGCGGCACGTCGGGGCCGAGGATCCCCTGCCCGAGAACCAGGACATCGAACAGGATGGCGAACAGCATCATCGGCAGGCTCCGGTCGCGGGCGGCCCGGACAGGCTAGCCAAGCGCGGGCGCGCTGGCCACCGCCCTTCGGTCACGATCCGGCGGGGATCAGGCCACGCCGGTCAGCGGATCGGCGCGCACCGCCTGCCAGACCGCCGCCTGCATCAGCGCCGCGGCCTCGGGCGTCGGCGCCTGCGCAGGACTGCCGTCCGCCCGCCGCAGCGCATGCGGCAGCCCGGCCGGGTCGCGGCCGTAGAGCACCGCGAAATGCGTCAGCGCGATGGCATAGAGGCCGAGGTCGCCGAGGTGGATCGTGTCCAGCCGCCCGTCGGGCTCGCGGTGGAAGAGGGCAGTGCGGTCGGGCAGGCCGGGCACACCCCGCCCCTCGGCCGCGCGGATCACCGCCGCCAGCGCCGGGCCACCCGGCACGACCCGGATCGCCGCCCCCGGCAGGCGCGCCAGCGCCGGGCGCAGCACCTGATCCACCCACAGCGCGCCCTGGTCGGCGTCGATCCGGTCGAGGAAGCCTTCAGGATCGTCGAGGTGATGCCAGGTCGTGTAGAGGTAAAGCCGCACATCCCCCCGCCCCGCCCGCGCCCGTCCGGCCCAAAGCGCAAGGTGCCGCGCGCTGTCGTGCCAGCGGATGGCATCGCGCAGCTCCACCATCTCGGTCAGCACCACCGCGTCGTAGTCGCCGCTGTCCAGCGCCGCCTCGGCCGGGCGGAAACGGGGATGCGCGTTCTCGACCTCGAACCCGGCGACCTTGGCCGGCCCGGCCCAGTGGTTGGCCAGCGATGCGCCCCAGCCCAGCTGGCTTGCGTAAGCATGCCCCGGCCCGAGGGCGGCATCGGCGAGTTGCGCCAGCATCGCCGGCATGTCGCGCCCGACGAGGCTGTGGCCGAGGTGGTAGACCGAAACCGGCCCCGCAGGCGGCGCCGACCGGTCGGCGAACCGGGCGGCGAAGGCAGCATCGTCGAGCCGCGGCGGCCGCGCCCATGCGCGCCAGCCGAGCCACGCCGCCCCGCCCGCCGCCAGTGCTGCCGCCCCTGCGATCAGCCCCCTGCGCATCATGCCCGGCCCTTCCGCATCCCCTGTCGCAGCCCTTAAGTTAGGGTCGGCGATGCGCCCCCGCCAGCCGGGGCGCGGCGGAAAGGGCGGCGATGGACCGCGACGGCACGCTCGCGATCTATGCCTCGGTCCCGCTCTACCGGGATCCGGGCGGCGGCCTGCTGCTGGAGGATCAGGCCTGCAACGGCCTGCGCCTGTGGGCCGCGAACTTTGCCCGCGTGATCGCGCTCATGCCCATGGCCGACGGGCAGGCGCCGGCGGCCTGGGTGCCGGTGGACGACATCGGCCCCGCGCGCGACCGGGTCGAGTTCGTGCCTCTTCCAGTGGCCTGGACGCCGGGCGCCTTCCTGCGCGCCCTGCCAGGCGCGCGGCGCCGGATCCGCGCGGCGCTGGCGCGGGCGGATTACATCAGCCTCGCCATCGGCGGGCTGATCGGCGACTGGGGCTCGGTCGCCTGCATCGAGGCGCACCGGATGGGCCTGCCCCACGCGGTCTGGACCGACCGGGTCGAATCCGCCGTTGCCGCGGCCGAGGCGCGGACGGCCCCGCGCCTTGCCCGCCGCCTGCGGTTGCGCGTGACCGCGCCGGTCATGGCGCGGCTCGAGCGGCGGCTGATCGGCAAGGCGACGGTCGGGCTGTTCCACGGCGCGGAAACGCACGCGGCCTACGCCCCCTTCGCCCGCGCGGCCGAGGTCGTGCACGACATCCACCTGAAGGCTGCCGACCACATCGCCCCCGTGGCGCTGGCGGCCAAGCGCGCGGCGGCCGCCGTCGGCCCCTTGCGGATCGTCTATGTCGGCCGGGCCGACGCGATGAAGGGGCCGCGCGACTGGGTCGCGGCGATGGCGGCGCTGGCGGCGCGCGGGATCGATTTCACCGCCGCCTGGCTGGGCGACGGGGCCGAGCGCGCGGCGATGCAGGCCGCCGTGCAGGCGGCGGGCCTTGCGGGCCGCGTGGCGCTGCCCGGCTTCGTGCGCGACCGCGAGGCGGTCTTCGGGGCCCTGCGCGCCGCCCATGTCTTCGCCTTCTGCCACAAGACGCCCGAAAGCCCCCGCGTGCTGATCGAGGCGCTGGCCTCGGGCACACCGATCGCGGGCTACAGGGGCGCCTTTGCGGCCGACCTGATCGCCGCGCATGGAGGCGGCATCCTGACCCCTCGCGACGATCCCGCGGCGCTGGCGGACGCGATCGCCGCGCTGGCGGCCGACCGGGCGCGGCTTTCCGACCTGATCGGCCGCGCCGCCGCCGATGCCGCACCCCTGACGGACGAGGCGGTCTTCCGCCACCGCAGCGCGGTCATCCGGCGGCACCTCGGTCCGGTTCGGCAACGGCGGTGACGATCAGCCCGCCCTCGGCCCGCCAGCGCCCCGCGAAGGCATGGCCCTGCGGCAGCGCGCCCGAGGCGCGCTGAAGCCGCGCGCTGAAGGTTCCGCCCGGGTCCAGCCGCACGGCGAGGTCGGCGAAGTCCAGCCAGGCGCGAAAGCGGGGGAACTGTGCCTTGAAGATCGCCTCCTTGGCCGAGAACACCAGCCGCGCGGCGTTCGGGTGCCCGGCGCTCGCCCGTTCGGCAGGGGTCGAGACCACCGGCACGAGATCCTCCGGCAGGGGCGCGTCGGGCTCGACGTCGATCCCCGGCAGGATGGGCGACCGCGTGACCGCGGCGAGTGCAACCCAATCGCAATGCGCGATCGACCCGCGGATGCCCGGCGGCCACAGCGGCAGCCGGTCGGGCAGGCGCGGCAGCGACACCGGCGGCAGCCCGAGGCCCGCCAGCGCCGCCCGTGCCGCCGCCCGACCGGCCGCGAACTCGGCCTGTCGCTTGGGCACGGCGCGGGCGACGGCCGCCATCTCGTCCGGCCAGGCTTCGGCCGCGCCGACCGCAACGGCGCCGACCGAGACCGTCTCGGGCAGCACCGCACGCACCAGACGCAGGGCCAGCGCGACGGTGCCGCCGCCCGCCACCTCAGCCCCCGCCGCCGCGTGCGGCGCGCAGGGCGCGCCGCTGCGCCATCGCATCGGCCCGCGCCGCCGCCCGCCCGGGCGGCTCGGCCGCTGCGGCGGGCGCAGGCGACGGCCCGGCCTCGAGGTGCGCGGCGAGGTCAGCCAGCACCGGAAAGCGGAAGATGTCGGTGATCGACAGCTTCGGCGCATCGAGCGCCGCCCGGATCTCGCGGTGCGCCTGCACCGCCAGCAGCGAGTGACCGCCGAGCGCGAAGAAGCTGTCCCGCATCCCGACCTGCGGCACGTTCAGGATGCGCGACCAGATCGCGGCGACGGTGGCCGCCACACCCTGCGGCGGGGCCGCCGCAACGGCCGCCGCCGGCACGGCCGCGGCGGGGGACGGCAGCGCCTTGCGGTCGATCTTCCGGTTCGGCGTCAAGGGCAGGGCATCGAGCGCGACGACATGCGCCGGCACCATGTGCGCGGGCAGCCGCGCGGCCAGGTGGCGCATCAGGCCGTCGGCCGCGAAGCCCGGCCCCGGCACCACATAGGCCACCAGCCGCACGTCGCCTGGCACATCCTCGCGCGCGATCACCACGGCCTGCCGCACGCCGGGGGCGGCCTCGGCCGCCGCCTCGATCTCGCCCGGCTCGATCCGGTGGCCGCGCACCTTCACCTGCGCATCGGCCCGGCCGAGGAAATCCATCCGCCCGTCCGCCCGCCACCGCGCGAGATCGCCGGTGCGGTAGAGCCGCCCGGCCGGCGTCTGCACGAACCGCTCTGCCGTCAGGTCGGCCCGCTGCCAGTAGCCGCGCGCGACACCCGCCCCGCCGATCCACAGCTCGCCCGCCACCCCGGCCGGCACGGGCCGCATCGCGTCGTCCAGAATGTGCAGAGTTGTAGTGGCGATCGGCGTGCCGATGTCGCAGACGGCGGCGCCGGGGTCGGCCTGTCCGGTCGTGGACCAGATGGTGGTCTCGGTCGGGCCGTACATGTTGGTGATCGTGGCCGCCGTCGCCGCCCGCAAATCCGCCGCCAGCGACCCCGGCAGCGCCTCGCCCCCGATCATCAGGTGGCGCACCTGCGCCAGCGCCGCCCGCGCCTCGGCGTTGCCCGCGATCATGCGGGCCATCGAGGGCGTGCACTGCAGGTGCGTCACCCGGTGGCGCACGATCTGCGCCGCGATCGAGAAATCGCCCGCCGCCGCCCCCCCGCCGGCGTTGGCCTGCACCACGACCTGTGCGAGCGGGCGCAGGCCCGCCAGCACCGTTGCGCTCGGGATGCCGAAGTCGATCAGGCAGGCGACCTCGTCCACCCCGATGCGCTTCAACTGCTCGACCCGCGCCATCGCGTCCGCGACGGTGCCGAAAAGGCCCGAGTCCTCGAAATACCGCTGGAAGGCGAAGTCGAGGATCCCCTCCATCTCCTCGCCGGACAGCGCGGACAGATCGAGCGCCTCGGGGTTCTCGATCCCAGCGGGCTTCTTGAAGGCGGGAAAGGCCCAAGCATACTGCTTGATCAGCGCCGCGGCCGACCGCAGGTAGTCCCGCATCGGCCCCCGCGCCGCCGCGCGCGCGGCGTCGCGGGTGTCCGCCAGGAAGGTGTGCAACATCAGCGTGACCGTCCCCGCGGCCGGGTCGTGCCCCGCCGCCGCCCGCGCCCGGCGGTAGACGGCGATGCGCCCGGCCACCTCGTCGATCGACTGGCCCAGAAGATGCGTCAGCACATTCACCCCGAGCCGCCCGGCCTCGACCCAGGTTTCCGGGTTGCCCGCCGTCGTTACCCAAGCGGCCAGTTCGGGCGAGACCGGACGGGGCTGTGTCACCACCGCCAGCGGCCCGTTCGGACCGGGGAATTCCACCGCCTCGCCCCGCCACAGCCGCCGCACCTGATCGAGCGCGGCGAACATGGCGCGCTTGTTGGCAGGCGGCGCGTTCTCGGGCCTCAGGACGAAATCCTCGGGCTGCCAGCCGCTGGCGAAGGCCAGCCCCGCCCGGCCGGCCGTCAGGTTGTCGATCACCGCCCAGTCCTCGGCGATCCGGGCGGGATGATGCAGCGGCGCCACGACCGAGCCCGCGCGCACCGCGAGGTTCCGCGTCACCGCCGCCACCGCCGCACCGGTGACGGCCGGGTTCGGGTAGGGGCCGCCGAAGGCGTGGAAATGCCGCTCGGGCGTCCAGACGGCCCTGAAGCCGTGGGCATCCGCGAATCTCGCGCCCTCAAGCAACAGGTCGTATTTCCGCGGCCCCGCGCCGTCGTCGTTGCCCCAGTAGTAGAGGCTGAAGTCCATGCCGCGGTCCGACCGGATCGCGCCCCCCGACACCATCGCGCGGTCGGCATCGCCCATCAGCACCACGGTCAGCCCGCGCGCGAGCGTCCAGAAGAGTTCCAGCACCGAGATGTCGAACGACAGCGAGGTGACCGCGAGCCAGCGGTCGCCGGGCGCATGGGGGATCCGCGCGTCCATGCCGGCGAAGAAGTTCGCGACGTTCCGGTGCTCGACCATCACGCCCTTGGGCCGGCCGGTGCTGCCCGAGGTGTAGATGACATAGGCAAGATCGTCCGGCCCCGCCCCGCCCGCGGGCGCGGTCGCGGGTTCGGCGGCCAGCGCAGGGTCGTCCAGCATCAGGCGCGCGGGGCCATCGGGGATCAGGCCGGCATGGGCGGCGTCGGTCACCGCCACCGCCGCCCCGCTGTCCGACAGGTAGAACGCCAGCCGATCGGCGGGATAGGCGGGGTCCATCGGCACATAGGCCCCGCCCGCCTTGAGAATGGCGAGCGCGCCGATCACCAGGTTTTCCGTCCGCCCGCAGCAGAGCGCCACCGGCCGCCCCGGCCCGACCCCCAGCCGGCGCAAGGCGTGGGCGGCACGGTTTGCGGCCGCGTCGAGCGCCGCGAAGGTCGTCGTCCGATCCTCGACGATCAGGGCTGGGGCATCGGGGGTGCGCGCCGCCTGCGCGGCGAACAGGCCGTGGATCGTGGCGGGTTCGACCGGCGTTCCGGTCGCGTTCCAGCGGTCGATCCGGGCGGCGTCGGCGGCGAAGGGCGCGGCGGGCAGACGCCCCCCGGCCAGCGCCGCGGCGATCTCGGCCAGCCGGTCGGCCAGAAGGGCCACTGCCTCGGGCACGAGACGCGCGCGATCGGCGTGCAGGATGCCCGCATCGGGATCGACCGTAACGATGCTGCCGGCCACCGGCCCGGTGCCGAAGCCGACCGCGGCCTGCGGCAGCGGCCGAGGGCCGATCGCGGGGTCGCGCGCGGTCAGGTCGGCGGCGAAGGCGGGGTGCCGGCGCGCCCGCTCCAGCGCCGCGGCGGGCGCGGCATCGTCGGCGGAACCGGGCAGCGGCAGGCGCAGCGGCGCCCAGCCCGACAGATAGCCGGGCGCAGCCGGCCCCGCGGCATCCGCGAGCGCCAGGTCCGCCCCCGACCCCAGCGTTCCGGCCCAGACTGCCATCGCCGCGGCCCTCTGCCCCGCCGGCAGCGCCGCCAGCGCGGGCACCGGCACGGCGACCCAGTCCGCCGGCGCGTCCGCCGGCCGCGCCAGGCCGACCTCCACCGGCGACAGGGCCGCCAGCGCCGCGCGGTGCCGCTCCTCCGCGGGGGTGACGGCGGCCAGCGCGGCGGTCAGCCGCGCCGCCTCGGCCGCCGGCAGCGCGGGCAGGACGTCGCCCGGCCGCGCCACCGAGCCGGGGCAGCGCGCCCGCCCGTCCACCTCGGCCATCCGCAGGATGCGCACCGCGCCGTCCGCCGCGGCCACGACCAGCCCGTCCGGCCCGGCCGCCAGCACCGTTCCCGGCGCGCCCGCGCCGGGCGCCGCCTCGGCCGCAAGCGCAAGGAACACGCCCGCCGCCGTTTCGACCTTCGCGCAGGCCACGGGGTTGCGGTAGCCCGGCCCGTGGTCCAGCGCGCGGACAAGGCGGAGGATCGACGCCGCCGGCGCCGACCAGTCGATCCGCGCCGCTGCCGCCGGGCGGTCGTTCCGCCCGTGCCAGGTGCGCAGCGCGAGGTCCTGCGGGCGGGGGGCCAGCGTCCCGCCCTCGATCCCCGCAAGGACCTCGGCGAAGGTCTCGATCCCGGCCTCCATGCAGCGGGCGTTGAGCGTCAGCGCGGTGTCGTCGGGCGCGATGGCGAACCGGCGTTCGGCAAGGATGCGCCCCTCGTCCACACCGCCCTCGATCAGGTGCCAGGCGACGCCGTGCCAGGCCTCGCCCTGCAGGATCGCCCAGACCGGCGCATTCAGCCCCGCATGGCGCGGCAGCGGGCCGTCGTGAAAGTTCATGGCGCCCGCCCGCGCCAGCGCCAGCAGCTCGGGCGGCAGCACGAAGAGGTTCGCCGCACTCACCAGCCAGTCGGCCGCCACCCCCGCCAGCCGCCCCGCCGTGCCCGCGTCCTGCACCTCGACGCGCAGTCCCGCGCCCTCGGCCCAGCGGCGCACCTCGGCCGCGCGCGTGACCACCGCGACGACGGCATGGCCGCGCGCCAGCAGCGCCTGCCCGCACTGGACGGTCAGCGATTCGTTCCCGACGAGGATGGCGGCGATGGTCATGCGGCATTCCGTGTAAGACGCTGGAGGGCGTGGCGGGCGAGGTCGGTCAGGTGGCGCGGCGGAAAATGCGGCGGCCCGCGCTCCACCATCCGGCGGGCCTCGTTCATGACGCCCCCGGCGAGGTGCGCCGCCGTAGCGGCCAGCGCGTAGGCATGGCCGTGATTCTTGGCAAAGTAGTGCCAGCGGCTGTCGAACCAGTAGCGCGGCGTGCGCGACCAGCGTTTGGCCCCGGTCGATTCCGACCCGATGTGCGCGACCCGCGCAGCGGGAACGTAATGCGTGGGAAAGCCCGCGCGGGCCGCCCGAAGGCAGAGGTCGGTTTCCTCGAAATAGAGGAAGAACCGTTCGTCGAAGAGTCCGACGCGGTCCAGCACGTCCTGCCGGATCATCACGCTGGCGCCCGCAACCCAGTCGACCGGGCCGGCCGCCTCGGGCAGCGGCGGCGCGACCACGCGGTGCCGCAGGAGACGCGAGATCGGGCCGATCCGCGCCGCGCCCTCGAACTCGCCCGCAATGGTGGGAAAGCGGAAGGCGGTCAGATGCGGCGCGCCGTCCAGCCCGTGGACGAACGACCCCGCAAGCCCCACCTGCGGGTGCGCCTGCAGATAGTCGCGCAGAACCGCGATGGCATCCGGCGCGGGGAAGGCGTCGGAGTTGAGGAGATAGACGAAATCCGGCCGCGCGCCGCCGGGCAGGCCCGCGCGGATGCCGTGGTTGTTGCCCGCCCCGAACCCGCCGTTGCGCCCCGCCTGCAGGACGCGCACCCTGTCCCAGCCGCGGGCCGCCGCGCCCTCGGCCATCGCCGCAAAGGATCCGTCCTGCGAATCGTTGTCCACGATGGTGACGGCGCCAGGGATCCCCTCCATCGCCGCAACCGCCGCCTCGGCGGCGCGCAGCGTCATGGCGGAGGTCCGCCAGTTCAGGATCACCACAAGCACGCTGCCGCCCGCCACCGCCCTACTCCGCCGCCCTACTCCGCCGCCGCGCGCCGCGCCTCGGGCACAGGCTCGTGCTGCATGAGCCAGCCCTTCAGCCGCGCCGCCAGCACCCGGACGTTCGGCTCCAGCACCATCGAGTCGTGATCGCCCGGCACCTCCACCACCGTCAGGCCGGGGGCATAGGGCGACCAGCCGTTGTCCTCGGCCACGAACTCGCGTTTGCGGGACAGCCAGCGCCCGCCGGCGACGCGCAGGTACCGGTCGAGCGGCGGGCGGAACAGCGCCACCGGCCCGTACCACGGCCGAAGCTCGTAGGCCGCCTGCGCGGCCAGGAACGCGGCCCCCACGGGATCGGCCGCCTCGGGCGGGGGTGGCGGTGCGGCGCGGCCGAGCTTCCAGGCCAGCCAGGCAGCCAGTTCCGCCCTTCCGCCGGTGCGGAAATCCTGCACCCGCGCCCGCATCCGCGCGATCTTGCCCGGCACCGGCCGGTGCGGCAGCAGCGTGTCCAGAAGGACAAGGCCCGTCACCCCCTGATCCGCAGCGGTCAGCTGTTGCGCGATCTCCCACGCCGTCAGGCCGCCGCCCGAGAAGCCGCCCAGAAGATAGGGCCCGTCCGGCTGGACGGCGCGGATCTCGGCGATGATCGCCGCCGCGGCCTCGGGCAGGGTGCGGTGCGGATCTTCGCCCTCGGCAAGCCCCCGCGCCTGCACGCCATAGAACGGCCGGTCGCCGCCCAGAAGCTGCGCGAGGTGCCGCAGGTTCAGCACGTTGCCGAACATGCCCGCGACGAGGAAGAACGGCTGCCCCGGCCCGCCCTCGCCCCGGTGCATCGGCACGAGGTGCGTGAACCGCCGCGCCGGCGCGCCCGGTGCGGCCGCCTGCCCCGTGCCCGGCGCGGCGCCGATCCGGTCTGCGATCAGGGCGGCGACGGCGGCGATGGTGGGCGCCTCGAACAGGACAGAGATCGGGAAATCCACCCGGAACGCCTTGCGGATCATGGCGAAGAGCCGCACCGCGATCAGCGAGTGCCCGCCGAGGTCGAAGAAGCTGTCCTCGACCCCCACCTGCCCGACGCCCAGCAGATCCTGCCAGAACCCGGCCAGCGTCCGCTCGATGTCGTTGCGCGGCGCCACCGCCTCGGGCGCGCCGGCGGGCCGGGCGAAGGCCGCACCGCCGCCCGCGGCCGACGCCGGCGCCTCGGCCTCGCCGAGGCGCACGAGCGCGTCGAGTTCCAGCGCCGAGACGACCACGCGCGGCATCCCCGTCGCCAGCGCGCGGTCGAAGGCCTCGCCGCCCGCTTCGGGCGGGATCCCCTGGTCGATGGCGTGACGCAGCCGTTCCTCGGCCGCCGTCAGGGGCCGCGCCTCATCGGGGTCGAAGGCGAGGTCGCGCGCCTCGGCCCGGCGCGACAGGTCCAGCGTGCCGTCCAGGCGGCGCAGCGCGAACCCCCCGACCTCGACGCAGACCGCGCCGTCGGGCGCGCACAGCGTCACGTCGAACCGTGCCGCACCGCCCCCGGCCTCGACCAGCCGGACGTGGCTTGCGACATCGGGCGGCAGGGGGCGATGGACGCGGACGGACGCATAGGCCACCGGCACCCACAGCCGCCCGGCATCCCAGCCGGGGATCAGCCGCATGGCCCAGCCGGTGGCGATGTCTAGCAGGGCGGGATGCAGCGTCAGCCCCGAATCCGCGGCGCGGAACGCCACGGGCAGCGCCAGATGTGCCAGGGCCTCGCCGTCGCCCCAGTGCGTGGCGCGCAGCACGCGCCAGCGCGGGCCGAAGCGCAGGTGATCCTCCTGCGGGCTGCGCAACCCCGTCGGATCCGCCTCGCCCGGCGCCATGCGGGCGGCCAGCACCGCAAGGTCCATCGCCGCGGGCGGCGGCCCGGCCAAAGGCGCAAGCTCGGCGGTCGCGTGTGTCTGCCAGCCGCGCCGGCCGTCGGCGATGGCCTCGGACTGTACCGCGAAGGCATAGCCCGCCGCGCTGCGGGCGAGCCGGACCCGCACCGCGCGCGTCTCGGTGTCGCCGATCGCGAGCGGGCGGAAGAACGTGAGATCGCCGATTGCGAAGGGCCCCGTCTCGCCCTGCGCGGCATAGGCTTCGGCCGCCAGCTCGAGATACCCCGTGCCGGGCAGCAGCGCCTGCCCGGCCGCCGTGCGGTGCCCGTCCAGCACCCAGCGGTCGGCGGTCCGCCAGGCCGCCGTGAACAGCCGGTCGCCCTGCGCGTCCTGCCCCGCGTGGTCGAGCAGCGGCAGCCCCACCGCCACCGGCGGCTGCGCGGCGCGCGCGCCGGTGCGCGCGGCCAGCGCCTCGGCCGCCATGCCGACGCCCGACCAGGTGCCCCAGTTCAGCGCCACGACGCGCGTGCGCCCGGATGCCCGCGCCTCGGCGAAGGCGTTGAGGAAGGCGTTGGCGGCGACATAGTCCGCCTGACCCGCCGGCGCGGTCACGGTCGAGGAGGACGAGAACAGCACGAGCGTGTCGATGTCACCGTCCGGGAACACCGTCGCCAGAACCTGCGTGCCGTGCAGCTTGGGCGCCAGCACCTCCTCCACGCGGGCGGGGTCCTTGCCCAGCATCGGCGCATCGTCGATCGCGCCCGCCGCATGGATCACCGCCGAAATCCGGCCGAAGGCGGCTTCGGCCGCGGCGCGGGCGGCGCGCATGTCCTCGAGGTTGCACACATCGGCGGCCAGCGTCAGCACCTGCCCGCCTGCCGCCTCCAGCCGCGCGACGGCGCGGATGCGCTGCGACACCGGATCTTCGGGCGCATGGGCGCGCAGCCAGCGGTCGCGGTCGGCCGGCGCGGGCAGCGGCCGGCGGGTCACCAGCACGACGCGCGCGCGCCGGGTGCGGATCAGGTGTTCGGCCAGGGTCAGACCGATGCCGCCGAAGCCGCCGGTGATCATCACCGCCGCCCCCTCGGCCACCGCCGGGGCGGGGTCGGGCAGCGGGGCCGGCCGGTGGAAGAGCGCCAGCCGCCGCCCGCCGCGCAGTGCGGCCACCGCGACCGACGGGGCGGGATCGGCCAGCATGTCCTCGAGCACGAGGGCGGCCAGGGCGGCCAGCGCCGCCGCGCGCCCGCGCGGCGGCAGGGGCGGCAGCGCCACGTCCAGAAGCGAAGTCGTGACGCCCGGCACCTCGCGCGGCAGCACCTGCACGGGGCCGGCGACGGCGGCCTTCTCGGGCGCCGGCAACGCCTCGTCCCGCACGCGCGCGGCACCGGTGGTGACGCAGGTGAGGTGCAGCGGCCGCGGCAGGTTCTCTTCCGCGACCGCCTGCGCAAGGAACAGGAGCGACCAGAACCCCTGTTCCAGATTGCGCTGGAAGAACGACGATCCCGGGCGGAATCGCTCGGCCGCAGTGACCAGCCAGAAATGTGCGATCCGCGCCGGCGCAAGGCCGCGCGCCACGAGATCCCGGATCAGAAGGTCATAGCCCTCGCGCCCGCCCTCGGGGGCGAGCGTATAGTCGCGCTCGCCCCGGCGCGCGAAGGCGTCGCCCGCCCGCACCGTCACGACGCGATGCCCCGCCGCCGCCAGCCGGGCCGCGCAGGCGTCGCCCAGCCCCTCGGAATCCGCGAAGATCAGCCAGGTCTGCGGCGGGCCGAGGTCGCCCCCCGCCACGTCGCCGGCCAGCGGCGCGGCCGCGGGCAGCCACACCGGCCGCCAGCCCCAGCGAGCAGGATCGGCGATGCGCTGCGGCAGATCAGGCGTCTCGGCCGCCGCGGCGGGCCGGCCGGGGGCGACGAAGAAGGTTTGCCGTTCGAACGGATAGGTCGGCAGCGGCACCCGCCGCCGCGGCGCCTCACCCCAGATCGGCGCCCAGTCCACGGGCAGCCCGAGCGCCCAGAGCCGCCCCAGCGTCAGCACGAACCATTCGTCGTCGGCCACCGCATGGTCGGGATGGCGCAGCGCCGCCAGCACCTGGTTCGACGGCACCCCGTTGGCCTGCGCAAGGCTGGCCAGCGCGCGGCCGGGGCCGACCTCGAGAAACACCTGTCCGGGCCCGGCCAGATGCGCGATGCCGTCGGCAAAGCGCACCGTGCCGCGCAGATGCGCGACCCAGTAGGCGGGATCGGTCGCCTCGGCGTCGGTCAGCGGCCGCCCCGTGCGGTTCGAGATCACCGGGATCCGCGGGGGCGACAGGCGGATGCCGCGCAGATAGTCGCCGAAGCGCGCCAGGATCGGCTCCAGCATCCGGCTGTGCGCGGCGATGTCGATGGCGATGCGCTGCGCCTCGATCCCCTCGGCCGCCAGCCGGCCC
This sequence comes from uncultured Paracoccaceae bacterium, assembly GCA_938028765.1. Lineage (GTDB taxonomy): Bacteria > Pseudomonadota > Alphaproteobacteria > Rhodobacterales > Rhodobacteraceae > CALIZF01. The sequence goes on from CALIZF010000032.1 coordinate 36,729, forward strand.
GCCAGCGCCGTCAGCGCCGCATCGGGCCCCGACACCACGCACAGGCCCGGCGCATTCACGCTGGCCACGTCCAGGTCCGCGGTCAGCCGCGCGCGCAGGTCCGCCTCGGCCAGCGGCACCGACAGCATCCCCCCCGGCGGCACCGTGTCGAAGAGCTGCCCGCGCAGGAGGACGAGCCCCAGGCAATCCTCGAAGGACATCACGCCGGCAAGGCAGGCGGCCGTGTTTTCCCCCATGGAATGGCCGATCAGCGCCGCCGGGCGCACGCCCCAGGACATCAGCAGCTGCGCGAGCGCATATTCGACGAGGAAGATCAGCGGCAGCTGCGCCGAGGGGCGCTTCAGCGCCGCCTCGGCCGCCGCCTCGTCCCCGCCCGCGGGCAGCCACAGCGCGCGGGGATCGGTGCCGCTGCGCGCGGCCAGCAGCTCCAGCCCGCGGTCCATCCAGTCGCGGAACACGGGCTCGGTCTCGTAGAGGTCGCGCGCCATGCCGACGTGCTGCGCGCCGCCGCCGGGGAACATGAACACCGCTTCCGCCGCCTCGAGCTGCCGGTGCGTGCCCACGCGGCGCGGATCGGCACCCTCCAGCAGCGCCGCCGCCTGGTCGTGGCTGCCGGCCACCAGCACCCGCCGGTGCTCGAACGCCCGCCGGCCTTCCTTGAGCGTAAACGCCACGTCGGCGAGCGGCTGTTCGGGATGCGCGCGCAGATGCGCGGCAAGGTTGCGCGAGGCGGTCTCCAGGGCGCCCTTCGTCCGCGCCGACAGGACCAGAAGCTGGAACGGCCAGTCGCTGTCGCCCGAGGCGGGCCGTTCCGGCGCCTCTTCCAGCACCGCATGCGCGTTCGTCCCCCCGACGCCGAGCGAGTTCACCCCTGCCCGCCGCGGCGCGCCGAGGGCCGGAAAGGGCATCAGCCGGTCGCTCACGCGGAAGGGCGAGCCGTCGAAGTCGATGGCCGGGTTCGGCGCCTCGAAGTTCAGCGACGGCGGGATTTCGCGATGGTACAGCGCCAGCGCCGCCTTGATCAGGCTGGCCGCGCCCGCCGCGGTGTCGAGATGCCCGATGTTCGGCTTGACCGATCCGATGCGGCAGTATCCCGCCGCATCCGTCGTCCGCCGGAACGCCTGCGTCAGCGCCGCAACCTCGATCGGATCGCCGAGGTAGGTGCCCGTGCCGTGGCATTCGACATAGCCGATCGTGCCCGCATCGACCCCGGCGACCCCGTGCGCCTCGGCCACGCAGGCCGCCTGCCCGTCCACCGACGGGGCGAGATAGCCCGCCTTGGCCGCGCCGTCGTTGTTCACCGCGGTGCCCTTCACCACGGCCCAGATGTGGTCGCCGTCCGCCAGCGCGTCCTTCAGCCGCCGCAGCACGACACAGGCCGCGCCCGAGCCGAACACCGTCCCCTGCGCGCGGTGGTCGAAGGCGCGGCAGTGCCCGTCGGGCGACAGGATCTCGCCCTCCTCGTAGAGATACCCCCGGCCCTGCGGCAGTTCGATCGTCACCCCCCCCGCCAGCGCCATGTCGCATTCGCGATTGAGCAGCGACTGGACGGCGACGTGCACCGCGACGAGGCTGGTGGAACAGGCCGTCTGGATGGCGAGGCTCGGTCCCTTCAGGTCGAAGACGTGGCTGACGCGGGTGGACAGGAAATCCTTGTCGTTCCCGGTGTGCCGCAGAAGGAACATGCCCGTCGAGCGCACGAGGTCGGGGTTCGAGCAGAGGTTGACGTAGAAGTAGCTGCCCATCCCGCAGCCGGCGAAGACGCCGACGCTGCCCGGAAAGCCCTCGGGCGGGTGGCCTGCATCCTCGAGCGCCTCCCAGGCCACTTCCAGGAACTGCCGGTGCTGCGGATCGAGGATCGCGGCTTCCTTGGGCGAGAAGCCGAAGAACGCGGGATCGAAATCCGCGAACCGGTCGAGCGGCGCCGCGGCGCGGACATAGTTCGGCTGCCGCAACCGGGCGGGGCTTTCGCCGGCGGCAAGGCATTCCGCCTCGGTCAGCGGGCGCACCGCTTCGATGCCCGCGCGCAGGTTCGCCCAGTATTCGGCGACCGACGCGGCACCCGGCAGGTGCGCGGCCATGCCGACGATGGCGATGTCGGTGTCGTTGGCGTGCGGTGCGGTCATGTCCTCGGCCGTGCAGGGTCTGTCAGGCCCAGTCGTCTGCCACGGAAGCTAGACGAAATTGTGGAGCCGCGCAGCATGATCCGGCAACGGCAGGGGCTGCGGCCTGTCGGCGCGGCGGCCGAGGACCCAGTCGTAGACCTGCGCCACCTGCCCGGCCTTCGCACCCCAGGTGAAATGCGCCTGCACATGCGCCCGCGCCGCCGCCGCCATCGGCGCCAGCACCGCGGGATCCGCGGCCAGCCGTTCCAGCGCGGCGCGGAATCCGGCCACGATGCCCGTCCGTTCCGCCAGCGGCACCCGCAGGCCGAGACCCGGCCGCACCAGCTCGCCCGGCCCGGCATAGTCCACGACCACCGGGACGAGGCCGAGGGCCATCGCCTCGACCACCGCGCCACCGCCGAATTCCCGCACCGACGGAAAGGCAAAGACCGCGCAGCGGCCCGCCACGTCCCCGACGCGCGCGTGCGGCACCCAGCCGTGCAGGCGCACGGCATCGCCGAAGGCCGCAGCCCGCGCGGCGAGGGCAGGCATCATCGGCCCGTCGCCCAGGATGTCGAGCGTCGCGCGGCCGTCGGCCAGCAGGGGGGCGGCCGCCTCGATCAGCATGTCGGCGCCCTTGTAGGGCACCAGCCGGCCGATGAAGCAAAGCCGCAGCGGCCCCGGCGCGGGATCGGCGGCGCGGGCGAAGCGGGCGGGGTCAACCCCGTTCTCGGGCAGCCAGATCACCCGTCCCCGGTCGGCTGCCGGCACCTCGGCGGCGGTGGCGAGCGACCCCGCAAGGATCGCCGCCGCCCGCCCGAAGGTCGCGCGCCGTCCCGGCAGCGCCCGATAGGCGCCGCGGACCCACGACAGCCATTCGCGCTCGGCCCGCCGCTCGGCGGCGAAGCCCGGCGGCCAGGGGACGCCGCCGTTCAGCGGACCCAGCACGAAGGGCACGCCGACCCGATGCAGCCGTGCGGCCAGCGGCGACGGCGTGGTGGGCGACAGCGGCGTGATCCGGTGGACAAGGTCGAACCGCCCCGCCGTCAGGTCGGCCCCGAAGCGCTGCCAGACCAGCCGCTCGAACCACGGGTAGGACAGCGACTGGATCGCCTGCACCATCGTCCAGCCACGCCCCTTGCCCATGCGCAGCACCTCGGCCAGCCGCCAGGCGGGGCGGGCGAAGGCCTCGCTGTCGATCGCGGTGAACTCCGCGCCCTCGGTCAGGCCTGCGCGCAGGATGGCCTCGCGGTTGCGCACCTGCGTGACGAGGTGCACGTCCGCCACCCCGCGCAACGCCTGCGCCAGCGACCAGCCCACCAGCGGCACGCTGACCCATTCGGGGTTCGCCGCCTCGGCGATCGCCAGAACGCGCGGGCGGGCGGGGGTCATGCGCACCGGGTCAGATCACGGTGCGGGCGCGCGGCTGCGGCGCGGGGGCGGACGCGCCCACCGCGCCGGCGATCCCGTCCGCGATCCCGGCAGCGCGCCGTTCGGCCGTGGCCAGCAGCGCCCCCGTCACCAGCCAGGTGATCGGCGTCAGGGTGGCGTTCGGGATCAGGTCGATCAGGTTCGCGGCCTGGATCACCGCCAGCGGCACTGCCGCCGCCGGAACCGGCGCGGCACCGCGGGCGAGCATGACCAGCGGCAAGAGCAGAAGGCCGAACTCGGCTGCATAGCCGGCCCAGCCGCTGACGCCGAACACGATCACCCACCGCCCGTCCGAGATCGTGGCGAGCCGGCCGAGCGCCGGATCGAACACGAGGTTGCGTTGCCAGTCGCCCCACCCGAACCACGGCCGTTCCAGCGCATGGTCGAGCAGGACCGCCTCGTTCACCAGCCGGAACTCGAGCGAATAGGCGCGTTCGGCGCTGAAGGCGGCGGCAGCGTCGATCAGCGCCTCGACGGGCACGAGACCGTTCGCGCGCAGCACCGGATAGAGGAACACCGCCGCGCCTGCCGCCGCCGCCAGACGCACGATCCGCCGGTCCGACGCGAAAAGCAGCAGCGGCCCCAGCGTCGCGGCGAATACCAGCACCCCCATCGACTTGCACAGGACCAACACCGCGGCGAGGTAGACGGCGGCGGCCAGCCACCGCTGCCGCCCCGCAGGTTCCGTCCGCGCAAGGCCGAGGGCGGCGAACAGGCTGGTTAGCGCAAAGAAGGCCACCCACAGCCCGTGTTCGAGGAACACGATGGGCCGGAATCCGCCCTGCCGCACCATCTGTTCCCACGAGTGCTGGAAAAACCCATAGACCCACACGTTCAGCTGCGGGCTGAGCCGCACCTCGACCAGCATGGGCAGCGAATAGGCCAGCCCCGCCAGCACCAGCGCCGACAGAAGCCCGCGCAGCGCCGCCGCCGAAGCCAGGAAGTGGCGCGCCATCGCGAAGGTGAGGAGGACGAAGGCATTGCGCAGCATCATCGAAAGCCCGTCGTAGAGCGTCAGCCCCGGCAGGTCCGCCAGACCCGAACCGGGGCCGCCGAACCCGCCGGTGTCGGGCGAGAACCGGATCGGGTCGGGGTTGGTCAGCGCGGTGCCGAATGGGGCCAGCAGGAACAGCGCGACCAGCAGGCGCGCCGCGCCCGATCGCGGCACCAGCCGGATCCGCTCGCCCCTCAGAAGCGTCGCGGCGGCAAAGGCGGCCAGCACCGGGATCGACATCTTGTCGAGGTCGGGCAGCAGCGGCAGCCCGAACGCGGCGACCGGCGGGAGCACGAGATACCCCCCGACGACCGACCAGACGAAGGCGAGATCCGGCCGCAGCCGCATGAACAGGCCGGCCACGACCAGCGGCCAGATCAGCAGCATCAGGAAGGCAAGGCTGTTCGGCACGACGTTCCCACTCGACGTTAGCGGCAGGCCTGCGGCGGCTGCCGGACCTGCCCCTGACCGACTACCACGGCATCGTCGCGGCAGAAACCGGGCGAGCCTTGTTGCAGCCCCTTTTCGCTGTCACACCTGTGTTGCGGAATGTGGGGCGGGGCACGGGGCATCGTGTATTTCGACGTCGGCGGTCAGCGGATCGCGGTGACGCATCGCACACGCGATGCGCTATTCGCGGCCGTCGGGACGCGTCTGGCGGACGGCACCGGCTTTGCGGTGGCGACCCTGAACCTCGATCACCTCGTCCAGCTGCACGAGTCGCCGGCATTCGTCCGGGCCTATGCGGCGCACGACATCGTGGTGGCCGACGGCCACCCGGTGGTCTGGATGTCGCGCCTCGCCAGGCGTCCGGTGTCGCTGGTGCCCGGCGCCGACCTCGTGGTGCCCGTTGCGGCGCTGGCGGCCGACGCCGGCGCGCCGGTCGCGCTCGTCGGATCGACGTCGGACGTGCTGGACCGCGCCGGGGAGGCGATGCGCGCGGCGGTCCCGAACCTCGACATTGCCTTGACCTATGCCCCGCCCATGGGCTTCGAGCCGCAGGGGCAGAACGGCGAGGCCGCGATCGCCGCAATTCGGGACAGCGGCGCGCGCCTCGTGTTCCTCGCGCTCGGCGCGCCGAAACAGGAATTGCTGGCGGCGCGGGCCCGCCCGATCCTTCCGCAGGTCGGATTCGTGTCGGTCGGGGCGGGCATCGACTTCCTCGCAGGCGCGCAGCGCCGGGCGCCGCTGTGGCTGCGTCGCCTTGCGTTCGAATGGCTGTGGCGCGCGGTCAACGATCCCATCCGTCTGGGGCCGCGCTACCTGCGGTGCCTTGCGGCGTTGCCCGGACTTGCCGTCGAAGCCTATGCAGGGCGGGAACGCTGACGGCGGATGTCACTTGTATTCGATCAGCCGCCGCCGCCGTCCGGCGGCCCGTGCCAGCCAGTAGCCGATGGCACCCTGCGCCTCGGCCGGCTTGCCAGCGACGGTCAGCACCGCGATTTCCCACGCCCTCCGGCCGCCGCCGCGCCGGCGCGCAATCCGCGCCGCCTGCACCGGCCAGGCGAGGAACAGCGCCAGCGCCGCGGGATGCGCCAGCGCCCCCAGGACGGCGGCGGCGGGCAGGACGGCCCCCCAGAGCAGCGCCCGCCGCGTCTCGGTCACCCAGTGGCGTTCCGGCCCGGCGCCGTGCAGGGCCGCGCCCTCGGCGAAGGCGTGCCCGGCCCGACGACAGCGACGCCACCACTGGCCGAACCGCAGGATCGCGGCGTCGTGCAGCGTCATCGGCAGGTCGAGCCGCCAGACCGTCCAACCCGCCCGGCGCAGCCGCAGGCACAGCTCGGGTTCCTCGCCCGCGATCAGGTCGTTGCGGAAGCCGCCGACGGCGGCGAAGGCGGCGGCCCGGATCAACGCATCGCCGCCGCAGGCCTTCGCCGGGCCGATCGGCGTGTCCCATTCCGCATCGATCGCGCGGTTGTAGACGGACGCGGCGGGATCCCGCTCGCGCCGCCGCCCGCAGGCGACCGCCGCTTGCGGATCGGCCGACAGGAAGGCCAGCGCAGCGGCTACCCATCCCGGCGCCACCACGCAGTCGCCGTCCACGAACTGCACGAAGGCGGGCGGATCGGCCGCCGCCGCGACCCGGGCGAAGCCCGCGTTGCGCGCCCGGGCCGCGGTGAAGGGCGCAGAGGGGTCCAGCGCCACGACCTCGGCCCCCGCTGCGCGCGCCGACTCGATGCTGCCGTCGGTGGAGCCGCTGTCAACGTAGACGATCCGGCGGACCTGGGGCGCGAGCGAGGCAAGGCAGGCGACGAGCCGCGCCCCCTCGTTCCGACCGATCACCACGGCGTCAACCGTCCCCGCCATCGCATCTCCCCCCCGCCGCGATCGTGCCCGCGGCGCTTCCGGCATGGCAAATAATCTGTTAGGCTTGCAAGGCTGGGCGGGGGCCCGCGCGATTCCGTGGCACGGTTCAACCAATCGGGTTGAACTGCCTCAAGGGTTGCCGGCTTCGCCTGCTTCCGTTGCGGGCATCAGGTTCACCGTATGCGGCATTCGCCGCGACGAAGCAGGAAGGTGCCTCGGGATCATGACGCGGAGAAGTGCGGAGGCGGGCGGTGCTGCAGCGCGGATACTTGCGATGAGCATCGAGCCGCCGCGGGGCAGCATGCCGGGCGGCAGCGGCGGCACGGGCGGGTCCGGCGGCAGCGGCAGCGGCGGCGGCACCGGCAGATCGCGCGACGGCGGCTCGACCGCGGTGTCGGTGTTCCGCTTCCGCCGCGGCTCCGGCGGGCCACCTGCCGGGCGCTTCGGCGGCCGGTCGGCGGCGGGGGACGAACCCCGGCACGGCGGATCCGGCGATCCGCTTCGCGCCACGCTGGTCACCCCGCGCAGCGATCCGCAGCGCAACTGGGACGCGCTGAACCCCATCCGCCTCGACGACGCGCTGATCGCCCGCAACCGCCTGATCGTCGCGCCCGGCACCGACGCGGCGTCGGCGGCCTTCGACATGCTGCGCACCCAGCTTGCCCAGGCGGCGATCGACAACGGCTGGCGCCGGATCGCCGTCACCTCGCCCACGCCGCACTGCGGCAAAAGCTATGTGTTGGCGAACCTTGCGCTGGCGCTGGCGCGACGGCCTGACTATCGCACGGTCGTGGTGGACCTCGACCTGCGCGCGCCGTCGCTGGCCGACCTCTTCGGGGTGCACGATGCAGGCCGGCTCGCCGACGTGCTGACCGGCGAACAGCCCGTCGAATCGATGTTCCACCGCCTCGGGATGTCGCTGGCGCTGGGTCTGAACGACCGCGCGGAACCGGCGTCGGCCGAGATCTTGCAGGATCCGCGCAGCATCGGCACCCTCGACGCGGTCGAGGCGTCCCTTGCGCCTGACCTGATGCTGTTCGACCTGCCGCCGCTGATCGGGCGCGACGATGTGCTGGCCTTCCTGCCGCGGGTGGATGGCGTGTTGCTGGTCGCGGACGGCCAGCGGACCCTGGCCCGCGACATGACCGAGGCCGAGCGGCTGCTGAAGGGCCGCACGACGCTGGTCGGAGTGGTGCTGAACCGCGCGGACACGACCGCCGCGGGGCTGTGACGGGGGCGGAGATGGGAAACCTCCAGACCATCGGCGACGTCCTCGGGATGCTGCGCCGACGCGCGCTGGTGATCGCTCTGGTCACGGCAGTCGGCATCGCGATCACGATCGTTCAGGTGCTGAACCAGCCGCGCAACTACGAAAGCTTTGCCGTCATCCAGATCGAATCGCCCCGCGTGACCGAACCGGCGTCGCGCGATGTCGCCGGGGGGCCGACCTCGTTCCGGCTGCAGACGATCCAGCAGCAGCTGATGTCGCGCGAGAACCTTCTGGCCCTGATCGACCGGCACGACCTCGCCGAGGACTTTCCGGGCCTGAACGAGGTGCAGCGCGTGGTGGCGATGCGCGAGGCGATCAAGCTGCAGACCGTGACGCCCGGCCAGGGATCGGTCGGCGGCACCGACGTGTCGGCCATCCTGATCGGCGTTTCCCTCGGCGATGCGCAGAAGGCGGCCGATGTGGCCAACGACGTGGCCGCGCAGATCATCGCACTGGGCACCACGCGCGAGTTGCAGCGCATCGACGAGGCGCTGGCCTTCTTCACGGCCGAAGAGGCGCGCATCGCGGCCGAGATCGTGGCGCTGGAACGCGAGGTGACCGCCTTCAAGATCGCCAACGTCGAATCGCTGCCCGAAACCGCAGCCCCCCGGCGAGCCGAGATCGCACGGCTGGAAGAGGCGATGCGCGATCTTGAAACCCGGCGGCTGGAACTCGCGGCGGAACGCGCGAGGCTGCTGGCCGGCGGCGAGCTGCGCACCGTGGGCCAGCGGCAGCTCGAGACGCTCAACAGCCAGATCGGGCTGATCGACGAACAGCTGTCTGGGCTGAAGGCGCGGCGCGATGCGATCCTCGAAGCGCTGTCGCGGGGCCCCGCCATCGAGGCGACGCTGTCCACCTACGCCCGCATGCAGCAGCAGCTGCAGGACCAGTATGCGGTCACCACCCGCCGGCTGGCCGAGGCCGAGACCAGCCGCAAGCTGGCCGAGAACCGGAAAACCGAACGCTTCACCCTGCTCGAGAGCGCCGAACCCGCGCTCTATCCCACCGGATCGAGCCGCCGGAAGGCTGCGGTGATGGGCGCCGGCTTGTCGCTGCTGGCGGGGATCGCGGCGGCGGTGCTCTTGGACCTGTCGCATCCGGTCCTGCGCACCGCCGGGCAGATGGAACGCGCGACCGGAATCCGCCCGGTCGTCTCCATCCCCTATGTGCCGTCGGCCGCGGAACGGGTTCGCCGCCGCACGCTGCGCGTCGCAGGGCTGGCCGCCCTCGCACTCGCCGTCGTCACCGCGGCGACGCTGGCCGGCATGTTTACGTTCGGCGCCTGACGGAAGGTCCGCTGCGATGCAGCGGCGCGCCCGGTCACACCCCGGTGCCGCGCAACACCACGCGCACCGTCCTCAGCAGCACGGCGATGTCGGTCGGCAGCGACAGGTCTGCCTGGTAGGCAAGATCGAACTGCGCCCGCGCGGCAAAGGTCGTGCGGTGCCGCCCTGCCGTCTGCCAATAGCCAGTGATCCCCGGGCGAAGCGCGTAATAGACGCGCGAGGGGTAAAGCACCTGCTGCGAGGGCATCATCGGCCGCGGACCGACGAGGCTCATGTCGCCCCTCAGCACGTTGAAAAGCTGCGGCAGCTCGTCGAGCGACAGCTTGCGCAGGACCCGACCGATGCGGGTGATCCTCGGGTCGTCGCGCAGCTTCTGCGTCGCGTCCCATTCGGCGCTGGCCTCGGGGTGGGCGGCCAGGTGCCCCTCCATCCGCGCGTCCGC
>CALIZF010000033.1 GCA_938028765.1 uncultured Paracoccaceae bacterium
AGATCCCCTGGATGCAGGCCGCCCGGATCACCGCGGTCAGCGCCTTTTCCGCCATCCGGCGCGGCTCGAGGAAGCCCGGAAAATAGCTGCCCTCGCGCAGCTTCGGGATGCGCAGCTCGACCGTGCCGGCCCGGGTCTCCCAGGCCCGGTCGCGGTCGCCGTTGCGCTGCACCAGGCGCTCGGCGCCCTTCTCGCCGCAGGTCGCGCCGGTGAGCCCGCCGACCTCCATCCCCATCGGCCGCTCGGCCGCGAAGCCGATCATGTCGCGCAGCACATCCGCGTCAGGGGTCTTCTCGACCATGCTGCGCCGGGTCATCACCTCGTCGGTCATCGGGGCTCTCCGGTCCAGGTTGGCATTCGCACCCCGACCCTGCCGGAGAACCGCCGATGACCACCCGCGCCGCCGCCCGCCCGCCACGGCGCCATCCGAAAGCCCGCGCGCGGGCGGCAACGCTACCGGCGAGCTACACCACCACCGGGGACACGACCGCCACGGGGGCGCCGGGGGGCAACGACGACTGCCGCACGGCCCGGCCGCGGCTTGCTGCGGCGGATGGTCACCATGACGGTTGACAACAAACTAATGTTTGGTCGAATCTGACCGCGGAGGAGGACGGCCAGCCCCTTTGCGCCATGGCGACCGGGCGCCGGCGGGCAGGCCGATGCCGGGAGCAACCGGATGCCGGAATTGTCCAGCCTGCCTGCGGCCGACGCCGCGGCGCTTGCCGCGGTTGCACAGGCGCTGACTGCCGCGGCGACAGCGGGCCGGCCGCTGCCCGCGCCCTTGCGCGATGGCGCTGGCCGGCCGCTGGACGTCGCTGCGGCCTCGGCGGTTCAGGCGCAGGCGCTGGCGTTGCGGCTGGCTCTGGGGGCGCGTCTGGTCGGATGGAAGGTCGGCGCAACCGATCCTGCGCTGCGGGCACGCCTGGGACTGGCGGCGCCGGTCCACGGGCCGCTCTTCGCGGATGCTGCGCTAGGAGACCGCGCCGTCGTGCCTTCCGGCCGGCTGATCGCGCCGGTGGCCGAGGTCGAGGTGGCGGCCGTCCTGGCCGCGCCGCTGCCGGCCGGCACCGGGCTAGAAGCGGCGCGAGCGGCGGTGCGCTGGCGTGCGGCGCTGGAACTGGCGGATTTCCGCACCGCGCCCCTGCCGCCCTCGGGACCGGACCTGATCGCGGACCTCGGAGGGGCGGGTCTGTTCGCGCTGGCACAGGGCGACGGGCTGCCTGCGGCGGACATCGACCTGGCCGGGGCCGAGGCGGTGCTGATGATCGACGGCGCGCTGCGGGCAGGCGGCGCAGCCGAAGGCGCCGGGGCCGATCCCCTGGCGCAGGTGCTGGCGCTGACAGCCGCGCGGGGCGGGCTGGCCGCCGGGACGATCGTTCTGACGGGGTCGGTCGGGGCGGCCGTCCCGGTTCGGCCGGGCGCGTCGATCCTGGCCGCGGTGGCCGGCCTCGGCCGGGTCGCGGTGAGGCTTTCGGGATGATCGCGCCCAGCGCCTGGCCCACCCGGATTGCCGTTGTCGGCGCAGGGTCGATGGGGTCGATGTTCGGCGCGTTCCTCGCCCGTGGCGGGGCGAAGGTCTGGCTGGTCGATCCGAACGCCGTGCACATGGCCGCGGTCGCCGCGCGCGGCCTGACCTTGCGCCACGGCGGGCGGTCGGCGCGGGTGGCGCTGCACGCCACCACCGATCCGACCGTGCCGGGGCCGGTCGATCTGATCCTGTTCCTTACCAAGGCCGACCGGACCGCCGCCGCCGCCGCCGCGGCCTTGCCGCTGGCGGGGGCGGGCACGGCGGCGCTGACGCTACAGAACGGGCTGGGAAATGCTGAGTCGATCATGGCCGCGCTGCCCCGGGTGCCGGTGATCGGAGGCGTCACCGGAATCGGGGCCGACCTCGTTGCGCCCGGCATAATCGACCTTTCGGACAGCGCCGCGACCGGCGGCGGCTGCACCTGGATCGGCGCCTGGCCGGGCGGCGGGGCGACCGAGGCGCAGGTCGGCGCGGTCGCAGACCGGCTGCGGGCGGGGGGCGTGACCGTCTCGGTCGAGGCAGACATTGCGGCCAGGGTTTGGACCAAGCTTGCCATGGCCGCCGGCATGGCGGCGCTGACCGCCATCGCGCGGTTGCGGATAGACGCCGTTCTCGAGACACCCGACGGTGTTGCGCTGCTTGACGCGGTGATCGCAGAAACCGCCACGGTCGCGCGGGCGCGCGGCGTGGCGCTGGACGGCGCGGCGGTGCGCGACGCCGCCTTCGCCACGTTCCGCGCCGCCGGAGCGCATGTCACCTCGATGGCGGCCGACATTCTGGCCGGCCGGCAGACCGAGGTGGCCGCCCTGAACCTCGCCGTGGCGCGCGAGGCGATGGCAGCAGGCCTTGCTGCGCCGGTGAACGAGACTGTGGGGCGTCTGGTCCGGCTGCTCGAGGCGACGCGCGGCCGGCGCCTGACCCGCGCCGGGGAGGGCGGACATGGCTGACGTCGTGAACATGATCCTGTCGGGCCTTGTCGTGGGCAGCGTCTATGCGCTGGTCGGTCTCGGCTACAACGTGGTCTATGGGGCAACGCGGGTGTTCAACCTCGCGCAGGGCGACTTCCTGATGCTGGGGATGATGCTGGCCCTCGGCCTCTACGGCACGGCGGCGCTACCCTTTCCGGTAGCGCTGGTGCTGGTGCTGGTCATCGTCGGTGCGGTCGGGGCGGTGCAGCAGCTGGTCGCCGTGCGGCCGCTGGGCCGGGCGCAGGGTGCGCTCGGCTGGGTGCTGACGACGCTCGCCTTCGGCATCATCCTGCGCGGCATCGCCGAGATCGTCTGGGGGACCGAGCCGTTGCGCTTCCCCGACCTTCTTCCGACTGCGCCGAGCTTCATCGCGGGGGTCCGCCTCGTGCCGCAGGAGATCGCCATCGTCGCGTTGACGCTGGCGGTCGCGGCGGCGCTGGACCGGTTCTATCGCGGGACGATGACGGGCAAGGCGCTACGGGCCATGGCGCAAGACCCCGACGCAGCCGCGTTGCGCGGCGTGCCGGTCGCGCGGATGAACCTGCTGGCCTTCGGCCTCGGTGCGGCAGTGGCCGCCCTCGGCGGTATCATGATCGCGCCGGTGTCCTTCGCCTACGTCTATGTGGGCACGCTCTACACCTTCAAGGGCTTCATCGCCGTGGCCATTGGCGGCATCGGCGACAACCGAGGCGCGATCCTCGGCGGGCTGTCGCTGGGGCTCGTCGAGGTGATCGGGGCGCAGGTGGCCGGGGCGGGCTACCGAAATGCGATCGCGCTGGTGTTCCTGCTGGTGGTGCTGCTCGCCTTTCCGCGCGGGCTGTTCGGCACCGCGCAAGTGCGCCAGGTCTAGGGAGGGAAGGCGGTTGCACCGGATCCTTGCGCACCTGCCAGTGGCGCTATCGCTTCTTGCCCTTGCGGTGCTGCTGGCGCTGCCGGCCTTCGCCAACCGCTATTACCTCTACCTTGTCGAGATCGTGCTGACGTTCGGCTGCGCGGCTCTGGGGCTGAACCTCCTGACCGGGCACGCGCGGCTTTTGTCGGCGGGGCAGGCCGGGGTGCTGGCGGCCTCTGCCTATACCGTCACCATCCTGATGACACAGTTCGGGTGGAGCTTCTGGACCGCCGCCCCGGCGGGCATCGCCATGGCCGGGGCGATCGGCCTGCTGCTTGGCGTGCCGTCGCTGCGGCTGAGCCAGTTCTACCTCGCGATGGTGACGCTCGGCTTTGCCATCGTGGTCGAGGACCTGCTGCTCGAATGGGCGGGGCTGACGGGCGGCTTCTCGGGCATCTGGGGGATCCCGGCGCCGGTGCTGTTCGACCAGCGGCTGCGGGGCGTGTGGCTTTACTATTTCGTCCTCGTGGTAACGCTGGCCGTGCTGTGGATGACCTGGAACATCGGGCGCAGCCGCTGGGGCCGCAGCTTCCGGCTGATCGGGGAAAGCGATGTCGCCGCCTCCTCGCTCGGTCTGTCGCCGTTCCGCATCCGGCTTTACGCCTTCCTTGCGTGCTCGCTCTTCGCCGGCGCGGGGGGCGTCCTCTACCCTTTCGTCGCGGGATCGGTCAGCCCCTTCGTATTCAACCTGCAGGTGGCGCTATCGCTGATCCTTGCCGTGGTGCTTGGCGGTATGGGCACCGTGATCGGGCCGCTGATCGGGGCCGCGATCCTGTTCGTGCTGCCAGAGCTGATGCAGGGATTCCGGTCGGTGGCGACGATCGTCACTTGGTCGGTGTTCGTGGCGCTGCTGATCGTCGCGCCGATGGGCATCGCTGGCGCCTTCGGCCTATGGCGGGCGCGGCGGCTGGCGGCGGCGGCGCCGGTTGCGCCGCCGGTGCCGCCGCCGCCCGCCCCGGTCCTGCACACGGGCGCGCGGGCCGCCGCCGTTGCGCCCGCGGCCGGGCCGGTGCTGGAGGTCGCGGGGGCGGTCAAGCATTTCGGCGGCGTCCGGGCGGTGGACGGGGTGGATCTGTCGGTCGCCGAAGGGGCCATCCACGTCGTCATCGGCCCGAACGGGTCGGGCAAGACGACGCTTCTGAACCTGATCACCGGGTTTTACCCGGCCGATGCCGGCCGGTTCGCGCTGGTCGGGCAGCCGGTCGACGGCCTGGCTGCCCATGCGATCGCGCGGGCCGGCCTCGTGCGGACGTTCCAGACGCCCAGGTTCGCCTCGGGCCTGACGGCGATGGAGAATGTCGGTCTGGGCGGGCAGGTGTTCGCGCGGTCCTCGATGCTGGCCGCCACGCTGTCGCTGCCCACGGCTCGGGCGGACGAGGCGCGGCTGGCGGCGCGCGCGCGCGACCTGATCGCCTTCGCCGGCCTCTGGGACGTGCGCGACCGCCCCGCAGGCGCCCTGCCGCACGGCCAGCTTCGGCTGATGGAGATCGCCCGCGCGCTGATGCTGGAACCGCGGGTGCTGCTGCTCGACGAGCCCGCGGCGGGCCTGTCGCCGGCCGAGATCGACCACATCGAGGCGCTGCTGCGCGCGGTGCGCGCGGAAGGTGTGACGATCCTTCTGGTCGAGCACAACATGCGGCTTGTCATGCGGGTGGCCGAACGGCTGACGGTGCTTGACCGCGGGCAGGTGATCGCCGACGGCCTGCCGGCCGCGGTGCGCAGCGACCCTTCGGTGATCCGCGCCTACCTCGGCACCGATGAGGCGGCGGCATGACCCTGCTGGCTGTCACCAACCTGTCTGTCGCCTACGGCGCCGTCCGGGCGGTCGAGGATGTGACGCTGACTGTGGGCCGGGGCGAGATCGTGCTGCTGCTCGGCCCGAACGGTGCGGGGAAAAGCACGATCGTGCGCACGATCTCGGGCCTCAACCGGCCGGCGGCCGGGTCGGTCACGTTCGACGGCGCCCGGATCGACCGGCTGGCTCCGCACCAGATCGTCGCGCGCGGCATTGCCCTGGTGGCCGAGGGCAAGCGGCTGTTCCCGGAACTGACGGTCGAGGAGAACCTCGATCTGGGCGCTTTCGTCCACCGCCGCGATAGCGCCGGTATCGCGCAGGACCGCGACCTGGCCTATGCCCGCTTTCCGATCCTGGCCGAGAAGCGGCGCGACCCTGCCGCAACCCTGTCGGGCGGGCAGCAGCAGATGCTGGCGCTGGCCCAGGCGTTGATGAGCAGGCCGCGGCTTCTGATGCTGGACGAGCCGAGCCTCGGCCTCGCGCCGCTGATCGTGGCCGGGATCTTTGCGATCGTGCGGCAGGTGGCGGCCGAGGGCTGCACCATCCTGCTGGTCGAGCAGATGGCGGCGCAGGCGCTGCGCATCGCCGACCGGGGATATGTGCTGTCCACGGGCCGGGTGGTGATGGAAGGCACGGGGGCGGCGCTGCGCGCCGATTCCGCGCTTGGCGACGTCTATTTCGGATCGGTCTGAGGGAGGGGAACATGAAGGCCTGGCGGGTTCACGGCTTCAACGACATGCGGCTGGAAACCCTGCCCGATCCGGTGCCCCGGCCGGGCTGGGTGGTTATCCGGGTCAGGGTCGTCCAGCCTTCGATCACCGAGACCCTGCTCTTCATGGGGCACGAGACCTATCACCGCTCGACCGTGGTCGAGGCGCTTGCGAAGGGCCCCGCGCAGCTTTTCGGGCACGAGTTCGCAGGCGAGGTGGTCGCGGTCGGACCGGGGGTGGACACGCTGAAGCCGGGCGACCGGGTGACGACCAGGGCAATCGGCAAGGACGGCGTGGTGGGTTTCCACTATCCCGGCTGTTTCGCCGAATACGCGGCCGTGCCGGCCGACATCCTGGTGACGGTGCCGGACCATGTGACAGACAGCGAGGCGGCCGCGATCCAGCCGCTGACCGATGCCGTCGCCGGCGTGCACGCGGCCGGCATCCGCCTCGGCGAGACGGTGGTGGTGATCGGTCAGGGTGCGATGGGGCTGTCGTGCCTTCAGACCGCGAAGGCGGCGGGGGCGGGGCTGACAGTTGCCATCGACGTGGCCCCCCATGTCCTCGACATCGCCCGCAGCCTCGGCGCGGATATGACAATCGACGCCCGCGATACCGACCCGGTCGCGGCGGTGCGGGAGCTGACGGGCGGCGCGGGCGCCGACGTTGTGTTCGAGACCGCCGGCGGTCCTCCCGACCAGGGGCTGGCGGGGGTCAGGACGCTGAACGAGGCGGCCGAGATGGCCTGCGACTACGGGCGCATCATCGGCATCGCCCTTTACGGCGAGGCGACCGTCCTGCCCTATGCCGCCTTCCGCCACCGCAGCCTGCGCTACGTCTTTCCGTCGATCCTCGACGACCGGCTGATGCGCACCACGGTTGACCTCGTCGCATCGGGGCGGGTGAAGCTGTCGCCCCTGATCACGCGCGTGCTCGACGGGATCGAGCGCGTGCCCGAAGCCTTCGCGCTGACCGCGCGCAAGAATTACCACAAGCTTATCAATCCGGCCCAGGTCCGCATCACGGCCTGAACAGGGAGGAACGGCCATGACGCACGATCCGACGACCACCACCACCCGCCGCGCGGCGATGGCGCTGCTCGGTGGGGCCGTAGCCGCCGCCGCGCTGCCCGCGCCCGCAGTCGCGCAGGGCGAACCGATCAAGCTCGGCTTCATGTCGGGCTTCACCGGGCCGGGGCGCACCATCGCCGAGCGCACGCTGCAGGGCGTGCAGCTTGCGGTGGACGAGTTCAACGCCGCGGGCGGCGTCCTCGGGCGCCAAATCGAGCTTCTGGTGCGCGACGACGAAAGCAATCCCAGTCGCGCCGTGACGCTGGCGCGGGAACTCGTTGACCGCGAGCGCATTGACGCAATGGTCGGGCCGACGCTGACCGGCACCGCGGTGGCGACCACGCCGGTGTTCACCGAGGCGAAGGTGCTGCAGCTGATCTCGGGCACCGGGGTGCCGCTGGACGTGGACCAGTATCCTTACGTGTTCCGCACCGCCTTCGGCACACGCGAACAGGCGGCGGTGATGGTCAAGTATGCCGACGAGAACCTGAAGCTCGAAAAGCTGGGCCTCGTGGGCGATTCGACGCCGCTCGGGCGCAACGGGGCGGCCGACATCCAGAAGGCGCTGGAGGGGCGGCGGCTGAAGCTTGCGGGCTCCGAGTTCTTCAACACTGGCGACCTCGACATGACGCCGCAGCTGACGCGGCTGCGGGATGCGGGGGCGGGGGCGTTCTCGCTTTACGCCGTCGGGGCGGATCTGGCGAATTGCCTGCGGTCGCGGCGCAACATGGGCTGGGATGCGCCGGTCCTCGGGCACATCGCGCTGTCGCTGAAGGGGGTGATCGACCTGATCGGGCCGGAACTGGCGGGCGGCGTGACTGCAGTGATGATGAAGGCCTTCGCTGCCGGCCCCGACGGCGTGCTGCCCGAGCGCACGGTGCGCTTCCGCGAGGCGCTGGTGGCGAAGTTCGGCAGCCTGAACGACACGATCTACCTGCAGGCGGTCTATTATGACCCGGTTGTGGTCTTCCGCCACGCCGCCGAGGCTGCCGGCAGCCTCGATGCCGACGCGATGCGCGCGGCGCTGGAAGGGACGACGGGCCTCGACGTGACGCAGGGCCGGCTGCGGTTCAGCCCCGCCGACCATTCGGGCTTTGGGGTGGAGGAGATGACGCTGGTCGACATCACGACGCTGGAAAACGGCACCTTCCGCAAGGCGCCGGACGCGCCGTGACCGGGGCGCTGGTCGCGCGGCTTGCCGCGATCGAAACGGCGCATCTGGCCGATGCAATGCGGCGCGAGGGCGTCCTACCGCCGGACCTGCGTCCGGTCGTGCCGGGCGCGCGGATGGCCGGGGTCGCCCGAACGGCCGAGGCGGCGCCGGCCGACGCCGATTCTGTGCTGCTGTCGGTTCTGACGGCGGCGCCGGGCGAGGTGGTGGTGATCGCATGCGGCAACCTGCGCGACCACGCGATGATCGGCGATCTCGTCGCGGCCGAGGCCCGGCGGCGTGGGATTGCCGGGATCGTCGTCGATGCGATGGCCCGCGACACCGCGCGGTTGCGGGCGATCGGGCTGCCCGTCTACGCGCTCGGCGCAACGCCGCGGCCGGGGCGGCACGGCACGCCCGGCCGATTCCAGGTGCCGGTGACTCTTGGCGGCGTTACCGTGCATCCAGGCGACCTGATCGCGGGCGACGACGACGGTGTGATCGCGATCCCGGCCGCGCGAGCCGAGGCGGTGATCGCCGAGGCGGAGGGCATCGCCGCGGCCGACATCGCGCGGGGCGCGGCGGTTCTCGGCGGCATGCCGCTGATGGACGTGCCGGGCTTTGCCGCCTACATCGCGCGGTTCGGAAGCCGGCGATGACCGGGCGGGCCGATCTGACGCTGGCCGGCGCGGTGGCCGGGATCGCCTTCGCCAATCCCCCCGACGGTTACATGGACGAGGCGATGGAGGCGGGGCTGCTGGCCGCGGTCGAGGCCATCGAGTCCGACCCCGCCGTGCGCGTCTGCGTGTTGTCGGGGGCGGTGCCGGGCGTATTCGTGCGCCATTACGACATCCGCCCCCTGGCCGCGCGCGCGGCGGCGATGGCGGCGCGCGGGCTGACCTTCGACCAGGCCCGCCCGGTGCGCGAGGGGCCGATCCACCGGGCGCTGCGGCGGATGGAGGCGGGCCGGGTCGTCTATGTCGCGGCGCTCGACGGTGCGGCCATGGGCGGCGGCTTCGAGATTGCGCTGGCCTGCGACATCCGCATCGCGGCCGAGGGCGCGGGGCCGTTCGGCCTGCCGGAAGTCAACCTCGGCCTGCTGCCGGGCGCCGGGGGCACGCAGCGTCTGACACGGCTTGTCGGGGCGTCGCGCGCGCTGCGGCTGATGCTTTCGGGCGATACGGTCGATGCGGGGGGGCTGGCCGCCATGGGCCTTGCCGACCTTGCCCCGCCGGGCGGGGCGCGGGCGGCGGCGCTGGCGCTGGCCGCGCGCATCGCCGCCCGGCCCGGCCGGGCGCTGGCCCATATCAAGGCGCTGGCGGCCCGCGCCTTCGACCCCGACCGCGGCGCGGCGCTGGACGCCGAGCGGACGCTGTTCTGCGACCTGATGGTGACGCCGGAGGCGCGCGCGCTGATGGACCAGGCCGCCGCCGGCCGCCGCCGGATCACCGACGACCCCGACCGCGAAGGCAGCCCATGATCGCCACCATGATCGACGACGCCCACCCGACGATCCCAGACATCCTCGCCACCCATGCGCGTCACCGGGCTGCGAAAACCGCCATCGTCTGCGGCGACACGGTGCGCACCTGGGGCGACTTCGGCGCCGCGGTGAACCGCATCGCCCATGCGCTGGCCGCTCGCGGCATCGGCCGGGGCGACGTGGTGGCGGTGCTGATGGGCAACGCGCCCGAGACGGTCGAATGCCTGTTCGGCGCGGTGCGCGCCGGGGCGGCGGTGGCGCCGATGTCGTCGCTGCTGACAGGCGCGCAGCTGGCGCACCTGCTGCGCGACTGCGGCGCGAAGGCGGCGCTGGCCGATCCCGCCTTCGCCGACCGGCTGGCCCCACACCTGCGCGACCTGCCGGCGCTCGCCCACCGGATCGGCCCCGACCGGCCCGGGTGGGTGCCGCTGGCCGCCGCGCTTGCGGGGCAGCCCGACACGGACCCGCCGGTGCGGCACGCGCCGGGTGACGATTTCAACGTCATCTATTCCTCGGGCACCACGGGCCTGCCGAAGGGGATCGTGCAGACGCACCGGGCGCGGCTGCATTTCGCCTTCTCGAACGCGATCGAGATGGGCTTCACCGACGCCGCCCGCGCGCTCACCACCACGGCGCTGTCGTCGAACGGGACCTGGCTGGTCATGCTGCCGGCGCTGTTCGTCGGGGCGACGCTGCATATCATGCCGTCCTTCGATCCCGGCGCCTTCCTGCGCACGGTCGAGGCGGCGCGCATCACCCATACCTTCATGGTCCCGCCGCAGTATCAGGCGGTGCTGGATCACCCGGACCTGCCGCAACGCGACCTTGCGAGCCTGCGGATGGCGCTCTCGGCCGGCTCGCCCCTCAGACGCGACGTGAAGGCCCGGGTCATGGAGCGGATCACGCCGGGCCTGCACGAGCTCTACGGGTTTTCCGAGGGCTTCGCGTCGATGCTGAAGCCGGGCGCGCCGGCGGACAAGTTCGCCACCGTGGGAACGCCCGTCCTGGGGTTCGAGGTCGCGGTGATCGACGAGGCGGGGTGCGAGGTGCCGCCGGGCACGCCTGGCGAGATCGCGGGCTACGGGGCCGGGATGATGGCGCGCTACCTCGGCCGCGACGACGCGACGGCCGACCTGATCTGGCGCGACGCCCGCGGGCGCACCTTCCTGCGGTCGGGCGACATCGGGATGCTCGATGCGGACGGCTACCTGACCATCCTCGACCGCAAGAAGGACATGATCATCTCGGGCGGCCTGAACGTCTTTCCGACCGACATCGAGGCGGTGGTGGGCCGGCATCCCGACGTGGCCGACGTGACGGTGATCGGCGTGCCCGACGACCGCTGGGGCGAGGCGGCGCTGGCGCTGGTGATCCCCCGGCCGGGGGCCGACGCCGGGGCGATCCGGGACTGGGCGAACAGCCTTCTGGCAAAGCACCAGCGGCTGAAGGCCGTCGAGTTCCGCGCCGACTTTCCGCGCAACGCGCTCGGCAAGGTCGTCAAGAAGGACCTCCGCGCGCCCTACTGGCCCTGACTGCGGCGGCGGTCGGCGGGCGGAGAGGACGCGGTGTGCGCAGCACGCGACGGCGGCGGTTCGACCGGCCGTCGCGGCCGGGGCTGGCGCGCCCGGACGGTCGCGGACCGTGCCGGCGGTGCCCGGCGCAGGCGCGGTGCGGGCGTGGCGCAGGCGCGGTGCGGGGGCGCAGGGCCTTTGGCCTCAGCCCTGCGCCTCGAGGATGGTCACGGCGCAGGCGGCCTCGTCGAACCCGATCACGCCGCCGCCGTTCTCGGCCAGTGCCAGACGCGCGCCGGGGTGCTGGCGTGGCCCGGCCTCGCCGCGCAGCTGCAGCGTCAGTTCGTGGATCATCGACAGGCCTGTGGCCCCCACCGGGTGGCCCTTGGACACGAGGCCGCCCGACAGGTTCACCGGCAGCCGCCCGCCGAGCGCGGTATGCCCCTCCTCGACGAAGGGCCCGCCCCGGCCGTCCGGGCAGAAGCCCAGCATCTCGAGCTGGAAGATCTCGCAGAAGCTGGTCGCATCGTGCACTTCCAGGACGTCGATGTCGGCCGGCGAAAGGCCGGCGGCGGCATAGGCCTTGCGTGCAGCGACGCGCGACAGCGACGGTTCGTCCGGCGCGCGATACTTGCCGCCCGTCAGGGCCGAGGCGCGCACCCTTACCGCCCGGTCGCGCACCGTCCGGTCGCAGGCGGCGAGGAAATCGCCCGAGCAGAGGATCGCGGCGGCAGCCCCGTCGCCGATCGGGGCGCACATCGACCGCGTGAGCGGCCAGGATACCGGGCGGTCGGCCAGCGCCGCGTCCACGCTGACCTCGAAGCGATACTGCGCGAGCGGGTTCATCGACCCGTGGCGGTGGTTCTTCGACGCCGCGATGGCGATCTGGCGCTGTGTGGTGCCCCACCGCTTCATGTGCCAGGCGGCCTGCATCGCGTAAGTGTCCATGAACACCGTGCCGCCCGCCCCGTTCGGGTCGAAGGTTTTGCCGATCTCTTCCCCCCGCGCACGGTAATAGGCCTGCCATTCGGCGGGGTCGAGCTGGTCGATCCCGCCCTCGAAGATCTCCTGCGTGCGGGCAGGGTCGCCGGGAACGAAGGTCTTTTCCACCCCGATGGCCAGCGACACGTCGCAGTCGCCGCTGGCGATGTCCTTCCAGGCGCCGTGGAAGGCCATCGACGCGGTGGCGCAACCGCCCTCCACGTTGATCACCGGCACCCGTTCGGGGAAAAGCCCCTCGCGCACCAGGGGTGTGAGGCAGACCTGGCCGCGGATGTTGCGCTGCCCGAAGGTGCCCATGCCGCAGTTGCCGAACCAGCCGAAGCCGATCGCCCGCCCGTCCGCCATCCCCGCGTCGGCGAGGACGGCGAGGTAGGCCTCGCGCGTGAGGTCCTTGAAGCTGTCGCCCGGCCGTTTGCCGAAGGCAGTGCAGGCGGTGCCGATCACCCAGACGTCGCGCATCGCATCATCCCGCGGTCAGAAGGATTTTTCCCGAGCGGCCGGGACGGGCGGCATGGGCCACCGCCTCGGCCACGCGCGCGAGGGGATAGCGCGCCTCGACCGGTGTCGCGAGGGCGCCGCGGCGGAGCTTGTCCACAAGGCCCGCATAGAGGGCCCGCACCTCGGCGGGATCCGCCCGGCCGAACCATTCGGCCAGCCAGAAGCCGCGCAGGGTGATGCCGCGGAACACGAGATCCCCGGCATCGACCGCGCAGGGTTCGCCCGACAGGAGGCCATAGCTCGCCACTGTGCCGCCGTCGGCCAGCGCCGCGGCCAGCGCCCGCGTGGCCCCGCCCCCGACCGCGTCGAGGGCAAGGACCGGCCGCGCGCCGCCTGTCGCCGCAAGGATCGCCGCCGGATCGTCGCCCACGACCACCGCATCAGCGCCGCAGGCGCGCAGGTCGCCCTCAAGCCCGGGCCGGCGCACCACGTTCACGCTGCGCAGGCCCTTGTCGCGCGCGAAGGCGATCACCAGCCGGCCGACGGCCGAGTTCGCCGCGTTCTGCGCCACCCAGTCGCCGGGCGACAGCGCGCGCAGGCCGGTCAGCATGAGCTCGGCCGTCGCCGGGTTGGCCTTCAGCATCGCCGCCTGCTCGCGGTCCACCTCGGGCGGCAGCGGGATCGCCGCGCGCTCGGGCATGACCATCGCCTCGGCCCAGCAGCCGACCGGTATCGGCGCGGCCAGATCCCCGACCTTCAGCCGCGTCACCCCCGGTCCGACCGCATCGACGACGCCGACGCCCTCGGCCCCCGGCGTGGCGGGCAGCGTCGGCGGGCGGGCGCCATAGCGCCCCTCCATCAGCAAGAGGTCGGCCGGGTTGATCGACATCGCCTGCATCCTGAGGCGCACCTCGCCCGGCCCCGGTTCGGGGTCCGGCACGTCGATCAGGCGGATCACCTCGGCAGGCGGACCGAACCGGTCGAACACGGCGCAGCGCATCAGGCGGTCCTCGTCTTCAGGGGACGCAGGTCGATGACGCCGGGGGCGCGGCGGGGATCGGCCTCGTGGCCGGGGAAGATCAGGCCCTTGCGCACCTTCTGCGTTCCCGTGCGCGGCAGGTCGTCCACGAAGGCGATCCAGCCCGGCAGCTTGTAATAGGCGATCAGCCCGCGCGCGTGGCGAAGGATCGCGCGCGCGGTTTCCGCCTCGCGCGGCCAGCCGGGGGCGGGAAGGATCGCCGCCATCACCTCTTCGTCGCGCAGCTCGTCCGGCACGCCGAGGACGGCTGCGGCCGCGACCGCGGGGTGGCCGACCAGTGCGTTCTCGACCTCGGCGGCCGAGATGTTCTCGCCCGACCGGCGGATGATGTTCTTGCGCCGTTCCACGAAGTGCAGCATCCCCGTTTCGTCCTGGATCACGACGTCGCCGGTGTGGAACCAGCCGCCCGCCCACGCGGCCTCGGTCGCCGCCGGGTCCTTCAGGTATTCGCGGAAGAAGCCCCGGCGCGGATCGGGTCCGGCATCGCGCACGACCAGTTCGCCAGGCGTGCCGCGCGGCACCTCGCGCCCCTGGTCGTCCCAGACCTGCGCGTCGAAACCCTGGGCGGGCCGGCCGAAGGCGCGGGTGTCGATCATCCGCGGCTCGTGGCAGTCGGCGAAGAAACGGCCCGTCTCGGTCATGCCCCAGACCTCGACCATTGCGATCCCCGTGCGTTCCTCGAACGCCCTGTGCAGCGCGGGATCGAGCCCCGCGCCGAGGCCGAAGCGGACGGTATGGGCGCGTTCGTCCTCGGTGACGGGCTGTTTCATCAGGATGGGCGGGATGATGCCCAGATAGTGCATCGCGGTCGCCCGGGTGGCGCGCAGGTCGGCCCAGAAGCTGGCGGGATGGAACCGGTCGGGCAGGATCAGGCAGTTGCCGGTCAGGATCATCGCCGTCAGCGTGTTCAGTCCCGCATTGACGTGAAACACCGGCAGCGGCACGAACACCCGGTCGCCTCCCGGCCGCAGCGTCAGCGCGCCGCCGTGACCGGCGTAGGTCAGCCCGACGACGAAGTGATACTCGTGGTCGATGACGCAGCCCTTGGGCCGTCCCGTGGTGCCGGAGGTGTAGATGACGGCGGCCTCGGTCGCACGGCCCGGCGTCTCGGCGCGGGCGGGGACGAGCGCGGGGGGGACCGGGTCGCCCGCGAGGATCACCGCCGGCGGCCGCGGCAGCCCGGCGGCGACGCGGCGCAGCTGGCCGATGTTGTGCGGCAACCCGATCGCCAGCGCCGCGCCCGAATGCTCGAGCAGGTAGGCCAGTTCGTGGTCGAGGTAATCGGGGTTGACCGGCACCTGCGACGCCCCGACCGCGTAGAGCGCAAGCTGGTGGATCGTATGGTCGGGCCGGTTGTCCAGCATCAGCGCCACCCGGTGCCCCGGCCCCCAGCCGCCCTGCCGGAAGCGTTCCGCCCGCGCTGCGGCCAGCGCGAAGGCCGCGGCATAGGTCAGTTCCAGACCCTCGGGGTGATAGGCGCGACCGGGCCGGGGCGGGATGCACAGGAAGGCGGCATCGGGGCACCGGGCCGCCTGCGCCGCGAAGGCCTGCCAGACGGTGGCGCAGTCCGCCGCGAGCTCGGCCGCGCCGGGCGTCATGCCACCCGCTCGATCAGCATGGCCATGCCCTGGCCTGCGCCGAGGCACATCGACAGCACCGCCCGGCGCCCGCCGCTCTGGCGCAGGTGTTCGATCGCGGTCATGCACATGCGCACGCCGGTGACGCCGGGCGGATGGCCGACCGAGATCCCCCCGCCATAGAGGTTGTGCAGATCCCGCGGGATCCCGAGGTGCCGCTCGGCGTGAAGGTTTACCACCGCGAAAGCCTCGTTGATCTCGAAATAGTCGATGTCGGCGACCGTCAGCCCGGTCTTGTCCAGAAGGCCGCGGATCGCGGGCACCGGCCCGTGGCCCATGATCCGCGCCGGCACGCCGACCACGTGCCAGTCCACCAGCCGCGCCTCGGGCACCCCGCCCGCGGCCTCGACCGCCGCCCGGTCGCCCACGACGACGAAGCCTGCGCCGTCGGTCACGCCCGAGGAATTGCCGGCCGTCACGCGCCCGCCCTCGCGGAAGGCGGGCTTCAGCCGGGCGAGCCTTTCGGGGGTCGCATCCGCGCGGGGGCTTTCGTCGATGGTGAAGGCACGGGTGCCTCGGCCGTCCGGCACGTCGATCGGCACGATCTGACGACCGAGAAAGCCGCTTGCGATGGCCGCCAGCGCGCGGGCCTGGCTCATTGCGGCCCAGTCGTCCATCGCCTCGCGCGAATACTGGAACTCGTCGGCCAGGTTCTCGGCCGTCTCGCCCATGTATTCCTGGCTGAACGGGCATCGGTAGGCCCAGTCGAGCGTATCCTCGAGCACCATCGGCCCCCGCCCCGCGCCCCAGCGGGCTGCGGCCACCGCATGAGGGGCGCGGCTGTAGCATTCGGCCCCCCCCGCGAGCGCGATGCGGCTGTGGCCCGAGGCCACCTGCTGGCCGGCCGAGAGGATCGCCTGAAGCCCGCTGGCGCAGGCGCGCACGACCGCCAGTGCCCCGGCGTCCTCGGGGATCCCCGACTTCACGCCCACGACGCGCGCGGCGAACAGGGTGTCGCGGTCGGTCGGCACGGTGGTGGTGAAGACCATATGGTCGAAGGCGGCCGGCGCGATCCCAGACCGGGTGATGCAGGCACGCGCGGCGTGGCCGGCCATGTCGGTCAGGCCCACGCCCTTCAGCGAACCGCCGTAGCTGCCGAGCGGCGTGCGCGTGCCGGCCGCGATGACGATTTCGGATGCGGGCATCGGGTCACTCCTCGCCGAGGGTCACGGGCAGACGGACAAGGCCGCGCGGCACCATCGCGTCGAGCCAGACGGGCTCGCCCGCCAGCGCGAGGCGCGGGAACCGGTGCAGCAGCGCAGGCACCGCGATCCGCCCTTCCTCGCGCGCGAGGCGGGCGCCGAGGCAGATGTGGATCCCCTGTCCGAAGGTCAGGTGCCGGTTCGGGTTGCGGCCGATGTCGAACCGGTCGGGGTCGTCGAAGGCGCGCGGGTCGCGGTTGGCGGCCGTGACCATCACGAACACCCGGTCGCCTTCGCGCAGCTGCCGGCCGTGCAGGTCGTGGTCCTTCGCCACCACCCGCACCAGCGCGTTCGTCGGCCCGTCGTAGCGTAGAACCTCCTCGATCATGCCGTCGGTCAGGCCGGGGTCCGCGCGCAGACGGGCAAGCTCGTCGGGATGCCGCAGCAGCGTCAGGACGGCATTGGCGATCAGGTTCGTCGTCGTCTCGTGCCCGGCGAAGAGGACGAGGATGCAGGTCGCCACCAGTTCGTCGTCCGACAGCTGGTCGCCTTCGTCGCGGGCGTTGATCAGATCCATCAGGAAGCCGGGCCGGGGGTTGGCGCGGCGCTCGGCGATCATGCCCTTGAAGAAGCCCGCCATCTCGCGGCAGCCGCGGGCGGCGCGTTC
Organism: uncultured Paracoccaceae bacterium; assembly: GCA_938028765.1. Lineage (GTDB taxonomy): Bacteria > Pseudomonadota > Alphaproteobacteria > Rhodobacterales > Rhodobacteraceae > CALIZF01. The sequence goes on from CALIZF010000033.1 coordinate 17,036, forward strand.
GTACTTGTCGGCGGCATTGCGCGCGCCGCCGATGAAGGTGGCCAGATCGTCGGACCAGGTCTTGACCTCGTCCACCCGGTCGCGCGGAATGCCCAGCATGTCCATGATGACGAAGGCCGGCACCAGCAGCGCGAAGTCGCGCACCAGATCGACCGTGCCGCGGCGGCCGGCGAGCCGGTCAAGAAGGCCGGCCACGATGCCCTCGATCCCCGGCCGCAGGGCATCAACGGCAACCGGCGTGAAGGCGTGGCGCATGATGCGGCGCAGGCGCGTATGGTCGGGCGGGTCGCGGAAGGCGATCCACAGGTTGAGGTAGCGGATGATGTCGCGCAGCAGGTCCGCCTCGCGCGGGGGGAGGCTGCGGTAGAACCCCATCAGCCGGTTGACCGACAGCGAATCGCCCAGCAGCAGATCGCGCACATCGGCATGGCGCGTCACGATCCAGGACTTCAGCGCCGGCGCCCAGTGGACGGGATCGTTCTCGCGCAGCCGCGCCAGCACCGGATAGGGGTTCGCCATGACTGCCGGATCGGCAGGATCGTAGACCAGCGCATCGGGCGCAGCGGTGGCGGGCATCGCGTCTCGCCTTTCGTCGGGCGGGCTTGTATGATTAGCGTCACCAAACAATCGTTCGGTTGCCGCTGTCAAGGGCGGCCCGCGAGGACGGAGGCGGGATGACGAAGGCGGGGCAGGGGGCGGCGGTGCCGGCCGAACGGGGCGGGCGTGCGCCCAACCGGCGCGAGGACGTGATCCGTGCGGCGGCCGAGCTGATCGGCGAGCGCGGGTTCGACGGCACGTCGATGCGCGACATCGCGCGCGCGGTGGGGATGCTGCCCGGCTCGCTCTATTACCACTTCGCGTCGAAGGAAGAGCTGTTCCTTGCCCTGCACGAACACGCGGTGGCGCGCTACCACGCCGCACTGGATGCGGCGCTCGAGGGCCTGCGCGACCCCTGGGACCGGCTCGAGGCGGCGGTGCGCGCGCATCTGCGCGAACTGCTGGGTTCGCGCAACCTGCTTGCGATCGTGCGCCCCGATGCGGCGGGCGGCGATCCCGCGGTGGCCGCGCGGGTCCGTGCGGAACGCGATGCCTACGACCAGCGGATCCGCGATCTGGTGGCGGCGCTGCCGCTGGCGCCGGGGGTGGACCGGGGGCTGTTCCGGCTGATGCTGCTCGGCGCGCTGAACTGGACGCCGGTCTGGTTCCGCGAAGGCCGCCGGACGCCCGACGAGATCGCGGCGGCCTTCGTCGCCATGCTGCGCGCCGGGGCCGAGTGAGCGCGCTGATCGGCATCGTCGGCGCAGGCGCGATCGGCGGATTCCTGGCGGCGAAGCTCGCGGCCGCGGGGCTGGGGGTCGTGGTGCTGGCCCGCGGTGCCACGCTGTCGGCGATCCGGGCGCAGGGGCTTCGCGTCCGGTCCGCTACCGGCGACGTGGTGGTGCGGCCCGCGGCGGCCTCGGACGACGCAAGCGCCCTCGGGCCGGTCGATGCGGTGGTTTTCGCGGTCAAGGCCTATGACACTGCGGCGGCCGGCGCGGCGATGGCGCCGATGGTCGGCGCGGGAACGCGGATCGTCAGCTTCCAGAACGGCATGACAGGGCTTGACTGGCTGGCGGACCGCTATGGCCCCGACTGCCTTGCGCCCGGCGTCACCTGGCTGCCCGCGACGGTCGAGGCGCCGGGGGTGATCCGCCACACCGGCGCGCAGCGCCGCTTCGCCTTCGGCCCGCTCGACGGCCGGCCCGCGCCCGTGCTGGCGGCCCTGGCGGACGCGGGCGCGCGCGCGGGGCTCGATATGCAGCTCTTGCCCGATCCGCGGCCCGCGCTGTGGGAAAAACTAGCGGTGCTGGCGCCGTTCCACGGCCTGTGCGCCCTCACCCGGCTGCCGCTCGGTGGCTGGATCGACGTGCCCGAGGCGCGCGCCCTCTTCGCGCAGGCTGTGGCCGAGGTCGTATCGGTCGGCCGCGCCATCGGCGCGCCGGTGGACGACGGGCTGTTCGACCGCACCCTGGCCTTCGCGACCCGTATCGCCGACCGCCGCACCCGCGCTTCGATGCTCGACGACATCGAGGCGGGGCGCCCGCTCGAGGTCGATGCCTCGCTCGGCTGGCTGGCGGCGCGGGCGGGCGAGGCGGGGGTGCAGGTGCCCGCCCTCGCGGCGATGCGCGCGCTGCTGATGCCGCGCGCGGCCGGTCAGCGAGCGTAGTCGGCGCCCTGCCGGTCCAGCCGCCGCTTCAGCGCGGCGAATTCCCGCCGGCCGAGCGCGGGTTCCCCGATCCCGCCCATGGCCTGCGCATGGGCCTTGTCCTGCACCGCCTCGGGCGGCAGGATCAGCGCGCGTCCCGCCTGGGCCGCGACCTGCATCCGGCAGGCCTGTTCCATGTAGTAGGCCATGATGAAGGCTTCGGGGATCGTGCGCCCGCAGACCAAGAGGCCGTGGTTGCGCAGGAACAGGATCTGCCGGTTCGGGCCGAGGTCGGCCAGCAGGCGCGTCTGTTCGTCCGTGTCGAGGGCCAGCCCCTCGTACCCATGATAACCGATCAGGTCCTTGTAGAGGAGCGCGGTCTGCGTCATCGGCAGAAGCCCCTCCTGCTGGCAGCTGACGGCGACCCCCGCGACCGTGTGGGTATGGATCACGCAGGTGAGGTCGGGCCGCGCGCGGTGGACGCAGGAATGGATGACATAGCCCGCGGGATTGATCGGGGCTGCGTCCGGGTCGATCCGGTTGCCCTCGAGATCGACCTTCACGAGGGTCGATGCCGTCACCTCCTCGTAGAGAAGGCCGAAGGGATTGAGCAGGAAATGCTCGTCCGGTCCCGGAACGCGGGCCGAGATGTGGGTGTAGATCAGGTCGTCCATGCCGAACATCGCCACCATGCGGTAGCAGGCGGCAAGATCCGTGCGGGTCGCCCATTCGGCAGAGCTCATGCCGGGCGGCGGTTCCGCGGTCGTGCCGGTTGCGTCGCTCATCCCCATCCCTCCCCTGTCGCTGACCTTGTCGCAGCATCCTAATCATCATCGCTCTACCAACCAACCGTTTGTTTGTCTTCAGCCTTACGGCGGTCGCCAGAGGCCGGCGGCAGGGGCCGACGGTCTTTCCCCAGCAAGCGTGTAGTGGTGCGGCAGCGGTCGGGCCGGCGGCGCCGCGGCGGCGTATCGGCCGAGGCAAGGTCCGGGCGACGACGCGGCTTCAGCCAGACCGGCACCGCGCCCTTCCGGACCCGGCCTGCCGGCCGGCACGCGCGGGGACAGGATTCCCCTTGCGGGGGGATCGGCTTTGCAGCAGTTTGAACAGGTGTTTGTTTGGTGCGAGAACCGCGCAGCCGCGGCCCGCCGGACAAGCCGATCGGCCGGACGCCGCCCGGTGCGGGCCGGCGCAGCAGAGGGAGGACCGCATGACCCTGAACCGCCGCACGTTCATCACGAAATCCGCCGTCGCGGGCGCCGGTGCGGCCGCCGCCGCGCTGGCTGCGCCCGCCTATGCGCAGGGCAAGCGCAACCTCAGCATGGTGATGGCCTGGCCGCACAACTTTCCGGGCCTCGCCTCGATCGCCTACAACTTCGCCAATTATACCGAGGCGCTGTCGGACGGGCAGATCGCGGTGAAGGTCCATGCCGCGGGCGAGTTGGTGGGCACCTTCGAGGTCTTCGACGCGGTCGGCCAGGGCACCGCGGACGTCTACCACGCGCCGCCGGTGTTCATGGTGTCGAAATGGCAGCCCGCGACCTTCTTCGGCCTCGTGCCCTTCGGCATGACGGCGACGGAACACTGCGGCTGGATGTATTTCGGCGGCGGGCAGGACCTTCAGCATCGCATCTACCGCAAGAAGTTCGGCATCGTGCCCTTCACCTGCGGCCATACCGGCATCCAGATGGCCGGCTGGTTCAACAAGGAGATCAGGAACCTCGACGACTTCCGCGGGATCACCATGCGGATCGCGGGCATCTCGGGCGAGGTGATGCGCCGCGCGGGTGCTGCCGCCGTGATGGTCGCCCCGCAGGAAATCTTCGCGGCCTTCCAGGCGGGCACGATCGACGCCACCGAACTCTGCTGCGCCTGGCTCGACAGCGCGAACGGGTTCCACCAGGTGGCGAAGTTCTACTACACCCCCGGCTGGCAGGAGGTGAACTCGGCCGGCGAGATCGGGGTGAACGCGGCGCTGTTCGACGACATGACGCCCCACCAGAAGGCGATCATCGAGGCTGCGGCGCGCGCCGCCAACGGCGTGAACATGGGCGAATGGCCCTATCACAACGCCAAGTTCATGCGCACGCTGACGCGCGAGCACGGGGTGACGATCAAGACCTATCCCGACGACGTGATCCTCGCGCTGGCCAAGGCCTCGGCCGAGGTGGTGGCAGAGCTGGGCGCGATCGACGACGACGCGAAGGAGGTCTACGCCTCGTGGAAGGCCACCCGCGACGAGGCGATGGAATATTCCGCGCAGGTGGACCTGCCGGTCTACCACGCCCGCCGCATCGCCTGGGAAGCGGGCGCCTGAGGCGCCGCGCGGGCGGCGGTCCCCTGCTGCCGCCCCCGCCCCCCGTGATGCCGCGATGCGCGCGCTGAACCTTCTGATCGCCGCGCTGGAGGCCGTGCCTGCCGCGGTCGGCCGCGTGGTGTCCTGGCTGGTGCTGGCGATGGTGGCGCTGACCTTCGTCAATGTCGTGCTGCGCTATCTCTACGGCCTGTCGTTCGTCACGCTCTACGAGGCGGTTCTTTACGGCTTCGCCATCGTGCTGACCGCGACCGCGGGCTGGACCCTGCAGCGGGACGAGCATGTGCGGGTGGACATTATCTACGCCGCGCTGCCGCCGCGCGGCCGGGCCGCCGTGAACCTGGCCGGTGCGGCCCTGTTCCTGTTCCCGTTCCTGTGGTTCCTGTGGTCGGCAGGGCTGCCCTATGTCGCGCGGTCCTGGGCGATCCGGGAAGGCTCGACCGAACTGTCGGGGATCCCCTATCTTTATGTGCTCAAGGGCTTCATCCTGGTGTTCGTGGTCGTACTTGCGCTGCAGGGCGCGGCCTTCGTCCTGCGCGCGCTGCGCACGCTGATAACGGGCCGGGCATGATCGCGCATCTCGACCTGTGGCTCTTCGCGGCCGTCTGCGTCCTGCTGATCATCGGGTTCCCGGTCGCCTTCACGCTGGCGGGCACGGCGCTGCTGTTCGCCTGGGCGGGCGACGCCTGGGGCGTGTTCGAGCTGCGGACGCTGAACTTCTTCCCGCAGCGGGTGTTCTCGATCCTGTCGAACGAGGTCGTGGTGGCGGTGCCCCTCTTCATCTTCATGGGGCTGATGCTGGAGAAGTCCCGCGTGGCCGAGGATCTGCTGGTGGCGATGGCGCGGCTCTTCGGGCGGGCGCGGGGCGGGCTGGCGCTGTCGGTCGTTGCGGTTGGCGCGATGATGGCGGCCTCCACCGGCATCGTCGGCGCCACGGTGGTGACGATGGGGCTGATCGCGCTGCCGGTGATGCTGAAGAACGGCTATGACCCGCGCCTGTCCACCGGCGTGATCTGCGCCTCGGGCACGCTGGGTCAGGTCATCCCGCCGTCGATCGTGCTGGTGTTTCTCGGCGACATCCTGACCTACGCCAACCAGCAGGCCAACCTGAAGATGGGGAACTTCGCCGGCAAGTCGGTCGGCGTGGGCGACCTCTTCGCAGGCAGCCTGCTGCCCGGCCTGCTTCTGGTCGCGCTCTATGCGCTGTGGGTTGGGGTCGTCGCATGGGCGCGCCCCGCGGCGGCCCCTGCGCTGCTTCCCGCACCGGGCGAACGCCCGCCCTCGGCGCGCGAGGTGGTGCAGGCGCTGGTCGCGCCGGCGGCGCTGATCGTCGCCGTCCTCGGCTCGATCCTCGGCGGGATCGCCACGCCGACTGAGGCGGCGGCGCTCGGCGCGGTCGGCGCGGCGGTCCTTGCCGCCCTGCGCCAGGTGCCGCGGCTGGCGCCGGTCCTGTGGGCGGGGCTGGCGGCGGCGGCGGGTCTGATCGTGCTGAACGCGCAAGCCGACCTGCGGCTGGGGCGGGCGGGGGTGACGGCGAGGGAAACCGCGGCCATCTGGGCCTCGTTCGCGTTGGTCGGCGTGCTGCTGGCGGCAGGTGCGGCGGCGCTGGCCGCCTGCCTGAAGGGCGGCGTGCTGGGGCAGGTGGTGGGGGGAACGGCGCGGATCACCGCGATGGTCTTTGCGGTGCTGATCGGGGCCTCGCTCTTCAGCCTCGTGTTCCGCGGCCTCGGCGGCGAGGACACAGTGCGCGGGTTCCTTCAGAACCTGCCCGGCGGGCTTGCCGGCGCCATGCTGTTCACGATGGTGCTGATGTTTCTGATGGGGTTCTTCCTCGACTTTCTCGAGATCATCTTCATCCTCGTCCCGATCCTCGGCCCCGTCCTGATCACGATGGGGGCCGATCCGGTCTGGCTGGGTGTCATGATCGCCGTGAACCTGCAGACCAGCTTTCTCACGCCGCCGTTCGGCTTTGCGCTGTTCTTCCTGCGCGGCGTGGCGCCGCCCGCCGTGCGGACGCTCGACATCTACCGCGGCATCGCGCCGTTCGTGGCCATGCAGATCGTCGGCCTCGCTGCCGTTGCGGCCGTCCCGGCGCTGGCCACCTGGCTGCCCGCGCAGCTCTTCGCGAAGTAGGCGGCGGTCAGAACCGCCAGCTGACGCCGAGGACGGGCCCGGCCATCGTCACGTTGGCCTCCGTGTTGCCGTCGTCGTAGTTCAGCCCCATGACCCGTATCCCGCCCGAGACGGTCAGGCGTTCGGTCACATGGTAGTTGACCATCCCGGCCGCCACGACGGTGAACTGCGACCCGACGCCGAAGCCCCCGACATCGGCGTAGAGCATCGCCGACCATTGCGGCGCGAGCCGTGTCACGACCCGTGCGCCGACGATCGGATCGACGAAGCTCAGCGCGCGGTCGGCGACGGCGGTGCCGGGCGGAACCTCCACACGCGCGCCCAGCCAGAAGGCGCGAAAGCCGGCGAACACGTCCACTGTCGCGTTCGGCTCGGCATGGACCTGCCAGCCCGCTGCAAGCGTGAGCGTGGTGGTATCGACGGCGCCGCGGGCGGGGATCCCCGGTGGAACGGTGCCGGTGCGGCTGGCCGCGGCCCACTGGAAATCCCCGAGGACGAGAAACTGCCCCCGCTGCGCCGCGACCGAGGCCATGGCAGCCCCGTCCACGACAGACAGCGCATCGCCGATCGACTGGCTGAACGAGATGGTGGGCGCAGCGGCGGTCGGGCGGATCGTGCCCGACATGCCCTTGAGCCAGACATAGGGCTGGACGGTGACGCGCCAGTCCTCGGCCTCCTGCGCCCAGGCGGGCTGGGCGAGGGCGGCAAGGGCGAGCGCGAAGGCGGGGGCGAGGCTCCGGCTGGTCATGCGCGGGTGTCCTTCACGATGCGGCCGCCCTTCATGATCAGGCGGAGGTCGGTTGCGTGGTTCTCGATCGGGTCGAGGTTGCGGGTCAGGTCGCCGTCGAACACGAGGATGTCGGCAAGCGCGTCCGGCTCGATCACGCCGAGGCGGCCATAGGGGTTGCGCGGGCCCGACAGCGCCAGAAGCTCGCCCGCCGCCCCGGTGGCGAGGTGCAGCGCGTCGAGCGCGCCCATGTAGCGGCTGAACTTGTTCAGCTGCCGGCCGATCTTGCCCACGCCCTCGGGGTTGAAGAGCGTGTCGGTGCCGAAGCTGAGCCTGACGGGATATTTCTTCGCCAGCTCGAACGCGCGTTCGGTGCCGCGGGCGACCTCCAGCTGCTTCTGCTGCTGCACCGGGTCGGTCTTCGGGTTAGAATCCTCGTCGGCGAGGAAGGGCTGGATCGACCACCAGGTGCCGGTGTCGGCGATCATCCGCACGGTTTCCTCGCTGGCAAGCTGGCCGTGCTCGACGCATCTGACGCCGGTCGCCATGCAGCGGCGGATCCCCTCGTCGGTGTAGACATGGGCGCAGACGTAGGTGCCCCAGTCGGCCGCCGCCTGAACCGCGGCGCGCATCTCGGCCTCGGTATATTGCACCGTGTCCAGCGGATCATAGAGCGAGGACACCCCGCCGCCCGCCATGATCTTGATCTGCGCAGCCCCCTTCATCAGCTGTTCGCGCGTGTGGCGCAGCACGGCATCCGCGCCGTCGGCGACGATGGCCACGCCTTCGGTCTCGATCCGGCTCGGCGGCGTGGACGGAACGCGCGGCAACTCGCCGAGCATGCGGAAGTCGCCGTGCCCCGAGGTCTGCGACAGCATCGCGCCCGACGGGAAGATGCGGGGCCCCGCGACGATGCCGCGGTCGATTGCCATCTTGAGGCCGAAGGCCGGCCCGCCGACGTCGCGGACGGTGGTAAAGCCCTGCATTAGCATCGCCCCCGCGACCTGACCCGAGATGAGGTGGACAAGCGCCACGTCGCCGGCGAGCGCGGCAAGCTGCGTCGTGCCGGCAAGGGTCATGTGGCCATGCGTCTCGATCAGGCCCGGCGTCACCGTGCGCCCGCCGCAGTCGATCCGCTGCGCTTCTTCCGGCCCCTGGCCTGAAGGGGGAAGGCCCGCGATGCGGTCGCCGGCGACGAGGATGTCCACCCCTTCGCGGATCGTCCGGTTGACCCCGTCGAAGAGCTTGAGGTTCGTCAGCAGGATCGGCCGCCCCGGCGTCTGCGCCCAGACCTCGCGCGGGGCAAGGCCGAAGCCTGCGAACATCCCCATCACCGCCGCGATACCGCCGAGGAACTCCCGCCGCCGCAGGTCGGCCGCCAGCCGGGCAAAGGCGGCATGGGTGTAGGGCGCATCGCAGTGGCAGGGATTGAGGCCGGGGACGGTCCCCCGAGCCGCAAGATCGCAGGCGGTGCACATGAACGGGACGCTCCCTCGAACGGTTGTCGCGGGCGCCGGTCGCGCCCCGGGTCGCGCTACCGTGTCACGCGCAGGCAGTGTCGGCAATGCGTTCCTGCGGCGCATCCGTCGCAGGCGCCTGCGGATTCCCCGTTGCTTTCCGCCAAGGCGCGCTTAGGCTCGCCCGAAGCCGGCAAGCATAGCCGCGTGGACAGGGAGATCGAGATGACCGAGACAACGCGCGCCGCCGGGCGCATGGCCGCCGTTTCCGCCCTTGCGCTGTCGCTCGCCGCCGGCCCGGCGGCGGCGCAGCTTGCCGCGCTCGGCACGCCCGAGGGGCAGGTGAACATCGTCGCCTGGCCCGGCTACATCGAGCGCGGCGAGACGATGAAGGAGTTCGACTGGGTCACCGGGTTCGAGGCGAGGACCGGCTGCAAGGTGAACGTCAAGACCGCCAACACCTCGGACGAGATGGTGGCGCTGATGAACGAGGGTGGGTTCGATCTTGTCACCGCCTCGGGCGACGCCTCGCTGCGGCTGGTCGCCGGCAAGCGGGTGCAGCCGATCAACCTGTCTCTCATCCCGTCGTGGGACACGGTGGACGACCGGCTGAAGAACGCGCCATGGTATGTGGTGAATGGCGTTCACTACGGCGTCCCCTACATGTGGGGGCCGAACGTGCTGATGTACAACACCGAGGTGTTCAAGGACCAGCCGCCGACCTCGTGGAACGTCGTGTTCGAGGAGATGACGCTGCCCGACGGCAAGTCGAACAAGGGCCGGGTGCAGGCCTATGACGGGCCGATCCACATCGCCGACGCGGCGCAGTACCTGATGTATCACCGGCCCGAACTGGGCATCACCTCGCCCTACGAGCTGAACGAGGACCAGTACAAGGCCGCTCTCGACCTCCTGCGCCAGCAGCGCCAGCTTGTGGCGCGCTACTGGCACGACGCCTTCATCCAGATGGACGACTTCAAGAACGAGGGGATGGCGGCCTCGGGCACCTGGCCGTTCCAGGTGAACCTGCTGCAGGCCGACAAGGTGCCGGTCGCCTCGGTGATCCCGGTCGAGGGGGCCACCGGATGGGCCGACACCACGATGATGCATGCGGATGCCGCAAACCCCACCTGCGCCTACCTGTGGATGGAACACACGCTTTCGTCGAACCTGATGTCGGATCTCTCGGTCTGGTTCGGCGCCAACCCCGCCGTGCCCGCCGCCTGCACCGACGGCCGCGGGATGCAGACCGCCGAGGGCTGCACGAAGAACGGCTTCGACGACTTCGACCGCATCCGCTTCTGGACCACGCCGGTGGCGAACTGTTCGCAGGGGCCGGGCGCCTGCGTGCCCTACTACCGGTGGGTGTCCGACTATGTGGGCGTGATCGGCGGCCGCTGAGGCGCCCCCAGCCCCCGTCCCCTCCCCGCGAGGAGGAGGGGACCCGCCCCCGCCGCCCGTGCGCGCGGTTTTGCGCGCGATACCCTCGTGCGGAGGGGGCAGGGTCGGGGGGCAGCCGGATATGTCGATGACCCCAGCCGTCGAGTTCCAGTCCGTCGCCCGCCACTTCGGCACCGTCCGCGCCGTGGACGGGGTGGATCTCACCGTGGCCGAAGGCGAGTTCTTCGCCATGCTCGGCCCCTCGGGGTCGGGCAAGACGACCTGCCTGCGCCTGATCTCGGGGTTCGAGCGGCCGACGGCCGGCAGCATCCGCATCTTCGGCCAGGACGTCAGCCGCGTGCCGCCGCACCGGCGGAACGTCAACACGGTGTTCCAGGATTATGCCCTGTTCCCGCACCTCACGGTGCGCGAGAACGTCGCCTACGGCCTCATGGTCAAGGGCGTGGACCGGCGCACCCGCATGGCCCGCGCCGACGAGATGCTGGCGCTCGTGAAGCTGCCCGACTACGGCGACCGCCGCCCCGGTCAGCTGTCGGGCGGCCAGCGGCAGCGCGTGGCGCTGGCCCGCGCGCTGGTGAACGAACCGCGCGTCCTGCTGCTCGACGAACCGCTCGGCGCGCTGGACCTGAAGCTGCGCGAGGCGATGCAGGACGAGCTGAAGGCGCTGCAGCGGCGGCTCGGCATCACCTTCGTCTTCGTCACCCACGACCAGAGCGAGGCGCTGTCGATGGCCGACCGCCTTGCGGTGTTCAACGACGGGCGGGTCGCGCAGGTGGGAACGCCGGCCGAGGTCTACAACACCCCCCGGACGCGGTTCGTCGCCGGTTTCGTCGGGTCGTCGAATATCCTTCCGCCCGCCTTCTCGACGGCGCTCGGCGGGCCTGCGGCCTGGGTCAGCCTGCGCCCCGAATCCGTTCGCCTGGTGCCGTGGGACCGGTCGGTCCACCGCGGCGCGGTGCGCGACCTGCGGTTCCTCGGCGCGGGAACGCGGGTCCAGATCGACATGCCGCAGGGCGAGCTTGCGGCGCTGGTGCCCGCGGGTCTGCCGCTGCCGGCGCCGGGCGACAGTGTGGGCATCGTGCTGGCGCCGAACGCGCTCCACCCGATGGAGGGCGAGGCGTGACCGCCGCCCCGACCGCCGCCGCCGCCCCGGCCCCGGCCGCCCGCGCGCCCGCGGTCCTGCCCGATCGCGGGCCGGGCGACCGGCTGTCGCGCACCTTCTGGCGCCGGCCGGGGCTGCTGACGGCCCTGCTGATCGCGCCGCCGCTCCTGTGGCTGGGGGTGGTTTACCTCGGGTCGCTGGCTGCGCTTCTGGCGCAGAGCTTCTTCTCGATCGACCCCTTTTCCGGCCTGACCGTGCGCGAATTCACGCTGGCGACCTATGCCGAGCTGCTGAAGCCCGCGAACCTCGACATCATCCTGCGCACGGTGACGATGGCGGCTGCCGTCACCGCGGGCTGCGCCCTGATCGGCTTTCCGGTCGCCTACTTTGCCGCCCGCTACGCCCGCGGCCGGTGGAAGGCGCTGTTCTACCTCGGCATCCTGCTGCCCCTGTGGTCGTCCTACCTCGTCAAGGTCTATGCCTGGAAGCTGATCCTGGCGAAGGAAGGGATCGTGTCCTGGGCGGTCGAGGGGATCGGCGCCTCGGCGATCCTGAACGCGGTGCTGGCGCTGCCGGTGATCGGGGGGAACTCGCTGTCCACGTCCTACCTCGGGACGTGGATCGTGTTCGTCTATGTCTGGCTGCCCTACATGATCCTGCCGATGCAGGCCGCGCTCGAGCGGGTGCCGGTGTCGCTGCTGGAAGCCTCGGCCGATCTCGGTGCGACGCGGTGGCAGACATTCCGCACGGTGGTGCTGCCGCTGGCCATGCCGGGCGTCGCAGCCGGGTCGATCTTCACCTTCTCGCTGACGCTCGGGGACTACATCATCCCGCAGATCGTCGGCACCTCGGCGCGGTTCATCGGGCTGATGGTCTATCAGCTGCAGGGCACCGCAGGGAACATCCCGCTGGCCGCAGCCTTTGCCGTCGTGCCGATCGTCATCATGCTGGTCTATCTGTGGCTGGCCAAGCGCAGGGGGGCGTTCGATGCGCTCTGACGCGCGCCCGCCGCTGGCGCTGACGCTGGCCGCTGCGGCGGGCCTTCTGTTCCTGCACCTGCCGATCGTGCTGATCTTCCTATACGCCTTCACGATCGAGGAACGCACCTACCAGTTCCCCCCGCCGGGCTATACGCTGCAATGGTTCGCGGTCACCTGGAACCGCCCCGACGTCTGGCCTCCGCTCTACCTGTCCTTGCGGGTGGCGGCGGTGGCCACGGCGCTGGCGCTGGTGCTGGGCACGCTGGCCGCCGGGGCGATGGCGCGCACGCGCTTCTTCGGGCGCGAACAGATCAGCCTTCTGATCATCCTGCCCATTGCGCTGCCCGGCATCATCACCGGCATGTCGCTGCGGTCGGCCTATGCGATGATGGAGATCCCCTTCTCCACCCTCACCATCGTCCTCGGCCACGCGACCTTCTGCATTGTCATCGTCTACAACAACGCGGTGGCGCGGCTGCGCCGCCTGTCGGGGAACCTGGTCGAGGCTTCGGCCGACCTCGGCGCGAACGGGTTCCAGACCTTCCGGCACGTCATCCTACCCAACCTCGGGTCGGCGCTGCTCGCGGGCGGGATGCTGGCCTTCGCGCTGTCGTTCGACGAGGTGATCGTCACCACCTTCACCGCCGGCCAGCAGTCCACCCTGCCGATCTGGATGCTGAACGAACTCGTCCGGCCCCGGCAGCGGCCGGTAACGAACGTGGTGGCCATCGTCGTGTTCGCCACCACGTTCTTCCCCATCCTTCTTGCCTACTACCTCACCCGCGGCGGGTCCGAGACCGCCGGATCGGGCAAATGACGCACAGGGAGGCCCCCATGGATATCGCCACGACCCACATCGACACCGACCTTCTCATCGGCGGCGCATTCGAGCCGGGGGCGGGCGACGCCGAAACCGTCCTGAACCCGCGCACCGGTGCTGTGATCCTCGACGTGGCCGAGGCGACGACGGCCCAGGTGGACCGCGCCGTGGCCGCCGCGCGCAAGGCGTTCGAGACCTGGGGCCGCACGACGCCGGCCGAACGGTCCGCCGTGCTGCACCGGATCGCCGACCGGATCGAGGCCGAAGCGGGCGCCTTCGCCGCGCTCGAGGCGCTGAACTGCGGCAAGCCGATCAACGCGGTGACGAACGACGAGATGCCGGGGATCGTGGACTGCTTCCGCTTTTTCGCGGGCGCGGTGCGTTGTCAGCACGGGGCGGTGGCGGGCGAATACCTGGCCGGTCATACCAGCATGATCCGCCGCGATCCGGTCGGGGTCGTGGCCTCGATCGCGCCCTGGAACTACCCGCTGATGATGATGGCCTGGAAGCTTGCCCCGGCCATCGGCGCGGGCAACACCGTGGTGTTCAAGCCGTCCGAGATGACGCCGCTGACGGCGCTGAAGCTGGCGCGGATCCTTGCCGACGTGCTGCCCGAGGGAGTCGTCAACATCGTGTCCGGCAAGGGGCCGACGGTTGGCAACCACCTCGTCACCCATCCCGCGGTGGACATGATCAGCCTGACCGGCGACGTGGGAACGGGCAAGAAGATGCTGCAGGCGGCGTCCGGCACGGTGAAGCGGACGCACCTCGAACTAGGCGGGAAGGCCCCCGTGATCGTGTTCGACGACGCCGATCTTGCCGCCGTGGTCGAGGGATTGCGGGCCTTTTCCTTCTACAACGCCGGGCAGGACTGCACGGCCGCCTGCCGCGTCTATGCGGGGCCGAAGATCTATGACAACCTCGTGGCCGACCTGACCGCCGCGGCCGCGTCCATTGCGCTCGGCCTCGAGGACGATACGGCCAACGAGATCGGCCCCCTCATCAGCGCCCGCCAGATGGATCGCGTGGCGGGGTTCGTGGATCGCGCGCGCGGCCTCAACCACGTCGAGGTGACCACGGGCGGCGGGCCCCTGGGGCAGGGGTTCTACTACCGCCCCACCGTGGTCGCCGGCGCGCGGCAGGAGGACGAGATCGTGCGCCGCGAGGTGTTCGGGCCTGTGGTGACGGTCACGCCCTTCAGCGATGTGGACGAGGCGGTGCACTGGGCCAACGACAGCGACTATGGCCTTGCCAGCAGCGTCTGGACCCGCGACCTGGGCCGCGGCATGGCCACCGCCGCCCGCCTGCGCTATGGCGCGACCTGGGTCAACACTCACTTCATGCTGGTCAGCGAGATGCCCCACGGCGGCCTGAAGCAGTCGGGCTACGGCAAGGACCTGTCCCTCTACGCGCTCGAGGACTACACGGTGGTGCGGCACGTGATGGTGAAGCACGCATGACGGCGCCTGCCCGCGGGGAACTTGCGATCGGCAGTTCCACCCTACCGGCGCGCGGCAGGCGCATGGGCGGCCGGCTTCGCCTGTCCACGCCCCCGTGCGCGCCGCATCAGGGCGTCGGTCGGTCGGCCACGCCCCGGACGGGGGCCGGCGTTTGCGCGCATCGCCCGGCGGCCTGCCCCGGCCGGCGGCCGGTCCCCGCCGGGCGCAACTGGGCCGCAACCCGACGGTCCCGGGTTGCCGCGCCGCGCGCGTCCGACCCGCGTGGCCGTCCGCGCGAAAGCTGGCCGCCCGGAGGCTGGCCGCGCTGAGGCTTGCCGCGGAGCGTCAGGAAACGCCCGGGCCGCCGCCGCGGGTGCCGGTGTTCAGGACCCACCAGATCTTGCCGTTCGGCTCCTGGTAGAAGGCAAAGCCCATGTCCCGCGCACCGGGCGCAAGGATCACCGCCCGCGTGTCGTCCTGTTCCATCCAGGCGGCCAGCGTCTGCAGTTCCGTCTCGTAGGTCTCGGACAGCACCTCGCCCAGCAGCGTGCCGGCATAGCCCGCCCGCGCCGCCCGGCTGACGGGCGACGACCCGTCGGACCCGAAGTGCCAGGGCCGGTTCTGCACCGACATGTCGCGCGCGTGCGTAGCCCCGGCCGCCGTCAGCTCGGCGTTCAGTTCGAGCGGCGGCAGCCCGCGGCTGCGGCGTAGCGCGTTCACCGAGTCGAGCATCCGCAGCTGGATTGCAGGCGCCTGGCCCTCGCCGATCCGGTAAGCGCGCGCGACCGGGGCGCCGGTCTGATCGACCGGCGGCGCCTCGCAGGCGGCAAGGGCGAGGGCGGCGGCAAGGGCAAGAGACAGGCGGGCGATCATGGGGCGGGCACGTCCTTTTGCGCCGCCCTTAGCCGAAGGCGCGCCGTTCTGCAAACCCCAAGGGGGCCCTGACAGCCGTTTGATTTGCAAGGGTCGGGCGGCCGGGCTATGTGCCTTGGTATTGCCTGACGATAGGGACGCAGCATGAGCACCCCGACACCGAGCCGGCTCAACCGCCGCCTGTTCCTTGCCACCGCATCGGCCGCGACCGCGAGCCTCGCCGCGCCCGCGCTGGCGCAGTTCCAGAACACGACAGAGGTCGAGCGCGACGTGACGCAGGCGGTCAAGCGCAACATCTCGAGCTTCCGCACCCTGCCGTGGGAGGCCTATTTCGACAATACGAAGAACGGCGCGATCCTCGTCGACATCACGTCGCGGGCGCTGCACTTCTGGTCCGAGGACAGGACGATCTACCGCCTCTACCCCTCGTCCATCCCGATGTCCGAGGATCTGACGCGCCGCGGGCGCACGCAGGTGGTGTTCAAGGACCCGAACCCCGACTGGCGGCCGACCCCGTCGATGAAGCGGCGCAACCCCGAATGGCCGGACTACATCCCGCCCGGTCCCGACAACCCGCTTGGCACCCGCGCGCTGCACCTCAGCTGGACCTACTACCGGATCCACGGAACCCACGACACGCGCAAGATCGGCCGGCGGTCGTCGAACGGCTGCATCGGCCTTTACAACGAACACATCGAGGAACTGTACGAACTCGCCCGGGTCGGGACGCAGGTGTTGCTGATTTGACAACGACTAAGCGCAAACCCGCAGGGCGCCCATTCGCCGGTTGCGTTTTCCCGGGGCCGATGCTTAGAAATCCGCACGAGGTTCGTCAGCGCCCGCCGTTCCCTCTGCAATTTCCGGCGAGGCCCATCTGGAGGTTACTATGAAGAAAGTCGCACTCGCTGCCGCCCTGTCGGTCGCTGCTACCGGCGCCTATGCCGGTGGCCCGTCGGGTGGCAAGCTGTCCGATCCGGTCATCGAGCCGCCGGTCATCGCGCAGGAAACGGGCACCTCGGGCGGTTTCCTCGTCCCGCTGATCCTGCTCATCCTGATCGCCGCCGCCATCGCGTCGCGCTGAGCGCAGACTGCATCCGACCAGCATGAGGCGCCGGGAAAACCCGGCGCCTTGTCTTTTCCGGGCGACCCTTGCGGAGAGGATGAGCGCGTCAAGCCGATCGCGCCGCCGGGATCGGACCCGGGCAAGCTGCCGGCCGTTTCGCGGCTGCGCCGACCGTTACATGAACGGCACACACCCGGTTGCGCCCTCGGCCCCGTGTCGTGCGCTCGGCGTAGCCTCGCCCCGGCCTAGCGCAGCCAGCCCGCGAGGTTGTCGCCCACCACCGCCGCAAGCGCGGCGATATGCGCGTCGTCGTCGTTCAGGCAGGGGATGTAGGTGAAGGTCTCGCCGCCGGCGTGCTCGAACGCCTCGCGGATCTCGCCGTTGATCTCTTCCAGCGTCTCGATGCAGTCGGCCGCGAAGGCGGGCGCGATGACGGCGATGTTGCGCTTTCCCGCCTTCGCAAGCGCCGCCACATGCTCGACCGTGTAGGGCCGAAGCCATTCCTCGCGCCCGAAGACCGACTGGAACGTGGTGTCGATCGAGCCCTTCTCCCAGCCCAGCCGTTCGCGCAAGAGGCGCGTCGTCTTCTGGCACTTGCAGTGGTAGGGGTCGCCTTCCGTCAGGTAGCGCTGCGGCATCCCGTGATACGAGGCCACCAGCACGTCGGGCCGCACCGGAAGGGCCGCGTATGCGCGCTCGACCGACCGGGCCAGCGCATCAACGTAAAGCGGATGGTCGAAGTATTCGGGCACGGTCCGCACGGCCGGCTGGGCCTTCTCGCGCATCAGCGCGCGGAAGAACTGATCGTTGGCGGTCGCGGTCGTCGCGCCGGCGTATTGCGGATAGAGCGGGAAGAACAGGATGCGGTCGCAGCCGGCCGCGACCATTTCGCGCACCTTCGAGGCCGTCGAGGGATTGCCGTAGCGCATGCAGAAATCGACCTTCACCCGGTCGCCGTACCGGGCGCGCAGCGCATCGGCCAGTTTCGCGGTCTGCGCCTTCGTGATCGTCATCAGCGGGCTTTCGCCCTTGTCGTGATTCCAGATAGACCGGTAGTTCGCGCCCGACGTGAAAGGACGCTTGGTCAGGATCACCAGCTGCAACAGCGGCTGCCACTTCCAGGCCGGATAGTCGATCACCCGCCGGTCGGACAGGAATTCGTTCAGATACCGGCGCATGGACCAATAGTCGTAGTTGTCGGGGGTCCCGAGGTTGGCCAGGAGAACGCCGATCCGGCCCGTTCGGACGGGCGGATGGCCATCGGGCAGATGGCGGGTCATGTCGTCCGCCTTCGGGCGGCGGGTCGCGGTTCCGTCGAGCATCGGGGCCATCCTGTCCTGCAGGCCGGGATTATGCGATCCGGCGTCACATAACCGCGAATCCGCCGCGGTCAATCGCCGGCGGCGCCGCGCCGCGGCAGCGCGTCGGCCAGCCGCATCGCGGCCGAGCCGGGCCGCAGGGGTTTCTGCTGGCTGGCGTGCGGCGCCCAGCCGGTCAGGGTGACCACCTCGAACAGCGTTGCGATGCCGCCTTCGGGGGCGGCTGCGGCCTTGGCGAGCCGCCGGGCGGCCTCGGCCAGCACCGCGCGCCGCGTTGGCCGGCGCAGGCGGCCGGCCAGGGCGTTCGCTTCGCCCATGGCGCGCAGGTCGCGCATCAAAGCGAGGGGATCGGGGTGAACGACCCGCAGGACGGCGGAATCGGCCACCGGCAGCGCAAGGCCCGCCCGCGGCAGAAGATCGCCCAGATCGCGGATTTCGGCCATCGGCAACACGCGCGGCGACAGGCCGCCGGACACCTCCGCCTCGGCCTCGGCCAGCGCGGCGCGCAGCTCGCCCAGGGTGCGCCCGGCAAACAACGCGCCGAGGAACAGTCCGTCGGGGCGCAGTGCGCGGGCGCATTGCACGATCTGCCCTACCGGATCGTCCATCCAGTGCAGGCTCAGGGCATGGATGACGAGGTCGTGCTCGCCATCGTCCAGCCCGAGAAGGTCGGCCGGCGGCACGATCCGCGCGCCCGGCAGGCGGCCCGCCCAGACCTGCGGAAAGGGCGTCACGACGGCGGGGCTGGTGAACGATCTGTTAACCTCCGCGATCCTAGCCTGCAGATCGTCGGCCACGGCCGCCTGCAGGTAGAATGCGGTCGCGCGGCGACGGTTGCGGGCCAGCGCGGCGGGGTCTGTCAGGCGCGGGGGCATCGGCATCTGGGGCGGTCCGGGAAAGGGTTCGGCATGGCATTGCAGGCAGCGTTGCGCCTTGTCTACCCGCCGCAATGCCTGACCTGCGATGCGCTGGTTACGAGCGACTTCGGGCTTTGCGCCGCATGCTGGCGCGACACGCCTTTCGTTGCCGGCACCGTCTGCGACCGGTGCGGCGCGCCCCTGCCGGGTGCCGATGACGGGTCCGGCGCGATCTGCGACGACTGCCTGCGGATCGCCCGGCCCTGGCGGCAGGGGCGGGCCGCGATGCTTTACGACGGCAACGGGCGGCGGCTGGTGCTCGCGCTGAAGCACGGCGACCGGCTGGATCTCGCCCGGCCGGCGGCGGCCTGGCTTGCCCGCGCCGGCAGGCCCGTCCTGAGGCCGGGGATGCTGATTGCGCCGGTGCCGATGCACTGGCGGCGGCTTCTGCAGCGGCGCTTCAACCAGGCGGCGGTGCTGTCGGCCGCACTGGCCCGCCTGACCGGCCTCGACCATTGTCCCGACCTTCTGGTGCGCGTTCGCGCCACGCCCTCGCAGGACGGGCGCGACAGGGACGGCCGGTTCCGCAACGTCGCGGCGGCGATCCGCGCCCATCCGCGCCGCGCCGGACGGATGGAGGGGCGGCATGTCCTTCTGGTCGATGACGTGTTCACCTCGGGCGCGACCTTCGCGGCAGCGGCCGAGGCCTGCCTTGCGGCCGGGGCGGCAGAGGTGTCGGTGCTGGCACTGGCGCGCGTGGCCAAAGGGGCCTAGATCCGGCACCGGACAGCCGGAGGGATCGATGCAGGCGGTCGAGATCTATACCACCCCGCTCTGCGGTTACTGCCTTGCCGCGAAGGCCTTGCTGACGCGCAAGGGCGTGGCCTTCCGGGAAATCGACGTCAGCCGCGACGCCGCGCTGCGCCAGGCGATGGCGGAGCGTGCAGGCGGCCGCCGCACGGTGCCTCAGGTCTTCATCGGCGGGCGGCATGTCGGCGGGTCCGACGACCTCCACGCGCTCGACCGCGCCGGGCTGCTCGATTCGCTGCTGGCCGGCCGGGACTAGGGCCGATGCGCGCGGGGCTGCTCCAGCTGACCGTGACGGACGATCCGGCGACGAACCTGCCGGGCACCCTCGCGCTGGTTCGCCGGGCGGCCGCAGGGGGCGCGGGCTTCGTCCTGACGCCCGAGATGACGAATGCGCTGTCGTCCTCGCGCGCGCGGCAGCGGGCGCTGTTCCGGCACGAGGACGCCGATCCGACCCTGGCGGCCCTGCGGAACGAGGCGGCGCGGGGGGGGCTTTGGCTGCTCGTGGGCTCGCTCGGCCTTCTGACGGACGACGACGCGGAGGGGCGCTTTGCCAATCGCAGCTTCCTCATCGCGCCCGACGGCGGCATCGCCGCGCGCTATGACAAGATCCACCTGTTTGACGTGACCGTGTCGGACACCGAGGTCTATCGCGAATCGCAGGGCTATCGGCCCGGCGGGCGGGCGGTTGTCGCCGACACGCCGTTCGGGCGCATCGGCCTGACCGTGTGCTATGACCTGCGCTTCCCGCATCTCTACCGGCGGCTGGCGCAAGCGGGGGCCGAGATCCTGACGGTGCCGGCCGCCTTCAACCATATCACCGGGGCGGCGCACTGGGACGCGCTGCTGCGCGCGCGCGCCATCGAATGCGGCGCCTGGGTTCTGGCACCCGCGCAGACCGGCTTTCACGCGGAAACGGAAGGGCCCGGGCGGCGCACGCACGGGCATTCGCTGGCGGTCGATCCCTGGGGCCTGGTCGTGGCGGACGGCGGCACCGAACCCGGCGTCACCTATGCCGAGCTCGATCGCGCGGCGGTTGCGTCGGCGCGCGCCCGCATTCCGTCGCTGACCCACGACCGCCCCTTCGACGGCCCCGGATGACCGACCGGACCGAGGATATCGCCGTCGCCCTCTTCGCCGAGATCTTCATGGCCGATCAGCTCGCCCGCAGCCGGATCGGGCGGGCGCTGCCGAGGGGGATGGAGCTTTCGCACTTCACCGTGCTGAACCACCTTGCCCGCGTGGGCGAGGAGCGCACGCCCGCACAGCTTGCCCGCGCCTTCCACGTCACGCGCGGGGCCATCTCGAACACGCTGTCGCGGCTGGAATGGGCCGGATACATCCACGTCCGGCCCGACTGGGACGACGCCCGGCGCAAGTTCGTCTCGATCAGCCCGTCCGGCCGGGCGGCGCGCGATGCCGCCGTGCAGGCCATCGCGCCGATGATCGCCGAGGCGGTGACGGCGATCGGCCCGGACCGCGTCCGGTCGATCCTTCCCGTCCTGCGCGAGCTGCGCGCACGCCTCGACACCGAGTGACGCGCGGTTGATCTGGCGCAAGGCGGCGGCGCCGGCCTGCGGTCAATGATCGCGCGACCGGCGGCAACCGGCCGACGGACTCCGCACAAGGGCCACGATCCATGCCGACCGAACCGCTGCTGCCGCCCGCCGCCGCCGGCGATGCCGCCGTCGATCTCTTCGCCTTCGACGAGGTCACGGGCGGGCTTGTCTTCGTAGCGGGCTTCGCCACGCTCGCCGATGCGCTGGCAGCTGCCGAGCCGAACGACCGCATCATCGTCAACACCGCCGAGGGCACCGGCGGCGACACCGTGGTGACGAAGGACTTCCTGTTCATCGAGGCGCCTGCGGGCTTCACCGCGCGGATCAAGCTCAGCGACGATCCGGCCGACGACGTGAACTATCTGTCGCTGTCGGGCGCGGCGGATTTTTATGTCCACGGCAACGACCTCGACAACAACATCTTCGGATCGGTCGGGAACGACCTCATCGTCGGCTTCGGCGGGAATGATTTCCTTGAAGGTTTCATCGGCGACGACCGGGTGTTCGGCGGGCCTGGCAACGACACCGTCCTGGGGATGGAGGGCAACGATCAGCTCTGGGGCGACGACGGGTCCGACGAGGTGCTGGGCGATGACGGGAACGACACGATCAATGGCGGCACGGGCGACGATACCCTCTCGGGCGGGGACGGGCGCGACATCCTGAAGGGCAACGGCGGCAACGATTCGCTCGACGGCGGCAGGGGCGGCGACCGTCTGCTGGGCGGCGCCGGCCGAGACACGATGGACGGCGGCGCGGGCAACGACGTGCTGACGGGCGGCAAGGGGCGCGACGTGATGCGCGGCGGCGACGGCGCCGACCGCTTCGTCTTCGCCGCCGGCGATTCCGCCACGGGTGCTGCGCGCGACGTGATCGAGGATTTCGCGGCGGGGATCGACAAGCTCGACCTGTCCGGCATCGCCGAGGGGCTCGCGTTCGTGGGCGGCCGGGCGTTCCGGGGCAATCCGGGCGAGGTGCGGTATTCCGGCGGGATCGTGTCGGTCGATATCGACGGCGACAGGGTGGCGGATCTGCGCATCGCCCTGACCGATGCGCCCGCGATCGGCGACGGCGACTTGCTGCTCTAGCGCGATCGACCCGGAGGCGGCGGGGGCCCCCTCGACTTGCGCATCTGTCGGGGCGGCGTGATGTGACGTGATCGCGCCTGGCCGGCGCGGCCGGGTTCGCCCGCGCGGCGCCGGCATGAACGACGCACGGCGCTTGCGTCGATGCGCAATCCGTCTTTGCCGCCCGCTGCCGGGGTCGGCGGTCCGGTCGGCATCCGTGTCGGCGACCCCGACCCTGATGATATCGTCCCGGTCGGCGCGGGCGACGACAGACCGAACGGCGGCGCGGGCGCGGACGTGCCGGTCGGGGGCGGCGGCGATGCGCCGGCCCGCGAGGCGGGCGATGACATCGTTGCGGCGGGCGCGGGCGCGATCCGCCAGCCCGGCAGCCCCGGGCCGACCGCCGACGATCTGCTTGTGCAAGGCGCTGGCGCATCGGCCGCCGTGCGTTCAATCTGCCTGTCGGCAGGCGCGGGGAGGAGGAAGGGGCATGGCCGGACTGACGGAACTCGACTGGCCCGACCACGGCGAGCCCGACCTGCCGCCCGCCGTCGCGGCGGCCGAGCTGGCGGTGCGGATCGCGGCGCTGCGGTCGGCGATGGCGGGGCGCGGGCTCGACCTTCTGGTGATCTACGGCGACCGCGAACACGCCGCCAACCTTGCCTGGGCGACGGGATACGACCCGCGGTTCGAAGAGGCGCTGCTGATCCTGCCTGCCGAGGGCAGGCCCGTCCTTGCGGCCGGGAACGAGGGGTTGGGCTATGCCGCGGCCACGCCGCTGGCCCGCGACGGGACGCTGGACCTGGCGCTGGTGCCGGCGCTGTCGCTGCTGTCGCAGCCGCGCGAGGGCGAGCGGCTGGATCGCCTGATCGCCCGCACCGTCCCGGCGGGGGCGCGCGCGGGCACCGTCGGCTGGAAATACTGGGGGCCGGAGGAGACGGATGATCCTGCAGCCGCGATCGAGATCCCGGCCCTGATCGCCGACCTCCTGCGCGCGCGGGCGGGGCGGGTGGACAACGCGACGGACCTGCTGATGCACCCCGGCCACGGCCTGCGGACGCGGGTTGATGCGGACGGGATCGCGCGGCTCGAATTCGCCAACCGGATGGCCGCGGGGGCAGTGCGGCGGATGATGGCGGCGCTGCGCCCCGGCATGACCGATTTTGCCGCCGTGGCGGCTGCGGGCCTCGGCGGCCTGCCGCTGTCATGTCACGTCACCTTCGCCACCGGGGGACGACCGGGGCTTGCCGGCCCCTCGGGGCAGGTGCTCCGCGCAGGGCAGCCGGCCAGCTTCAACATCGGCCACTGGGGCGCCAACATCTGCCGCGCCGGATGGCTGGCGGCAGGGCCGTCCGATGCGCCGCCCGGCCACCTTGCCGATTTCGTCCTGCCCTATGTTTCGGCCTGCGCCGAATGGCTGTCGCTCATGCGGCCCGGCGTTGCGGGCGGGGCGGTGCAGGCGGCGATGGACCGCCGCCTTGCCGGCTTCGGCGTGACGCTGAACCCCGGCCATCTGATCGGCGACGACGAATGGATCGCGTCCCCGATCGCGCCCGGTTCCGACCTGCCGCTGGCCTCGGGCATGGCGATGCAGCTCGACATCATCCCCGACCATCCGGTGCACGGCTCGACCCGGATGGAGGACGGCTATGTGCTGGCCGATGCAGACCTGCGGGCGGATCTGGCGGCCCGCCATCCGGCGGTCGCGGCCCGCTGCAGGGCGCGCGCGGCGGTGATGGCGCGCCTTGGCCTGCCGGTGCCCGACACGCTTCTGCCGCTGGCCGACACCTGCGGGATCGTCGCCCCGTTCCTCTTCGCGCCGCGCCGCGTCGTTTCCCTTGCGTGAGGGCGCCAGCCTGCCGCGCAGCGACCGCGCGCCTGCGCCGCCCCGGCCGGGCCGCGCCCCAGGCCCCGGCGGCGGGCCGGCGCCGGCGCCCGGGGGCCTCAGCCTGCGGGAGGGGTCCGGGGCCGGACGCTGGCGGTGACGTAGTTCACGCTCAGGTCGCGGTCCGACAGGCTCCAGGACCACGCGAGAGGGTTGAAGACCATGCCCTTGCGGTCCACGGGCTCCAGCCCCGCGCGGCGCAGCAGGTCCGCCAGTTCGTCGGGGGTGATGAACTTGCGCCAGTCGTGGGTGCCCTTCGGCAGCCAGCGCATCACCCATTCGGCCCCGACGATGGCCATGGCGAAGCTTTTCGCATTGCGGTTGATGGTCGAGCAGACCATCAGCCCGCCGGGGCGCAACAACGTGGCGCAGGCGGTCAGGAACGACAGGGGATCGGGCACATGTTCGACCACCTCCATGTTCAGGACCACATCGAACCGTTCGCCCGCCGCCGCCAGCGCCTCGGCCGTGGTCACCCGGTAGTCGATCGCAAGCCCCGACTGTTCGGCATGAAGCCGCGCCACGGGGATATTGCGCGCGGCCGGATCAACACCTACCACATCCGCGCCAAGCCGCGCCATCGGCTCGGACAAGAGGCCGCCCCCGCAGCCGATGTCGAGCAGGCGCAGCCCCGCGAAGGGCTGCGGCGCGGCGGGATCGCGCCCGAACTCGGCCGCGATCTGCGCCGTGATGTAGTCGAGCCGCGTGGGGTTCAGCATGTGCAGCGGCTTGAACTTGCCCTGCGGATCCCACCACTCGGCCGCCATCGCCTCGAACTTGGCGATCTCGGCGGGGTCCACGGGGCGCCCCGGATCGGGGGCGATGGCGTCGGTCCGGTAGGCGGGCATGGCGTCCGTCCTTGTTGCGTCGATTGTGGATATAGGCCCGCGCGGCACACCGGGCGAGCCTTCGGGGCCGGACAGGTTGGCGCAGCCACCCGGCGCGGTTGCACTTGCAGCGACGCCCCCGGCACGGCAGGGTTGCGCAGGCTCAAGGGGCAGGCATGGACCGGACGACAGGCCACAAACGGGCAGGCGATCACCTTTACCCGCCGCTCGACCCGTTCGATCAGCGCGTGATCGACACGGGCGACGGGCATCGCGTCTATGTCGAACAGTGCGGGCATCCCCTGGGGCAGCCGGTCATCGTGCTGCACGGCGGCCCCGGCGGGGGATGCAGCCCCGCGATGCGCCGCTATTTCGACCCCGAGTATTACCGCGTCATCCTGTTCGACCAGCGCGGCTGCGGCCGGTCGCGCCCCCATGCCAGCGTCGAGGCCAACACGACCTGGCACCTCGTGGAGGACATCGAGACGATCCGCCGGGGCCTGGGCATCGACCGCTGGATCGCCTTCGGGGGCTCGTGGGGCGCCACGCTCGCCCTCGTCTACGCGATCACCCATCCCGAACGGGTGGTCCACCTCGTGCTGCGCGGCGTGTTCCTGATGACGGCCGCCGAACTCGCCTGGTTCTACGGCGGCGGGGCGGGCGCCTTCTTCCCGGCCGAATGGGCGCGCTTTTCCTCCGCGATTCCCGAAGCCGAACGTCACGACCTGATCGGCGCCTACCACCGCCGCCTGTTCAGCGGGAACCTGATGGAAGAGACGCGCTTCGCCCGGCTCTGGGCGGGGTGGGAAAACGCGCTGGCCTCGATCGCGCACGAGGGCACGCCGGGGGAAAGCCCCGGCGAATACGCCCGCGCCTTCGCCCGGCTCGAGAACCACTACTTCCTGAACGGCGGGTTCCTCGACCGCGACGGCTGGATCCTCGACCAGCGCCACCGGATCGCCGACATGCCGGCCACCATCGTGCAGGGCCGCTACGACATGATCTGTCCGCCCGTCTCGGCCTGGCGGCTGGCCGAAGGCTGGCGGCGGGCCGAGTTGCGCATGGTGCCTCTCGCCGGGCACGCCCTGTCCGAACCGGGGATCAGTGCGGAACTGGTCCGCGTGATGCAGGATCTGCGCGCGTGACGGATGCGGTGACCATCGCCGCGGCCGCCTATCCGCTGACCTGGCTCGACGGCTGGACAGGCTATGAGGCGAAGCTGGCCGACTGGGTCGGCCGCGCGGCCGCCGCAGGGGCGGACCTGGTCGTGTTCCCCGAATACGGCGCGATGGAGCTTGCCGCGCTCGGCGGGCCGGCGGTCGCGGCCGATCTGGAAGGGGCGCTGCGCGAGGTTGCGCGCCACCGGCCGGCGGCCGACGCGGCGCACCTGCGCCTGGCCGCGGCGCATGGCGTGCACATCCTCGGCGCCTCGGGTCCGGTCTGGGATGGGGGCGCGCGGCCGGTGAACCGCGCGACGCTCTACGGCCCCAAAGGAATCGTCGGGCACCAGGACAAGCAGATCATGACGCGGTTCGAACGCGAGGAATGGCATGTCGAACCGGGCGGGCCGCTTCGGGTGTTCGATACGCCCCTCGCCCCCCTCGGCGTCGTCATCTGCTACGACAGCGAATTTCCCCTGCTGGCGCGGCGCCTGATCGAAGGCGGCGCAGAGATCCTGCTCGCCCCGTCCTGCACCGAAACGCTGGCGGGCTTCACCCGCGTCCGCGTGGGGTCGATGGCGCGCGCGCTGGAAAACCAGTGCGTGGTCGCGCACAGCGCCGTCGTCGGCGCCGCGCCGTGGTGCGCCGGGTGCGAGCTGAGCCGCGGCTGCGCCGCGATCTATGGCCCGCCCGACCGCGGCTGGCCGGAAACCGGCATCCTCGCGCAGTCGCCGATGGACGAACCCGGTTTCGCCGTCGCCACCGTCAGCCGCGCGGCCATCGCACAGGTGCGCGCGGGCGGAGGCGTGCTGAACCACCGCCACTGGGACGAACAGGCCGCGCGCCTGGCCACCGGCGCGCCGACCCCTTGATTTCCGGCGCGGATGCGCGCATCTACCGGTGCGCCTGCGGATTCCGCGGGCCAATTCTGTTTGGAGCGCCCATGGCCAAGGAAGAACTGCTCGAATTTCCCGGCGTCGTGAAGGAACTCCTGCCGAATGCGACGTTTCGGGTCGAGCTGGAAAATGGCCACGAGATCATTGCGCATACGGCGGGGAAGATGCGGAAGAACCGCATCCGGGTTCTGGCGGGCGACCGGGTGCAGGTCGAGATGACGCCCTATGACCTGACGAAGGGCCGGATCAACTACCGCTTCAAGTGAGCCCCCGCCTGATCCTCGGGTCGGCCTCGCCCCGGCGGGCCGAGCTTCTGGCGACGGTCGGCATCGTGCCCGACGCCGTGCTGCCGCCCGAGATCGACGAGGAACCGCGCCCCGCCGAACTGCCCCGCCCCTACGCCGAACGGCTGGCGCGCGAAAAGGCGGCTGCCGTGGACGCGGGGCCGGACGACGTGGTGCTGTGCGCTGACACCACCGTGGCGCTCGGCCGGCGTATCCTTGGCAAGCCGGCCGACGCGGGGCAGGCGGCCGCGTTCCTCACGGCGCTGGCCGGACGGCGGCACCGCGTCATCACCGCCGTCGCGGTGCGTCGCGGGCCGCGGGTCTGGCAGCGCACGTCCGTCAGCGCGGTGAAGGTCCGCCGGCTGTCGGACGCGGAACTGAACGGCTACCTTGCGTCCGGTGAATGGCAGGGCAAGGCGGGCGCCTACGCGATCCAGGGCCGCGCGGCGGCCTTCATCCCGTGGATTTCGGGGTCGTTCAGCGGGATCGTCGGTCTGCCGCTGGCGGAAACCGCAACGCTGCTGGCTGCGGCCGGCTATGCGGTGGCGGGTCGATGAAGGGGCGGGTGGTCGTGCTCGACCGCCTGGGCGACCGCGCCGCGGCGGCGCTGGTCGTGGACGGGCGGCTCGAGGATCTGCTGGTCGATCCGGCGGGCGCGGATGCCCGCCTGCCCGGCGCGGTCTTCCGCGGCGTCGTCGGGCGGCCGATGAAGGGCATGGGCGGCGTGTTCGTGGACCTGCCGGGCGGGCAGGGCTTCCTGCGCCAGGTCTCCGGCCTTGCGCCGGGCCAGCGCGTGATCGTGCAGGTAGCCGGACCGGCCGAACCCGGCAAGGCCCCGCCCTTGACCCTGCGAGTCCTGTTCCGCGGCCGCACCTGCATCGTGACGCCGGGTGCGCCGGGCGTGAACCTGTCGCGCCGCATCCGCGAGGGCGCCGCGCGCGACGCGCTGGCGGCCGAGGCCGAGGCCGCGATGGCGGACGCGCCTGAGGGGTTCGGTCTGATCGTGCGGTCGGCGGCGGCGGCCGGGGGCGGCCTTGCGGCCGAGGCGGCGGACCTCATCGGGCTTGCGCGCGCCGTGATGGCCGATCTTCAGGGCGGGCCCGAGCTGCTGCTGGCCGCGCCGGACGCGCACGAAGCGGCCTGGCGCGACTGGGCCGACCCGGCCCCGGACGCGGTCGAGGATCGGCCGGGCAGCTTCGCCGACCTCGGCGTGGCCGAGGCGATCGCGGCCCTCGCGGCGCCCGCCCCGCTGCCGGGCGGCGCGTCGATGGCGGTGGAAGCCACGCGCGCCCTGGTCGCGGTGGACGTGAACACCGGCCCCGACACCTCGCCGGCCGCGGGGATCAAGGCCAACATCGCCGCCGCCCGCGAGCTGCCGCGCCAGCTGCGGCTGCGCGGCCTTGGCGGGCAGGTCGTGGTGGATTTCGCCCCGATGCCGAAGAAGGATCGCGGCACGCTCGACCAGACGCTGCGCGCCGCGTTCCGCGCCGAGGGGGCGGAAACGGTGCTGGCGGGGTGGACGGCGCTCGGCCTCTACGAACTTCAGCGGCGGCGCGACCGGCTGCCGCTGGCGTCGCTTCTGCCGGACGGCTGGCCATGACCTGCCCCATCTGCGGCCGCCCCGCCGACCCCAGATACCGCCCCTTCTGCTCGCGCCGCTGCGCGGATGTGGACCTCGGCCGCTGGCTGACCGGCGGCTATGCGGTGCCGACGGACGAGGCGCCGCCGGACGGCGGCCCGGCCTCTGATCGCGAACCGCCCGCGCAGCGCCGCGACGGCCGATAGGCCGCGCCTTCGCCCGCCCGGCCCGCCTCGCCGGAAACCCGGCTGCGCCGACCGGGAACCGCCCTTGCAACCCCACGGCCCCGCGCGTATATGAGTGTGGACAGCGGTTCCGCGGCGTCCAAACCCGCGGGCCACCGGAAGGTTCGGCGGGCCGTCTGGCCCGCCTTTTCGTTTTCGGAACACCCCTGATGACCGATCTCGTCGCCAAGACCGCCATCGACCGCCGCCTTGCCGGTATCGTCGGACCCGTCATCGAGGGGATGGGGTTTGAACTGGTGCGCCTGCGCCTCATGGGCGGGCGGACGAAGGTGCTGCAGGTCATGGCCGACCGCCCCGAGGGCGGGATCGACGTGGACGACTGCGCCGAGATCTCGACCGCCCTGTCGGCGGTCCTCGACGTCGAGGATCCGATCGAGGATGCCTATGTGCTGGAAGTCTCGTCGCCCGGCATCGACCGGCCGCTGACGCGGTTGAAGGATTTCGATGCCTGGGACGGCCACGAGGCGCGCATCGAGACGACCGAGGCCATCGACGGCCGCAAGCGGTTCAAGGGGGTTCTGCGCGGCACCGAGGGCGACGAGGTTCTGGTCGAGATCGAGGCCGGCGGCGAGACGGTGACCATCGGCCTGAAGTTCGACTGGCTGGCCGATGCGAAGCTGATCCTGACCGACGACCTGATCGCCGAGACCCTGCGCCAGCGCAGGGCGGCCGAGATCGGCGACGAAAGCCGGTTCGACGCGATCGAGACCGAAGGCGACGACGACGAAGCCGGCGAGGCCGCCGGCGCGGACGACGACACCGATGATGCGGGCGCCGGCGCGCCCGCGACCAGACACTGACGGGAGGCCACGATGGCGATCACCTCTGCCAACCAGCTTGAACTCCTGCAGACCGCCGAGGCGGTCGCGCGCGAGAAGATGATCGAGCCCGAGCTTGTCATCCAGGCGATGGAGGACAGCCTCGCCCGTGCGGCGAAGTCGCGCTATGGCGCCGACATGGACATCCGGGTGAAGATCGACCGCAAGACCGGCCGCGCCACCTTCACCCGCGTGCGGACGGTTGTCGAGGATGACCAGGTCGAGAACCACCACGCCCAGATGACCGTCAAGCAGGCGAAGGCCTATCTGGCCGATCCCAAGGTCGGCGACGAGATCGTGGACGAGGTGCCGCCCGTGGACCTCGGGAGGATCGCGGCGCAGTCGGCCAAGCAGGTGATCCTGCAGAAGGTGCGCGAGGCCGAGCGCGACCGGCAGTATGAAGAGTTCAAGGATCGCGTCGGCACGATCATCAACGGCACGGTCAAGCGCGAGGAATACGGCAACATCATCGTCGATATCGGCCGGGGCGAGGGCATCCTGCGCCGCAACGACAAGATCGGGCGCGAGAACTACCGCATCGGCGACCGCATCCGCGCCTACATCAAGGACGTCCGCCGCGAGGCGCGGGGGCCGCAGGTGTTCCTCAGCCGCACTGCGCCCGAGTTCATGATGGCCCTCTTCAAGATGGAGGTGCCCGAAATCTACGACGGCATCATCGAGATCAAGGCCTGCGCCCGCGATCCCGGCAGCCGGGCGAAGATCGCCGTCATCAGCTATGACAACGCGATCGACCCCGTGGGCGCCTGCGTGGGGATGCGCGGCAGCCGCGTTCAGGCCGTGGTGAACGAGCTGCAGGGCGAGAAGATCGACATCATCCCCTGGAACAAGGACATCGCCACCTTCCTTGTGAACGCGCTCCAGCCGGCCGAGGTTTCCAAGGTCGTGTTCGACGAGGAAGCCGGCAAGATCGAGGTCGTTGTGCCCGACGAGCAGCTGTCGCTGGCGATCGGGCGGCGCGGGCAGAACGTGCGGCTGGCCAGCCAGCTGACCGGCCTCGACATCGACATCATGACCGAGGCCGACGAAAGCGCCCGCCGCCAGGCCGAGTTCGCCGAGCGCACCAAGCTGTTCATGGACACGCTGGACGTGGACGAGCTGATGGCGCAGCTCCTTGTGTCGGAGGGGTTCACCAACCTCGAGGAGGTGGCCTATGTCGAGCTCGAGGATCTGCTGTCGATCGACGGCTTCGACGAGGCGACGGCCGAGGAACTGCAGGCCCGCGCCCGCGACTGGCTGCAAGAGCAGGCCCGCAAGGCGCTGGAGGCCGCGCGCAAGCTGGGCGTCGAGGACAGCCTGATCGAGTTCGAGGGGCTGACCCCGCAGATGCTCGAGGCGCTCGGGCGCGAGGGGATCCGCACGCTCGAGGATTTCGCCCAATGCGCCGACTGGGAACTGGCGGGCGGCTATACCACCGTGGGCGGCCAGCGCGTGAAGGACAACGGGATCCTCGAACCCTTCGACGTCAGCCTTGAAGAGGCGCAGACGATGGTGATGACCGCGCGCGTGATGCTCGGCTGGGTCGATCCGTCGGAACTTGCCCCGACCGCGGCCGATGACGCGGGCGAAGACGGCGACGCGGAGGATCGCGCCTGAGCGGCGCGGCGGACATGACCCGCGGCGGGCGCGCGAAGGACCGGGACGAACCCGAACGGCGCTGCATCGCAACGGGCGAACGCGCGCCCAAGGGGGGGCTCGTGCGGTTCGTCGTCGGCCCCGACGGCGCGATCGTGCCCGACATAGAGGGGCGTCTGCCGGGGCGAGGGCTGTGGGTTGCGGCCGACCGGGCGGCGATCGACCGGGCGGCACGCAAGGGCCTGTTCGCCCGGGCGGCGAAGGCCCCCGTCACGGTGCCCGCGGACCTCGCCGATCTGGTCGAGGCGCTGCTGGCGCAGCGTGTGGTCGCGCTGATCTCGCTGGCGCGCAAGGCCGGCGCGGCGGTGTCGGGCCTTGGCAAGACGAAGGACTGGCTGGTCTCCGGCACCGCCGCGGTGCTGGTTCAGGCCAGCGACGGCAGCCCGCGCGAGAAGGCGCGGCTGCGCCCCCCGGGCGGGCCGGACAGCCTGATCGGATGCCTGACGGCGGGGGAATTGGGTTTGTCCTTCGGGCGCGATCGTGCCATACACGGCGCGCTTGCGGCTGGCGGACTCACCGAACGTATTGTAGGGGAAGCGGCACGGCTTGCGGGCCTGCGCAACGGCACGCGGGTGCCGGTCGGCGGCGAGACCGTCGGGAAGGACAAGAAAAACGTATGAGCGAGACTGACGGCAAGAAACCCCTGGGCCTCGGGGGTGGCGCGCGGCCCGGCCAGGTGAAGCAGAGCTTCAGCCACGGCCGGACCAAGAACGTCGTTGTCGAAACGAAGCGCAAGCGGATCGTCCTGACCAAGCCGGGCGCGTCGGGTGCGGCCACGCCCTCGGCCGTGCCCGCCGGCGATCCCGCACGCCGTCCGGCCGGAATCTCCGACAGCGAGATGGAGCGGCGCCTTGCCGCCCTGCGTGCTGCCAAGGCGCGCGAGGCCGAGGACGCGGCGCGCCGCGCCGCTGAGGAGCGCGCCCGCGAAGAGGAACGACAGCGCCGCCGCGACGAGATCGAGGCGCGCGAGCGCGCCGAGCGCGCCCACGAAGAGGCGCTGCGCCAGAAGGCCGAGGAAGAAGCCCGCGCCAAGGCCGAGGCCGAGGCGAAGGCCCGGCGCGAGGCCGAGGCGGCCGCGCGCAAGCCGGCAGCGGTGGCCGCCGCGGCTGCGGCCGAGGCCAAGGGCCCGGCCGGGGCCCCCGCGCCCCGCGCGCCCCTGACCGCCCGCAAGAGCGAGCGCGAGCGCGAGGATCGCGAGCGCGACAAGACCGCGCGGGCCAAGGGCGAGGACGGCCGGCGCGCCGGCAAGCTGACGCTGACCGCGGCGCTGGACGGCGACGGCGGGCGCACGCGCAGCCTGGCGGCGATGAAGCGCAAGCAGGAAAAGGCGCGCGCCAAGGCCCTCGGCTTCGGCCAGAAGCCGGAAAAGCAGGTGCGGGACGTGCAGCTGCCCGAGACGATCGTGGTGCAGGAACTGGCGAACCGCATGGCGGAACGCGCCGCCGACGTCGTCAAGGCGCTGATGAAGATGGGCATGATGGTCACGATGAACCAGACCATCGACGCCGACACGGCCGAACTCGTGATCGAGGAATTCGGCCACCGCGCCGTCCGCGTCACCGACGCCGACGTGGAACAGGCGATCGACACGGTCGCCGACCGGCCCGAAGACCTGCGCCCCCGCCCGCCGATCGTGACGATCATGGGCCACGTCGACCACGGCAAGACCAGCCTGCTCGATGCCATCCGCAAGACGAATGTCGTGGCGGGCGAGGCCGGCGGGATCACGCAGCACATCGGCGCCTATCAGGTGAAGACCGAAGGCGGCCATACGCTGACGTTTCTCGATACCCCCGGCCATGCGGCCTTCACCTCGATGCGCGCCCGCGGCGCGCAGGTGACGGATATCGTGGTGCTTGTGGTCGCGGCCGACGACGCGGTGATGCCCCAGACGGTCGAGGCGATCAATCACGCAAAGGCCGCGAAGGTGCCGATGATCGTGGCGATCAACAAGATCGACAAGCCCTCGGCCCGGCCCGACAAGGTGCGGACCGACCTGTTGCAGCACGAGGTCGTCGTCGAGAAGATGTCGGGCGATGTGCTCGACGTCGAGGTCTCGGCGCTGACCGGCCAGGGCCTTGACGAGCTGCTCGAGAACATCGCGCTTCAGGCCGAACTCCTGGACCTGAAGGCGAACCCGTCGCGTCCCGCGCAGGGTGCGGTGATCGAGGCGAAGCTGGATGTGGGCCGCGGTCCCGTCGCGACCGTCCTCGTGCAGAACGGCACCCTGCGGCGGGGCGACGTCTTCGTGGTTGGGGAACAGTGGGGCAAGGTCCGCGCTCTGATCAACGACAAGGGCGAGCGCGTTGACGAGGCCGGGCCGTCGGTGCCGGTCGAGGTTCTGGGCCTCAACGGCACGCCCGAGGCCGGCGACACCCTGAACGTCGTCGAAACCGAGCAGCAGGCGCGGGAGATCGCGGCCTACCGCGAACAGCTTGCCCGCGACAAACGCGCAGCGGCCGGCGCCGCGACGACGCTGGAACAGCTGATGGCGCGCGCCAAGGCCGACAAGAACACCGCCGAACTGCCAGTGGTGGTCAAGGCCGACGTGCAGGGCTCGGCCGAGGCGATCGTGCAGGCGCTCGAAAAGGTTGGCAACGACGAGGTTCGGGTTCGCATCCTGCATTCGGGCGTCGGCGCGATCACCGACACGGACGTGGGTCTGGCCGAGGCGTCGAAGGCCTTGATCATCGGGTTCAACGTCCGCGCCAACGCCAGCGCGCGCCAGACGGCGCAGCAGAAAGGCGTCGAGATCCGCTATTACTCGATCATCTACGACCTCGTGGACGACATCAAGGCGGCCGCCTCGGGCCTTCTGAAGGCGGAAACGCGCGAGGCCTTCATCGGCTATGCGCGGATCCTTCAGGTGTTCAAGGTCTCGGGGGTGGGCAAGGTGGCGGGATGCCTCGTCACCGAGGGCGTCGCGCGCCGGTCGGCGGGCGTGCGCCTCCTGCGCGACAACACGGTGATCCACGAAGGCACGCTCAAGACGCTCAAGCGCTTCAAGGACGAGGTCAAGGAAGTGCAGTCGGGCCAGGAATGCGGGATGGCGTTCGAGAACTACGACGACATCCGCGAAGGCGACGTCATCGAGATCTTCGAGCGGCAGACGGTCGAGCGGACGCTGGCCTGACGCAGGATCCGGGCGGACGGCGCAGCGGTGCACGCGCTGGCCGGACCGGGCCCGCGTCTGTCCGCACGACAGGGTCAGCGCCAGACGCGCCCGCGGCGGTCCGCGCTGCGTGCAGCGATCCGGCCGAGGTCGGAGCTGCCCTTCCTCCGGCTGACTCGGTCGTGTGGATCCGGGTGCGGCATGTCGGACGCGGGCAGAGCCGCGCCGCCGGGCTTGTCCGAGGGCCCCTGCGCGGGGCCGGAACCCGGTGGCCGGGCGGGGCCGAAATCAGCGTGCTTAGCCCAGCCCCCGCGCGGCTCGGATCGAGCCGCAAACGTGTTTTTGCCCCGGAACAGTGCCGGCCGAGCCCCCGCGCGGCCCGGATCGAGGCCGGTCCCCTCAGGACCAGCGCCCGATCCGTTCTGCCGCCGTGGTCGGGCCGCCGGCGGCGCGTTGCGGCGGGTGTGGCCTGTCCGGGCCGGGGCGGGACCGCGCCGGACCTTCGGCCGCCGCCGGCGCTGCGCTGTGGCTCGCCCAGGCCCGGGTCTTGCGGATGGCGGCACGGGTCGGCCCGCTGGCCGCATGGGTCGCGCCGGGTCGGCGGGATCGATGCCTCGCCGGGCAAGGGCCGCAGCGCCCCGAAGCGGCCTCTGGCCGGCAAGAGCGACACGACCGGTCGGCTCTACCCCAGGGTCGCGCGCCCCCGCCCGCCGTGCTTGCTGGCGTAGAGCGCGCGGTCCGCGTCGGACAGCAGGCGGTCGGCTTCGGGGTCGGCATAGGCCGTTGACATCACGATCCCGGCCGAGGCCGAGATGCGGCAGGTATGCTCCCCGAAGGTGATCGGCAGTTCGAGGCGGGCGATGATCCGCTCGGCGATGCGTTCGACCGCCCCCGCGTCGGTCAGGCCGGGAAGCAGGATCACGAACTCGTCCCCGCCGATCCGCGCCACCGTGTCGCCGCCGCGGGTGCCGGCCAGCATGATGCGTGCGGCCTCGGTCAGCACATGGTCGCCCGCGGCGTGACCAAGGGTGTCGTTCACCTCCTTGAACCGGTCGAGGTCGATATGCATCAGCGCGAAGGGCCGCCGTGCGGCGATCAGCCGGTCCAGCGACGCCTCTAGCGCGCGGCGGTTGAAGAGGCCGGTCAGCGTATCGGTCATCGCCTGCCGCTCCGCCGCATCGCGGGCGCCCTGCAGGCGCTCGGTCAGGCGTGTCAGTTCGTCCGCGACAAGGCCCTTTGCTTCGATCAGATACAGCATCTCCACCGCAAGGTCGGTCGGGGCGAAGTCCGAATCGGTCAGGCCATGGTCCCGCACGGCATCCGCCAGCCCGATCCCGAACGACAGCTTGACGATCGCGCCCCCGTCGGCGCCGACCGGCACGGCGAAGCCGCGCAAGGCGGTGCAGGGCGGTGCGGCCAGGGCAAGCCGGATGCGCTCGCCCGAGGTGGCGCAGAGCGCCCGCATGTCGCCGATGCCGGCGGGGCGGCGGATCTGGAACACCTCGAAGAACGGCCGGCCGACGATCGGCCCCGCGACCTTCCGCACGGTGGGACCGGCCGCGGCGATGACGCCGTTGGGGGCCAGCCGGACGTGCATGGGCATCAGGCGGTCCAGAGCGGACTGCCCGATCAGCAGCGGAAACACGTCGCCCGGACCGTCCATCGCCATGCCCTATGCGGTCGGGGCGAGCGCGAAGCGACGCGCTTCGCCGTGGCTCTGGTCGAGCAGGCGGATCGTGATGATGTCGCCGCCCTCGTCGTCCCCGGCGTGGTCGATCAGCGCCAGCGCGCCGTAATCGTCGGCCAGGGCACGCAGGAGGCCCAGGAGGACCAGTCCAGCGCCGGGGCTGCCGCCGCGGCAGGTCAGGTGCAGAGTGTCGCCGCGGTCCTCCAGCTCGAACACGGGCACGTTCAGGTCCGGGACGGCCAGCCGCGCCCGGCCCGGCAGATCCTCCAGCGAGTGCAGGAAGTCGGCGAAGCTCACGCCGCCGAACCGCAAGAGCCGCCGCAGCGCCGCGTTGTTGGGGTGCGACACGAGGTAGGTACCGAGATCCTCGAGAATGCTGTCGCGCGACCGGTCCAGCGCCGCCGCGGCGGCATCCAGCAACGCCTCGGTCGTCGCCGGAGGGTAGCGCAGCATCGCCTCGAACCCCTCGCGTGGGGCGTCGGCGGCGGCGGCGACGGTCTGCCAGACTGCGTCGCCGTAGGTGTCGCGCAGGAAACACTGGATCGCCCTGTTCACCAGCCCGTGCATCGCAAACCCGCCATCAGCCGCTGCGGCGACAGTATCGGTGCCCGGTTAACGGTTTGCCAAGGCCGGGCGGGCAGCGGCGGCGGTCACAGCCGAGTGTGTGCCGCGCGGCGAGATCAGGCCCGAGGGCCCGGTCGTCGTCCCCGGTCGGCCGCCCCCCGGGCACGCGCGTGTCGGTCGCTCCCGCCGCTGCGGCCCGTGTCGTCCCCCCTTACCGTCGCGGCGTCCCCGGATGCGAAGGGGCGCAGCCGTCGCGGCCGGGCCGTGCGTCCGACGGCATCCTGCGTGCTCTCGTGTCCGCGCCGGAACGCCTAAAAGTCCGTCGGCGCGCCGCCTTCCGCTTTCCGGCGGGCGACGAAGTCGGCCAGTTCGGCGCGCCGGCCCTCGTCCATCGGCGGCGGTTCGAATTCCGCAAGGATCGCCTTGTAGATCCGGTGCGCGCGTTCTGCCGTCCAGATCGCCCCGTCGGCCGACCACGCCTCGTAGTTGCGCCAGTCCGAGACAAAGGGGGCATAGAAGGCGGTCGAATAGCGGTCCTGCGTATGGCGGCAGCCGAAGAAGTGCCCGCCTGCCCCCACCTCGCGGATTGCATCCAGCGCGATGTCTTCGGGCGTGGTGGCCCATGTCGCCGCCTCGCAGTAGCGCTGGAACATCTGCAGCACCTCGCAGTCCATCACGAACTTCTCGGGGCTGGCGATCAGCCCGCCTTCCAGCCAGCCCGCGGCGTGATAGACGAGATGCGTCCCGCTGGTGACGGCCGCCCAGAGCGAATTCATCGTCTCCCACATCGCCTGCGCGTCGGGGACGTTGCCCGCGCAGACGCCCGACGACCGCAGCGGGATACCGTAGAGCCGCGCAAGCTGACCCGTCATCTGGGTGGCGCGCACATATTCCGGCGTGCCGAACGCGGGCGCGCCCGACTTCATGTCCACGTTCGACGTGAAGGTGCCGAGCGCCACCGGACAGCCGGGGGCGATCCACTCGAGAAGCGCGATCGCCGCCAGTCCTTCGGCCACCGACAGCGCCACCGCGCCCGCCATCGTGACCGGCGCCATCGCCCCGGCCAGCGTGAAGGGCGTGACGATCACCGGCTGCCCGCGCCGCGCCAGCCGCATCGCGCCGTCGAGCATGGGAAAGTCGTGCTTGAGCGGGCTGACCGAATTGATGTTCGTGTACATCCGCGGTGCCGCGTCGAATTCCTCATGGGTCAGGCCTGCGGCGATGCGCACCATCTCCATCACGTCCTCGACCCGTTCGCGGCCGAGGCTGTAGGCGTGCACCACCTTGTCGGTCAGCGTCAGCTTCTCGTAGAGGCAGTCGAGGTGGCGGACGGACGGGTGGATGTCCACGGGTTCCACAGGATAGCCGCCCGCGACGTGGATGCAGTTGAAATACTGCGTCAGCTTGACGAACTCGCGGAAGGTCTCGAAATCGCCGGGACGCTTTCCGCGCGCCAGATCCCAGGCGTTCGGTGGCGAGCTGACGTTGACGAACACCATGTTCCGACCGCCGAGGGCGATGGCCCGGTCGGGGTTGCGCGGCGTGATGGCGAACTCTGCCGGGGCGCGGCGGACCATCTCCATCACGAAGGCCTCGTCCATCCGCACGTTGGTGCCGTCCACGATGCAGCCTGCGGCCTTCAGGTGGCCGACCGCCTCGGGGTTCAGGAACTCGATGCCGATCTCGGACAGGATGCGCATCGCGCCCGTGTGGATCGCCCGGACGCCGGCCTCGTCCAGCGGTTCGGTTGGGCGGTCGGGATTCTGGGGGATGCGCCAGGGCATCTGCTCGATCGCATGGCTGCCGGCGCGGCGCTGGTGGCCCGCCCGCCCGCCGCCGCGCGCCCCCGGCCTGCGCTTTGAGCCCGCATCCTCGGTCATCGTCGCCCCCGCCCCGTTCGCGCCGCAGCATCCCGCGACGGCCGCGGCGGTGCGGCGCGGGCCGCGACAAGGCGGTGTCGTTTTTCGTCTCAGGCGTCGGCGGGGCCGTCGATCCAGGCCTCCAGCCCGCCGATGTCGGGCAGGACGGCCGCGGCATAGGGGCCGAGCTCGGCCGCCCCGGCGATGCCCGTCAGCACCGCGACGGGGATCATCCCGGCCGCCCGGCCCGCGTGCAGATCATGCAGGCTGTCGCCGACCATCGCCACGCGGGCGGGGTCGAGCCCGGTGGCCCGGGCGAACGCCAGAAGGGGGCCCGGCGCCGGCTTCGCCCCCCAGCCGGAATCATAGCCCGCGACGAAGTCGAACAGATCCCGCACTCCGGCCGCCGCAAGGTGCGCCTCGGCCGGCCCCGCGGCGTCGTTGGTCGCAAGCCCGATCCGCAGGCCGCGCGCGCGCAGGCGCGACAGGCAGGCCCTGAGCGGCACCGCCTCGACCAGGTCGGCCCCCGCCGCGAGACGGTTCATCCGCTCGAGCAGCCGGGCCGGATCGACCCCCGGCAGGTGCGGCAGGAGATGCCCCGCGATCTCGTCCGCCGTTCCGGCGATCACCGGGCTGTCCGGCGCGAAGTCGAGCCCGTCGAGGTCGAAGCCGATCGCGGCGGCAAGTCGGTGGGGCAGGGCGGGGTCAGGCCCGCCGATCTCGGCCAGCAGGCGCGCGGCCCAGCCTGCCCAGGTCCGGCGGAAATCGAACAGCGTGCCGTCCTTGTCGAAGATGATGCCCTCGATCATGGGCCGCCCCCCCCCTTACCCGCCCGTCGCGCCACAGATGCCCGGACGGCGGCATCCCGGCAACCGGGCCGCCTTGCCCTTTCACGTCCAGTGCGGCAGATCGCCCCCCGGAAGGGCAGCGCGGGCGGCCGCCGCCGCTTGCGGCGGCAGGTCGTGCGCCGCGGCGAAGGCCAGCACCGTCCGGTCGTCCTGCAGCACGAAATCGAGCACGGCGGCCAGAAGCGCCGGGTCGGCGGCGCGCGCCCGCAGCGCGCCGATGTCGGCCCCCGTCGCGGCAAGGAAGGCGGCGAGCCGCCCCTCGTCGGCTGCCACCCAAGCCAGCGCCTGCAATCCTACCACCTCGGCGCGCGGATCCTTGCGCATCGCCCTCCTCCCGGTTGTGGCCGCGTTATCATGCCTCCGGCGTGAAAGGAATTCTTAACCACTCCGCCTGCAACTGGCTGCACCCGAAACCAAGAGAGGCGCCGCACCGCGATGTCCGGGACGATCCTGATCGTGGACGGCATGGCGACCAACCGGATCGTCCTAAAGGCGCGGCTGTCGGCCGCCTGCTATGCCGTCTCCCAGGCTGCCACGGGTGCCGAGGCGCTGCGCGCCGTCCGGGCGGCGCCGCCCGACCTGATGCTGCTGGACACCCGCCTGCCCGACACCGACGGGCTGGCGCTGCTGCGCCGCCTGCGGGCCGATCCCGTCACGGCCGACCTGCCGGTGCTGGTCTCGGGCGCCGCCGCCGACCGCAGGCTTCGCCTTGCGGCGCTTGCAGCCGGTGCGGACGGGTTCCTCGACCGGCCTGCGGACGATGCGCTGATGCTGGCACGCATCCGCGGCCTGCTGCGGGACCGCGCCGGGTCGGCTGCGGCGCGCGCGCTGCCTGCGGGCCTGTCGGACGGTCCGGCCGCGCCCGCGCCGGCACCGCCCCCGCTGCTGGCGATGGTGACCGACCGGGTCGAGGCGGCGCTGCGCTGGCGCGCGGCGCTTGCACCGCACCTTGCGGCGCGGGTCGCGCTGGCCTCGCGCGATGCGGCGCTGGCGGCCGGGGCGGCGCCCGATCTTTTCCTGCTGGGCGGGCAGGGCGCGCTGCCGCTGCTGGCCGACCTCCGGTCGCGGCCCGCGACGGGGCAGGCCGCCTTCTGCCTCGTGCTGCCCGATGCGGCCGGGGACGAGGCCGCGATGGCGCTGGACCTCGGCGCGGGCGACGTGCTGCCCGACGGGTTCGATGCAGCTGAAGCCGCCGCCCGCCTGTCCGTGCTGGTGACGCGCAAGCGGGCGCGCGATGCGCAGCGCGCCGCCGTGCGGCGCGGCCTCGAGCTTGCGACGCTCGATCCGCTGACCGGCCTTCACAACCGCCGCCATGCCCTGCCGGCACTGGCCTGCATGGCCGCCGCGGGGCAGCCCTGCGCGGCCCTGGTGATCGACATCGACCGCTTCAAGGCCGTCAACGACGGCCACGGCCACGCCGCCGGCGATGCGGTTCTGGCCGAAGTGGCCCGTCGCCTGCGCGCCCACGCCCCGCCGGATGCCCTTGTCGCCCGGATCGGGGGGGAGGAATTCCTGGTGGCCTTCGCCCCGGCAGACGCCGCTGGGGCGCGTGCGGCCGCGCAGGCCATCCGCACCGGCGTTGCGTCCGCGCCGGTGGCCCTGCCCCTCGGCGGCGCGGTGGCGGTGACGGTCTCGGTCGGGGTCGCGGTGTCGGCGGGCGGCGATCCCGCGGCGTTGACCGCAGCCGCCGACCGCGCGCTGCTGACCGCCAAGGCCGAGGGGCGCAACCAGGTGACGGTGGGCACCTGCGCGGCGTGACCGGTCGCGCGACCGCAGACCCGGTGCAACGCGCCCGGCCCTGCGGCCCGCGGGCCGGTATGCTCCCGTCGCGTCCGCGCCGGGCCGGTCCCACCCTCGACAAGCCCCGCCGATGCGCGCCCTCACCCGCCGCGCCACCGCCCGACCCTGGCCTGCTGCCGGGGCGCGGATCAGCCGCCTGGCCGCGGCCCGTCGCGCTTGCTGCCCTTTGCGGCAGCGGCCTCGAGCCGGTCGGCGAAGGCCCGGCGCTCGTCCGGGGTCATGGCCAAGATCCGGTCCCGCACCAGCCGCTGGCCGATCTCGAACCGTTCGCGCATCCGCGCCGAGAGCCGCGCGGTCACCGCGTCGAGGGCGGCTGGATCGAAGGGATCGGCGCGCAGCACCGCCAGCAGTTCGGCCCGGTCGGCGCGTTCGGCCCGCAGCCCCTCGGCCACCCGCCCGCGTTCGGCCGAAAAGGCCGCGCGCAGCGCGGCGCGATCCTCGCGCGACAGGGCCGGCCCCCAGGCGCCGAACGCGGGGTCGAGCAGCGCGGCCCTCGGGGGCGGCGGGTGGTCGCCCATGCGGCTGCGCAGGAACGCGCCGGCGACAACCCCGGCGACGGCGAGGTTCAGCGCCAGCGAGCCGATCAGCAGGGCCCGCGTCCACCCGGTCATGGCGCGCCCTCCGCCTCGAGCAGGGCGAAGGCCTCGCCCTCGGGGAAAAGCGCGACCGGCTCGACCGCCAGGCCAAGCCGCGCGCCGATTGCCGCCACCGGGGCCGGGTCAGCCAGCCCGATGGCGAGACCGGCGATCCCGGCTGTCGCAAGCCCCGCCGTCACGCCGAGTGCGGGCGCCGCGGCGCGCAGCCGCGCGGCGAGCCAGG